>JAGOPP010000010.1 GCA_017991935.1 Oscillospiraceae bacterium
GACAGGTTTTCTGTCGCTATTTTGGATTCTTTGCTGTAACTTTGCCGAATTTTTGTTATACTGTTTCTAAGGAGTAGGAAACCGTATGAAATGGAAGAACTTTCTGATCGCGTTTGGGATCGAGATCGCGACCTTTTGTGTCTGCATGATCGTCGATCTTTTGCTGGATATGAAAATGCTGACGCCGATGATCTTCATCTTGGGCGTATTTTTGGTTTCCAGATATACGGAAGGCTATTTCTATGGCATCGCGGCTTCCATCGCGAGCGTTTTGCTGGTCAACTACGCGTTTACGTTCCCATATTTCGCGTTTGACTTCGCCCCCACGGTATCGTTCATTTCCGCCGTCTGCATGATGACCGTCACCTTCATCACCAGCACGATGACGACTCAGATCAAACGGCAGAGCCAAGTGAAGGCGGAAAACCAAAGAGAAAAGATGCGCGCGAACCTGCTGCGCGCGATCTCTCACGACCTGCGCACCCCGCTGACCTCGATCCGGGGCGCCTGCTCGATCCTGCTCGAGGACGGGGCCTCCCTCTCCGACGCGCAGCGGCGGACGCTCCTCGCGGAGATGCAGGAAAACTCCGACTGGCTCGTGCGCATGGTCGAAAATCTGCTCACCGTCACGCGCATCTCCGCGGACGGAGGCGTAAAAATCAACAAATCCCCCGTCGTGCTCGAGGAGCTCACGGAGAGCGCGATCTCAAAATTTAACAAACAGCACCCCGAGCATCCCGTCCGGGTGGACATCCCGGAGGAGTTTATCCTCATCCCGATGGACGCGATTTTGATCGAACAGGTTCTCGTCAATCTGCTCGAGAATGCGGTCCAGCACGCGAAGGGCATGACGGAGCTTTGTTTTTCCGCCAAGGTGGACGGCACGGAGGCGATCTTCGCGGTGGAGGACGACGGCGCCGGCATCCCGGAGGACCGCCTGCCCAACCTTTTTTCGGGATACCTCGGCTCGGAGAGAATCCCGGCCGACAACCGCAAGCACAACATGGGGATCGGGCTGTCGGTCTGCTCCACGATCATCCACGCCCACGGAGGCACAATATCCGCCGAAAACCGGCCGGAGGGCGGCGCCCGATTTCGCTTCTCGCTGCCGCTTGAGGAGAAGAAAGATGAGCAATAATAAGTATCGGATCCTCGTGGTGGAGGACGAGCGCAGCATCAACAGTTTGGTCGAGGCGATCCTCACCGCCAACGGGTATCAGGCGATCCTCGCCCAGACGGGCGCGCAGGCGCAGATCATGGCCGCCTCCTTTCAGCCGGACCTGATCCTGCTGGATCTCGGGCTGCCGGACATGGACGGTCAGGATCTGATCCGCCTGATTCGCAACGAGTTCTCGATCCCGGTGATCGTCGTGTCCGCCCGCACCGACGAACGGGACAAGGTGAAGGCCCTCGATCTGGGCGCGAGCGACTACGTCACAAAGCCGTTCGGGTCGGCGGAGCTGCTCGCCCGCATCCGCGCAAACCTCCGGGACTGCCTCCGAAACAGGGAGAGCGGCATGCCGCAGGAGGCGTTTCACGCCGGAGATCTCGGCATCGACTTCGGCAAGCGGCGCGTCACGCTCTTGGAGCAGGAAATCCCGTTTACGCAGACGGAATTCAACATCCTCGCGCTGCTCGCGCGCCACGCGGGCAAGGTGCTGACGCATGAGACCGTCATCAAAACCATTTGGGGCAACAGCGACCCCGGAAACGTAAAAAAGCTTCAGGTCAACATGGCGAACATCCGCAAAAAGCTCGGCGAAACCCCCGGGGCGACCCATTACATCTTCACGGAGATCGGCGTGGGTTACCGGATGCTGGAAGAGGAAAGCTGAAAGAGGTGACTTTTTGGAAACGCAAAGATACAAGGATTTCTTATTGAAATTCGGATACTGGGCCGCGATCGCGGCGATCGTCTATCTGATTTGGAAATACCTGTTCGCCTATCTCCTCCCCTTTCTGATCGCGTACGCGGTGGCGAGCCTGCTGCGGCCGGCGGTCGTCTGGCTCGAGAAAAAGCTGCATATCCGCCGCGGGGCGATCTCGGTGGCGCTGGTTCTCCTTGTCTATATCGTCGCGGCGGGCGCGCTGATCCTGCTCTCCGTCGGCATCATCACGGAAGTGGTCGACTGGGTGAGCAAGATGCCGGCATATTACACCGCCAACATCTCCCCCGCCCTCATCAAGCTCGGCGATCAGGCGCTGGACCTGCTCTCGCATCTTGACCCGTCCACCGTGAAGACGATCGAGGACATGATGCCCGACGCGCTCTCCTCCCTCGGCAAAACGGTGACGGAGTTCTCCATGCAGGCCGTGTCTTGGGCCTCCGGGATGGCCGTGGGTTTCCCGGCCCAGCTGATGGCCGGCATCGTCTGTGTGATCGCCACGGTCTTTTTGGCCGCGGATTTTGGCGCGGTGAACACGTTCATCAAAAAATACCTGCCGGAGAGGGCCGTTGCCATCCTGCGCTCGGCAAAAAGCAGCTTTGGGAATATCATCGGGAATTACGCGAAATCCTATGCCATGATCCTGTTTCTCACCTTCGCGGAGGTCTCCGTCGGGCTTTTGCTGATCGGATATGAAAGGGCGTTCCTGATCGCTTTGATCATCGCGACGCTCGACATCCTGCCGATCTTAGGGTCCGGCACGGTGCTTGTGCCTTGGTCGATCATCACGCTCGTGCAGGGCGACGTGGGGCACGGCATCGCGCTCGCCGTCCTGTATATCGTCATCACGGTCGTCCGGCAGGTCATGGAGCCGAGGATCGTGGGCCATCGGGTCGGGCTGCATCCTCTGGCGACGCTGCTTTGCATGTGGCTCGGCGTGAAGCTGCTCGGCGTGGTCGGGCTTTTCGGCCTGCCCGTGAGCGTCCTGATTATCAAAGAGCTCAAGGCGAACGGGACTCTCCCGCACACGCATACCCCCGATAAGGCGACGCCATAGGGAAATTCCCGCGCAGGGGCATCCTGCAACCATACTAAAAATTAAGGAGTACGTTCATGACCGCTGCTGCGATTCTCTTCGCACTGACCTACATATGCCTGCTGGCCATGCCGAAGCAGCGCGCGAAGATCGCGCTGTGCTCGGCCGCAATCTTTGTTCTGATGGGTTTCCTTTCCCCCGCGAAAATTTTGCCCGCCATTGATTTTAACGTGCTGATGATGATCGGCGGCACCATGGGGCTCGTGTCCCTGTTTATCGATTCCGGTATGCCCGCCCGGATGGCGGATCTCATCATCTGCAAGACGCCGGACGTCCGCTGGGCGGTGACCGCGCTCGCCCTCTTCGCGGGCATCATCTCCGCCTTTGTCGACAACGTCGCGACGGTGCTGATGGTGGCCCCGGTCGCGCTGGCGATCTCCAAGCGGCTGGGCATCTCCCCCGTGGCGCCGATCGTCGCGATCGCCGTCTCCTCAAACCTGCAAGGCGCGGCGACGCTCGTCGGCGACACCACCTCCATCCTGCTCGGCAGCTATGCCGGCCTCGATTTTCTGGATTTCTTTTGGTTCATGGGGCGGCCCGGCATGTTCTGGGTCGTGGAGGCCGGCGCCCTGCTCAGCATACTGGTTTTGCTCTGGCTTTTCCGAAAGGATCGGCAGCAAGTGGACATCTGCGAAGTGGTCAAAGTGACCGACTACCTGCCGAGCGTCCTGCTCTGCTGCATGGTGCTGCTGCTGATCTGCGCCTCTTTCTTCCCTTATAAACCGGACGTCACGAACGGCGTCATCTGCGTGACGCTTTTCCTTATCGGCGCAATCGCGAAAGCCTTAAAAGAGAAAGACGCCGACCACATCCTCAGGCCGATCCGGGAGATCGATTATGAGACCATCCTGCTGCTGGCCGGGCTCTTTGTCGTCATCGGCGGCATCACGGAGGCCGGCGTCGTGGACGCGATCGCGCAGCTCTTCGTGCGGCTCGGCGGCGACAATCTCTTTATCATCTATACGGTGATCGTCTGGGCGAGCGTCCTTTTTTCCGCCTTTATCGACAATATCCCCTATGTCGCGACCATGCTGCCGGTGGTGCAGGGCATCTCGCTCGCGATGGGCGTGGACCCCTACCTGCTTTATTTCGGGCTTCTGGCCGGCGCGACGCTGGGCGGGAACCTGACGCCGATCGGCGCCTCCGCAAACATCGCGGCCATCGGCATCCTGCGGAAAAACGGGTACGAGGTCCCCACCAAGGAGTTCATGCGGATCGGCGTGCCGTTTTCGCTGACCGCCGTCGTCTCCGGCTACATCGCCATCTGGCTGCTCTGGGCCTGAAATTCGCGGCAATATCGTCGGCGAGGCGGCATATGTCCATGGCAGTAATCGGCCGCGCCGATCGCTCCCCGGTCCGCGGCGGCGGAGGCTGTGAAGCGTGATGTCTCTATTTCAGAACGCAAAATTTAAGATAAAAGGAGCTTCTCTATGCACAATATCTGGCACGACATCGACCCGAAGCGGGTGAGCCCGGAGGATTTTATCGCCTTCATCGAGATCAGCAAGGGCAGCAAAAAGAAGTACGAGCTCGATAAGGAAACCGGGCTCATCATCCTTGACCGCATCCTTCACACCTCCACGCACTACCCGGAAAACTACGGTTTCATCCCCCGCACCTACGGCGACGACGACGATCCGCTCGACGTGCTCGTGATGAGCACCGAGGTGCTGGAGCCGATGACGCTCGTGCGCTGCAAGGCGATCGGCGTGATCTCGATGATCGACAGCGGAAAATATGACGAAAAGATCATCGCCGTCCCGCTCGCGGACCCGGATTTCAATGTCTACAACGACATCTCCGAGCTGCCGCGCCACCATTTCGACGAGATGACGCACTTCTTCTCCATCTACAAAAAGCTTGAGGGCAAGGAGCCCGTGGTCAACGAAGCCGAGGGCCGGGAGCGCGCGCTCGAGATCATCCGGCAGGGCATTGACAATTATCTCCACCTGTTCTGCCGGGAATAAAGCGCCTCCCCCGAGCGTAAAAAACAGATAAAGAAAAGGACGGCCCGTCTGGAGCCGTCCTTTTCTTGTGATCTCGGTATTTTTTTAGAAAGGAAACCCGGGAAGCGTCTATGGCGCGGAGAGCGCCCGGACGTCACGGCGGCCGCCGCGGATCGCGTCCTGCACCGCCCGCTCGTCATTTTCCCAGTCGACCTTCGCGTGGTTCCTATTGGTGGCGGCGGAACTTTCGAGCACATAGGTGTTCCCGCTCGAAAAATACAGATAGGCGCGGCCCCCGATTTTATATTCGACGCAGACGACCGTCGCGCGGTCGAACCGGTCAAGCCAGACGGCCGCGCTGGAAAAGCCGTCGGCGTACTCCACCTCGTTTTCCGCCATGACCGCCTGCAAGAGAAGCCTCATGCTCGTGCATTTCTTCGTCTCTCCCGGTTTCCAATACCCGTTGAGCGTCCCGTCCGAGAGCACTTCCCGCCGATCCATCTGCTTGAGGTAGTCCGGGATCGCCTCGGAGAGGTCGCGCAGCACGGAATCGTGATCGCGGATCTCCCCGCCGGAGATCCCGGAAAAGTAGATCTTTGACCCCTCGTGGCCGTGAATGGAGCAGACGACCGCGTTCCCTTCCACGGAGATCACGCCCCCGCCGAAGCACGTGTAATCCGCGAGCACGTTCTCCCCCTCCGCCTCGTAGGCGTCGAGAGCCTCCTCCAGCGTATCCAGTTCGTCCCCCGTTTTTTTCATGGACAGCTGCCCATAGAGACTCCGCCGGTTGGAGGCGCAGATCGCCTCCTTCGTCCTCGTCCAAAAGCTTCGAAATACGGGAAGCGAGACGGCGGTCAAAAAGGCGAAGGCCCCAATGATCGCCAAAGCCCCCATCCGTATAAAACCGCGTTTTCTTTTGTCTCCGCGATCCATACCGCTTTTTCCTCCCATCCTTGCCGCCGGACGCCGTTTCGCCGATGCCCGCCGCGGCCCATGGCATAAAGACGGCCTGCCGCTCCCGCCGGGACGCCTCCCGGGGCCTATTCCTTCCGGGCGACGAAGACGGCCCTCTGGCTGTCCGGCCGCAGCGGCAGGAAACTGTCCTCGTCGTAAACCGCCTCCACGGCAAATCCACTCTCTTTGAGCATGGACTTTAGCTCCTCCGGCGGCCACGCCCGCTCCGAAAACTCCGCGGCGCTGCGCCTGTAAAGGCCGTGCTCATCCTCGTGCTCAAAAAAATCCAGCGTGATGTCCACCGTGTCGCCCTGCGGGTCATACCCGTTGCGCCAGACGCAGAGCGCGCCGTCGTCCTCGTAGACAAAGCTGTTGTTTCCAAGGATCTCCCGGTGCTTATAGGGGGTGTTCACATCGAAGACGAAACAGGCGCCCGGGTTCGAAAACAGCGCCACTCTGCGAAAAACCTCCCGCAGCTCCGCCTCGTCAAGGATATGGTTGAGGCTATCGAGCGCCGAAACCGCGGCGTCGACCGTGCCGTAAAGATCGAGCATGCGCATCTCCTGACAGAGGAAGAGCGCCTCGCTTTTTTGCTCTTCCCTCTTCCCCGTGGCGACGGAGAGCATCTCCCAAGAACCGTCCACCCCGATCATGTCGTACCCGAGCTTTTCGAGCTCGAAGGTGAGGGTTCCGGTTCCGCAGGCGAGGTCGAGGACGAGTTTCGCATCCGGCGCGTAGCGCCGAATCACCGCGTCGAAATACCGGGCGCGCGCCGGATAATCCACGTCGCGGGTAAAACGGTCATAGTATGGGGCAAACCCGGAATAATCTGACATTTTAAGCTTCCTCTATGAAAAAAGGCTGTTCGGGACAGCCTTTTATTCTCTCAAATCCATTCTGTTTCCTCCCGGGGGATTCATTCCCCGGAAGGGTAACCGTTCTCCTCAAACGGCTCCTGTTCCGCCGGGCCGGCGCGGTCCGCGGCGAGGGCGCTCCCCTCGGCCTCCCTCTCCGTCAGCCGCTTGAAGGCGACCGCGTAGCCGTCGCTGCCGTAGATCAGGGAGCGGTTGACGCGGCTGATCGTCGCCGTGGACGCCCCGGTCTCGCCGACGATATCGCTGTAAACCTTGTGCTCGGTGAGCATCTTCGCCACGACGATGCGCTGGGAAAGTGCCTTCATCTCCGGCACCGTGCAGAGGTCCTCAAAAAAATTATAGCACTCCTCGCGGTTTCGGAGAGTCAAAACCGCATCAAACAAAAAGTCCATGTTGGAGTTTTTGAGCTTGTTATTCATTGCAACGCCTCCTGCTTTCATTCAATAAAATTTTAATACTTTAGTTTGTGATAATCAAGTTAAAAAAGATAAATCTTCCGAAATTCCACGCGGGCGGCGGCTTCATTTCTATCTTAAGAATTTCCGCGCAAAGTTCCCCATAAAAATCCCCCGCGGCGGCGGCCCCGGGGGATTTTTTATCATGCTGTCATTCGTCCTGCGAAAGATCGGCAAAGATCGCCTTCAGCTCCTCGATGCCTTCCCCGGTCTCCGTGCTGGTGAAGAGCATCGTGATCTGGTCCGCGCAGGGGATCTCCTCCGCGAGCGCCTCGGTGCGACTCTGCCGCTCCGCGCGGTTGAGCTTATCGCACTTCGTCAGCGCGAGCACAAAGGGCATCTCGCTGTCGATCAGAAACCGGATCATGTCGAGATCGTCCCGCGTCGGCTCGTGCCGGCTGTCGATCAGCTGCACGACGAGCCGGATGTCCCGCTCGCCCGTCAGGTAGCCCTCGACCAGTCCGGCCCAGCGCTTTTTCTCGCCGAGCGAGACCTTCGCGTAGCCGTAGCCCGGCAGGTCGACAAAGCGGACGCCGTCCGCCTCAAAGAAGTTGACGGTCGCGGTCTTGCCGGGCTGGGACGACACGCGCGCAAGGCTCTTGCGCCCGAAAATCTTGTTGATCAGCGAGGATTTCCCGACGTTGGAATGCCCCGAAAACGCGAATTCCGCAGAGGAACTCGGCGGGAGCTGGTTCGGCGTCCCGTAGGCGGCCTCGAATGTGACGTTTCTGAAATCCATAGTTTTTTATCCTTACTGCGCGATGGTCGTGCCCACCGGTTTGTTTGTGCCGTAACTGAGCACCGGGAGCTGATCCTCGAGGAGCGGGATCTCCTTGATGATCTTCGGCTCCAGCGGGTGCACCAGCGCGGCCTTCAGGACCGTCTCGATGTTATTGGCGGGGATGAATTCTATGCTGTCCTTTACGACCTGATCGATCTCCTCAAGATCCGGGAGGTTGTCCTCCGGGATGATCACGGTCTTGACCCCGGCGGCGTAGGCGGCCATGGTCTTTTCCTTGAGGCCGCCGATCGCGAGCACCCTGCCGCGCAGCGTCATCTCGCCGGTCATCGCGACCTCCCTGCGCACCGCGGTCCCGGAGAGAGCCGAGATGATCGCGGTGCAGAGGGTCACGCCCGCGGACGGGCCATCCTTGGGCACCGCGCCCTCCGGCACATGGATGTGGATGTCCTTTGTCTTATAAAAATCATGCTCGATGCCGTATTTTTCCGTGCAGGAGCGCACGAAACTGATCGCCGCGTGGGCGGATTCCTTCATCACGTCGCCGAGATTCCCGGTCAGCTCCACCTTGCCGGAGCCGTCGAGAATCGCGACCTCGATCTGCATCATCTCGCCGCCGGCCTCCGTCCAAGCGAGCCCGTTGACGAGGCCCACGGCGTTCTCCTTCGGGATGGCCTCGGGCTTAAACTTTTTGACGCCGAGGAATTCGCCGATGTTTTTGTCCGTGACAACGACCTTTTCCGTATCCCCGCCGACGATCTGCTTCGCGGCCTTGCGGCACAGGGCGGCGATGTTGCGCTCCGTGTTGCGGACGCCAGCCTCCCTTGTGTAGTAGTCGATGACGGCGTAGAGCGCCTCGTCCGTGACCTTGAATTCCTTCGCGGAGAGGCCGTGGCGGCGCATCTGCTTTTTGAGCAGATGGCGCTTCGCGATCTGGAATTTTTCCTCGCGGGTGTAGGTCGTCAGGTTGATGACCTCCATGCGGTCGAGCAGCGGCTCCGGGATCGCGCTCATGTCGTTCGCCGTCGTGATGAAAAGGATTTTGGAGAGATCGAACGGCACCTCGATATAGTGGTCGCGGAAGGCGACGTTCTGCTCCGGGTCGAGCACCTCGAGCATCGCGGAGGCCGGGTCGCCGCGAAAATCGTTGCCCATCTTGTCGATCTCGTCGAGCAGGATCAGGGCGTTCTTGCTGCCGGCGAGCTTCACAGCGTTTATGATGCGCCCCGGCATCGCGCCGATGTAGGTCTTTCTGTGGCCGCGGATGTCCGATTCGTCCTTCATGCCGCCGAGGGAGATCCGCGCGTATTTGCGGCCCATCGTCGTGGCGATGGACTTGGCGACCGAGGTCTTGCCGACGCCGGGCGGCCCGACGAAGCACAAAATCTGGCCGTTGACGTCGGGGGCGAGCTTGCGCACCGCGAGCAGCTCCAAAATCCGCTCCTTGACCTTCTTGAGGCCGTAGTGGTCCCGGTCGAGGAGTTTCTTCGCCTTCTCAAGATCGATGCGGTCCGTCGTCTCGGTGTTCCACGGCAGCGCGAGGCAGGTATCCAGATAGCTGCGGATCACGTCGGATTCGTGGCTGCCGACCGGCTGTTTGCCCAGACGGTCCGCCTCCTCCAGCAGCTTCTTATGTACCTCTTCGCTCAGGGCCATGGCGCCGATCTTTTCGCGGTAGACGTCCGATTCCTCTTGGACGTTTTCCCCCTCGCCGAGCTCCTCGTTGATGGCTTTTAACTGCTCGCGCAGATAGTATTCGCGCTGATTCTGGTCGACCTGATCCTTGACTTTTTCAAAGATGTCGTGCTCCACGTTGAGGATAGAATTCTCGTTTTCGAGCACGGAGGCAAGCAGCTCCAGCCGCTTGACGTAGCTCGATTCCTCGAGGATCGTCTGTTTGTCCTCCACCTCAAGATTCAGGTTCCCGGCGAGATATTCGCCGAGAAAGACCGGGTCGTCGGTGCCGAGGGCGTTGACGACGATCTCCTTGGGCATCTTGGGGATCAGATAGCAGTATTCGTTGAAAAGCTCCTTCACGGTGCGCATCAGCGCGTCGCAGAGGACGCTCTTTCTCGGGCGGAGGCTGTGCAGCGGGTATTCCTGAATCTTCGCCTCAAAATAGGGCTCCTCGGTGACCATTTCGATCAGCCTCGCGCGGTATTTGCCCTCCACCAAAATGCGCATCACGTCGTTGCCGGTCTTGATGACTTGGCGGACCTCCGCCACCACGCCGACATCGTAAATTTTATTGGGCTGAAGCTCCTCGTCCTTGATGTCCTTTTGCGCCGAGAGAAAGACCAGCTGGTCCTTTTTCATCGCGTCGTTGAGCGCCGCGATGGATTTTTTGCGGCCCACGTCAAAATGCAGGACGACTTTCGGAAACAAGACGATGCCGCGCATGGCGATCATCGGCATGACGACCGAGGGGTTTTCCATAATTTTTTCATCCATTTTCGAAACCTCCGTTTCGGATCGAATTTTTTGGAAGATGAACAAAGTCCGCCACGACAAACGCATCGCATTTATCATAACGGACCGTTTTCGTATATTTTGGTTCGGGCTCAGAAATCGGCGGCGTCCCGCGACGTCTCCGCCGCGATCGCGAGCGGGACGGCTTTTTTGAGCGGGTTGCGGACGACCTGCGGCGCGGCCCCGTCGGTGATGCAGCCGGAGCCGACCACCACGATTTCGACCGTCGGGTCGGACGGGATCGAGAACATCAGGCCGGAGAGCGTCTCCTCCATGATGGAGCGCAGTCCCCTCGCGCCGGTCTTGCGGTCGATGGCCTTCTGCGCGATCGCGTGCAGCGCGTCGGCCGTGAACTGAAGATCGACGCCGTCGAGCGAAAAGATCTTCTGATACTGCTTGACCAAGCTGTTTTTCGGCTCCGTCAGGATGCGCACCAGCGCGTCGAGATCGAGATCCCCCAGCGCCGTGACCACCGGAAGCCGGCCCACCATCTCCGGGATGATGCCGAATTTCACGAGATCGTGCGGCGTGACCTGCTTGAGCAGATCGGAGGACTCCTTGGATTTGTTGCTGCGCACGTTCGCGCCGAAGCCGAGCGCCGAGCTCGCGATGCGCTTCTCGATGATCTGCGAAATTCCGTCGAACGAACCGCCGCAGATAAACAAGATATTCGTGGTGTCGATCTTGATGAATTCCTGCTGCGGGTGCTTTCTGCCGCCCTGCGGGGGGACGTTGGAGATCGTGCCCTCGAGCATCTTGAGCAGCGCCTGCTGCACGCCCTCGCCGCCCACGTCCCTCGTGATCGAGGGATTCTCGGACTTGCGGGAGATCTTGTCGATCTCGTCGATGTAGATGATGCCGCGCTGGGCCGCCTCGATGTTGAAATCCGCCGCTTGAATCAGCCGCAGCAGCACGTTTTCGGCGTCCTCGCCGACATAGCCCGCCTCGGTGATGGTCGTGGCGTCCGCGATCGCGAACGGGACGCCCAGCGTCCGCGCGAGCGTCTGCGCGAGCAGCGTCTTGCCGGTTCCCGTCGGCCCAATCAGCAGGACGTTGCTCTTTTGGAGCTCCACGTCCTCCGTATCCATGCGCGAAAGGATCCGTTTGTAGTGGTTGTAAACCGCGACGCTGAGGATGATTTTCGCAGCCTCCTGACCGATCACATACTCATCCAGAACGGCCTTGAGCTCGGCGGGTTTCAGAATCGACGCCGGGTCGATCGTCTCTTTCGGGCGGCGGAGTTTCTTTGTGCGTGTCTGTTCCTTGCCGTCCTCCTCGATGATCTGCCGGCACAGCTCGACGCACTCGTCGCAGATGCTGACGCCGGGGCCGGCGATCATTTTGTAGACCATATCCTGCGTCTTGCCGCAAAAAGAGCAGCGCAGGATCTTGCTGTGATCGTCTTTTGTTGCCATTCTAACTCACACCTCTTGGCGTTTTGTAATGACGCGGTCCACAAGACCGTAATGCATGGCTTCCTCCGCGGACATAAAATTGTCGCGGTCGGTGTCCCGATAGATCACGTCCAGCGGCTGGCCGGTCTGCTCGGAGAGGATGCGGTTGAGCCTCTCGCGAATGCGGATGATGTGGTCCGCGTGGATCTTGACGTCGGAGGCCTGCCCCTGCGCGCCGCCGAGCGGCTGGTGGATCACGATTTCGCTGTTGGGCAGGGCGAAGCGCTTGCCCTTCGCCCCGGAGGAAAGCAGAAACGCGCCCATGGAGGCCGCCATCCCGATGCAGATCGTGGAGACGTCGCATTTGATATACTGCATCGTGTCGTAGATCGCCATGCCGGCCGAGATGGAGCCGCCCGGGCTGCTGATATAAAGGCTGATGTCCTTATCCGGATCCTGCCCCTCCAGATAGAGAAGCTGGGCCACGACCAAGCTCGCCGTGGTGTCGTTGACCTCTTCGCAGAGCATCACGATCCTGTCGTTGAGCAGGCGGGAAAAGATATCGTAGGAGCGCTCGCCGCGGTTGGTCTGCTCGATGACCATCGGGACTAAACTCATTTGCCGTACCTCGTTTCTTGAAAGTTAAACGGTTTTGCCGCCGGAGATTCAGTCGGTATCCATGTCGATGTCGGCTTTTTTCTTTCTGACGCAGCGTTTTTTCGCGGCCGGAGCCTCCTCTTCGGAGGCGGCCTCCTCCGCGGCCGGAATTTCTTCCGCGGCGGCGGGCGTCTCGGACGCGGCCGGAGCCTTCTTCGCGGCCGGGGCTTTCTTTGCGGCAGGAGCCTCCTGCGCAGTCTCCGCAGCCTCCGCAGCCGGTTCCTCCTCCGCTTTCTTCTTAGCGGCGCGCTTCTTCGGGGCGGGAGCGGCCTCTTCCCCATCCGCAACCTCCGTGATCTTCGCGTGGCTGCGGACGAATTCGATGGCTTTTTCGACGAGCAGATCCGGCTTCAGTTCCTTTTCCGGAATGGCCCCGCGGACCTCCTCCGCCTTCATGCCGTACTTTTCGGCCAGTTTCTGATACTCTTCATCATATTCTTCTTGGGTGACATCCATGCCCTCCAGCTTGGCGATCTTCTCCAAGGCGAGGCGGATCTTGACCTGACGCTCCGCCTGCGGGCGGAACCCGTCCCGGTAGGTCTCCTTGTCGGAGCCGGTGTACATCAGATAGCTTTCGAGGTCGAGGCCGCTCTGTTTGAGCCTCGCCTCAAAGTCCCCCATCATGTCGTCCATGCGGATCTCGCACATGACCTTCGGGACCTCGACGGTCGTGTTCGCGAGCACGGCGTCGACAAGCTGGTTTTCGACGTCGGCGTCGCTCGCGGCGCGGCTGCGCTCCTCATTGTGCCCCCTAATTTCGGCCCTGAGCTCGTCCAGCGTGTCGAACTCGCTGACGTCCTTCGCAAACTCGTCGTCGGCCGCCGGGATCTCCTTGTACTGGATCTTGTTGATTTTGCATTTGAAGACCGCCGCGGCCCCCTTGAGGGATTCCTCATGGTAATCCTCCGGGAAGGTCACGTTGACGTCGAACTCCTCGCCGAGCCCATGTCCGGCGACCTGTTCCTCAAAGCCCGGGATGAACGTGTTGGAGCCGAGCTCGAGGTCATAATTCTCGTCCTTGCCGCCTTCGAAGGCGACGCCGTCTTTGTATCCGTCGTAATCGAGCGTCACATGGTCGCCCGTCTGCGCGGGCCTGTCCTCCACGTCGACAAGCCGGGCGTTGCGCGCGCGGAGCTTGGTCAACTCGTCCTCGACCTCTTTGTCGGTAACAGTCTTGACGGTTTTCTTGACTTCGATGCCCTTATAATTACCAACCTCGACGTCCGGCTTCACGGTCACGGTCGCGGTGAAAGAATATCCGTCGGCGCTGCAGTCCAGCAGTTCGATGTCGGCGCGGTCAACCGGCTCCACGCCCGCCTGCTCTACGGCGTACTCATAAGCGGCCGGATAGGATTCCTGAATGGCGTCCTGATAGAAATGCTCTCTGGGATAATATTTTTCAATCAGAGCGCGGGGCGCCTTTCCTTTGCGGAATCCCGGAACGGTCAGCCTCTTCGCGTTGCTCTGATACGCGGATTCTATCGCGCGGCCGAACTCCTCGGCGTTTACAGAGACGGTGAGCTTGCATTCGTTGGCTCCGGTTTTTTCAAAATGTGTCAGTTCCATTCTGTTTCCTCCCGATCGTTGCGTTTTTCAGTAACCTGATTATTATATCATAATAAATATTAAATTTCTATAAATTTTCGAAAAGATTATCGGCCGGACGGCTCAATCCGCCACGGGGTGAAGCGGAGGTGATCGGCGGAGACGAGTTTATAGGAAATCCCCATATAGTCCCCTTCGTTCGCGATGCTCCTTGCCGCGCCGTGGATGTGGCCGTAATAGACCCGCCGGACCCCGTATTTGAGCAGCATATCAATCATATTGGGAACGATTTCGTTCGCGTATACCGGCGGGTAGTGAAGAAAGACGATTTTTTCGCCGTTTCCAAACCGCTCCGCGTCTTGGAGGGAGAGTTCCAGCCGGAGCGCCTCCCGCGCGGAGATCTTGAGATCGTGCTCCTCGTTGGGCATAAACACCCAGCCCCTCGTGCCGCAGAGGATCATCCCGTCCGCGGTATCCGCGCAGTTGTGCAGGAGGCCGATCGTCGTGAGTCCGTGTTCCTCAAAAAAGGCCTCGATTTTATGTCTCGTATCCCACCAGTAGTCGTGATTGCCCTTGATTAAGAGCTTTCTCCCGGGCAGAGCTTCGAGAAACCGGAAATCCGGCAGCGCCTCCTCCATGGAGATCCCCCATGAAAAATCCCCCGGGATCACGACGGTGTCCCCCGCGCCGACCGTCCCGCGCCAGTTTTGCTCCAAGCGGGCGACATAGTCGTCCCACCCATAGAACACATCCATCGGCTTATCCGCGCCGAGCGAGAGATGCAGGTCCCCGATCGTAAAAAGCGCCATGTCACCCTCCTACCGCGCCCAAAACGTACGCTTCCAGCTCCTCTTTTTCGCTCGAGCCGGTGAAGCGGATCTCCGCGCCTCGCAGCTCCCGCAGAGAATCCGGCATGAGCATGCCGGAAATCCGCTCTAATTCCTCCGCGGCGGCGAATTCGTCGGCGACGGTCTGTCCGGCGACGGCCTTGAGCACGCTCGTGGGAAATTTATACGGGCTCGCCGTCGAGACCACCAAAGTCATGTGGGAATCGCCGGTCTCCTCCGCGTATCGGCGCAGGACGTCCAGCGCGACCGCCGTGTGCGTGTCGCAGAGATAATCGTATGTCTCAAAAATATCCCCGACCGTCCGCAGGGTATCCTCCTCCGAGCACCAGCCCGGCCAGAAGTCGGCCCGCAGCTTCGCTTTCACCTCATCCGAAACCTCGTAGGCCCCGGTCTCCGCGAGTGATTTGAGCAGCGCGGCGACGGCGGCGGAATCCCTGTCATAGTAATCGAACAGCAGGCGCTCCAGATTGCTGGAAATCAAAATATCCATCGAGGGCGAGACCGTGGCGTAAAACCGCCGGTTGCGGTCGTAGACGCCGGTGCGGATGAAATCGGTCAGCACATGGTTCGAATTGGAGGCGCAGATCAGCTTGTGAACCGGCAGGCCCATCTTTTTTGCGTAATACGCCGCGAGGATGTCGCCGAAGTTGCCGGAGGGCACCGCGACGTTGATCCCGTCCCCCAGCTTGATCTTCCCGTCGGCGGCGAGCTTCGCGTAGGCTTCGAGATAATACACGATCTGCGGCACGAGCCTGCCGATGTTGATCGAGTTTGCGCTTGAAAAGGCCATGCCCCTCTCCGCGAGCGCGGCTTTGATGGACGCGTCCGTAAAGATCCGCTTGACGGCGGTCTGCGTGTCGTCGAAATTTCCCCGAATGGCGCGGACGTGGACGTTCCCGCCCCTCTGGGTGGCCATCTGGAGCTTCTGCATCCCGCTGACGCCGTCCTCGGGATAGAAGACGAGAATTTCCGTCCCCGGGACGTCGCGAAAGCCCTCGAGCGCGGCCTTTCCGGTGTCGCCGGAGGTCGCGGCAAGGATCACGGTTTTCTTCCCGCCGCCGCGTTTTTCGGCGGCCTTCGTCAGCAGGCGCGGCAAGATCTGAAGCGCGATGTCCTTGAACGCGCAGGTCGGCCCATGCCAAAGCTCGATCAGGCAGCAGGCGTCCCCCAGCATGGCGAGCGGCGCGGGAAGATCCTCCTCAAACCTGCCGAGGTAGGCGCCCTCCGCGCAGCCGAGCAGCTCCTCCGCGGTAAAATCCGTGAAAAATTGCCCGAGAAGCAGCGCGGCGTTCTCGTGGTATCGCCTGCGGGCAAAGGCGGCGATCTCTTCCATGCTCAAAACCGGAAATTTCTCCGGGACATAGAGGCCCCCGTCCGGCGCGATGCCGCGCAGGATCGCCTCCGACGGCGCCGCCTCCGATTTGATGTCTCTGGTGCTTTGAAATTTCATAATTTGGCCCTCAAAAATGACAGGTGAAATATCGAAACGCGTTTTCCCAGAAAAACTTCTCCCGCTGGGCATCCGTAAAGCCGAAGTCCTCGAGCGCCCGGGAAAGATTTTCGAGCTTGCCGAGATCCTCGAGCCCCGGCACGGTCTCGCAGCCGTCGAAATCGCTGCCCATGCAGACCGCGTCCTCCCCGCCGAGCTCGACGAAACGGGCAATGTGGCGGGCGGCGTCGGTCAGGGAGGCCTGTTCCGGGTCGTCGTTCAGAAACGCCTTGTAAAAATTGACACCGACCAGTCCCCCGCGCCGCGCGATCTCTTGGAAATGCTCGTCCGTGAGATTCCTCTGATGCCCGCAGAGCGGGCGGCTGTTGGAGTGCGTGGCGACGACCGGGCAGGAGACGTTGCGAAACGCGTCCTCTATCCCGGCGTCGGAGAGATGGGAGATGTCGATCCCCATGCCGATGCGCTCCATCTCCCGGATCGCCTCGATGCCGAAGGGCTTGAGGCCTTTTTTTGGATCCGACGCGCCGAAACCGAGCTCGTTCTCCCCATTCCATGTAAGGGTCATCATCTTTACACCGTCGGCTTTTGCTTCGGAGAGGCGTTCCAGCCTCCCGCCGAGGATGGCGCCGCCCTCGAAGGTGAGAACCGCCGCGGTCTTCCCCGCGGCGATGATCCGGCCGATCTCGGAGGCGTCCCGCGCCTGCTCCCACCGGTCGGAAAATTTCTCGAGCTGGCGCTCAAAGTAGTGTTTGACGATCTGATAATAATTCCACGCGTCGTCGCCGCGGATCGTGTCCGGAAGAAAAACGGCGAAGCACTGGCAATAGTTCTCAAGTGAGGCCCTTTTGGATAGCGAGGCCTGCAGCAGGTCGCAGTCCATGTCCGCGCTGTGCCCCAAGGCGCAGGTCAGTGTGTCGCAGTGAAGATCGAAATGATTCAAATCGGGACCTCCATCTCAAAGGCATTGGGCAGAAACGTATGCGCTTTGATTTCCAGCGTTGTTTTATCGTAGATCACCTCGAACACGTCGAAGCGGATCTTCGCTTTTTCTCCGGTTTCCATGATGTAAAGAATTGCAGCTTTACATATCTTTCGGCGCTTGGAGGGCGTCACGGCCTCCCGCGGCGGGTAAAGGCAGTCCTCCGCGCGGGACTTGACCTCGACGATGGAGACGACGCCGTCTTTTTTCGCGACGATGTCGAGCTCGCCCATCTTGGTCAGAAAGTTCCGCGCGAGGATCTGATAGCCCTGCCCTTCCAGCCACTGTGCGGCAAAGTCCTCGCCGAGGTTGCCGCGCCGCCTCTTCTCCGTCACCATCTCCGCACATCTTCCTTGTCTCATTTTGGCCGGAAAACCGGCCTTTTGATAAACGCTTTTCCGTACTCCGGCCGGGTGCCTCCGTGGGTCCTTGTTGTCCGCCCGATTCATGCATACTCAGTCCGCCGGGCCGTGAACTTCGCGGATCGACACCATCGAGGGGTATCCCCCGCTTTTTGGCGCGGCGTCTTTATCGATTTCTATTCGCCGGGCCGCGGGGAATCTTTTTCTCCTGCGGGCATTTCGCCCGTAGCCGGTCCCCCAGCCCCGTGCATCAGTGCATCTTCTTTAAAAAAGTCAGCCGGTGAATCTCGCACGGGCCGTATGCCCGGAGCTTTTCGTAATGGAGCGCCGTCGGGTAGCCCTTGTGCTTTGCAAACTCGTATTCCGGGTAGATTTTGTCCATCTCCAACATAAAGCGGTCCCTGCTCATTTTGGCCAAAATCGAGGCCGCGGCGATGCTCGCGGAGACGGCGTCGCCCCCGATCACCGCTTTGCAGGGGATGTCGAGCTTTGGCGCGCGGTTGCCGTCGATATAGACGATGTCCGGCCGCAGGGAGAGGCCCTCCGCCGCCTGTTTCATCGCCCGCATCGTGGCGGCGAGGATGTTGATCTCGTCGATCACGCGGTTGTCGCAGCTCGTGATCGCGTAGGCGAGCGCGTGCTCCGTGATCTCATCGAAAAGCTGCTCCCGCTTTTGTGCGGAGAGCTTTTTGCTGTCGTTGACGCCCTCGATCTCGTAATCCTCGGGCAAAATGACCGCCGCGGCGTAGACCGGGCCGGCGAGCGGTCCCCTGCCCGCCTCGTCCACGCCGCAGATGAGTTTATATCCCTCCGCGCGCCTCGCGCGCTCGAATTCATAGAGACTCATTGGGCTTTTCCAGTGTGATGCGGCCGATTTTCCCGCCGCGAAACTCGTCGAGCAGCACCGCCGCGGCGCGCTCGGTGTCGATCTCCCCGCCGGCAATCTTCATGCCGCGCTTCTCGCCGACCAGCTTTAGCAGCTCGCCCGGCATCTTCCCGTCCGTCTCCTCGTCCGTGAGCTTAAACCGCGCGCAGAAAAGGCCGTGACACTCTCTGTTCAGCAGGTCGGCAAGGCGGGCGGCCAGCAGCTCGGTGTCCATAATGTCGTCCTTGATCGCGCCGGTGAACGCGAGGTGCTCGCCGACGATCTTATCCTCGAATTTCGGCCAGAGCACCCCCGGCATATCGAGCATGTCGATCCCGTTTTCCAAGGTGACCCACTGCTTTCCCCGCGTCACGCCCGGGCGGTCCTCGACCTTCGTCTTTTTTGTCCCTGAAAAGCGGTTGATGAACGAGGATTTCCCGACGTTCGGGATGCCGACGACCATCATTCGGATCGGCTTCCCGGCCATGCCCTTGCGCTCCCGTTTTTCGAGCTCTTTTTCGAGCGTCTTTCGCACGAGCGGCGTGATCTGCCGAAGCCCTTTTCCACTGCGGCAATCCGTCGCGATCGCCGGAACGCCCTTGCCGCGGTAATACTCCACCCACTCGTTTGTCAGATGCTCATCGGCCATATCGCACTTATTGAGCAGGATGATCCGCGGCTTTCCCCCGACGAGATTTTTCATCTCCGGGTTGCTGCTGGAGATCGGGATTCTTGCGTCCCGCACCTCCGCGACAATATCGACCAGCGGCAGGTTTGTCTTCATCAGGCGCCGGGTCTTCGCCATGTGCCCCGGGAACCACTGAATGCTGATCTCTTGGCCCTCCATGCGCCCGCCTCCCAAACCGTAATATAGTAATTATACCTCAAAAAAGGATAGAAAGAAATACTCCTCCATAAAAAATGGAGGAGCATGATCTTCTATCTTCCGATTACCGGACCTGTTTGACCTTGGCGGCCTTGCCGACTCTGTCGCGCAGGTAATACAGCTTCGCCCTGCGGACGCGGCCGTGGCGCACAAGCTCGATCTTGTCGATCAGCGGGCTGTGAATCGGGAAAACTCTCTCGATGCCGCAGCCGTGGGCGACGCGGCGCACCGTGAAGGATTCGGCGATGCCGCCGTGCTGCTTCGCGATGACGGCGCCCTCGAAGATCTGAATCCTCTCGTGGTCGCCCTCTTTAATCTTGCAGTAGACGCGGATGGTGTCTCCGATGGCGATCTCGGGCAGATTCTGCTTCATGCAGCTCTCTGTAATCAGTTTTAATGCATCCATAATCAAATATCCTCCTCGTTATTTTCCAGACATTCATACTCACGGATGATCGATCCTGTGACAGAGGATTGCCCGCCCGGCACAATGTGCCGTTCCCGTCGCGGGGACGCGACGGAAGCTGCCTTTCTACCGACAGCCTTATTATATTATCACATCATTTTTACAAATGCAAGCATCATTTTATAGAATTATCGGAAAATCTCGCCGTTTTCGCGATAAACCGCGGTCCGCGTCACGGAAATATCGTCCGCGGGAAGCCCCGAGAACTCCGAAAACGCGTCGAACAGCAGCGCCGGGTTGACGGTCTCGTTGCAGCCGGCGGCGAGCCTCGCCCGGAAACGAAAGCGCCCGTCCTCATAGGAAAGCGCGGAAATTTCGATCTCGGGCCTCAGGTCGACGACGCGCTCCCCGCGCTTCGTCTTTTTGAGCACCGGGATCTCGGGGCGGTCAAAGCAGCCCTTCCACGCCGCCCGCGCCTCCTCCTCCCCGTGCCCGGGGCAGGAGAACGCGATCTCGTAATCGGCCCGGTGGATCTCCGAAACCTTCATGACCGGGGCCCCCGCCGACACAACCCCGAAGCCCGCCGGCAGCGCCGCGCCGACTCGGGCCGCGAGCTCCTCAAACGGGATATCTTCGAGCAGACGGAAATCTACGCATTCGCAGAGGCTCTCATAGCCCAGCGAGAGCGGCAGGGCGAAGTTGAGATACAGGTGGGGATGAAATCCCTCCGTGTACCAAACCCCGATTTTAGTGCGCTTTAAGGCCCGCTGAAACGCCCGCATCACGTCGAGGTGGGAGATATATTTCGCGCTCCCGGTCTTCGTGTAAAAGAGCCGGACGTCGGTGAAATTTTGAGCATCACTCAAAGCAGGGGCCCCCTTTCAGCGCGGCGATGCCGCAGCCGGAGCAGTTTTGGCGGCAATTCGGCGTGGTCGCGGCGCTGCGGGCCTTTTCGTTCTCCCGGATGAAGAACTCCTTCGACACGCCGTAATCCATCAGTTCCCACGGCAGCGTCTCGTCAAACGGCCTTCTGCGGTTCGCATAGAAGGCCGGGTCCAGCCCGTTCTCCGCGAACGCCCGCAGCCAGACGTCGAATTTGAAATGTTCGTCCCAGCCGTCGAGGTTGCAGCCGTGCCGCCAAGCCCATTCGACGGCCTTGCCGAGGCGGCGGTCGCCCCGCGCGAAGACCGCCTCGATGAAGGAGGTCCGGGCGTTGTGCCAGTCGAGCGAGATTTTATGCGTATGCAGGCGGTGCAGCATCAGCTGCTGCTTCCGCTGAAGCTCCTCCATGGTGTCCTGCGGCTCGAACTCGAAGGGCGTAAAGGGCTTGGGCACAAAGCTCGCGACGCTGCAGGTCACCTGCACTGCCTTGCCCTTCGGACGATCCTTGAGGCTGTAATAGAGATCGACCACCTTCTGCGCGGTGTCGATGACGCCGAGGACGTCCTCGTCCGTCTCGGTCGGTAGGCCGATCATGAAATACAGCTTGACGGAGGTGTATCCGCCCTCGAAGGCGCGGCGGCAGGTGCCGAGAATGTCCTCCTCGGTCACGTTTTTGTTGATGACGTCGCGCATCCGCTGGGTCCCGGCCTCGGCGGCAAAGGTGAGGCCGCTCTTGCGCACCTTCGTGATCTTTTCGAGCATGCTCTCGCTAAAATTGTCGATGCGCAGCGAGGGCACCGCGATGTTGACGTATTCTTTCTCCGTCCACGGCAGCAGATCGTCGAGCAGCGGCTCGAGCTTAGAGTAGTCGCTGGTGCTCAGCGACGTCAGCGAGAGCTCCTCGTAGCCGGTGCTGTCGCAGAGGCCGCGGGCGTTGCGGCAGAGCGTCTCGGGCGTCTTTTCCCGCACCGGGCGGTAGAGAAACCCGGCTTGGCAGAAGCGGCAGCCGCGCACGCACCCGCGCATGATCTCGAGCATGCTGCGGTCGTGCACGATGTCGATGAACGGCACGACGAAGTTTTCCGGAAAAAAGACCTTGTCCAAGTCCTTGATGATGCGCTTTTTTACCGGCATCGGCGCGCCCTCTTTCGCGGAAAAGCCGCGGATTGTGCCGTCTTCGTTATATTCCACCTCGTAGAGCGACGGGATGTAGACGCCGGGGATCCGCGCCGCCCGCGCGAGATACGCCTCTTTCGTCCAAGCCTCGTCCTTCGCTTTTTTATAGAGCGCGACGATCTCCGGCAGGACCTCCTCGCCCTCCCCGGGCATGAAAAGGTCGATGAAATCGGCCATCGGCTCCGGGTTGCAGGCGCAGGGCCCGCCGGCGACGACGAGATTTTTGAGCCCCTTGCGGTCCTCGCGGCGCACCGGGACGCCCGCGAGATCGAGCATGTTGAGCACGCCGGTATAGCAAAGCTCATATTGGAGCGTGAAGCCGATCATATCGAAATCGGCAAGGCTATCCCGGCTCTCGATGGCGAACAGCGGCAGGCCGTTTTCGCGCAGCTGTTTCTCCAGATCGACGTCCGGCGCGAAAACCCGCTCGCACCAGACCTCCTCGTCCTTATTTAGAAGAGAGTAAAGGATCTTCATGCCGAGGTGGCTCATGCCGACCTCGTAGAGATCCGGGAAGCAAAACGCAAACCGAACCTTGACGTCCTCTTTCTTTTTTACAACACTGTTGAGCTCGCCGCCGGTATATCGAGCCGGCTTTTCGACCGTCCGGAAGATCTTTTCCGGTATCGCTGCCATGGAATCACCTCGGAAATCATGATTTAAAGATTATACACGATTTCCACTCCTATTTCAAGAGACCCCCCAGCAGCAGATAAAACGCCGCCGGGAGCAAGAAGAGGTTCCCGAGCCGGATGGCCGCGTAGACCAGCAAAAAAAAGAGCGTGACGGACACGGCCGCGCTGATGCGGGAGAATGTTTTTTCTCCGGTCAGCATGGAGAGGACGCTGCCGCCGTCCGTGGAGCGCATCGGGCAGAGGCTGAAAAAAAGCAGCACGAAGTTGACGGCGGCCGCCCGCGTCTCCCCCGCCGCGTAAAACGCGGCCGCCAAAATAAGATTTGCCGTAGGCCCGGCGAGGCAGATCAGAATATGAGTTTTAACCGGAATCTCCGTCTCCTGCCGCAGCACCATGCCGAAAACGGAGAGGCGCAGCGCGGCCGGCGGGCATCCGGCAAAAAACGCCGCCAGAAGATGCGCCGCCTCGTGCATGGCCATGGACATGAGCGCGATCCCGGCGATCCCGCTGCGGTCCGCGAGCAGAAACAGGGTGATCAGCGCAAAAAAATAGGGCGAAATGAGCACCCTCGTCCGCCCGATCCGAAAGGAAATCAATAGCGCACCGCCTTTCGCGGCGAGATCGTCCTGCCCCGGTACTCGACATGCAGATGCAGGTGGCTGCCGGTGGAATTTCCGGTGGAGCCCACGGCCGCGATGGTCTCGCCGCGGCGGACGCTGTCCCCTTCCTTGGCAAAAATCACGGAGCAGTGGGCGTAAAGGCTTTTTACGTTACACTGATGCCGGATGACGATATAATTGCCGTATCCCGAGCCGCAGCCGACTTCCAGCACCGTCCCGTCGGCGACCGCCGCGATCGCCGCGCCCTGCGGCGCGGCGAGGTCCACGCCGTCGTGAAATTCCAGCCCGCCGCGGACCGGCGCGATCCGCAGGCCGTATCCGCTGGTCACCGTGCCGCGTGCAAGCGGGCTTCCCGACAGCAGGTGGAAGAATAAAAGCGGCACATCCGCGTAAAAGAAAAAGATCTGGAGCCACAGCATGGCCAGAGAGCCCGCCACAAATTTTAGCGTATTGCTTCTCATCGTCCCATCCCCCGTCCTCCCCAAAACTATGAGAGACGGAAGAAAAAAATGCCGCGGCTCCGATGGAACCGCGGCATAAAAACGTTGTCTCTTTGTTTTTTTGAGGGCGTGTCCGGGCCGGCCGTGGATCAGCCGCCGGAACCCGGCTCCGAGCTGCTCTCGGAGGAATGCTCTCCCCCGCCGGAGGAGGACTCCGGCGCGGAGCTGCTCTCGGGCTTGGAGGAGGACGCGGCCGAGGAACTGCTTTCGGGCTTCGAGGAGGAGGTCGGCGCCGAGGAGCTCTCGGGTTTGGAGGAGGACGCGGCGGAGCTGCTCTCGGGCTTGGAGGAAGAGGCGGCCGAGGAGCTGCTCTCGGGCTTGGAGGAGGACGCGGCGGAGCTGCTCTTTTCTTCATCCGGAGGCGTCTCGTAGTCGTCGTCCGGGATCGAGGACTTCTCTCCGACATACTGCGTGCCGTATTTATAGTTGCCGTTCTTCCCGACGGCGCCGAGGTAGCTCTCCACCGCGTCGGCGATGCCCTCGGCGATCTCCTTCTGGTAAGAGGATTTGATCAGCTTGTAGTAATCGCTCTCGCTGCTGACGAAGCCGAGCTCGCCGAGCACCGCGGCGTATTGGGAGACGCGCGTGACATAATAGCGGCCGATCATCGCGCCGCGGTTGGTCGTGTTGAGAGCGTCGGACACCGCGTCGGAGAAGTACGAGGCGAGCGAACCCGAGAAGCGGTTGAAGTGCCAGCACTCGGTGCCCTTTCCGGAGCTGCTCGTGCTCGAGTTGCAGTGGACGCTCACAAAGACGAGCGGCTTCGCGGATTCCGCATAGGCGACGCGGTCCGCGAGCGACGGGCGCTGCTTCTCCGTATCGAGCAGGTAGACCGTCGCGCCGCGGTTCTTGAGCTCCTTTTTGAGGTAACCGCCGACGGCAAGATTGATCTCGTATTCCCCGTACGCGGAGAGGAAGCCGAGCGCGCCCACGCCGAGCTTGCTGTGCCCCACGTCCACGACGATGGTCACGCCGTCGACGCTCGATTCGCCGGTCGGGTTGTTGAAGCGGAAGATCAGGTCGTCCCCGTCGAAATAGGCGTAATAGCCGAGGAAACCGTTTGTGGTGTTGAGTTTGAGCGTGACCTTCGAGCCGCTCCAGTTCGCGGAGCTAAAGAGCGGGTTCTTCGTCAGGGAGAGGTTGTCCGGCACATCGGAGGTATACTGGAAGTCGATTGTAAACGCGCCGGAACTGTATTTCGCGACATAGGAAACCCTCTGGTCCATGCTAAAGATCACATAGGTGTAGCGGCCGTTCGCGTTGACCGTCACGCCGTTGACGCTGTTGCCGCCGAGATCCTCGCTGCCCGCCTTGGTAACGTCCTTGGAGTATACCCGCTGGCCGGACTGGAGGTTATAATATGTAAAGGTGTTGTCTCCCTCTTTATAGACGATCTCGCCGCCGTCGGTATAGTCGAGCGCGCCCTTCGGCAGCGGGTAGCAGTCGTAATCCGAGAGATCGTTCAGCGTGCCCGTCGGGAAGGTCTCCGCCGAATTCGCGGTCACCTTCACGAGATCGCCGTCCCCGGCTTTCGCGGCGACGGTCACATAGGCCCCGGTCGCGCTCTCCGAATAGGAGGAGCCCCACGTGGCGTTGACGACGATGTTGCCCAGCTTCTGCGCCGAGGACCCGGACGACGGAACCGTGATCGTGCCGCTGTAATTGATGTAGGTGGACTCGTTGTCGGTGTCGTCGTCGTCCTCGTTGCTTTCCTCCAACTGGACGCTCATGCCGCCGAGCTTTGCCGTCAGCGAGGCGCCCTCGTAGGCGGTCGCCGAGATCGTGATGTCCATGCCGCCGTTGATCGTGACGTTGCCGAGCGGCGAGATCTCCTTGATGATCTGCACCTGCCGCGTGATCGCGTAGGCGATGGTTTTCTCCTTATGCTCAAACGTGAAGGTGTTGGTGCCCGGCTCGAGGTCGATGCGCAGGAAGAACGCGCCGTTCTCGTCGCGGGCCACCTCCTCGCCGTTCATCGTGAGCGGGAAGTTGATGTCGGACGCGCCCGCGAAGATGGCGATCGTCTCAAACGTGGAGTAGGTCGTCTTGGCCGGGCGCGTCATCTCGAGCTGCGTCAGCAGGAAGCTCGGGTCCGTCTTATCGGTCAGGTATTGGAGCAGCGCGTCGGTGGACTGCTGCGGGTTTTTCTTCAGCGCGGAGACGGAGTCGAACATGCTGCCGCAAAAACCGGAGAGCCCCTCCGCCGCGATGACTTGGTTTGAGAGCTCGGCCGGCTCGGACCAGCCCTTCTCCTTCGTGCAGGCTTTGGAGGCGTACTGGTACGCGTAGAGCGGGATCTTGTCCCCAACGACGCCGTTCCACCAAGTTAAATATTCCGTAAAGGAGACGTCCGCGTTGCCGATGGCGTACGGGCATTTTACCGCGACGAAATCGGCGTATCCGCTCTCGACGAATTTCTTCGTGTCGGCGCAGCCGTCGCCGTAGCTCTCCCAATCCGCCTCCGTATTGCTGCCCTCCGCGATGCTCGCGCTGTTTGCCCAGACCGGGCCGACCAAGAGGCCGACCTCCGCGGCGGGATCGCTTTTCTTTACGCTTTGGTACGCGGTTTCCACGGCGGATTCGGTCGTGGAGCGCAGGTAATTCTCATAGCCGATGCCGCCCCCGAACTGCGCGTAGTCCTGATAGGTCGCGCTGCCCTGCTCGATCGTAAAGCTGTCCAGCAAGACGGCGTCGATCTCGTAACTGTCGACCAGCTGCCGCAGGTTCGAGTCGATGAGCTTGATCTGCTCGCGGTCCGCGTTATTGGTAAAAACGGCGGCGCCGTCCTCGTTCGTGAGCAGCACGTCGTAGACAGCGTAGACATAAAAATGCATGCTCTTCGCCTTGGAGACGGCGTAATTGAGGATATCGAAGGCCACCTCCGCCTGCGGCATCCCGCTCGAGCGGTAGAGCACCTTGTCCCCATAGATGGTTTCAAAAATCACGGTGTTGGCGCCGAGGCTCTCGGCGTCGCCCAGCGCGCTGTCGACGGAGGCCATGATCTGCTCGTCCGTCATGGCGGGATCCGTGTAATAATCCACGCCGGCCGTCAGTGTGACGGCCATCATGCGCTCGGGGCGGTCGTACTCGATCTCCTGCTCGGTCTCCGATACGACCGGCTGGATGACGACCTCCGGCTCCGATTCCTCCCCTGCCGGGGTGATGGAGAGCTCCGGCTCCCCTTGCTCGCTCTCCTCGGCCTCGGCGGCGGTTTTAAGAATATCGAGCCCCGGCAGCCCGGAAGTGACTGCCGCATAGGCGCCGATCCCGCCGATCACAACGGTAAGCGCCATACATAATATCAGAAATGTGAGTTTTCGATTCAGGAACAATCGTTTCATCCTGTTTGGCGATCCTTTCGTTTCGGAATTCTCTGCGTTTCGTTGGGTCAGGAAAGCACATCCTCCAGATTGCCGCGCTCGGCCGTCACGCTCGGCTTCACCTCGGAAGCCGGGGCGAACAGGGCGGTATAACTGTAAATGGAAAACCCGCCGTAATGTGACGCGTCCCGCGCGGCCTCCACCTGCCTCGCGAGGATGTCGGTGCTCTTGGTCCACTCCTTCGCGCCGTCGCCGGCATAGGTATCCTTTTTTCCGATCTTGTACGCGGCGAGGCCCGAGATCAGCTCCACGGAGGAGACGGAGATCATCTCGTCGAAGGTCTCGAGCACGTCGAGATACGGCATGCTGCCGTTTTGGAATCCAAAATAGATCTGCGGGCAGATGTAGTCGATATACCCCTTATTCTGCACCCATGTATAGACGTCGCAGTACAGGCTGTCGTAGTTGTTGTTCATGTTTCCGGCCGGGCTGATCCCGAACCGGCATCCGCTGTCGACGGACTTGATCGCCTTGTAGACCCGCTTGATCATGCGGTTGACGTTGTCCCTGCGCCACGCCGCGAGGCCCATCGTTCCGCCGTCGTCAACATAGTCGTCATAGTAATCTTCGTCAAAAGAGGCGTTTGTCGTCGGATAGAAATAGTCGTCGAAATGGACGCCGTCGACGTCGTAATTTTGGACGATCTCCTTGACGCCCTCGACGATCAGCTCGATGACGTCCTCGTCCGCGGGATTATAGAAGATCCCGTTTCCGGAGAGGACCACGACCTTATCCGTATCGAGCCAGTCATAGGCGGGGCTGCTTTTGCAGATCTTCGAGGTGTCCGACGTGCTCTTGACGCGGTAGGGATTGACCCACGCCTCGATCGAAAGGCCGCGGTCGTGGGCCTCCTCGACCATGATCTCGAGCGGGTCGTAGCCCGGGTCCTCGCCCTCCGTCCCGGTGCAGTAGGCCGACCACGGGAAAATGTCGGAGTCATAAAACGCGTCGCTGTGGGAGCGGACGTGGACAAAGACCGTGTTGAGGCCGAGGTCCGCGATGTTGTCGAAGGCCGCGCCGATGTTGCTGCGAAACTGGGATTTTGTCTTCCCGTTCAGCATGCTTTGGAGCTCCATGTAGGTGATCCAGACCGCGCGGACCTCGTCGGAGGGGGCGACGGCGTGGCTTTTCCCCGTGCTTTGAGAGGATTTCTCCCCCGAAGACGCCTGCGAAGAGGCCGCTCCTTGGGAGGAGGCCGCCGAAGAAGCGCCCGCGGAAGAGGCCTCCGCCGCGGAGGAGCCCGCTTCGCTCTCCCCGGACGCGGAGGTCTCGCCGGACGCCGCCTCCGAAGCGGCGGACGACGGATCTGCCGAGGGGAGCTCCGGCGTGAAAATGATCTCTCCCTCCGAAGCGGAGAACTCCGCCTCCGAGGAGAGAAGCGATGTCGGGTCCGAGCTGTCACGACCACAGGATGTCAGGGAAAGCAAAAGAACGACTGCCAAAGCTGCGGATAGGATTGCTTTCATTCTGTACCTCCGAATGCTGATGCAAGATGCATGACCGATCCCGTCACTATATTCTAAAAGTATATAGGATTTTACATTTTATTGCAAGACCGGCGCGAAATATTCAAAAATGGAAACAAAAAAATTGGCTGAGACTTGGATTCTCAGCCATCATTTTATGCGGATCCCTGCCTATTTCATCCTTACGTTTTCTTCGCCCAGCATTTTTGCGAGCCTTTTTATCACATACCCGTCGCCCTCGGAGGTGTCCACCCAGAGCGTGGGCGAGGCCCGGAGGGTCTTTTTTGTGTCCGAAAGATGGATGTAGAGCGGCGTCAGCCCGGAGAAAACGGCGAGGAACGCCATGGCCCGCCGGTATTCCCGGCTCTCCGCCGAGGGCACGCGGATATAAAGCCCCCGGTTCGCCGAGGCCGAAGCAGCAGCAGACAGGTCGGCCGCCGAGGCCATACCGGCGGCCGGGGCCGATTCCGGCGCGGACCGCCCGGCGCTCCCGAAGGTCCCGTTCCCGGAATAGGCTCCGGCGCTTCCGGAGGCTCCCCCGGCGGAGGAATCGGCGGATCTCGCGGAGGGGATCCCGCTCGCCGCGGCCGCGGGCGTAAAGAAGCGGGAGGCCACGAGCTTCACGTCCTCCTCGTCGCGGGCGCTGATCCTTGCCTCGATCACGACGGCCTCGTTGAGGTTGAGGATGCCGCCGTAGAGGGCGAGCACCTTCGGGAAGACGAGCACCTCAAGGCTCCCCGTCATGTCCTCCACCGTGACAAAGGCCATGACGTCGTTATTTTTGGTGGTTTTCGTCCGCTTGGTGAGCACGATCGCGCAGAGCAGGATGTTTCTGTCGTCGGCCCCCTCGTCGGCGGCCATCGTCTTGATCTCCAAAATGGTGCTCGAGCCGATTCGCTCGGCGAGCGGCCGGTAGTCGTTCATCGGGTGGCCGGAGAGATAGAGGCCGATCGTCTCCTTCTCCATGCTCAGTTTTTCCCGCAGCGAATATTCCGCCACCCTCGGCAGCACAAAATGATCCGCCACGCTCTCCCGAGGCCCTCCAAACAGGCTCATCTGACCGGCCAGATTGCTCTTTTGCTCCGCGTCGATCGAGCCGAGCAGGCCCTCGTAGCCCTCGAGCATCTGGCGCCGGTTTTCCGCGAGGGAATCGAGCGCGCCGGACTTAATCAGGCTCTCAAGCGCGCGTTTATTGAGCTCTCGGCCGTAGACGCGCTGGCAAAAGTCTGTAAAGTTTTTATACTTGCCATTCTCTTCCCGCTCCCTGAGCAGGTTCGCGATCAGGCCCCTGCCGAGATTCTTGATGGCAAGCAGCCCGAAGCGGACCCCCGCCTCCTCGTAGGTGAAGCCCATCTCGCTGTGGTTGACGTCGGGGCCGAGCACGTTGAGGCCCATCTTCTGGCTCTCGCCGATATACTCGATGACCTTGTCCGTATTGTCGAGCACGGAAGAGAGCTGCGCCGCCATGTACTCGCCCGGATAACGGCATTTGAGGTAGGCGGTGCGGTACGCGACGGTCGCGTAGGCGGCCGCGTGGGATTTGTTGAAGGCGTAGGAGGCGAAGCTGCTCATCTCGTCGAAAATCTCGTTCGCGACGGACTCCGGTACGCCGTTGCGGATCGCGCCGGGCAGCTCAAGGCTCCCGTCCTCGGCGTATTTGCCGTGGATGAAATACTCGCGCTCCTTGGCCATCACGTCGGCCTTTTTCTTCGACATCGCGCGCCGCACGAGATCCGCGCGTCCGTAGGAGTAGCCGGCCAGCTTTCGCACGATCTCCATGACCTGTTCTTGGTAGACGATGCAGCCGTAGGTCACCTCGAGGATCGGCTTGAGCAGCGGGTGCTTGTAGACGACCCGCTCCGGGTGGTGGCTGTTTTCCACATATTTCGGGATCGAGTCCATCGGCCCGGGGCGATAGAGCGAGATCACGGCCGTCAGATCCTCGATGGATTTCGGCCCCAAGGCGACGAGCACGCCGCGCATCCCCGCGGACTCGAATTGGAACACCCCCTGCGCCTGCCCCTTTCCGAGCATCTCGTAGACCGCCGGATCGTCCTCCGGCGCCGCCGAAATATCGAAGTCCGGTATCCTCTTTTGCACCGCTTTCTCGCAGTCGTGGATCGCCGTGAGGTTGCGCAGGCCGAGGAAATCCATCTTGAGCAGACCGAGCTCCTCGAGCGTCGTCATCGTGAACTGCGTGACGACCGACTCCTCCGGCTTTGCGACCGGCACGAAATTCGTAACAGGCTCCGGCGCGATCACGACGCCCGCCGCATGCACCGAGGAGTGTCGCGGCATGCCCTCGACCTTGAGCGCGGTGTCGATCAGCTCTTTGATCTTCGGATCGGAATGGTACTGCTCCTTGAGGTCCGCGGAAATCTCGAGCGCCTTTTGGAGCGTCATATGCAGGTCGTTCGGCACGAGCTTCGCGATCTTGTCCACATTTTGATAGGGCATGCCGAGGGCGCGCCCGACGTCGCGGATCGCGGCCTTGGCCGCCATGGTTCCGAACGTGATGATCTGCGCGACATGGTCCTCGCCGTATTTGCGGTTGACGTAGTCGATCACTTCCTGCCGGCGCTCGTAGCAAAAGTCGATGTCGAAATCCGGCATCGAGACGCGCTCCGGGTTCAAAAACCGCTCGAACAGCAGGTGGTATTTCATCGGGTCGACGTCCGTGATCCCAATGCAGTAGGCGCAGATGCTGCCTGCGCCGGAGCCCCTGCCCGGCCCCACCGGGATATCCACGCTGCGGGCGTAATTCACGAAATCGTAGACGATCAGGTAGTAGTTGACGTAGCCCATGCGCTGGATGACGTCGAGCTCGTAATTGAGGCGGTCGACGTATTCCTGCGGCGGGTTCTCCCCGTAGTGGCGGCGCAGGCCCGCCCGGCACATGGACTCAAAATATTCGTCGTTGTCCCGCCCGTCCGGCGCCTGAAACGCCGGCAGTTTCGTCTTGCCGAATTCAAAGCTCATATTGCAGCGGTCGGCGATTTTCTGCGTGTTTTCAATGGCCTCCGGGGCGTAGGGAAACAGGCTCTGCATCTCCTCCTCGGATTTGACGTAAAACTCGTCGGTGCGGAAGGTCATGTCGTTCTCCTCGCCGACCGTGTGGTTCGTCTGGATGCAGATCAGCACGTCCTGCATGCGGGCGTCGTCCCGGTTGAGGTAGTGGCAGTCGTTTGTCGCCGCCATCGGGATGCCGGTCTCCTTGGAGATCCGCACGAGGTTGGGCAGGATGTGTTTTTCTTCCTCGTAGTTGTGGTCCTGAAGCTCGATGAAGAAGTTGTTTTCCCCGAAAATCTCCCGGTACTCCAGCGCCGCCGCCTTCGCGCCGTCGTAGTCGTTCTCGTTAAGCTTTTTCGGGATCTCCCCGGCGAGGCACGCCGAGAGCGCGATCAGCCCGCCGTGATAGGTTCGGAGCAGCTCCTTGTCCACGCGCGGCTTTTTATAGAATCCGTCGATGAAGCCGGCGGAGACGAGCTTGATCAGGTTTTTATATCCCTCGTTGTTCTCGCAAAGCAGCACGAGGTGGTTGCTCCAGTCCATCAGATTCACTTTGTCGAAGCGGGAGCGGTTGGCGACGTAGACCTCGCACCCGACGATCGGCTTGAGGCCGTATTTTTCCGCCTCCCGATAGAAATCGATCACGCCGTACATCGCGCCGTGATCGGTCACCGCGACGGCGGTCTGCCCCAGCTCCTTGATCCGGGGCATCAGCCGCGCGATGCGGCAGGCGCCGTCGAGCAGGCTGTATTCCGTGTGAAGATGCAGATGGGCAAAGCTCATAATTTCACCGCCTCCATCTGAGATTGCGCGATCGTCAGGCCGTGATGCAGCCAATCGCCCTTGAGATACCGTACCAGCAGCAGGATGCCCTTGATAAGATCCTCGCTGCACATGACGAAATAGACGATCAGCACCGGCAGATGCAGCACAAGGCCGAGGAAGGCCCCGATCCCGCATTTCATCGCCAGCGTGACGTAGATGTCCACCTTCGCGCAGAAAGCCGTGTCCCCGCCCGCGCGCAGGATTCCGGCGGAGAGGTTCCAGCTCGAGCCGTAGCAGAACACGACGTAGGCCATGATGACCATCATGACGCGGATATACTCCGTCGTCCTTTCGGTGGAGACGATGAAGCCCGGCGCGAACGGGCGCAGCGCGAGCACCACGCCCGCCATGACCGCGCCGAGCGCCAGCCCGATATAAGTAAACGAGCGCGAGAGCTTCCGCACTTCCTCGTCCCGGCCCGCGCCGAGCATGTTGCCGAGGATCACCATATCCGCGCTCGCGAAGCCGCACATAAAGACGGTGGAGAGATCCCCGACCACGAGCACGAGGCTGTACGCCGCCAAAAACTCCGCGTCATACTGCCCGAGCACGGCGGACTGCACCGTCATGCCGATGCCCCACACAAACTCGCTGAAAAACACCGGCACGCCGAAACGGAAAAACGAGGGCAGGTACGGCTTCGTGTTGACAAAGATATTCCGAAGCGTGAAGCCGACGTCCCTCTCCCTTGTGTACATGTAGACGAGCACAAGGACAAATTCGCAGGCCTTGGCGATCGCCGTGGCGATCGCCGCGCCCCGCACCTCGAGCCGAGGCGCGCCGAGGTAGCCGTAGATCAGCATCCAGTTGAGAAAGCCGTTGACGCAGCAGGCAAAGAGCGACGCCGCAAGAGAGATCTTGACGTTGCCGACCGCGCGCAGATTTGAGAGATAGGTCAGCGTGAACGCGGGGAAAATATACGCCCAGCCGATCACTTTGAGGTATTCCACGCCGTAGCGGATGACCCCCGGGTCGCTCGCGAAAATGCGCATGACGAAATGCGGGAAAATCAAGATTACGGCGGAGAGCAGGACGCCCACCGCCGCCGAGATCTGCGCCGAGAGGCCGATCAGGTCGCGGATGGGCTTCGTCTCCCCCTTGCCCCAGTATCTCGCGGAGAGCGTCGCCGTGCCCATGCAGACGCCCCAGATAAACATCGTATAAAAAAGGTAGAGCTGGTTGCACTGGTTGACCGCCGCGAGTTGCAGCCCGCCGAGCCGGCCGACCATGACGGTGTCCAGCATGTTGACGGCCACATTCGCAAAGTTGTGCAGCGCGACCGGGACCCCGAACGCGAGCACCTGTTGGACGATCTCTTTTTTGTCGTACATGAAGTCCCTCCGGCTTCCCTATTTGTTGAGCAAATCAGGCTCCGTGCGGATGGCCGGGCGCGAAACGGTCGGCTCCGTTCCCGGGCACGGACGATTCGGAAAGCCGGTTTGAAAAACCGCATGATTTTCTCATGCTCTCCCGCTTTCTGACTGTTTCCCCGCGATCCCTTTTGCCGCTTATTTTTTCCCTCTCAGATCCTCCGCGAGTTCGTGGAGCCGCTGCAGGCGGTGATTGACGCCGGAGCGCGAGAGGTTGGGCTCCAGCATCCGGCCGATCTCGCGCAGCGTGAGGTCCGGATTCTCGAGCCGGATGTCCGCGACCGCGCGCAGCTCGTCCGAGAGCCACGCCCGGCTTTTTTCCTTATAAATGAAACGGATGTCCGCGGCCTGCTGGATCCCGGCGTCCAGCGCCTTGTCCTGATTCGCGTTTTCGCAGTTGAGCTGCCGGTTGACTTTGTTGCGGACCTCCTTGACGATCTTGACGTTCATCATGTTCATCGAGGAGACGTAGGCGCCCATATAGGTCAGGAGATCCTCGATGTTTTCGCTTTCCTTATAATAAATCACATGCACGCCGCGGCGCATCGAAATCTTCGGCCCCTCGAGCGCCTCGCCGATCAGGGCGGCGAGATCCCGGCAGAGGTTCATGCGGGTGATGTCGAATTCCAGATGGTAGTCCTTCTGCGGGTCGGAGACGCTGCCGCAGACGAGGTACGCGCCCCTCAAAAAATATGGGAAGCAGTCCTCGCTCTCAAGATTCGCCCGGTTGATGCGCAGGTGCGGCTCCCGCTCCGAATGATAAAACAAGGAGAGCAGGCGCTTCCGGTCGGCGGCGTTTTCGACGCTCACGCGGTAGAGCGCGCCGCGGGCGCGCTCGCGGAAGCCGATTTTTGCCAAGATCCCGCAGCGCAGCGCGAGGCACTCCGCAAAGAGGCGCGCCGTCGGCTCGTGCGCGACGGAAAAGCAGACCTCCTCCGCGGAAAACTTCCGCGAAAAAAGCAAAAATCCGTAAAGCAGCGCATGCAGAAAAGGCTCTTCCTCCGGCACGCGGCGGCAAAGCTCGTCTTTCAGTTCGCTCGCGAAGGACATGGCCGCTCCTCCTTAAATTCCGAGAAATTTCACTTCCGGCTCCAGACGGAACCCGGTTTGCTCCAAAACGGTCTTTTTTACGTGCTCGATCAGCGCGAGGACCTCGCGGCAGGTCGCGCCGCCCCGGTTGACGACGAAGCCCGCGTGCTTTTCGCTGACCTCGGCCCCGCCGATCCGGAAGCCCTTGAGCCCGCACCGGTCGATCAGCTCCGCCGCGAAAGCGCCCTCCGGCCGCTTAAACGTGCTGCCCGCGCTGGGAAGGTCCATCGGCTGCTTCTCGAAGCGCCTCTGGATCAGCTCCGCCATCCTCGCCTCGATCTCGGCGGGATCCCCTCTTCTCAGCCGGAAATACGCGCCGGTGACGATCCTGTCCCCGTCCGTGTAGGGGCTGCGGCGGTAGGACATTGCGAGTTCCGGGCCCTTTAGGCCGCCGAAGCCGCCGTCCGCGTTCAGGTGCTCCGTCTCGATCAGCACATCCCCGATCTCGCCGCCGTAGGCCCCGGCGTTCATATAGACCCCGCCGCCGACGGACCCCGGGATGCCGTAGGCGAATTCCAAGCCTGTAAAGCCATTTTCCTTTGCATAGTTGCACAGCGACGCGAGCGAGACGCCGGCGTCGGAATAGACGACGTCTCCCGTCATATGCAGCCGCGCGAACCGGCTGCCCATATGGATGACGGCGCCGCGGATCCCCTCGTCGGAGACGAGGATGTCGGAACCCTTGCCGATCACCTCATACGGGACGGCGCGCTCCCCGCAAAAGCGGAGAATTTGAGCAAGCCCGTCCCGGTCCGCCGGCTCCAGCAAAATATCCGCCGGGCCGCCGATCCGGAAGCTCGCGTACTCCGCCATCGGGGCGTCTAAAGTATAATCAATCGCGTGATCCTCCGCAAACGCGGCGAGTTGTCTGACAGCATCCAAGTCCCCGGCCCCCCGTTTCAGTTGTCGAGCGTAAAAAACGTCTCCCATTCGCTCTCGTTGAGCTCCTCCTCCTGAGGCGGCATGCCGATCAGGTCCAAGAGCTCCTGCGCGGCGTTGTGGCCCATCCGCTTCTGGCGGTTGTTCATGGCCGCGACTTCGATGATCACCGCGAGGTTGCGCCCGGGCTTCACCGGGATCGTCACCAGCGGCAGCTTCACGTCAAGAATGGAGGTGTAGATGTCGGTCATGCCCATCCGGTCGTAGGTCCGGTCGTCGTCCCACTGCTCGAGCTGGATGACCATGTCGATCTTTTCCGTCGTCTTGACGGCGCCCATGCCGAACAGATTCCGGGCGTTGATGATGCCCACGCCGCGCAGCTCCATGAAATGCCGGATGTTCTCCGGCGCGGCGCCGACCACGGCGCGCGGCGACACGCGGCGGATCTCGACCGCGTCGTCCGCGATCAGGCGGTGGCCGCGCTTGATGAGCTCCAGCGCGACCTCGCTCTTGCCTACGCCGCTCTCGCCGAACAGCAAAATGCCCTCGCCGTAAACTTCCACGAGGACGCCATGCCGCGTGATCCGCTTCGCCAAGGCGACGCTGAGGCTCGCGGTCAGCGCGGCCATGAATTCGGAGGTCCCCTCCGAGGTGCGCAGGATCGGGACCGCGTATTTTTCGGCCAGATCAAGGATCTCTTGGGAGGCCGTGAGGTTCCACGTCGTGATGACGACCTTCGGCCGCTTGGAGAAATAGGCGTCGACCATCTCGAACCTCTTCTCTTTAGAAAACCCGCCGAGATAGCCGAACTCGCTCTTGCCGATGATCTGGATCCTCTCCGGATCGAAGTATTTGTAAAAACCGGCAAACTGGAGGCCCGGACGGTTGAGCTCGACCGTCCCGATCGCGATCTCGTCGAGGTCCTCCGGGACCCAAATCTTCTCCAAATGATATTCTTGGATGAGCTTCGTCAGTTTTACGCTGTAAGCCGCCATGTGCTTCCCTCCCGGAAAAAAATTCCCCGCGCATACCTAATCAATTTATATTATATAACGCGGCTATGCCGATTTCAATGCGCAGTTTCGACAGAGGCGGTGTTTTGCGCCGAAAGCGCCGTCCGACGCGAAACGCGCTTTTTCAAAATCGCGCGAAACGGCATAACGGACCCCGAAAAATATTTGAATTTTCGGGAAGTCCCCTATTCAATTTGGTAGAGATATGGTAAAATAAATAGGAATCATTTTTTTGAATGGGGGATCTATATGGCAAGACTGAAAAAAACCATGGACGGCAACACGGCGGCGGCCCACGTGTCTTACGCGTTCACCGACGTCGCCGCGATCTATCCGATCACGCCGTCCTCCATCATGGCCGAGCTTGTGGATAAATGGTCCGCAAACGGCAGGACCAACCTCTTCGGCAACCGCGTGAAAGTCATCGAAATGCAGTCCGAGGCCGGCGCCGCCGGTACGGTGCATGGCTCGCTTGCGGCCGGTGCGCTGACCACCACGTTCACCGCTTCCCAAGGCTTGCTTTTGATGATCCCGAACATGTACAAGATCGCCGGCGAGCAGCTTCCCGCCGTCATCAACGTGTCCGCCCGCGCCATCGCCGCCCATGCGCTGAGCATCTTTGGCGATCATTCCGATATTTATGCGTGCAGGCAGACGGGCTTCGCCATGCTTTGCTCCGGAAACCCGCAGGAGGTCATGGACCTCTGCGCGGTCGCCCATCTCTCCGCGCTCAAGGGCAGAGTCCCGTTCCTCCACTTCTTCGACGGCTTCCGCACCTCCCACGAGATCCAAAAGATCGAGGCTTGGGATTATAAGCAGCTCAAAGCCCTGACCGACTTTGACGCGATCCGCGCGTTCCGCGAGCACGCGCTCAACCCGAACCACCCGGTCACCCGCGGCACCGCGCAAAACCCGGATCTCTTCTTCCAAGCCCGCGAATCCTGCAACCGGTTCTACGACGCCCTGCCCGAAGTGGTTGAGGAATACATGGACAAGGTCAACGCCATGATCGGCACCGACTATAAACTTTTCAACTATTACGGCGCGCCGGACGCCGAGCACGTCATCGTCGCCATGGGCTCCGTCTGCGACACGATCGAGGAGACCATCGACTATCTGAACGCCCGCGGCGGGAAATACGGCCTCGTCAAAGTTCGCCTCTACCGCCCCTTCAGCAAAAAGCACCTGATCGCCGCCCTGCCCGAGACGGTCAAAACCATCTCCGTCCTCGACCGCACCAAGGAGCCCGGCTCCATCGCGGAGCCGCTGTTCCTCGACATCGCCGCGTCGATCCGGGGCACGCCGTTCGAGGGCGCGAAGCTTCTCGGCGGCAGATACGGCCTTGGCTCCAAAGACACCACCCCCGCCCAGATCATCGCCGTCTACCACAACGCGGAAACCGCCGGCAGAGAGAAATTCACGATCGGCATCGAGGACGACGTCACCCACCTCTCCCTCCAAACCGCGGAATGCCCGGACACCACGCCCGCGGGCAACACCAACTGCATGTTCTGGGGGCTCGGCTCAGACGGCACGGTCGGCGCGAACAAAAACTCCATCAAGATCATCGGCGACAAGACCGATCTCTATGCGCAGGGGTACTTTGCCTACGACTCCAAAAAATCCGGCGGCGTGACCGTCTCCCACCTGCGCTTCGGCCCCAACCCGATCAAATCCACCTATTTTATCAATAAGGCCGATTTCGTCGCCTGCCACAACCCCTCCTACGTCACGAAATACGATATGGTCTCCGTGCTCAAAAAAGGCGGCAAATTCCTGCTCAACTGCGGCTGGGACCTCTCGGGGCTCGATGAGCACCTGCCCGGCTCCGTGAAGCGCTTCATCGCGGAAAACGGGATCGAACTCTACACGATCGACGGCATCGCCATCGCCCGCGAGCTCGGCCTCGGCGGGAGAATCAACACGATCCTCCAGTCCGCTTTCTTTAAAATCACCAACATCATCCCGGCGGACGACGCGGTGAAATTTATGAAAGCCGCCGCCGCCGCCAGCTACGGCGACAAGGGAGAGGCCGTGATCGCCATGAACTACGCGGCGATCGACCGCGGCATGGACGGCGTCGTCAAGGTGGACTACCCGGCCGACGAGTGGAAAAACGCCGAGGGCGAGATCCCGGTCCCGGCCGCGACGGGCGACCGCAAGGACCTTGTGGACTTCGTCAACCATGTGCTCTTCCCCGCCGTCGCCCAAAAGGGCGACACGCTCCCGGTCTCGGCCTTCCGTGGAATCGAGGACGGCACGATGCCCTCCGGCACCGCCGCCTACGAGAAGCGCGGCATCGCCGTCGACGTGCCGGTCTGGAAGCCGGAGGCCTGCATCCAGTGCAACTTCTGCTCCTACGTCTGCCCGCACGCGTCGATCCGCCCGGCCGTCCTGACCGACGCGGAGCTCGCCGCCGCCCCGGAGGGCATGAAATCCGTCCCGATGACCGGCATGCCCGGCCTGCACTTCGCCGTGACGGTCTCCACGCTCGACTGCACCGGCTGCGGCTCCTGCATCAACGTCTGCCCGGGCAAAAAGGGCGAAAAGGCCCTCGTCGCCGAGAGCTTCGAGAGCCAGCTCCACGAGCAGGACGTCTTCGGCTACGGCGTCGCCCTGCCGGAAAAACCGGAGCTCTCCGAGAAATTCAAGCCGACCACGCTCAAGGGCAGCCAGTTCAAGCAGCCGCTGCTTGAGTTCTCCGGGGCCTGCGCGGGCTGCGGCGAGACCCCCTACGCGAAGCTCGTCACCCAGCTCTTCGGCGACCGGATGTATATCGCCAACGCGACCGGCTGCTCCTCCATCTGGGGCGGCTCCGCGCCGTCTACCCCCTACACCGTCAACAAGGAAGGCAAGGGCCCCGCGTGGGCGAACTCCCTGTTTGAAGACAACGCCGAATACGGCTACGGCATGCTGCTTGGCCAAGACGCGATCCGCGCGAGCCTGATCGAAAAGGTTAAGAGCATCGCGGAAACCGGCAAAAACGAGGCCGCCGTCTCCGCCGCGAAGGAGTATCTCGACACCGCCGATCATGGCGCGGAGAACGCCGCCGCGACCGAGAAACTGGTCGCCGCGCTCGAGGCCTGCGGCTGCGACGAGGCCAAGGAGATCCTCAAGGAGAAAGATTACCTCGCCAAGAAATCCGTCTGGGCGTTCGGCGGCGACGGCTGGGCCTACGACATCGGCTTCGGCGGCCTCGACCACGTGATCGCCTCCGGCAAAAACATCAATATTCTCGTCTTTGATACCGAGGTCTATTCCAACACCGGCGGCCAGTCCTCCAAGGCCACCCCGACCGGCGCCGTCGCGCAGTTCGCGGCCGCCGGAAAAGAGGTCAAGAAGAAGGACCTCGCCGCCATTGCCATGAGCTACGGCTACGTCTACGTCGCGCAGGTCGCGCAGGGCGCGGATATGTCCCAGTGCGTCAAAGCGATGGCCGAGGCCGAGAGCTACGACGGGCCGTCCCTGATCGTCGCCTACGCGCCGTGCATCAACCACGGCATCAAGGGCGGTATGGGCAACTCGATGGCCGAGGAGAAAAAGGCGGTCGAAGCGGGCTACTGGCACCTCTTCCGCTTTGACCCGAGGCTCGCCGCCGATGGGAAGAACCCCTTCCAGCTCGACAGCAAGGCCCCCACGGCGAGCTACCGCGACTTCATCAAGAACGAGGTCCGTTACAGCAGCCTGCTGCTCACCTTCCCCGACCGCGCCGAGACGCTGTTTGAAAAAGCGGAAAAGAACGCCGCGGAAAAATACGGGCACCTCGAACAGCTCACCAAGATCGTCACGGAGTAATCTCCTAATAACGAAGCGCGCCGCTCATCCTCCGATGAGCGGCGCGCTTTTATGTAGAAAAAAGGCCGAAGCGTTGTCTTTCCGCGCAAAAGCCCGCCCGCGCCTCCGTGCGCGGGGGGTGCTTATGCGGGCCCGCCTTCGTACGCAAAGAGGTCATATGTAAACAAACAAATCCTCTACGCAAAAAAAGATCTCATAGAACAATTTGGCCGGGACCGCGGCCGCCCGAAACCCGCCTATTCCCCGCAGGCCTCGATGAAAGCGGAGAACAGCTTCCGGCTGACCTCGTCCCTTGCGAACATGTGCTCCGGATGCCACTGGACGCCCATCACGAATGGACGCCCCGGCGCGAACGCGGACTCCACGAGCCCATCCTCGGAGATGGCCATGGCAAAGAGCCCCCGCCCCAGATCCTTTACGGCCTGATGGTGGCGGCTGTTCACCCCAAACCCCTCGGCCCCGGCGATCCGCGAGAGCGGGCTGCCTTCCGCGACGGAGACCGCGTGGGCCAGCTCGTCGTAAGGTTTCTCCTGCCGGTGCCGGATCACGGAATCATATTGGGACGGGAGATCCTGATAGAGGGTCCCGCCGAAAAAGACGTTTAATAGCTGAAACCCGCGGCAGATGCAGAAGACCGGCTTGCCCGCGGCGACCGCCTCCTTCATCAGCAGAAACTCCGAGACGTCCCGTTTCGCGCTGATGTTCCCGATCTCGGGGCGGGGCTCCTCCCCGTAATAACTCGGGTCGATGTCCTCGCCGCCGGTAAACAAAAGCCCGTCGAGCGCCCGGACCGCCGGGGCCGCCTCGTCCGCGCCGGCGAGCGGCGGAAGGATTACGGGGACGCCCCCGCTTTTGGCGACGGCCTCCGTATATAAAGGAAGCATCCAGTAGCTCTCCCGTTCCTCATCGACCAAAGTGGTAATGCCGATCAGCGGCTTTTTCATCCTGTTTCCCCCTGCGAATCATGAGATAGGGCTATTATAACAAACCGGGCGTCTTTTCACAAGTTAAAAACTTTATCTTTTCAAAAATACCGGCGGATAACGGAGATTTCGCGCGCTCCGAAAGATTTTTTGAAGCCGCTATATTTTAAAAATTCATTTTTCTTTATTCTTCTATAAAAAAACGGGCGGCCCCCAAAAGAGGGCCGCCCGCCGCGTAAAGGTTGGATCAGTTGTTGTAATCCGGGGCCAGCTCCAGCGTACCGTCGATCAGGGCCTGCTTGACGGTTTCGACCTGCTGCTGAATCTCCGCGGGGACTTCCGCGCTGTAAGGCGCGATCCCGATGACGCCCTCGGCGAGGCCGGGCTGCTCCAGACCGCCGAATTCGCCGGCGGCGATGATGTCGATCTGGGAGGTGATCATGGCCGGGATGCTCACGAGCAGAGAGGTCAGGCACAGGCCCTCGTCCACCAGATCGGACTGGTCGGAGGTGTAGCCGATGCAATGGACGCCCTTTTCGTTGCAGGCCTCAAACGCGCCGAGGCCGGTCTCGTCGCAGGTCTGGAGGATGACGTCCACGCCCTGCTCGATCATCGCGATGGCGGTTTCTTTGCCGACGGAGGAATCGTTGAAGGTGCCGGTGATGACGGTTTTGACTTCAACTTCCGGTTTGGCCGCTTTCGCGCCCTGCACATAGGCGTTTTTGTCGGAGCACTGGGTGGTGTTGTCTCCGCCGCCGATATAGCCGATGACGCCGCTCTCGCTCATCAGAGCCGCGAGGTAGCCACAGACATAGGCGCCTTCAAATTCTTTGTAATCATAAAAAGCGATGTTGCCGGGGAGCTCCTCGCCCTCGGGCGGGTTGCCGGTGATGAAGAAATAAACGTCCGGAAAATCCGCGGCGACGCGCACGCAGGCGTCCCCGTACTGCACGCCGTGGCCGATCACGAAGTCGTAGCCGTCGTCGCAGTAGGAGCGGAACGTGGATTCCATATCAGCCGCCTGAACATCCTCGGTATAGGCGATCTCGTAGCCCTGAGCTTCCAGCTCCAGCAGGCCTTCATAGGCGCCCTGATTCCAAGACTGGTCCGTGATGTAGCCGGGCAGAAGAATCGCGATTTTGGAGACGGTCTTTTCCGCGGCGGGCGCGGAGGTTTCGCCGGAGGCAACGGAAGATTCGGGGGAGGAAGCGTCCTCGGCGGTCTCGCCGCCGCATCCGGCCAGCAGGGTGAGGAGCATCAGTGCGCTCAGTATCAGCGCCAAAATCTTTTTCAGGTTTTTCATGGTTTTCTCCTTCTGTTTTCTGTTTTTCGTTTTTTGAAATTTATAATAGTTCCCTTCCGGGAACGGGCTGTTTGGTCAGCGGCTCTCCTCGCGGTACGGCTGCCCGAGGTCGCCGGGGGCGTGGATGTTCCAGCCGAAGACGGCGAGGCTCACCAGCGTCACCAGATACGGCAGGGCGACGAAAAACTGATACGGCAGCGTGGACCCCATCGCCTGCAGCCGGAGCTGAAGCGCCTGCACCGTGCCGAACAGCAGCGCCGCCACGACGGCGAACGCCGGGTTCCATCGGGCCAGAATGGTCACGGCGAGGCAGATGAAACCGCGCCCCGCGGACATGTTTTCCGTAAAAGTCCCCACGATGCCGCAGGAGAGAAACGCGCCGCCGACACCCGCCATGAAGCCGCAAAACAGGTTTCCGAAATACCGCACGCGCCGGACGCGGATGCCGGAGGCCTGCGCGGCCTTCGGATTCTCGCCGGTCGCCTCGATCTGGAGGCCGAATTTCGTCCGGCGCAGGACAAACAGCGCCAAAAACGCCGCCAGCAGCGCGAGATAGACCAGAACATTCTGCCGAAAGAGGATCTCTCCGAGCCACGGAATTTTGGAGAGTCCCGGGAGCTCGATCGTCGGCAGGATCTCCACCTTGGCCTTGTTGGTGCTCACGCCGAAGATCGCCCGGTAGAGGAAGTTGGTGAAGCCGATGGCAAAAATATTGAACATGATGCCCACAACGGACTGATCCTGCTTTCGGCTGACGCACCAAAAGGCGATCAGCAGCGCGCCCAGCATGCCCGAAACCCCGCCCGCCAAAATCCCGAGCGTCAGGCTGCCGGTATCGTATGCCACAATAAAAGAGATCAGCGCCGCGGTCAGCATCTGCCCCTCGAGGCCGATGTTGATGACGCCGGTCTTCTCCGAAACCACCTCGCCCACGGAACCGAGGATCAGCGGCACGCTCATCCGGATTCCGGCGGCCAGCAGGGGGACCAAAAACGCGGCGCTTAAAATCTCGCTCATTTCGTCCCCTCCCTTGCCTTCGCGGTCTTTCCATTTTCGGAAGCGTAACTCATGCCCAGCAGAATAAACAGGACGATCAGCGCCTCCAGCACGTTGACAAAAAGCGAGGAGACGCCCGTCTTGACCTGCATGGTCTCCGCGCCGGCGTTGAGCACGGCCAGCAGCACCGAGGCCGCCGCCACGCCCGCCGGGTGCAGCATCCCGAGCAGGGCCGCCACCACGCCGTCAAACCCGTAGGAGCCCGTAAGCCCCTCGAGCAGGCGGGTCTGGGTGCCGGCCACCTCGACGGCTCCGGCGATCCCGGTGAACACGCCGCTGAGCATCATGGCCAGCAGATAATATTTGCTGCGACTGATTCCGCTGAATTCCGCGGCCGGGACGCTGCCGCCCAGCACCCGCAGCCGGAAGCCGAAGGGCGTGCGGCTGATCACCACCGCGTAGATCAACACGGCGGCAAAGGCGATCAGGATCCCCGCGTTCATCCGCGAGCCGGGAAAGAGCTTAGGCAGCACAAATGCCACCTTGGCGGACTGCGGGATATTCCCGGCGGGGTCCCGCAGCGGGTAGTAAACGCAGTAGCTCAAAAGCTGAACCGCGATGTAATTGAGAAGCAGGGTCGTGATGATCTCGCTCGCGCGAAAGCAGGTTTTGACGAGGCCGGCGATTCCGGCCCAGACGGCGCCGAAAATTGCCGCCGCCAGCATCCCGAGCGGGATCGACCAGCCGCCGAGCGCCGCGCCCCACGCGGAGGCCCCGACGATCGTCATGCCGATGGCGCCGAGGCACATCTGCCCTTGGCCGCCGAGGTTGCTCAGTTTCGCCGAAAAGGTGAACGACACGCCCACGCCCACCAGCAGGATCGGGACGAGCTTGATGCTCATCTCCCCTACGCTCGAGAAGCTGCGGAACGGCCGGATCAGCAGATAAAAGTAGGCGGTCAGCGGATTGACCTTCAGCACCGCAAGAAACAAAGCGCCGATGGCCAGCGCCGCCAGCACGGAGAGGAGAAAGATCGCCGCCCTCCGGCCGACGGATTGCCTCGCCATTTTGGAAAAGAGATTCCGAAGCGTGTCGTCGGCGCGGGCTCCAAAAGCCTTCATGCTTCGGCCACCCCCATCATCATCATGCCGACCTGCCGCACCGTCGTTTCTTTGGGTCGCATTTCGCCGGCGACCCTGCCCCGGCAGAGCACCATCAGGCGGTCGGAGAGGGAAAACAGCTCCTCAAAATCGCCCGAGAGCAGCACAATGCCGCAGCCCCGGTTCCGGGCGTCGAGAATCTTCCTGCGAATAAAGCAGGTCGCTTTAATATCGAGGCCCCGGGTGGGATAGGCGCAGATCAAGACCCGCGGCGATTCCTTGAGGCTTCTTGCCATGATAAATTTTTGCAGGTTCCCGCCGGAGAGATCGGCGGTGCGGTCCCCGACGCCGCGCGCGCGGACGTCGTAATCCGCCATGGTCGCGGCCGCCTCTTTGCGGATGGCCTTGTAATTCAAAAGACCGCCCTTTTTGGGCAGGCGGCCGCTGCGGAGCACCCAGTTTTCATATAGCGGAAAATCCGGCACGGAACCCACATGGTTCCGGTCCGCCGGCACATAGGCGATTTTTTCTTCGATAAACGGTTTCGCTGACCGGGTGGGAACCTCCCGCTCCCCGATCAGGATCCTTCCCCCGGCCGCGCGGCGCACGCCGGAGAGCACCTCGGCGAGCTCGATCTGCCCGTTGCCCTCCACGCCCGCGACCCCCACGATCTCCCCGGAGCGGATTTCCATCGAGACGCCGTCGAGCGTCAGGACGCCGCGGTTGTCCTTCGCGCGGAGATGCTCGGCCCGGAGCAGCACCGGATTTTGCATGGAGGTTTCCGTATGCCCGGCCTCCGGGGTCTCCACGTCCTCCCCCACCATCATGCGCACGATCGTCGCCTTATCCGCGCCGGCAGCGTCCATCCGTCCGGTCACCTTTCCGCGCGTGAGCACGGTGATGCGGTCGCTGACGCGCAGCACCTCGTCGAGCTTGTGGCTGATAAAGAGCACGCCTTTCCCCTCCGCGGTCAGGTTCGCGAGAATCTCAAAGAGACTGTCGCACTCCTGCGGCGGCAGCACGGCGGTCGGCTCGTCAAAAATCAAAATCTCCGCGCCGGTATAAAGCAGCTTCAGGATCTCCACTTTCTGCTGCATGCCGATGCTCAGCTGCTCCACCGGGCTATGAATGTCCACGTCGATTTTGTACTGCTCCTGAATTTTTGCGAGGCGCTCCTCGATCTTTTTCTTTTTCCGAAGCGCCCACGGTTTCTCCTCGCCCATCAGGAAAATGTTATCTATGGCGGAAAAGACGTTCACCAGCATGAAATGCTGGTGAACCATTCCGATCTTATGAGCCAAAGCGTCCTTCGGAGAGGCGATCTGCACCTGCTCGCCGTTGACGCGGATGACGCCCGCGTCCGGGCGGTACATGCCGTAGATGATATTCATCAGCGTGCTCTTGCCGGCGCCGTTTTCCCCCAGAACCGCGTGCACTTCCCCGGCGCGGACCTCCAGATCGATCCGGTCGTTCGCGACGAAATCCCCGAACGTTTTCGTGATTCCGCAAAGCTCCAGCAAAGGCGTTTCTCTTTTCATGGGCCCCTCCGTTCTTTTTACTTCCCGGCAAAAAAGCGGTCTATTTGCAGTGGACGCGGCACCACAATTCCTGTATGGGCGGGATCTGCTCGCGCATGCCCGGCGCGAGGCGGGACCAGATGATCCCCTTGCCGGGACGCGGGTACTCGTGGCGGGTTTCGAGGATCCGGGTCGGCGTGACGATATAGTCGATCGCCGTGTCGTATTCCTCGACGGCGACTTCCACGTCCGCCACTTGGCAGTCGTGCCCCGCGCCGACGATCACGGTGGAGTTGTCGGCGATCCCGCAGGAGGAGAGCATCGCCCATTCCAGATCGAAATAGCCGTGCCCCTTGCCGAAGCGGATGCCGCTGGGCGTGATGGCGGAGGCGCCGGTGACCATCATGTCGATATGGCCGACCGACTCCTTGAGCTGTGCCAGCGTCTGATGCTTCCAGTAGCGGGCGACGCCGTCGAGCAGCGAGGCGACCTCCTCCTTGCCCTCCGGGATCTGGCCCGGCGCGATCAGGAAAAAGCCGCGCGTGATCCCATAGTTCGTCATGACCACGGTCTTTTTATCCAAAAACGCCCGCTCGCGCAGCGTTTCGAGGTTGTTGTCCGGGGTGATGAAAACGACCTTCGCCCGCCGGTACATCTCCGTGGCGGCAAGCAGAGCCGTCCCCTGTTCGCTGCCTTCGTAATCGCAGATGAATTCAGAAAACTGCCAGCTGAATTTGGAATCCGGCTTGGCCACTTTCAGCAGTTCCTCCCAGATCCGGATTCGCGCCGTTTTCGCGTCGATTTTTTCATTCATATCGATGTTCCTCCGTACCGATGCCGTTCCCGCTCCCCGCGGGTCCATTTTTCAAAGTCCGCCTGTGGGGCGGACTTTATGAAGGTTATAAAAGTATCATATTCGCCGGAATTCGCATTGTCAAGATAGCAAAAAATATTCGGGAAATATACCTGTTTCTTAATCATTTTGTTTTGGAATGTTGTAAAAACGCTACTTTTATGGGGTCAAAAACCAATTTCAACAAATATATTGTTTTATACTATACTACTCTTATTGAATTTTAACATCTAAAACGTCCGATTTTGTGCAAAAACCGGAAACAGTTCCTTTAAATGGGACCGGTTTCCGCTTTCTTCCAGCATAAAACGGAGGCCTTCCCTGCTTTGGCGCGCATATCTTGCAGGAATCCAAGTCGAAACTTGCATAATCGGGCCCCGCGCGGGGTTCTCGGTCTTTTTGCGCGCTCTCGTTTCTCGCGCACGGAATTCTCCGCCTCCGGCTGTGCCGACAGACAGCGGGCCGCAGATGGGGGTTTGCGGGCATAACAAAAAGACCGGCGCAGCTTTCGCCGCGCCGGTCTTCTCTTATCGGCCGCCTTCTCTCCCCGGTTGGGGATGAAGTCAGATAAATTTGACGGGGTTGATCTTGATGCCGGGGCCCATGGTCGCGGAGACGACGCAGGACTTGACGTACTGGCCCTTCGCCGCCGCGGGGCGGGCCTTGACGATGGCGCCCATCAGGGTGTCGAAGTTCTCCTGAAGCTTCTCGGTGCCGAAGGACGCCTTGCCGATCGGGCAGTGGATGATGTTGGTCTTGTCGAGGCGGTATTCGATCTTGCCGGCCTTCGCCTCTTTGACGGCTCTCGCGACGTCGGGGGTGACGGTTCCGGCCTTCGGGTTCGGCATCAGGCCGCGCGGGCCGAGGACCTTACCGAGACGGCCGACGACGCCCATCATCTCCGGGGAGGCGATCACGACGTCAAAATCCATCCAGCCTTCGGTTTGGATCTTCTGCACATAGTCCTCCGCGCCGGCGTATTCCGCGCCGGCATCCAGAGCGGCTTGGATCTTATCGCCCTTGGCGAAGACCATGACGCGCACGTCCCTGCCGGTTCCGTTGGGGAGGACGACGGCGCCGCGGACCTGCTGGTCGGCGTGGCGGGAGTCGACGCCGAGGCGGACGTGAAGCTCGACGGTCTCGTCGAATTTCGCGGTCGCGGTCTTGGTGACCAGATCAAGGGCCTCAGGGGCCTCATACAGTTTGGCGTGCTCAAAGAGCTTGGTGCTCTCGACATATTTCTTTCCGTGTTTCATAATTCAGCTTCCCCCCTTATTCTTCCACCGTAATGCCCATGCTGCGGGCGGTACCCGCGACCATGCGCATTGCGGCCTCTACGGAAGCGGCGTTTAAATCGCACATTTTAAGCTCGGCGATCTTGCGGACCTGCTCGGAAGTGACTTTGGCGACCTTCGTCTTATTCGGGGCGCCGGAAGCTTTGGCGATGTTGGCGGCTTTCTTGAGCAGGACGGCCGCCGGCGGGGTCTTGGTAATAAAAGAGAACGATTTGTCGGCGTAGACCGTGATGACGACCGGGATGGTCATGCCGATATCGTTTTTCGTACGTTCATTGAATTCTTTAGTAAACGCCATGATGTTGACGCCGTGCTGTCCCAGAGCGGGGCCGACCGGCGGCGCCGGGGTGGCCTTGCCACCGGGGATCTGCAGCTTAATTAAGCCGGTTACTTTCTGTGCCATTTTTCTAACCTCCAGCCATTACGTGGTCCGCGGAGCCGATCAAGTAAAAATTTCGGTTCCTCCCACACGCGGAAAAACGATCTCCGCGTTTGCCGGCCGTCCGGCCGGCTTTTCAAAAAGCCCGTTTACTTTCTCGGGGCGGCCTGCTCGAGTTCGAGCTCCACCGGCGTATTCCGGCCGAACATGGAGACGATGACGCGGACCTTGTTGTTCTCTTTGTCGATGGTTTCGACGGTTCCTTCGAAGCCCTCGAGCGGTCCCCCGACGATCGCCACAACGTCTCCGACATCGTAGCGAAGCTCCACGGTTTTGGTGCCGATGCCCAGTTTGGCGACCTCCTCGTCGGTCAGCGGCACCGGTTTGGAAGCCGGGCCGACAAAGCCGGTCACGCCGCGGGTATTGCGCACGACATACCAAGATTCATCCGTCAGGATCATCTTTACGAGAACATATCCCGGGAAAATTTTACGTTCCACTTCACGCTTGGCGTTGTCGGTGATTTCGACAACCCTCTCGGTCGGAACGCTCACGTCCACGATCAAGTCATGAAACCTTGGGTTATCGATCACTTTTTCAATGTTGCCGGCCACCTTGTTTTCGTAGCCGGAATACGTGTGAACAACGTACCATTTCGGAGTTTCAGCCATAGACGTAGTTCCCTTTCGCGTTTTAAGAGCCGAAGAACAGCTTCGTCACCAGACCGAAAAAGTAATCGATCAGGCTGATGAAAACCGAAGAGATCACCACCGCCACAATGACTACGCCGGTGTTGTTGAACACCTGCTTTTTGTTGGGCCAGACGATCTTTTTGATCTCACCGTAAATGTCTTTGAAGAAGCGTTTGATTTTCGCGATGAAAGACGGCTTTTTCGCGGTAGTATCATTAGCCACGGTAATTCCTTCCTTTCATCATTTCGTCTCTCTGTGGAGCGTGTGCTTCCGGCAGAATTTGCAATATTTTTTCTCTTCGATTCTGTCCGGATCGTTCTTTTTGTTTTTCATGGTGTTGTAGTTGCGCTGCTTGCACTCCGTGCAGGCCAGCACGATCTTGACTCGCATTGCGGCACCTCCTGATTCTCGGAAATTTTTGCCTCCCTCTTTCGGTTGGGTTTTTGCGCAAAAAAATAAACCCTTTTAGAGGTACAATTACTATATCATACAGGACAGGCTCCGTCAAGCGTTTTTTTTAAATTTCCATCATTATTTTTACCACTATCATTATCCTCCGCCGCCCCTTGACAGCCGAGAGAAAAATTGTCGGACATAATGAAGTCGCTTCTGAAAAAACTAAAAGCGTTAAGGAGGCCGCTGTGTTATGAATAAAATCAATTTCAATCGCATAAAATATGTAATTTGTGCTTGTTTGGCCGCGTCTATGGCCACAGTTTCTATTTTCCACATCATTCTTCCCGATCATTACACCATTTATGAGAACGACACCTTTTCTTTTTCAAGCAGCTACGGAAAACTGGTCACCGCCTCGGCGTGGGACGCCGGGACGGAGGAGGTTTTTGCCGGTAACCGCAGCCGGTTTCAGGCGGATCTGCGCCTGCTGGGCTTCATCGACATCAAGACCGTCAGCGTGGAGATCCGTGAGGGCGACGAGGTCTGGGTCTGCGGGACGCCGCTGGGAATCAAGCTTTTTACGGAGGGCGTGCTCGTCGTCGGGATGGAGCGGCTCCAGTCGACGGCCGGCGCCATCTGCCCGGCCTCCTCCGCCGGACTCAAGACCGGCGACGTGATCTGCCGCGTCAACGGGACGGCGGTCGCCACCAACGAGGACATCGCGAAGCTCATTCAAAATTCCGGCGGAAACGCCCTCTCCCTGTCGATCCGGCGCGGGGAGGAAACCGTCGAGATCTCCCTGACCCCGGCCCAGATGAAGGACGGCACCGGCTACAAGGGGGGATTCTGGGTGCGGGACAGCTCCGCGGGCATCGGGACGCTGACGTTTTATGACGAGGAAAGCGGCAGCTTCGCAGGGCTGGGACACGCGGTCTGCGACGTGGACACCGGCGATGTGCTGCCCCTGCTCTCCGGCGAGATCGTCGGCGCCTCCGTCACGGGCGTGGTGCGCGGCGTCTCGGGGAACCCCGGCGAGCTCAAGGGCGTCTTTCTGAGCCTCGATCCCCTCGGCATTTTAAAACAAAACTGCGAATCCGGGATCTACGGCACAATGGACGCCGTGCCCGAAGGCTCCTTCTCCATGGTCATCGCGCCGAAACAGGAGGTTCGGGAAGGCCCGGCCGAAATCCTGACAACAGTGGACGGCGCGGAGGCGGCGAGGTATAATATAAATATTGAAAGGATCAATTACAGCGACGGCAACCCCACCAAAAATATGGTGATCCGCGTGACGGACGAGGCGCTGCTCCAGAAGACCGGCGGCATCGTGCAGGGCATGAGCGGAAGCCCGATTCTTCAGGACGGCAGGCTCGTGGGCGCCGTGACGCATGTGTTCGTGAACGATTCCGCCAAGGGTTACGCGATCTTTGCCGAAAATATGGCCGAGATCGCGGCGGGGATCGAATAACCCGCTTTCCCCGCGCAAGCGGTCGGAACCCGTCGAAATTATTTTGGGGAAACGTGGATGTAAATTCCTGTAAATCTATTGACAGTTTGGAAAAATATGGTATTCTTTTTTATGGGAACACTAAGGCCTGAATGAAAATGCCGTCGTCTTCCGCACTATGACGTCGGCTTCCCGCAATAATTGATAGCGGTGCGGAGAAAAGGCAAGACAGATGGATAAAAAATCAAAAATCATCATTTGTGATGAAAATCAGGAATTTTGTGGACAGTGCGCGGAGATCATGCAGTCCTGCGGATTTGAAACTTATTGCGTCTGCCGGGACGGAAAAGAGCTCCTTCAATCCATTTCCGAATACAAGCCGGATGTCGTGCTCTGTGACGTATTCATGCAGCAGATGGACGCCTTCGCGGTGATGGAACAGACAAGGGCGCTCAACTTTGAAAAAAATCCGCTGTTTATGATCATGTCCTCCGTCGACAACTCCATGCTCGAGCACGAGATCCTTTCCGCCGGGGCGGTCTATTTTTTCATCAAGCCTTTTGATATGGAAATCCTCGCGGAGCGGGTCGTCCATATTCTCGGCGCGCAGCACAAATCCGAGATCCCAATGGAGACCCGCGCCGAGTTTTCCGGCCCGGATATGGAGATGATCGTCACCGACATCATCCATCAGATCGGCGTCCCGGCGCACATCAAAGGGTATCACTACCTGCGCGAGGCGATTCTGATGGCGGTGGACGATATGGAGATCATCAACTCGGTGACGAAGTGCCTCTACCCCTCCGTCGCCAAAAAACACGGCACGACTCTCTCCCGGGTGGAGCGCGCCATCCGCCACGCGATCGAGGTCGCTTGGGACCGGGGCGACGTGGACACGCTGAACTCTTACTTCGGCTACACCATCCACAGCGGCCGCGGGAAGCCGACCAACAGCGAGTTTATCGCGCTGATCGCAGACAAGCTGCGGCTCCGCATGAAGATGGCGCAATGACGTTTTTTCGCAGGCGGCGCAAATGCCGCCTGTTTTTTTGTGCCCAAACGGACGCCGCGCCGGCATGACCGCGCGCCCGCGAAATGCCCCGTTTTTTATTTTTGAAAAGATCCGCGGCGGCAAACTTCGGTTTCCCACGCGGATCTTTTTTGTTTTCCAAAAGATTCCGTGCTATAATGGGGGCATCAATCGGCGGCGGAGGACGGCATGGACAAGGAACGTTTTTTGGAGGCCTGCGAAAACGCGGAACAATACCGGACCGGCTCCGGCGGCATCGGCACGCTCTCGGAAAAGACTCTGCACGCCGTGCTCAAACATTATTTGGAGCCGGATTCCTCCCGCCACGAGGTCAAGGTCGGCTCCCACGTCGCCGACATCTTGGAGGAGGACGGGATCGTCGAAATCCAGACGCGGAATTTTTTCGGTTTGAAAAAGAAATTCGACGACCTGCTCGCGGCATACCCGATCACGGTCGTCTATCCGGTCGCCCATACGAAATGGCTCTGCTGGATCGACCCGAAGACCGGAGAGGTCTCCGCGCGGCGGAAAAGCCCCAAAACCGGCTCCGCCTGCGACTGCTTTTTGGAGTTTCACCGGATTGTCCCCTACCTGAAGTCGGAGCGCCTGCGGTTCCGGATTCTGCTGATCGATCTGGTGGAGTACCGGTATCTCGACGGGTGGAGCCGCGACAAAAAGAGCGGCTCCACCCGCTGCGAGCGGATCCCGGAGTCGCTTTTTGATGAGATTGATCTCGAAAAACCGGCCGATTTCCAAAAGCTGATCCCGGAGAACCTGCCGGAGCCCTTCTCTTCCGCCGAGCTCTCCAAGGCGGCGCGGATCGGCGTCTCCGCGGCGCAGGCCGGGCTCAGGGTCCTCTTTGCCGTCGGCGCCGTGGAGAGGTGCGGAAAGCGGAAAAACGCGCTCCTCTATCAAAAAACGCGGCTTTAGCGCGTGGCTTTTGCCATGCCGAAGCCCGTGAAATTTAAGAAAAGCCCGCCCCGGCATGCCGCCCAAAGCATGCCGGTTTTTTTGCGGCGTCTCCGTCCATCGGATATGCCGCGCCGCCCTTCCTATTTTATTTTTCGGCGGCGTTCGCAGCGACCGCTTTGCGCGTGCTCAAGCGAAAGGCGCTGTGGTATCGCGGACGTTTTTTCGGCGGTGTTCCCGCCTGCGGAATGCGTCTCCCCGCCTTTTTGCGGCGAAGTTTGTGCCGGCTGCCCCGTGCGTGCTCAAGCGAAAATCTCCGGAGAATCGCGGGCGCTTCTCTTTCATCAAAAGGCCCCCCGGGACGCCGAGGAACGGCGTTCCAAGGGGCTTCGTATTCCGCGAATTTACTGATTTTTATAAATCATGCGCTTAAAGATCTTCTCGATCTCCACGATTGGAATGATGCAGACGGCCATCGACATGGCGACGAAATACTCGGTGACGGAGATGTGCTCAAACCCGAACGCGTTGGAGAGGAACGGGATATAGATCACCGCCGTCGTCAGCAGGAGGGAGCCGAGCATCGAAAGCCAGAGGATCGGGTTCTGATTTCGCAGCGTAAAGATGGAGTGGAGGCTCGAACGCATATTAAACGAATGAAAAATCTCTATCATAGAGAGCGTCAAAAACGCCATCGTCATGCCGTCCGGGCTGTTGACGAACTCCCATCTCCCGACCTCCAGAAAATGCCCGATCAGGTAGGCCGCGAGCGTGATGGCTGCAACAATCGTGCCCTGAAGCAGGATATCGAACGCCATGCCGCCCGCAAAGATGCTCTCCTTGGGGTCGCGCGGAGGATGGCGCATGATGTCCTTTTCGCTCACCTCCATGCCAAGCGCGAGGGCCGGGAACGTATCCGTGAGCAGGTTGATCCAGAGCAGATGCGACGGTTTGAGCACGGTGAAATCCATGAGCATGGCGGCAAAAATCGTAAGTACCTCGGAGAGGTTGGAGGACAGCAGGAACTGGATCGACTTGCGGATGTTGGCGTAGATGCGCCTGCCCTCCTCCACCGCGGCAACGATCGTCGCGAAGTTGTCGTCCGCGAGGACGATATCCGCGGCGTTTTTCGTGACATCCGTGCCCGTGATGCCCATGCCGATCCCGATGTCCGCCGTCTTGATCGAGGGCGCGTCGTTGACGCCGTCGCCGGTCATGGCGACGATCTTGCCGCGCTTCTTCCACGCGGAGACGATGCGGACCTTCTGGTCCGGCTGAACCCGGGCGTAGACATAATAGTTTTCGATATTTCGCTCAAATTCCTCGTCGCCGATCTTCGCGAGCTCGGAGCCGGTGATCGCCTGCGTCGGGTTCTCGATGACGCCGAGCTCCATCGCGATCGCGGCGGCGGTGTCCCGGTGATCGCCCGTAATCATGATCGGGCGGATCCCCGCGCCCATGCACTCCTCGATCGCGGCCTTCACCTCCGGGCGGACCGGGTCGATCATCCCCACGAGGCCGATGTAACACAGATCCCGCTCCAGATTTTCCGGCGTGCACTCCGGCGGCATCTCGTCATAAAACCGCTGCGCCGCGCAGAGGACGCGCAGCGCCCGCTCGGCCATGGATCTGTTTTCGGCGGCGACCTTCGCAAAGAACGCCGGGTCCGTCGGGCGCACGACGCCGTTTTCCAGATAATAGGCGCAGCGCTCCAGAAGCATGTCCGGCGCGCCCTTCGTGTAGGCGACGTATTTTTCCCCGTCCTTGTGGACGGTTGTCATCATCTTGCGGTCGGAATCAAACGGCGCCTCCCCGACGCGCGCATGCTCCGCGATCAGGCCGCCTTTCGGGAGGCCCAGCAGCTCGGCGTAATTGACAAGCGCGCACTCCGTCGGCTCGCCGACCGCCTTCCCGTCGTCGCCGGGGACCGCGTCCGAGCATAGCGACATGGCGCGGGCCAGCAGCTCCTTGTCCTCGGCGGCCGTCTCCACGACGGTCATGCGGTTCTGCGTCAGCGTGCCCGTCTTATCCGAGCAAATCACCTGCACGCAGCCCAACGTCTCGACCGCCGTCAGCTTCCGCACAACGGCCCTGCGGCGCGACATGTTGGTGACGCCGATGGAGAGCACAATCGTCACGACCGCGGCGAGCCCCTCCGGGATCGCGGCGACCGCGAGGCTGACCGCGATCATAAAGGTGTCGAGCAGCGTTTCCATCGAGACGTCCGGGTAGTCCCGGGCAACGCCGATCGCGAAGATCACCGCGCAGATGCCGATCACGATAAAACTGAGGAACTTGCTGAACTGCGCGAGCTTTTTCTGTAAGGGCGTCTTATCCTCTTCCGCCTTGCTCAGGGCGTCGGCGATCTTCCCCATCTCCGTCTGCATGCCGGTGCGGCAGATCACCGCCGTGCCCCGGCCGTAGACCACGGTGCTGCCCATATACGCCATGTTGTGCCGGTCGCCGAGCGTGATATCCGTCTCGTCCTCCGGGAGGCCCAGCGCCCGGCAAAGCTTCTCCGCCGGCACCGATTCGCCCGTCAGGGCCGATTCCTCGATCTTCAGAGACGCGCTCTCCAGCAGGCGGCCGTCCGCCGGGACAGAATCCCCGGCCTCCAAAATCACAATGTCGCCCGGGACGACCTCCTCGCTCCGGATCGTGACAAGCCTGCCGTCGCGCAGGACCTTGGAGGTCAGGGCGGTGATTTCTTTGAGCGCCTCGATGGCGGCCTCCGCCTTGCTCTCCTGAAAGACGCCGAGCGCCGCGTTGATAATAACGACCGACATAATGATGATCACGTCGGCAAAGGATTCCCCGGAATAGACCGCGGTGATGCCCGAGACGATCGCAGCGGCGATCAGCACAAGGATCATAGGGTCCGCAAGCTCGGCGAGAAACCGCTGCAGAAGCGTCTTCTTCGGCGGCTCGGTGAGCTTGTTATGCCCAAACATTTGCAGGCGCTCCTCCACCTCCCCGGAACTGAGGCCCGTGGCGCGGCTGCCCAGCTCTTCGAGCACGTCCGTGGTCTTCTCTAAATATTCTTTCAACTTTGAATCTCCTTCCGCAGACTATGTAAAGCAACAGGTCTTTACATCACGCAATTTTTAAGTATTAGAAAAACAAATGCTCAATCAGAATTTTGACGCCCAGCAGGATCAGTACACACCCGCCGAAAATTTCGGCCTTGGATTTATACTTCAGGCCGAAGATGCCGCCGACCCGGACGCCGGCGGCGGAGAACGCAAAGGTGGTGAGTCCGATAAAAAGCACCGCGGGCACGATCTGCACCTGCAAAAACGCAAACGTGATGCCGACGGCGAGCGCGTCGATGCTCGTCGCGACGGCGAGCAAAAACATGGTCTTAAAGGAAAAGGACGCGTCCAGCTCTTCCGTTTTGGAATGCGCCTCCTTGATCATGTTGGCCCCGATGACGCAAAGCAGAAGAAATGCGATCCAGTGATCGTATTTCCTCGCGATCCCCTCGAACTGGGAGCCAAAAAAATACCCGAGCAGCGGCATGAGGGCCTGAAACCCGCCAAACCAGCAGCCCGCGATAATCGCATGTTTCAGCTTCCTCGTCCCGGCGCCGAGGCCTTTGCAGATGGATACCGCAAACGCATCCATCGAAAGGCCGACCGCGATCGCGAAAAGTTCCAAATGTCCCAACTGCGGCGCTCCTCTCATCTTAAAAAGGATTATATAAAAAGACTTATCCGCTCCGGGCGGATAAGTCTCATCATTTCATACAAAGCCAGGATGCAATCCAGTATGTTGACTTTGCCGCGCCTATCGCGCCGATTACTCCCTTATTCCGAGATATTATAGTATGAAAAAATCCCGTTGTCAATCCCATTATGTTTCTTTCCCCGTTTCCGCGTCGAGCACCTCCCGGTAGGCGCAGTAATACTGCGGCGGGATACGGCGGTCGATGTGAAAACACCCGAAAAACCACTTGGAATAGCGGCATTTTGCGCCGAGCTCGTCGAGAAACGCGTGAAGATTGTTAAAACAGTTGGCCTCCATCTTGAGAAAGCTCCGCAGCCGGAAGCCGGCGTCGTAGGTCACGATATAATCCACCGCGCCGCCGGCGGCCTCGAGATTTTGGAACGCGCGGCCGATGTCGGCGTCGCTCGGCAGGCGCCGGAATTCCGGGCAGTCGTCGAGATCCGCGAGATCGGTCTCCTCGTCGTCGCCGCCGCCGAAGGCCAGAATCTTTTTCCCCTCGATCTCAAAGATCTCCCCGCGGATCAGCTGGTAGACGTTTTTCGCGACCCGCCTCGCCTTCCCGCCGCAGAAATCCACAACCTCGCAGCGACTCAGCAGCGTATAGCTTTCATGCGCGCCCTCGACGAAGGCGATCGTGTATTTGCGGCGCGAGAGCCACGCGAGATCCTTCTTTTCCCGCTCGGAGCCGTCCCAGACAAAACCGAAATCGCCGCAGACGATCAGCGTGTCATGCTTTTTGAGCCTGCGCAGCTTGGGGCCCCGAAACCGCTCGAGGTCCCCGTGGGTGTCTCCGGAAATGTAGATCATCTTTCGCCCCTCCGAAACTCACTTCACCGCTTTTTGGATGGCCTGATCGAGGTCGTCGATGATGTCCCGCACATCCTCGAGGCCGACCGAGATCCGCACCGTCTCCGGCCGGATGCCGCAGGCGGACAGCTGCTCATCCGAGAGCTGGGAGTGCGTCGTGGTGGCGGGGTGCGTCGCGATCGTGCGCACGTCCCCGAGATTCGCGACGTGGGAGATCAGCCGGATGGAGTCGATAAACTTCGCGCCGTTCTCCCTGCCGCCCTTTAAGCCGAACGTGAGCACCGCGCCGCAGCCCTTGGGCATGATGCGCTTCGCGAGCTCGTAATACGGGCTTTCGGGCAGGCCGGGGTAATTCACAAACGCGACGGAGGGATTCGCGGCGAGGTATTCCGCGATCTTCTGCGTGCTCTCGCAGAGGCGCTCCATGCGCACGGAGAGCGTCTCGATGCCCTGCTCGATCAGGAAGGAGTTGAAGGGCGAGATGCAGCAGCCGGTGTCGCGCAGCACCAGACAGCGGAACCGGTTGGTAAAGCATTTCTCCATATCCGCGAAGATGACGCCGTGGTAGCTGATATCCGGCTCGTTGTAGAGCGGAAAGCGCGGGTTGTCCTTATATGGAAACTTGCCGGATTCGACGACGAGGCCCGCCATCGCGGTGCCGTGGCCGCCGAGGAGCTTGGTGGCGGAATGGATCACGAGATCCGCGCCGAGCTCAAACGGTTTCATCAGATAGGGCGTGGTAAATGTGGAATCCGCGATCAGCGGGATGCCATATTTATGGGCAATTTTGGCAATCCTCTCAATGTCGGAGACGTTCGCGTTCGGATTGCCGATCACCTCGGTAAAGAAAGCTTTTGTGTGCTCGTTGACCGCGGCCTCCCACTGGTCCATGTCGTCCGGGTCCACGAAGCGCACGGTGATGCCGAGGCGTTTGAGCGTGACGCAGAGCATATTGATGGCGCCCCCGTAAATATAGGAGGAGGAGACGAGCTCGTCCCCCGCCGAGCAGAGGTTGAGCACCGAGCCGAAGATCGCGGCGTGGCCGGAGGAGACGGCCATCGCCCCGACGCCGCCCTCCATCGCCGCGACGCGGCGTTCCAGCGCGTCGCTGGTCGGGTTTGAGAGCCTCGAATAGATGTGGCCCTCCTCCTGCAGCAAAAAAAGACGCCGCGCGTATTCCGCGCTCTCCAAATCATAAGCGGTCGTCGCGTAAATCGGCAGCGCGACCGCGTGATTCTCTTTATCGGGCTTATTTCCGGCGTGCACCGCCAACGTGTCGAACCGATACTCCTCACCCATCCCGGGATCCCTCTTTTCATAAATAATTCAAAGATACCCTATTCCATCCACGCGCAAATTTTGATATAATGTCAGTATAACAGACAAAACCGGATGTCTGCAACTATTATTTATGAAATTCGGGCCGCCGGGCCCCGTCATTTCGGAGGTGTTTCCATGAAGAAGGCCGCCGCTTTCCTTTTCGCTTTTATGGCGCTGGCGCTGCTTTCGGGCGGCTTGCGCGTTTGCGCCTACGCCGCGCTTCGCTATGTTCCGCCCACGGAGGTCAACAGCGAGGCGGTCTACCTCGCCGACGGGGACGGAAACGTCCTCTACGAGAAAAACTCCGACCAGCGGATGTATCCCTCGGAGTTGACGCAGATCATGACCGCGATCGTCGTGGCCGAGAATATCGAGAGCGTGGGCGGCTGGAATGCCGAGGCCACCTTCACCACCTCGATGCAGAATTACCTGTATGAGAACCGCGGCGGCACCATCCTGACCGGCCTCACCGCCGGGGAGATCCTGACGGCCGACCAGCTCTTTCACGCCATGGTCATCTCGTCCGGCTACGACGCCGCGATGGCGCTGGCGCAGCTGATCGCCGGCAGTCAGGACGACTTTGTCTTGATGATGAACGAAAAGGCTAAGGACCTCGGCGCCGTCAACACGAGCTTCACAAACTGCCACGGCCTGCACGACACCGCCAATTACACGACGGCCTACGATATGTACCTGATCGCGAGATACGCGATGAGCCTCGACAAATTCGCGGAGACCGTCTCCATGACCACCTACCGCAGCGGAGAGACGAATTACCACACGAACCTCACGTGGAATTCCGACAACGGCCTGCTCGTCAAGGGCAACGTCCACTATTACTCCGCCGCGCAGGGGATCAAAACCGGATACAGTCAGGACACCGGCCGGAGCGTGGCCTCCTTTGCCTCCCAAGACGGGTATTCCTATTATCAGATCGACATGGGCGCGCCGTTTGAGCTGGATCAGGACACCTACAACCTCGCGCTGGTCGACGCCAAAAACCTGTATGTCTGGGCGTTCTCCGAATTCGAGGTGAAATCCGTCATCAATTACGGCGATCAGGTCGGCGAGGTCCCGCTGGAACTCGCGTGGCAGAAAGATCATTTGCAGCTGATGGCCGGGGAAAATTATGTGGCGCTCCTGCCCGCCGACATCGACGTGGGCTCGATCACTTATCAGTACGAGCTGCCGGAATACGTCAACGCGCCGGTCAACAAAGGGGACCACATCGGCACCTTGCATTTCATCGCCTCGGGCGAGGAGATCGGCGCGATCCCGCTGCTCTCCGCCGAGGATGTGAAGCAGAGCGAGCTGCTCAGCGGCCTCGATTCCTTTTCGCAGATCACGCGCTCTTTCTGGTTCAAATTCGTCGTCGTGATGATTTTCATCATCTTCCTGCTCTATGTCGCGCTGATGGTCGTGCGCAATTATAACCACAAAAAATACGGCGCGATCCGCAAAAAGAGAAATCTTTGACCGGCGGCCGCTGCACGCCGCATTCCCCCGCGCCGCCCGGCTCGCGCCGAAGTCCCCTCGCGCTTCCGGCCGCCCCGCCGCGGAAAAAACGAAAAAACGCAAATTTCCCGCGCTTTTCCCACGAAAATCCCTTGACATTTTCCTCTTTCTCAAATATAATTAGAGCGCTGTCCAAAGACAGCAGGTGCGCTTGCGCTTAAACGGGTAACCGGCCTGCCGAGGATGAGTGTTTATTTTAGAGTAACGCTCCTTCCACGGCTCGCGGAGGGAGTTCTTTTTTTACTCCCTATCTTTTCGCAGGAGGTGAAACTTATGTCCAGTGAAATCATTTTACAGCAGAAGAAAGAGTCAGTGGCGCAACTGGTGGAAAAGCTGAAGAACGCTTCCTCAGGAGTTCTGGTCAATTATACCGGCATCAATGTCGCGAATGACACCGCTCTCCGTCGGGATCTTCGTCAGGCCGGCGTCCATTACGCCGTCGTCAAAAACACGATCCTTCGCCACGCGCTCGACGAGCTCGGCATGACGGGGCTCGACCACACGCTCTCCGGAAGCACCGCGATCGCCCTCGGCGGCGAAGACGCGATGGCCCCGGCAAAGATCCTCGGCAAATTCGCCGCGGATTCCAAGGGCAAATTCACGATCAAGGCCGGATTTATGGAAGGCCAGATCATGGACGACGCCCAAGTCATCGCGCTCTCCAAGCTGCCCGGCAGAGAGGGACTTCTCTCGATGCTCGTCAGCGCGCTCAGCGGCCCGATCAGAGGGCTTGCCGTGGCGCTTAACGCCATCGTCGAAAAAGAAAACGGCGGCAACCCCGGCGAAGTCGCCTGATTGCCCGAAACACATTTTACTTTATAAAATTACAGGAGGTACGTTCTAATGGCTTCTGAAAAAACTCAGAAATTTATTGAAGAAATCAAAGCCCTTTCCGTTCTCGAGCTCAACGAGCTTGTTCAGGCGATCTGCGAGGAATTCGGCGTCTCCGCCGCCGCACCGGTCGCCGCCGGCGCCGCCGCCGTCGCCGAAGCCGCCCCGGCCGAAAAAGATACTTGGGATGTCATCCTCACCGATGTCGGCGAGACCAAGATGAACGTCATCAAAGCCGTCAAAGAGATCACCGGACTCGGCCTCAAAGAGTCCAAAGAGGTTGTCGACGCCTGCCCGAAGGCCATCAAAGAGGGCGTCTCCGCCAACGATGCCGACGAGATCAAAAAGAAACTCGAAGAAGCCGGCGCCACCGTCGAAATCAAATAAGATTTTTGAGGATAAAAGCCTTTCCGCCCCGCGCGGAGGGGCTTTTTCTTTTTTTGTATACAATTTTCCGGCAACGTGGTAAATTATATAGCAGAGATGTTGCCAACGGATGGAGGAATCGCATGGAACCTCACGCTCAAAAAAAGCAGTCCCCCTTTTCGCTCTGGATGATCCGGCTCTTTCAAGGAATCCTGATCGGCGGCGGCGCGATCCTGCCCGGCATCAGCGGCGGCGTGCTCTGCGTCACGTTCGGACTTTACCGGCCGATGATGGCGCTCCTGTCCCATCCGGAGCGGAATTTTGCGCGGTATTATAAAATGTTCCTTCCGGTCGCGATCGGGTGCGGGATCGGCTTTTTCTCCTTCGCCAAGATCATCGCGGTCGTGTTCCGCGCCTCCTCCCTGCTCGCGGTCTGCCTGTTTATCGGGCTGATTGCGGGCACCTTCCCGAAGCTCTACCGGGATTCCGGGAAACAGGGCCGCGGCGCCGCCTCTTGGATGGGATTCGCCGCCGGTTTTGTCTTTTCGTTCGCCTCGCTGCTGGTCTCGGAGATCACGTTTCGCGCCGATTTGCAGCCCAACGTCTGGTGGTTCCTGTTTTGCGGGGTCCTCTGGGGCTTGAGCATCGTGGTGCCCGGGATGACCTCCTCCTCCATGCTGATCTCTCTGGGCCTCTACCAGCCGATGGCGGAGGGGGTCGCCTCGCTCGATCCCGGCGTGCTGTTCCCGATGGGCATCGGCATCCTCGGCGTGACCGCCCTGACCGCGAAGCTCATCAACCACCTCTTTGAGACGAAGTATTCCGTCTCGTACCACGCGATCATGGGCATCGTGCTGGCGTCGACCCTCTATATCATCCCGAGAGAATACGGCGGCCCGCAGGAGATCCTGCTGTCCGTCCTCTGCTTCGGGATCGGAACCGCCGCCTCCCTGCTGATGGATAACTATTTCGGCGGAAACGAGCCGCAATAAAGCCGCGCCCATCGGGGACGGGCCGGGGTTAGAAAGAACTCCGGAGATTCCGATCGCAACGGCAATCCACAAATAAAGAGACGCCGCGCCCATGCCGGGCGCGGCGTCTCTTTATCCTGTTTAAAATAATTACGCTTTCCCGCCGCAGCCGAGGACGTCGACCAGCTTGTGGCGGACGAGCTCCTTGATGTTTTCGCGGGCGGGCTTCAGATACGCGCGCGGATCGAAGGCTTCGGGATGCTCATCAAAATATTCCCGGATGCTCCCCGTCATGACAAGGCGGATGTCGGAGTCGATGTTGATCTTGCACACGGCCATTCTGGCGGCTTCGCGGAGCAGCTCCTCCGGCACGCCGACCGCGTCCGGCATCTTTCCGCCGTGCTCGTTGACCACCTTGACCCACTCCTGCGGAACCGAGGACGACCCGTGCAGGACGATCGGAAAGCCGGGCAGACGCCTCGAGACCTCCTCAAGGATGTCGAAGCGCAGCGCCGGTTTATGGCCGGGCTTGAATTTATAGGCGCCGTGGCTGGTTCCGATGGCGATCGCGAGGGAATCGACGCCGGTCTTCCCGACGAATTCCTCAACTTGGGAGGGCCGGGTGTAGGAGGCGGATTCGTCGTCCACCTGCACGTCGTCCTCGACGCCGGCGAGGGTGCCCAGTTCCCCCTCGACGCAGATGCCGTGCTCATGGGCGTACTCGACGACTTGCTTTGTCAGGGCGATGTTGTCGTCAAAACTGTATTTGGAACCGTCGATCATCACGGAGGTGAATCCGCCGTCGATGCAGGATTTGCAGAGCTCGAACGTATCGCCGTGATCGAGGTGCAGGGCGATCGGCAACCCGGTATCCTCCACGGCCGCCTCCACCAGTTTCCTCAGATAGACCGGCTTCGCGTACTTTCTGGCCCCGCTGGAGACCTGAAGGATCAGAGGAGCCTTTTCCTCGGCGGCGGCCTCTGTGATCCCTTGGATGATCTCCATGTTATTGACGTTGAACGCGCCTATGGCGTACCCGCCGTCGTAGGCCTTTGCGAACATTTCCTTTGTTCCAACCAGCGGCATTTCCATCTTCCTTTCAAAAAATAATTCCATCTCCATATTAGGCCGGAATCCCGGTAAAAGCAAGAAAAACCCGCCGAATTCTCAGTGTTCACAAAAATTATCGCGGCGTCTTAAATTTTTGCGGAAAATTTCTGGCGTAATAAAAAAGATACTGCTGGGCGATGCCGGCCTCCTCCATGACGCAGCGAGGCATCTCCCCGCCGAGCGCCGCGAGCACGCGCTTCATCCAGACGTCCTCCGGGCAGCGCTCCGCCTTTCCGAGGCCGTAAAGCAACACGCAGTCCGCGACCTTCGGGCCAACCCCGGGGACCTCCAGCAGGCGCAGGCGCGCCTCGCGGACCGGAGCCGCCTTGAGCGCCTCCAGATCGAGCCTGCCCTCCGCGACCTCCCTCGCCGCGGCGGAGAGATACGCCGCCCGGTAGCCGCATCCCGCCTCCCGAAAAGCCTCCGGCTCCAGCCCGGCGAGGATCTCCGCCTTCGGAAACGCATAGTCTCCCTCCGGAAGCGCCTCTCCGTACGCCGCGCACAGCCGCTCCACGATGCCCGCAATCCGCGGGATGTTGTTGTTTTGGCTGATTAGAAACGTGATCAGCGCCTCCCACGGCTCCTGACGGAGCACGCGGATGCCCGGCGCGAAGGCGCAGGCCTCCCGGAGCATCGGGCTCGCGGAAAAGGCGTCTCGGAGCCCGGCGTAATCCCGCGAAAGATCAAAATAATCGAGCCAGACGCGCCCGAATTCCTCCTCGTCCGCTCCGGCGATAAAGAGCCCGTCCGGTTCCTCGTAGACGGTCCGGCAGACGCCGCGGACGATGCCCTTCCACCCGCCGTCCAGCTGCCCGGACCAGCGGAAGCACTGGCCGCAGCGCAAAGTCTCCGCGAGCGAGATCCCGCCGAAGCCCCGGGCCGAAACCCCTTCCCTACTTATAGCGACCTCCAAGCGATCACCTCCGACAGCCAAATTATACAGGATTCCCGTGGTTTCCGCAATCCGCCGCGGGAGGCTTTCTCCGAAAAACAGGTGTCTTTTTCACGCGCATCGTTTTTATCTAAATCCACAATTTTTTATTTTTTTCGTGCAATTTTGATAAATTTTTCACAAAACGGACGAGCACGTAAAGGGATGTCAACTTTATGTAGGATGTAAGAAAATGGATGTTATGTCGGCGCGCTCCCTTCCGGTTTCATGCTTTTGCCGTTTTCGTGAGCACTTTTCAACTTTTTCAACCGAATTTTCCACAGGATCGGTTTTCCGGGTTATACGTTTCGTAATATCCGTTTTCGGGGGTGGAAAAAGCTATTTTTTTGTGAATATTCGGCAGCCGGGAAAGCAAGATAATACCGTAAAATCCAAGGCGGGAGGCAAAATGATGGTACGGGGTGTGAATCGAAAAATCATAGAAATCACCAATGTGGAAGGCGGCTATTTTGAAAAAGTGCTGTTTTTTGTCAAGGACGACAAGCGCTCCTCGCCCGACGATCTGCTCGAGGGTCAGGCCAGCAAATACATCGCGGAGGGATGCGCTCTCAAATACCGCCGGAAGCTCAGCCTCACGGCGATCCTTTCCCTATGCGTAAAAATATTGACCGTGGCGGGGTTCGGGTTCTCCGCCGCCATCCTGTTTCACTAAAAATTATTTCGAATTGCTATTGCATTTCCATCCTCCTTCCGCTATAATAAAAAAGCACCTCTAAGGTGCGGAAGATATCGCGGGGTGGAGCAGCCTGGTAGCTCGTTGGGCTCATAACCCAAAGGTCGTTGGTTCAAATCCTTCCCCCGCAACCATATTGTGCAAGT
>JAGOPP010000011.1 GCA_017991935.1 Oscillospiraceae bacterium
GCTGCCGTACATGCTGAACATCGGCAGATAGACCGAGAGCAGCAGGAACATCGTCATCACGGCGAGCCCGATGGTGATGGCCGGCTCCATGATCGTGAGCATGCGGTCGACCGCGAGGTTCACCTCGTTGTCATAGTAGGCGCCGACCACGTCGAGCGTGTCCTCCAGCGCGCCGGATTCCTCGCCCACGCCGGTCATCTCCGTGAGCAGCTGCGGGAAATAGCCGGTCTCCTTCATGCTGGCGGAGATCCTGCGCCCCTCCTCCACGCCGGCGATGGCCTTATCGATGGCCTTGCCGAGCACGTAGTTGGAGACGACTTTGGAGGTGATCGCCATAGCCTTTGGGGTGACAAGCCCCGAGGACAGCATAGTGGACATGGTGTAGGCGAACTGGGCCGCGCCGTTCATCTGGTTGATCCGCCGGAACATGGAATGCTTGAGCTGGCGGTTGCCGTTCCACACGCGGCCGCCTTCGGTATGGGTGTAGAGCTTAAAGGCCACAAACAGCCCGCCGAGCGCCGCGGCGATCAGATACCATTGGTGGACGAAGAAATCCGAGACGGCGATCAGCGCCTTGGTCACCCAAGGCAGCTCCACGCCGAGGGACTCGAACACGCCCTTAAACATCGGCACCGCGACCGTCATGATGATAAAAACGACGATGATCGCCACGACGACCACGATGGACGGGTAGGTGAGCGCGCCCACGACCTTGGATCTTGTTTTGGAGCTTTTGTTATAGTATTTTTCGAGCCTGCCGAAGGAGGTCTCCAGCGTGCCGGATTCCTCGCCCGCCCGGATCGTCTCGATGAACGTGATCGGGAGCTCTTTGCCGTTATTCTCAAAGCTTTGCGCCAGCGTGTAGCCCCCGGCGACGTCCTTCGCCACCTTCTCGAGCATCTGCTGGACCCTTTTATTCGTGGCCTGTTTCGCCACAAGCTCGACGCACCGCACGATCGGGATGCCGGAGGTCAGGATGATGGAAAACTGCGAGCAGATGATCGCGAGGTCCTTCTCCCTGATCTTGCCGGAGCCGAAAAACGAGCTTTCCGCCTTCGTCCCCTTGACCGGCTTGATGCCGACGAGGATGGCGCAGCGATCCCGGAGCAGGGCGGCCGCCTCGTATTCGTTGTAAGCCTCGATGATGCCGCTGATCTTTTCGCCGTCCTTAGAGACGCCGCTATACTCAAATGTTGTCAATAGTCCACCTGCTTTCCGGCGCGCGTGCGCGGCCCTTATCTGACCTGTTTTTTCATATATTCCTCGTCGCGGGCGTACTGATGGGCCGTGTCCGAGGAGATCTTGCCGGTCTTCCAAAGATCAATCAGGAAATTATCCATGGTGATGCTGCCGCTCTGGCCGCCTGTCGTGATGAAATTCGCGATCTGGGGGGTCTTACCCTCGCGGATCAGGTTGCGGATGGCCGGGGTGACGATCATCACCTCGCACGCGACGACCCTGCCCTGCCCGCTGCGGTGCGGGACCAGCTGCTGGGAGAGCACCGCCCGGAGCGTCGTGGAGAGCTGAAGCCGGATCTGCTGCTGCTGCCCCTGCGGGAACACGCTGATGATGCGGTCGATGGAGTCCTCCGCGGAGTTTGTATGTAGGGTGGCGAAGACCAGATGGCCGGTCTCCGCGGCCGTGAGCGCCGTCTCAATGGTCGGGAGGTCGCGCATCTCGCCGATCAGGATCACGTCCGGGTCCTCGCGCAGGATGGCCCGCAGGCCGTCCGCGTAGCTGCGGGTGTCGCGGCCGATCTCGCGCTGGTTGATCACGCACTGATCCGGCGTGTAGAGATACTCGATCGGGTCCTCGAGCGTGATGATGTGATCTGGGCGGCCGCGGTTGATGGAATCCAGAATCGCGGCGAGCGTTGTGGATTTGCCGGAGCCCGTCTCGCCCGTCACCAGCACGATGCCGCTGCGGTATTTTGGGAAATCCCCGGCCACGGCCGGCAGGCCCAGCGTATCGAGCTCGGGGATCTTATCGTTGAGCAGGCGGATCGCGATGGAGACCGCGTCCTGCTGGCGAAACAGGTTGAGACGCGTGCGCACGCCGCATGGGAACGTGAGCGCCATGTCCAGCTCGCCGATGGATTCGATCTTTTCGTAATCCCCGTCGGCAATCTCTTTCGCGTAGATTTCGCAGTCCTCCGGGGTCAGCGCCTCCGGAAACAGCGTCTGGATCCTGCCGTCCACGCGGCACTTGACCGGCAGGCCCGCCACGATGTGGATGTCCGACGCGCGCAGGTCCCGCGCCTTTCCGATCATTTCATTGACTGCCAGCATTCTCTAAATACCCCGATTTCTTTTATTCTTCCGTGCTGTTGATGACCTTGAAGACCTCCTGCGTGGTCGTGACGCCGTGGAGAACCAAGTTGCGGCAGTTTTCTTTCATAGAGACAAAGTTGGTGCGCTTGACGGCCTCCGCGATCTGGTCGTGGTTCGCGCGCTGGTTGACGAGGCTCTTTTCCTCGCGGTTGAGCACGAGGATCTCAAACACCGCCTGACGCCCGAAATAGCCGGTGTGCGAGCACTCCGGGCAGCCGGCGCCCCGGTAGAACGTCACGGAGCCGTCGTCCTTGAGGCCGAAGAAGCCGAGCTCCTCCTCGCTGGGATGGTAGGCCTCGCGGCACTTGGGGCAGATCTTGCGGACCAGTCGCTGGGAGATGACGCCCTTGAGGGCGCTCGAAATCAGATACGGCTCGATGCCGATGTCGATCAGACGGTCGATCGTGGAGATCGCGTCGTTCGTATGTATGGTGGAGAGGACCAAGTGGCCCGTGATGGCCGCGCGCATCGCGATCGTGCCGGTCTCGCCGTCGCGGATCTCGCCCACGGCGATGATGTCCGGGTCCTGACGCAGGATGGAGCGCAGGCCCGAGGCGAACGTCATGCCGGTCTTTTCGTTGATCTGGCACTGGTTGACGCCGGGAATCTCGATCTCGACCGGGTCCTCGAGCGTGACGACGTTGACGTCCTCCCGCGCGAGCTCCTTAATCATCGTGGACATGGTCGTGGATTTGCCCGAACCGGTCGGGCCCACGATCAGGATGACGCCGCTGCTGTTTTTCATCAGCGCGGCATATTTTTTAAGATCGTCCCCCTCGAGGCCGATCACGCCTTTATCGAGAAACTGGGCGGACTTGTCGAGCAGGCGGAGCACCATTTTTTCGCCGTGCGCGGTCGGCAGCGAGGAGATACGCAGGTCGATATTTTTGCCCTTGGCGCTGACGTTCGCGCGGCCGTCCTGCGGGATCTTGTGCTCGGAGATGTCCATATTGCCTATGATCTTGAGGCGGGAGATGACCGGGTTTTGCAGGTTCGCCGGCACGACCAGCATCGTGCGCAGCAGGCCGTCGATCCGCATCCGGACCACCATATCCTTCTCTTGGGGCTCGACGTGGATGTCGCTCGCGCGCTCCGCCACCGCGCGCTCGATGATCGAGTTGACGAAGCGGATGGTCGGGACAGCGGCGGAATCCTCCTCCTCCCCGACGGTCGTTTTGATCGGGAGCGCCGAGTCGGCGGTGCTTTCGGCCTCGCGCTTCATCTCCTCGATCGCGCGGGCGGCGCCCTCGTTGCCGTAAAGCGTGTTGATCGCGCGCTCCGTGGCCGCGCGGGTCGAGATCAGGGGAACGACGTTTTTGTGGGAAACGCCCTTGATCTCCTCGAGCGCCATAAAGTTCATCGGGTCGATCATCGCGACATAAAGCTCGTTGTTGACAATCTTTACCGGAACCGTGCTGTATTTTTTCGCGATATTTCTGGGAACATATTTGGTCAGCTCAACAGGGATCGTCACGCTCGTCAGGTCGATGAAATCGACGCCAAGCTGAATCTGCAGCGCTTCGATCAACTGCGGCTCCGTGATGACGTTGTTGTTGAGCAAGACGTCGCCCAGCCTTTCTCCGGTCTTTTTCTGAACCGCGAGCGCTTCGCTCAACTCTTTTTCATTGATAATTCCGGCAGAAATCAGCAAATCGCCCAAACGTATATAGGTCATATCCCCGCTCCTTCTCCGTCAGTCACACAAAATTCCCATAAATTGAAACAAAAATCTTCGTATTCTATGCTTGCTTTTTAATAATTATATTCTATTTCTTCCCCCATTGTAATTATTTTAACAAAAAAAAGCGGCTTTTTTATCGTATTCTCCCGCTTTTTGGCGGTGTTGTCCCCTTTTTTTCCCGAAACCGAAAAGAAACGCCCAAAACGTCCCTCGCCCCGCCCGCGAGACCGGAGGCCGATTTTGGTTTGATCGCGCGGGGGCTTGTCCGGCCGGAAAATCTTCCCGCCCGCCCGCGGCCTCCGGCGGGGAAACCATCCGCGGGAGAGACTTCCTTTTTCTTCCCCTCCCGTTATGCGTTTCGCGGGCGATTTTTGGCCTTTTTTAAAGAAAAAAACGGACGGGCGGCCCTCCTCCCGCGGCTTTTTTCCGATTGGATCGGGCGCGGAACCCGGCTCCGCCGCGGTTTGAAAGCTGTATATTCTTCCTCATTTTGCAGAGAATAGGAAAGCAAACCGGTGTCAGAATGAGATTGCCGTTTCCTTTTTGGAGGAAGGTTTTGCCCGCCGCTTCAAAGCGGAGAGCCGGCCGGACGGTCAAGCCCGGCGGGGCGGCGGACCCGCGGGGCAAAGCCCGGAGGAACCCTCGCGGCGCGGGCGGCCGCATCCGTATGAGGAATTTCATTTAAGCCGGGTTCCATGGATTTTGGGCGGATCCCCGACAGGCGTCCGGGAAAATCCAAATAAACTGCAGAAAGGTTGAAACCATGAAAGCCACAGGCATTGTCAGAAGAATCGACGACCTCGGCCGTGTTGTGATACCGAAAGAGATCCGGAGAGTCTTGCGAATCCGCGAAGGCGATCCTCTGGAAATTTTTACCGATAACGACGGCGAGGTTATTTTTAAAAAATATTCGCCCATCGGGGAGCTGTCCGAATTCGCCGGGCAGTACGCCGACGTGCTCAACAAAGTCGGCGGCTATCCGGTCGTCATCTGCGACCGAGACCATGTGATCTGCGCCTCCGGGGTCCCCAAAAAAGAGGTCGTGGAGCGCCGCGTCTCCCCCGCCCTTGAGGATTTAATGGAGCACCGGGGAACCTTTTCCTCCACCAGCACGGACAAAAAGCTGCTGCCCGTCGAGGGCATGGAGCGCGGCGCACTTGCCGCCGCGTCCATCGTCGCCGCCGGGGACGTCTGCGGCGCGGTCGTCTATCTCTGCGGCGACGGGGACTGCCGCGCGACCGAGGCCGAAAACAAACTGATCTCCGCGGCCGCGTCTTTTTTGGGCAAGCAGATGGAGGAATAACGGCCCCGCCGCGCGCCCGTTCTCTAAATAAAGAATAGCATATTTTCGAAAAAAGGGAAAGTCTCCCAGACCGGAGGCTTTCCCCTTTTTTTATTTTTCCTGCGGTTTGTCGGCCAGTTTCCGGAGATCGTTTTCCATGATCCGGACGAGCTTTCCCAGCAGGGAGACGGCCCGCGCGGAATCGAGGTCGCCCATCTCGCGGAAGATCCGGACCGAAAAGGCGTCGACACGCTCCCGCTCCTCCCGGAACACGCGCGTCCCCTCCTCCGTCAGAAAAACGAAGGTCTTGCGGCGGTTGCCGGCGTCCGTCCGGCGGTAGACGAGGCCCTTGTTTTCCAGCACGCGCAGCAGGTTGGTCACGGCCGACGGCGTGACGTGAAGCCGCTCTTTGATCTGGGAGACGGTGGCGGGGCCTTCGTTCTCGCAAAAATCCCAAATGGTGCCCAGCAGGATGAATTCCGCGGATTGGATCTGCCGGTAGATCTTTCCGAAATCCAGCCTCTGCGCACGGCGCAGCAGGCCGATCACCTGCCGGATCCCCTCCTCGCTGTCGAACCCGATTTCCCGGTTCATAATCCCGCCCTCCCCGTCAGCCGCCCAGCGGCGTGACGGTGACGCCGCCGTCGGGATCTTCATAGGAGAGCTCCGCGCCGTCCGCCAAGTCCGGCGACCACGAGGTGACGACCCGGTCGCCGGCCGAGACGCCCTCGGTGACGGCGGTGACGGTCTCATCGGAGAGGCCGGTCTGGATGGGCGTGCGGACGGCCTTCCCGTCCTTCGCGAGGAAGACGTAGGCGCCCTCGCCGCCGTAATACACCGCGTCGTAGGGCACGAGCACGGCTCCCTGCTGCCGGTAGGTGTCGGTCGTCACGGAGACGGTGGTGTTGGAGGCGAGCGCGCCCGCCTCCGCCTTCACCGACGCCTCGATTTTGAAAAGTCCCTTCATCAGATCGAGCGAGACGCCGATCTCGGTGATCTCTCCCGGATAGGTTTTCCCGTTGCGCTCGACCGTCACCGCCTGCCCGACCGTGAGCGCGTTGCGCACCTCCTCGGCGACGTAAAACGTGGCGGTCATGCTGGCTTTGTCGGAGATGACAAAGGCCGCGGAGCCCCCCGCGAACCCGTGCTCCTGCGCGGAGACGCTCTCCACGACGCCGGAGATCGGGGCGGTGATTTGGTAGAGGCTCATCTGGTATTCCGCCGCCTTCACCCCGGCGGATACCGCGCCGAGCTGCGCGTCCAAGATGGCCTGCGTCTCCTCGCGCAGGTCGCCCTGCGTGATGTCCGCGGAGTCCTCGGCGAGCTGCAGGGCGTCCCGGTAGCCGGAGATGGCCTGCCGGTACTGCTTGATCGCGCCGTCCAAGGAGTCGAGGCCGCCCTGCATCGACGTTTTGGCCGAGGAGAGCGCCGCGAGCTTTTCGGCGGCGGAATCCATGTCCTCCTCGAGCCCGTCGATATAGGAATCGAGCCGGTCGACGCTGGCGCCCCATTCGACCAGCAGGTCGTGCACCGCGCCGCACGCTTCGTAGGCTTCATGAGAGGGATCGGAGAGCACGGCGCGCAGCTCCGCGTCGCTGAGCACGTCGCTCGCGACCAGCGTCTTTTGCGCGTCCACGGCGTCCGCGTAGGCGGAGGCCGCCTGCTGATAGGCGGCGGCGAGCTGCGCCCCGGCCGTCTCGACGCCCTCGATCTCGTCCTGCAAATCGCTTTTACTGTCCTTCGCGTCGCCGAGGCTGTCCGTGTAGGCGGAGATGGAGTCCTTGAGCGAGCGGATGTTGGAATCGAGCTGCAGATCGGCGAGGTCGTAGGGGGCGCCGGTGGCCTGATCCATCGAGGCCTTGGCGGACGCGTAGGCGGCCTCGGCGCTCGCGAGGGCAAGCCGGGCGGCCTCGTCGTCGATGCTCATCAGCAATTGGCCCTCCTCCACGGTGTCGCCGACGGAGGCGAAGACCCCCGTGATCTCCCCCGCCGCGAGCGGCACGACATAGACCGATTCTCCGGCCGCGAGCGTGCCGATGTACGTATTTTTGAGCACCAGATCGCCAGTCTTCGCCTCCTCGACCGTGACCGGGATCGCGGCGTCCCGCGCCGCGGGCTCCTCTTGGTTGCATGCGCAAAGGGTCATGAGCATCAGCACGGCGAGCGTCAGGGCCGCCGTTTTATGTAACAAAGTGTTTCTCATTTCTTTGAAACCTCCTCATCCGATTTCTCCGTTTTCAAAGCCGGCTCCCCCGGTTTTGTGTCGGGGGGTTGCGCGGGCGGGGCCGTCTCCGGCTCCAGACTCCATGTTATGGGCCCCGGATCGGGCTCTCCTGATTCCAAATCCGGTCTTTCCGCATCGGGATCGGATTCCCCGTCCGGTTCTCCGGCCGGAGAACCGGACGCCTCCGGCGGCCGGGCTCCGGGGATGCCCTCGGTCCGCAGTCTCTCCTTCACATCGTCCGGCAGGCCGAGATACTGGGCCTTCTTGCCGGCCATGACCATGTAAAAGTCCGGCTGGAGCAGCAGGATGAGCAGCGTGGAGGCCATCAGCCCGCCGGCGATGACCATCGACATGCCCTTAATCATCTGGGTGTCCGGGTCCGTGGTGAAGGCCGTGGGCATCATCGCGAGCACGGTCGTGAGCGTCGTCATCAGGATCGGGCGCAGGCGGATCTGGCCGCTCTTGATGAGGGCCTGCTCCACCGGCATGTCGGCCTTGAGCTGATCGGCGGTGTCGACGAACAGGATGCCGTTATTGACGACCGTGCCCACCAGCGTCAGGAAGCCCATCAGCGAGATCAGGCTAAACGTGGTCCGCATCAGGAACATGACGAGGAAGGACCCGATCAGGCAGAACGGGATGCTGACCATGACCATCAGCGAGAAGCGCGGCGACTCGAACTGGATCGCCATCACGAGGAAGACCAGAAAGATGCCGAACGCGATCGCGGCCAGCATGCTGTACAGCTCCTCGTACATGGTCTCCTCCGCGTCGCCCTGCACGATCTCGACGCCCTCCGGCAGCTCGAGCCCCTTGAGCGACTTGGTGATCCGGTCGCCGGCGGTCCAGCGGGCGGATTCCGTCGGGGACGCGGTCAGGGCGACCTGATAGCTGCCGTCCTTGCGCACCCGGGTCTCGAGCTCCTCGCCGTAGGTAAGCTTTGCGATCTCGCTGAGCGCGACCGACGTGCCGTAGGGCGTGGAGATCGTCTTATTCATTAAACCGTTGACGTTGCCGTAGCTCTCCTCGGGGTATTCGAGGCGGATGGAATATTCCTCGTCGTCGATCACCATTGTGGACGCCTCGACGCCGCTGACGGAGAAATACAGATCCATGGCGACCTGCGCGGGCGTCAGCCCGGCGGCCATGGCCTTCTTCGGGTCGATTTGGATGCCGGCCTGCGTCGAGGCCTGCTCGGCGTCGGAATCGACCTTGATGACGCCCGGGACCGCCTTTATGACGGCTTTGACCTGTTTCGCGGCCGCCTTCAGGCTCTCCAGATCGTTGCCCTGCAGGTTGACCACGACGTCGCTGCTCAGATAGGAGGTGAACGCCGACATGATGCCGCCGCCCGTGCCGGAGATCGTGAGATCCATATTCGTCATATTTTTAAACAGATCGGTATAATATTCGACCGCCGCCTCCGAGCTGCGCTTGCTGCCCTCCGCGCTGTAAGCGGTGATGGCGGCGGTGCCGGACGCGGCCACGCCGGACAGGGCGTCCCCGGAGACCGAAAGGCTCACCTCGTCGAAGTTTTCGTCCGCGAGCAGGGCCTCCTCGATCGGGCGGATCTGCTCGTCGATGGATTCGACCCGCGTGCCCGGGCGGAATTTCGCGGTCAGGGAGATGCTGCCGTCGTAGGAGACGGGCACCAGCTCCATATGAAGCGTGAGCGCGAGGGCGACGGAGCCCAAAAAGAGGCCGACCGCGATGAAGATGACCGCGATCTTATGCCGGAAAAGCTTCGGCATGAACCGGCCGTAGGCGTCGGTGACTTTATTGAGGAATTTGTTGACCGGGAAGTCCTCCCGCGGCTTCGGCTTGAGCTTCAGGAAGGCGAGCGGCACGATCGTGACGGCGCTCAGCAGCGAGCCCGACAGCACGAAGATGATCGTCCAGCCGAATTCCACAAACATTTGCCCGGTCAGGCCCTTCATAAAGGTCAGCGGCAGGTAGACGACGAGGGTGGTCACCGTGGCGGCCACCACGGACATCATGACGGTCCCGCTGCCCGAGAGGGCGGCCTCGCGGTAGCTCGCGCCCTGCTCCCGCATGCGGAAGCAGCTCTCGAGCACGACGATCGAGTTGTCGACGATCATGCCGATGGCGATGATCAGCGACCCGGCGGTCATCAGGTTGAGGGTATATCCCAGCAGCCGCATGCAGCACAGCCCCAGCAGCACCGAAACCGGCATCGAGGCCCCGACGATCAGGCTCGCTTTGATGTCCCCGGTGAAGAACAGCAGCACCGCCATGCAGCAGGCGACGCCGATCAGCAGCGTCTCGCCGATCGTCGAGAGGGCTTTCACGATGTATTCCCCGGCGTTGTAGATCAGCTGAAAGCGCATCTCCGGGTTTTCCGCCTGAAATCCCTCGATGATGTCCACGACCTTGCCCGCGACCGAGACGGAGCCCGCGGACTGGTTTTTTGTGACCGCGAGGATGATGCTCTCCTCGCCGTTGTAGCGGCTGAGGCTGCCGGCGGGCTTGGCGCCCATGGCGATGTCCGCCACGTCGCGGAGGGTGATCTGGCTGCCGGTGGCGGTGAGCAGCGGGACGTCCCGCAGCCCGCTCAGGGAGACGAGATCCGAGGAGGCCACCACGCCGATGTCCTGCGTGCCGGCCTCCACGCTGCCCGCCGGAACGCTGAAATCCGCGGCCGCGATGAACCCGGCGATCGAGTTGATCGAGAGGCCGTACTGGCTCATCAGGTCCTCGCGCAGCAGCACCTGCACATAATTTTCCTCGCCGCCGTAGATATCGACCTTGGCGACCTCATTCATCGCCTCGATCTCCGGCACGATCGAATCCTCCACATAGGAGAGCAGATTTTCGGCGTTGGGCGCCTCGATGGAGACCTCGACCGTCGGCATGGCGCTCAACGAGAGCTCCAAGATCATCGGCTCCTGCGCCTCCTCCGGGAAGGCCACGCCGTCCAGCGCGATCGAAAGGTCGGAATAGCACTCGCCGATGTCCACCCCGTAATCGTAGGTGAACAGCACGAGGGAATAGTTCTCATAAGAATAAGAAGTGACGCTGTCGATGCCGGAGAGCGCGCCGCCCGCGTCCTCCACGCCCTTCGTGACCAGCTTCTCCACGCTGTTCGGCGCGGCGCCCGGATAGACCGTCATCACGACCAGCATGGGCATCTCCATCTCCGGCATCAGCTCCATGCGCAAGCCGAACATGGAGTAGACGCCGAATACGGCGACGGCAAGGATCACCAGCAGCGTGGAGACCGGCCGTCTCAACACAAGTTTTGTCATGTTGTCTTTTCCTCGCAGTTCTGAAAAATAGCGGGTGCATCGTGCACCCCGTGCACAGTGTAGATAAATTTATTATATCGTCCTTTTTACCGGTGTCAATCGCGCCGGATAAAAAAAGCGGGCGCCGGCAAAAGGCGCCCGTTTGGGTATTTATTCGAGAAAAACTTCGGCCGGCAATCAAAGGAAACCGTATTCCGGATGATACGGGCACCACGGGCGGATCTCGACGATCTCCCGGCAGACGGCGTCCCTTGAGCGGACGTAATAGCTGTTGACAAAGCCCTGTTTGTCCGGGCGGTCCTCCGTGCAGTAGGCGTGGACCACATAATAGCCGTTGTCGTCGCGGTAGGCCCCGTCCTCGATCATATTGAAAATCCTGCCGCCGTAGACGATCTCTGTACGCATCGTGTATCCTCCCGATTTGAATTCCGATTTTTAGTATACCTCAAAGACCCGGCAAAATCAAGATCCCGCCGCCCTTTTTCCGCCTTGAAAATTTCCAAAAATTTTTCTTTATCCCTTCGTCAAAATATGATATAGTAAAAAAGATCTCAATAAAAAGGAAGTGCGGCATGGACGTATTTTCGATCTTCACCCTGCTGGGAGGCGTGGCGTTCTTTTTGTTCGGCATGAACGTCATGTCCGGCGGGCTGGAAAAAATGGCCGGCTCCAAGCTCAAAAAGGCGCTCAGGCAGATGACCTGCAGCAAATGGCGGAGCCTGCTCATCGGCGCCGGCATCACCATCGCCATCCAGTCCTCCTCCGCGCTGACCGTCATGCTGGTCGGGTTCGTCAACTCGGGCCTTATGGAAGTCGGCCAGACCATCGGCGTCATCATGGGCTCCAACATCGGCACCACGCTGACCGCGTGGCTGCTCTCCATGGTCGGCATCGAAAGCGATAACTTTTTTATCCGACTGCTGAAACCGGAATCTTTTTCGCCGCTCTTCGCCATCTTCGGAATTCTGCTGTCGATGAACAGGAGCCATAAGAAAAAACAGCTCGGCGAGATCATGCTCGGATTCGGCGTGCTGATGTTCGGCATGGAGCTGATGGGCGGCGCGGTCGCCCCTCTCGCCGACTCGCCCGAATTCAGCCATGTGTTCACCGCCTTCAGCAACCCGCTGCTCGGCATTCTGGCCGGCACCGTGGTCACCGGGATCATCCAGAGCTCCGCGGCCTCCATCGGCATGCTGCAGGCGCTCTCCCTAACCGGCGGCGTGACGTTCGGCGCCGCGATCCCGATCATTATGGGCCAGAATATCGGCACCTGCGCGACCGCGCTGATCTCCATCATCGGCGTCAACCGCAACGCCAAGCGCGTCGCGGTGATCCATATCTCCTTCAACATTTTCGGCACGCTGCTGTTTTGCGCGGTTTTCTACGCCTTAAACGCGTTTCTTCATTTTAATTTCCTCGGCGACGCCGTCCAGCCGTATCAGATCGCGCTGTTCCACACGCTCTTCAACGTCGGCACCACCGCGGCGCTGCTTCCGTTTACCGGTCGGCTCGAGAAGCTGGCCAACGGCATCGTCAAAGAGAAGAAAAAAGGCCGCGAGTTCGCGCATTTGGATCCCCACCTGCTCGCGTCCCCGACCCTCGCGATCGGGGAGTGCACCCAGATGGTGACCAAGATGGGCGAGTACTCGAAGGACTTTTTGAAGGACTCCCTCGACCTGCTTTTCCATTACAGTGAAAAACGCGCGGACGAGATGATCGAGGACGAGTCGAAACTTTATATCTACCGGGACAGCCTGATGCCGTTCCTGATCCAGCTCTGCGGCAACGACCTCTCCCCGGAGGACAGCCGCGAGGTCACGCGCCTGCTCCACGCGGTCAGCGACTTCCGCCGGATCGGCGACCACTGCATCAACATCATCAGCTGCGCCACGGAGCTCAGCGAAAAAGAGGTTCCGCTGCCCGAAAAAGAGAAGGACGACCTGCGCGAATGCGCGAAGCTCCTCAACCGCCTCTCCGACGCCGCGACCGTGCTCTTTGAGGAGAACGACCCCTTCCTCGCGCAGGATATTTATTCCCTTGAGCGCGCGCTGACGAGCCAGACCTCCGCCGCGAAGGACGGCTACATCCTGCGGCTCAAGCAGGGCGCCTGCCCGCTGGACGACGGCATCCTGTTTAACGACATCCTCCATAACATCGAGCGTGTCTCGAGCCATCACTGCTCCATCGCGGCGACCTCGCTGCAGGTCTCCCGCAACGAGATGTTCTAAAAAAAGGACGGCCCTTCGTCCTCAAAAAAAGCAACGCGCCGGCTTCCTTCCTTCGGAAGCCGGCGCTCTTTTTATGGCAAAAAGCCAAATTTATAACTTATAAATATGATAATTTAAAGTATGTTTTTTATGGAAACTTTTTCTTTTTTTCTTGCGGCAAAGCCGTTTCTTTTTGCGCGATTTTCAAAAACGAGCTCCGTCAGCGAGGCTTTGCCGGGCGGCGGAGGTTCTTATTTTTCGGGCGTTTCCGGCCTGCGGTAGACCCGGGTTTCGTCGGCGGCCGCGTCCAAGGGGACGTCCGCCGCGTCCGCCGGCAGGCCCTCCGCCCTCTGGAAGCCGTATCCGGCCGCGGCGGAGAACGCGTTTTTGCACCGCGGGAGGTACCGGTCGTAATAGCCTCTGCCGCGCCCGAGGCGGCGGCAGTCCGGGTCAAAGGCGACGCAGGGCGCGATCACCGCGTCGAGCTCCTCCGGTGGGATCCGCCTTGCGCGCCGGGGGTCCGGCGCCGGGATGCCGTATGCCCCGGGGACAAACGCGTCCGGCGTCTCGGGGACGTAGGCCTCCATCGTCCCGTCGTCCCCGCAGACCGGGAACGCGACGGCCGCGCCCCTCTCCCGCAGAAACTCGTTCAGGGTGCCGACGTCCGCTTCCCCGCCGACGGGCATATAGGTGAGCACCGTCCTCGCAGCCGCGATCTCCGGCAGAGCCGCGAGATTTTGGCAGACGGCCTCGGAGAGGCGCCGCCGCTCTAAGGCCGAAAGCGCGCTTCTCATGCGGAGCATCCGCTCACGGAGCCGTTCCTTCCGATCGAAAACGTCCATATTTCTCCCTCAGATTCTTCATTCCCGGCGCGGCGAACAGGAGCCGCAGCACGGTGTTCTGCACGGCGAACATGATGATGGCCTCCATGACCCGCACGGCGAAAAGCTGCGTGAAGGGGACGCCGTAAAGGAAATGGATAAACAGGGTGTTGAGGCAGAGCGTGACGAGCGTCAGGGTGGCGAGGGACGCCGTCGCGATCTCCTTTTTCGTGATTTCTCGCTTATGGAGAAACGAGCCCCAGATCGCCCCGGAGAGCGCGGCCGACGCCGTAAACAGCGGGCTGTACGCGCCCACTGGAAACAGCAGCGCGCCGGCGAGATCCCCGATCCCCGCGCAGACCGCGGCCCAAAACGGCCCGAACAAAATCCCGCAGACCGCGGCCGGCACAAAGCCGAACCCGATCTTGACACTCAGCGTATTGATCGAGCAAAAGCGGGTCAATACTACGTCCAGCGCCGCCAGCACCGCCGTGAAAACCACCGCTTGAACGTCATATTTTTTCATGGCGGCATCTCCTCTTGTCTAAATTTTTTGTATGTTTTTCGTTTTTAATGGACAAAATCCGCCGCGTGGGGATCCTGTCCGCGCCGCGTCGCTTTTCCGTTTTTAAAACTTCCCGCCTCTTATGAAGACGCCCCCCTATTGAGCGCGCGTTTCGGGCGGGAGATTCGGGGAGCGCACCGGGCTCGGGAAAACACCGCGCCGGCCCGTTTCCGTAGGAAGCGAGCCTCCCGTGAGAGCGCACTCTCCGCGCGGGAGATGGGAGGAGCGCCGGGTTCCGGGGAGCGCCGCGTTTTCGTTTCTCGCGCGGGGGTCATTTTCCGAAACAGGAGCGGATCTCGCCCGCCATAAAGAGCGAGCCCGCCGCGCAGACGACGCCCTCCGCCCCCGCTTTTTGCAGGGCGAGCGCGACCGCCTCGCGGACGTCCGGCACCGCGGCCGCGGGCTTTCCCTCGCGGGAAAGGAAGGCCGCGAGCTCCCGCGCCGGCAGGCGGCGGGGGTTGTTCGGCTCGACGGCGACATATTCCGACGCGATGCGCTCGATGGGGGCGAACATGTTCTCCCAGTCCTTATCCGCCATGACGCCGACGAGAAAGACCGCCTTCCTGCCGCCGAGATTCTCCTCGAAGCAGGCGGCCAGCGCCTCCATGCACTGCGGGTTGTGCCCGCCGTCCAAGATAAACAGCGGCTCCCGCGAGAGGATCTCAAACCGCGCGGGCCACCTCGCCTGCGCCATCCCTTTGCGGACGGCCTCCTCCGGGAGATCCCAGCCTTTTTTGCGCAGCACGCCGACGGTCTCGAGCGCGACGGCCGCGTTCCGGCGTTGGTGCTCTCCAAGAAGCGCGATGCTCACGCCGGTTTCTTCGCCGTAATCAAACGTCTGCCCGTCGAGCGACGAGGCGGTCGGGCATAGCTTGGAGAAATCCGCCTCGGTGAAATCCGCGCCCGTTTCGGCGCAGCGCGCCTCGAGCACCGCGCGAACGGACGGCGTCTGCTGGTAGCTGACCGCCGAGCACCCGGGCTTGACAATCTTCGATTTCGTCGCGGCGATCACCTCCGCCGTGCCGCCGAGGTACTCCATGTGATCAAGGCCGATGTTCGTGAAAACGGCGGCCTCCGGCGCAGGGATGACGTTCGTCGCGTCGAGCTCGCCGCCCATGCCGACCTCCAAAACGACGATCTCGCAGGCTTGCTCCGCAAAATACAGGAAGCCGAGCGCCGTCACCATCTCGAACGTGGTCGGGTGGTCCGGCATGGCGTCCGAGGCCGCGCGGACCCGCTCCGTGAGGCGGCAGAGCGCCTCGTCCGGGATATTTTCCCCCGCGACGCGGATGCGCTCGGCAAAACAGTTGATGTAGGGCGAGGTGTAAAGCCCGGTTTTGTAACCGGCGGCCCGGCAGATCGACTCCAGCATGGCGGCGGTGCTGCCCTTGCCGTTGGTGCCGGTGATGTGGATGTATCGCAGGCCGCTCTGGGGATTTCCCAGCCGGGCAAGCAGCGCGGCCATCCGCTCCAAACCGAGCCTGCTGCCGCGCCAATCGATGCTGTTTAAATAGGAAATGCTCTGGTTTATGTCCAATAAAAGATCTCCTTAGCTGTTATAGGGTGCACCGGGCGCGGGGCCGACGGAGCCTCAAAAGGCGCCGCGCCGTCCGCGGAGAGAACCGCTAAACCGGGTGGAGCGGGAACCGGTCCGGTGCTATTCTCCTGCCCCTTATGGAAAGGGCCGGAGCGGTGTCGGCCGGATCCAAACGAAGCCGTCCGTGCGAAAAATCTCCGTGTTTTATCGTCCGGCGCGCCGGGCGGCGTCTTCCGCCGCCTGCGCGACATGGCGGATCAGCACCGCGGAGGTGACGGCTCCCACGCCGCCGGGCACCGGGCTGATCGCCGTAACGACCGCCTGCGCCTCCGCAAAGTCCACGTCGCCGCAGACCGCGCCGTCCTCCCGCACGTTGACGCCGACATCGAGGACGATCTGCCCCTCGGCGAAGCAGTCCTTGCCGAGCAGGCCCGGCCTCCCCGCCGCCGCGACGACGATCTCCGAGCGGGCGCAGATTTCCGCGAGATTTTTTGTTTTTGTGTGGCAGAGGGTGACCGTGGCGTCGCGGCCGGTAAGCAGCATCGCGAGGGGTTTGCCCACCACGAGGCTACGCCCGACGACGGCGGCGCTTTTCCCGCGGAGGGAGACGCCGAAGCCGTCCAGCAGGCGGACGCACGCCTCGGCCGTGCAGGGGGCGAAGCCCCCGCCGCTCCCGGTGAAGACCCCGGCGAGGGAGAGATCCGTCACGCCGTCCACGTCCTTCTCCGGCGGGATGGCGGCGCGGATTTTCTCATCGGAGATCTGTCCCGGCAGCGGCCGGAACACCAGCAGGCCGTGGACCGCAGGATCTCGCGCGGCCTCCTTTACGGCGGAGAGCACCTCGTCTTCGGAGGCGTCCGCCGGAAATTCTTTTTTGATAACGGAGATCCCGGCCTTTTCGCAGCGCCGCAGGATGCCGCGCGCATAGACCGCGTCCCCGCCGCCGTCTCCGGCCCGGACGAGCGCGAGCGCGGGGACGATCCCCTTTTCCCGCAGCGCCGAGACCTTTTCGGCCGTCTCTGCCGCGAGGGCGGCGGCGACGTCCTTTCCATAAAGAATCTGCGCCATGGCTAAACCTCCCCTTTTGCGGCGAGCCGCGCGGCGACGGATTCGTAGACCCGCTCCGCCCGCGGGACAAACTCCGCGAGCATCGTCCCGGCCTTCTCCTCAAGCGCAGAGGCTCTCTCCCGGTCGGTCATGTATTTCGTATTGATTAAGACGTTGAGGGACGCGCCCTTGATCGCCGCGGCGCACAGCGCCGCGCCGGTCCCCGCATCCGAGACGGCAAGCGTGCTGCCCTTCTCCGCGTAGACTTCCAGCAGCTCCACCACCCGGCAGGCGGCCTCCATGATCCGCATCGGCACCGCGCTCGCCACGCGAAGCGCCGATTCCATGGCCTTTGCGCGGGCGGCCCGCTCTTCCGGCGTGTCCTTCGGCATGGAGTAGACCTCCGACAGCGGCAGGAATGCCTCGGCGTCCGCGTCCGCGAGGGAGAGCAGCTCTTCGCGCAGCGGTTCCGCCCGCTCGTTGAGGGCGAGAATCTCCGATTCCACGTCGGCGTATTTTTTCTTCCCGAGGGTCAGGTTCCCGACCATGCCGCCGAGGGCGGCCCCCAGCGCGCCCGCGAGCGCCGACGCGCCGCCGCCGCCGGGCACCGCCTGTTTGGAGGCGAGCTCCTCCAAAAATCTGCCGCAGCTCATTTCCCCATAGCGCATCGCGGCGCCTCCTTTCCGTCTTTCCTCGTTTTTATCAAATCAGTTGTCGTCAAATTGGTATTATAGCACAGGGCGCGGCAACTGGGAACGCCGCGCTCGAAACTTGGCCGAAAAAATCCGGCCCGGCGGGAAATTCACGCGCTCCCGGCCCTCCGTTTTTTCTCCATGCCAAAGCCAAGCACGAAGAGCAGCGCGGCGGCGGAGACCGCCTCCGCGGCGCGCCAAGACACCGGCTCCCGGAAATCAACCGTGACCGCCCCGGCAAAATCCGGCGGGACCGTCACCGTCAGCGCGTTGTTGCCTCCGGCGTAGCAGGTGAGGCTCTCCCCGGAGTCCGTCTTTGCGGTATAATACCGGTAATAGAGCAGCGGGACCGCGACGTTCGCGTTTTTCCCGGACTCGTTTTCGCAAAAAAACGTCACACGCACGCCGTTTTTTTCATACTCCGAGATCGCGACGCCCCGCCCGGCTACGGGCTCTCCGGCATGGAGCAGGTCCGCGTCCGTGCCCTCCGGCAGATACTCGCCGCCGCCGATGCTGAAGGTGCCGATCGAACCTTTATCGTAATAGCGGTAGGCCCCGTGCTCGTTGAGCACGTCAAAATACGTCCACGAGGACGTGAGGAGCACCGCCGCCGCCAGCGCGCCGGACAGGACCGCCGCCGGGGCCCTCCCGTAGGCGCGGCGGAAGACGAGCACGGCCGAGCACGAGACGCCCGCGAGCATCAGGCCGGCGACCCCGAGGTAGCGCCACGGAAACTGGACGTTGGAGACCACCAACGCGGCAAAATCCCCGAGGCGGGAGATCCGGTCCCACGGGAAATAGATCGTGCAGAGAAAGCAGGCGATCCCGGAGAGCAATAGCAGCGCGAAGCCCTTTTTGCGGTCGGGGGCGGGGATCGTCTCCCGCTCGGTCACGCAGGCGTAGAGAAACGCCGCCGCGCCGAGCATCAGCGCCGCGCCGAGGCAGAGCGGCATCTCGCCGGTGATGCCGCCGACGCCGGACTGGCTGTTTCCGCTGCCGTTTTGAAACAGCGAAAAGAGCTGCGCCGGATAGACGCCGTCGGTCTGGATCAGGTTGTCCATCCGGGAGGCGGCGTTGAAGGTGAAGGCGTCGCGCCCGTAGTCGATAAACGGCGCCGCGTAGGACGCGCAGAGCAAAATCGCGGCGAGGGCCGTCTTGCACAGCGCGAAAAAGCGCTCCGCCCGAAACACGCGCTTATAGCACAGGAGCAGCCCCAAAAAGAGGAAGGTGCCCGCCGTGAAGCAGGAGATCACATGGCTGTACCCGATGCCGGCGGCCGCGAGGGCGGGCGCGATCCACGCCTTTTGGTAGGCGGGACGCTTGACGTCGTCAAACAGGACGCCGTAGACGCCCGCGAGCAGGGTCGGCAAAAAGATCATCGCGCAAAACTCGCCGACCGCGCTGCGCACATAGAGATCCGTCAGCCGGTAGGCGGAGAGCGTGTAGAGCGCCGAGCCGAGCAGCGCCGCGTTTTCGCTGCGAAAAATTTTTTTGAAACCTTTGTAGGCAAGGACGCAGGTCGCCGCGTTGACGAACAGCAAAAACGCGTTGTACGCGCCCTGCGCGGTGAAGCCCGCGATCCGCAGCAGCGCCGGGAAATACAGCAGCAGGTCTCCGTAAAAGACGGACGCCGCGTAGCCGTAGCCGTCGAGCCAGTAGGGCTGGATCCGGACCGGGAACTGCCCGGAGACGAGCCCCTCCCGCAGGCCCTCGATCCGCATCAGGTGGAAGCGGATGTCGTGCCCCTGCATCACATAATCCGCGCCGAGCGGGACCGACGAGGCAAGAATGATCGCCCCGAGAATCAGCAGCCGCCTCTGCTCCTCCTTGGTCAGGCCGCCCTTTTTCCAGAGAAGCCAGAGCAGCGCCGCGCCGTCAAGCAGCAGGAACGCGCAGAAAAGTTTAAACGCGCGGTAGAGGCCCGCCTGTGGGCATTCCGCGATTGAGAAGCCCTTTACTATGAACGTGCCGACGCCGCAGTAGGTGGTTTGAAGCTCAAAATTGTCGATGTCCGCGGAGAGCCAGACCCGGAACGTGACCGATTCCACCCCCTCCGGCAGAAAGATGACGTCCGCCTTCAAAGCGCCGTAGGGGATGTCCGCGGCGAAGGCGTTGCAGGTGTTGCCGCCGGTGTCCGTCTCATAAAAGAGCGTGACGTCGTAGATCCCGGCCGGGAGCGGGAGGTACGGCCCGTAGGTGAAATTCCCGCTCTCCTCATAATTAAAGGTGTCGTCGGCCCAGACGCCGCCCCGATCCTCCGAATAGATTCCCCGCGTCACCGAGAGGGCCTCCGCCCCCGCCTCGCGGAAATAGAGCTCCCGGCCGGAGAGCTGCCTGCCCAGCGCAAAAAACAGCAGGACGACGCACTCCGCCGCGAGCGCCAGCGCGACGCGCTTTCGATTTTCCGCAACGATTTTCTTCATGACGGCCTCCGCGCATTTAATGGATCTATCATATATAATTTTCTTCCTTTTTTCAAGGGATGCGCCCCCGCTTTATGCAGAAAGCGTACTTTCCGAAGAAAGCGCGCTTTACGCGAAAAGCGGCGTTCTCCCCGGAAAGCGGATGTCCCATAGGATTGTGGGCTTTTTTCCAAAAGAAAACGCCTTTCCTCAAAAAACGGCGCTTTTCCTTGACTTGAAAGCCGCCGGAGCATATAATTTCCACGGGCGACGCCCAAGGATTATCAAGAAAGAGGACGAAGCATGAGATTTCTGTTGGCCGTTTTTTTCTGCCGGGCGCTCTATTTTGCCGGCGGGATCTTTCATAGAGGGAGCGCGAAGCCGGGCGAATGGGCGCTGAAGCTCTGCCCGGACGCCCTCGCGCGGCTCAAATTCGACGGAAAGGTGATCTGCGTGACCGGCACGAACGGCAAGACCACCACCGCGAACCTGATCGCCCACATTCTCCGGGAGAGCGGCCATACCGCCATCAACAACGCCAAGGGCTCCAACATGCTCGGCGGGGTCGCGACCCTGCTGCTCAACCGCTGCACGCTTGGGCGTAGAGTGAAGGCCGACTACGTGGTGCTCGAGGTCGACGAGCGCTATATGCGCCTGCTCGTCCGGTCGGTTCACCCGGATTATTTTCTCGTCAACAACCTACTGCGCGACCAGATCGCCCGCAACTGCTGCCCCGAGATCGTGTTCGATAAGATGAAGCCGGCGATCGTGCCCGGCACCACGCTGATCCTCAACGCGAACGACCCGATCTCCCAGCGCCTTTCCGAAGGGACCGACAACCCGGTCGTCCTCTTCGGCATGGACCGCACCTCCCGCTCCACCGAGGTCTGCCTGAGCGGCACGGACGACGGGAAGGTCTGCCCGAAGTGTTTCCACCCGCTGGAATACGAATACCGCCACTACAACCACATCGGCAAATTCCACTGCCCGAACTGCGGCTTCTCCACCCCGGAGGCCGATTTCTTCGGCACGGACTTCGATTTTGACGATTTCAGCTATACGCTGCGCGGCGTCCGGGTGAAGGCGACCTACGGGGCCACCTATTATCTTTTTAACACCGTCGCCGCCGTCGCCACAGCCGCCGCCGCGGGCGTCCCCTTTGAGGACGCGGTCCGGGCGGTCGGCACCTTCACGGTAAACGCCACCCGGTATCAGGAGTTCTCCGTCCGCGGCAGGAGGGCCCAACTCATCCTGACCAAACAGAACCCGGCCTCCATCGACCAGTCCGTGGACTACGTCGTGCAGCAGCGGGGCGAGCGCACCGCCATCCTGTTCGCCGGCAACATGCTGCACTCCCACAACAAGGACGCCCTCTACATGTACGACGTGGGCTACGAGCGCATGGCCGGCGCGGTCGACCACATCATCTGCGCCGGGGACCGCTGCTACGACCTCGCCGTCCGGCTCAAGCTCGCCGGGGTCGACATGAGCCGTGTCCGGATCGCGGACAGGCTCGAGAAGATCCCCGCCGCCGTCGACGCGACCGCGGGCGACGTCTATATCCTCTCCGCCTATGCCCTCGAAAATGAGACGAAGTTTCTGGAGGTGCTCAAGTCCTTATGAAATATGTGAATATCCTGCATCTTTACTCCAAAACGCTCGACCTCGTCGGGGACTTCAAAAACTTGGACGCCCTATGCATGCGGATTCGGGAATGCGGGTGCGCTTATGCAGTTTCCCGTGTGGAATTCGGCGAGGCGATTTCCCTTGAGGGGGTCGATTTCGTCTACGTCGGGCACGGAAAGTGCCGGAATCTGTCCGCGGTGAGCGAACACATCATCCAGTACCGCGAGGAATTCGCGCGGGCGGTCGAGGCCGGCACGGTCTTTCTCGTCACCGGGAGCGCGAGGCTCCTCTTTGGGCAGAGCTTCGAGACGCAGGACGGCGAAACCCACGAGGCGCTCGGCCTCTTTGACTACACAGGCAAGGAATTCGACGGGCTCACCGTGCGCGACGAGCTGCTCCACCCGGTCTTTTTGCCGGAGGAGACCGTCTTCGGCTGCGTGAACCGCTCGGAAAACCTGTATTTTAAAGGGGAAAACCCCACCCCGCTTTTCACGGTCGAGCGCGGCTATTCCGACAACGAGAGGACCGGCGGGACCGAGGGAACCCTCTATCGAAACTTTTTCGGGACATGGAGCCTCGGCCCCGTGCTCGTCCGGAACCCCTGCCTGATGCGGGAGGTGCTGCGGCGCCTGCTCGGCGAGGATTACCGCGACGGCGACTATTCCTTGGAGCAGGAGGCGCTGGACCGGGTGCTGCGCGAGATCCGAAAGTCCGCGAGATAAGAACAGGTGTGTGTACATGAAAGCCACCGCTTTCCGCTCGGAAGGCGGCGGCTTTTTTCAAAATCATGAGGAAAAATGGGGCGTTTTGCAAGGCGGATTTTCTGTGATTCATTTTTTCGGACATGCTTTGGCCGCGCAAAAAATGTATATCTATTCTTTTTGTTTTCGGAAACCTCTCCTTTTTTCGGGCGGGAGACAGGCCTTTTTTCATGAAAAGTCCCCCGATTTTTCCCAAAACCGTTTTTGCCAAAACCTATTATAAAGGTAGTATTTGTGGGAACGGCCCCCGTTTTTTTCCTCTCCCGCCGCCGGGACGGGCAAAATGGGCGGGCGGGGCGTTCAGCATAAATATGCTGAATCTTCTTGACAAACGAAAAAGATGGGTTTAAAATACAAAACATCACAATGAACTTTTGCGCTGCAAAACCTTCATTGCCGAAATATTAAGAGAGGTGTAAAAAAATGAAAAAACTGCTTGCTCTGCTGCTTGCGCTGATCATGTTGCTCAGCCTCGCGGCCTGCGGTGGTTCTGCCGGAGAAGAGTCCGAGAGCGAAGCTCCCGGTTCCGAGGCGGAATCCGGCGGTGAAGAAACTGCCGACCGTTTTCTGAACGTCCACGTGGCTGCCGCCATCCAATCCATCGACCCGCTCGGAACCGGAGCCGGCGATGACTTTGAAGTGATCGGCCATCTGATCGACGGCCTGATCCTGCTCAATGGCGACGGCTCCCTCGCCCCGGGTCTTGCCGAGACTTGGGAAGTCTCCGAGGATCAGCTGACCTGGACCTTCCATCTGCGCGACGCCAACTGGTACAACGTAAACGGCGTCTACGCTCCCGTCACCGCCTCCGACTTCGTCTTTGCTTGGCAGAGAATGGTCGACCCGAACAACGCCGCCGAGTACGCGTTCATCTTTGGTGACGCCGCCGGCATCGTCAACGCCTCCGAAATTGTCGCCGGCGAGAAGGCTCCCTCCGAGCTCGGCGTCGAAGCCGTCGACGAGAAGACCCTCGCCGTCCATCTGGTCGCCCCGTGCGGCTTCTTCGAGACCCTGATGTATTTCCCGGCGTTCTTCCCGGCCAATCAGGCTTTCGTTGAGGAGTGCGGCGATCTGTACGCCACCGCTCCGGAGTATTTCCTCTCCTGCGGCCCGTACGTCATGACGGATTACTCCGTCGCCGCCACCGCCTTCACGCTGACCAAGAGCGCGGAGTATTGGGATGCCGCCGCCGTCATCTGCGCCGGTATCAACTACAAGGTCATTCTTGACTATCAGGAAGCTTACCTTGCCTATCAGAACGGCGAGCTGGATGTCGCGAAGCTCTCCTCCGAGATGGTCGAGCTCGTCGCGGCCGATCCGGAGTACCGCCCGGTCATGACCGGCTACCTCTGGTACGTCACCCCGAACATCAGCGGCGGCAAAGGCCTTGAGAACGCGAACATCCGCAAGGCGCTCGCCCTCTCCTATGACCGTCAGCACATCGCCGACTACATCATGAAAGACGGCTCCATCCCGGCCTATTGGTACGTCCCGTACGGCCTTTCCACCGGACCCGACGGCCTCGACTACCGCAAATCCGTCAACAACACCGAGGGCGGCAACGCGGACACCGAGTATCAGTATAACCCGATGGATATCGCCGCCGCACAGGAGGCTTTCGCCGCCGGGCTTGCCGAGCTGGGCGTCAGCTCCCTGTCTTACACGATCGTCGTCGAGGACCTTGAGACCGCTCTCTACGTCGCCCAGTTCCTGAAAGAGCAGTGGGAGACCAACCTTGCGGGCCTTGAGATCACCATCGCCTCCATGCCGAAGAAAGAGCGTTCCGACCTGATGAAAGGCCACACCTTCGATCTCGGCATCGCCCGCTGGGGCCCCGACTACGCCGACCCGATGACCTATATGACCCTGTGGCTCTCCACGTCCGCTTCCTACAACTACGGCCTCTGGAACAACCCCGAATATGATACCCTGATCAACGGGGTCACCAACGGCGAGTTTGACGCGGAAGGACGCTGGGCCACCTTCAAGCAGGCGGAGAAACTGGTCGCCAGCGATTACGTCATCTACCCGCTGTACCAGACCTGCGACGCCACCCTGATTAAAACCAACGTCACCGGCGTGGAATTCCACACCGTCGGCCTCAACCGTGTCTTCATCCGCGCCGTCATTGCCTGACCTCGCGGCATAAACGGTTCCCAAGGCACAAATTTGGGCATACAGTGGCTTTCCGAAGAGAGCCACTGTATGCTTTTATAAGAGGAGGGGTTATCCTCAGTGAAAAAATATCTTCTGAAACGTCTGATGATGTCCGCAATCACCCTGCTGGTCCTGCTGATGCTGCTTTTTGCGATGCTCAAGCTGATGCCGGGCTCCCCGTTTAACGACGATAAGCTGACCGTGCAGCAGATCGAGTCGATGAAGGAGAAGTACGGCCTGAACGACCCGGTCTACGTCCAGTATTTCCGCTACGTCGTCAATATGTGCGAGGGCGATTTCGGCGTCTCCTACAACATCTCCAAAAACGTCCCGATCACCGAGCTGCTGAGAACAAGGCTGCCCACGAGCCTGCGCATCGGCTTCCAGTCGGTCATGATCGGCTCCGTGATCGGCCTCTTTCTTGGGATCGCGGCCGCGCTGCGCCACAACACCGTCATCGACACCGCCGCGACCGTTCTCTCGGTCCTCGGCGTGAGCCTGCCGTCCTACGTATTTGCCCTCGGGCTCGCGTACTTCGTCGGCTTCCGGCTCGGGTGGCTGCCGCTGCTCTATTCCGTCGACAACCCGTTCGACTCCTCGATCATGCCCACGATCTCGCTCGCGATGTTTAGCCTTGCGAATATCGCGCGCTTTACCCGGACGGAGATCCTCGAGGTGATGCGCAGCGATTACATCCTGCTTGCGCGGAGCAAGGGCGTCAGCGGCGTGCAGCTGATCGTCAAGCACATCCTGCGCAACGCTTTGATTCCGATCATCACCGTGCTCGGACCGCTGTTCGTCAACCAGATGACCGGCTCGCTGGTCGTCGAAAAAATCTTTTCCATCCCGGGCATCGGGGAACTGATGGTGCGCTCCATCCAGTCCAACGACTACAACGTCACCATCGTGCTCTCCTTCGTTTATAGCGTCATGTACATCGGGATCATGCTGGTCATCGACCTTCTCTACGGCGTGATCGACCCGAGAATCCGGCTTTCAAAGGAGGATAACCATGAGCAATCCTAAAGCTAAGACGGGCGCCCTCCAAAACGAAGCCGCAATCGATCTGAATCATCTTCCGGCCGACGCGTTCGAGCTGAAGCACAACGATATCCACGCGCATATCGACACGAACTTCGCTTCGCAGAATTTCTGGCTGGATGCTTATAAACGGTTCTCCAAAAACAAGGGCGCGGTGATCGGCTTCCTGCTGATTGTGATCATCATCTTTTTCGCGATCGCCGGGCCGTATATGACCCCCTATACTTATAATCAGCAGACGATCCAGCAGCAGAACCTCGCCCCGCGGATCAAGGGGCTTGAGTGGCTCGGCTTCAACGGCGCCGAAACGATCATCACCTCGAGCGGCGCCATCGAGAAAAACGGGTACGAGCAAAACGGCTGGGACGACGTCTACTACTGGTTCGGCTCCGACAACCTCGGGCGCGACATCTTCACCCGCGTCTGGGAGGGAACCCGGATCTCGCTCTTGGTCGCGCTCGTCGCGGTGACGGTCGACATCCTGTTCGGCCTCTCCTACGGGCTTGTCTCCGGCTACTTCGGCGGCAGGGTGGATATGATCATGCAGCGGATCGCGGAGCTGCTCAACTCCATCCCGAACCTCGTCATCGTCACGCTGATGATCCTCGTCATGAGCCCGGGGCTCGGCGCGATCATCGTGGCCATCTCGCTGATCGGGTGGATCCCGATGGCCCGTATCGCCCGCGCCCAGATGCTCAAATTAAAAGAGCAGGAATACGTCCTCGCCTCCCGCGCGCTCGGCGCGAGCCCGCTGCACCTGATCTTCCGCACCATCATGCCCAACATCATCGGCCAGATCATCACCCAGACGATGTTCTCCATCCCCAACGCGATCTTCACCGAGGCGTTTTTGGCCTTCGTGGGCCTCGGCATCCCGGTCCCGCTCGCGTCGCTGGGCACCATGATCAACGACTCCTATAAATTCGCGACCACGCACACCTATATGATTATCTTTCCGCTGATGATCCTGTCGCTGCTGATGCTCTGCTGCAACCTCGTTGCGGACGGACTCCGCGACGCGCTCGATCCGCAGCAGAAGGAAATGTGAGGGGGAGCCGATATGGAAAAGAAAGACGTGATCCTCTCCGTTCGGAACCTCGACGTTTCGTTCAAAACCACCGCCGGCGAGATCCACGCCCTGCGCGGCGTGGACTTCGACGTGCCGCGGGGCAAGACCATCGCCATCGTGGGCGAGTCCGGCTCCGGCAAATCCGTCACGGTCAAGACGGCCATCGGCATCCTCGACAGCAACGGCTGCATCAACTCCGGCTCGGCCGAGTTTAACTACGCCCGCGAGAGTGGCGAGGTCATCAACCTCGACCTGCTCAAGCTCTCCCAAAAGGAGATGCGCCGGCACATCAACGGCAAGCGCATCGCCATGGTCTTTCAGGACCCCATGACCTCCCTCAACCCGACCATGACCGTCGGCGACCAGATCACGGAGAGCCTGATCCTCCACTACAACACCCCGAAGGCGGAGGCCGCAAAGCGCGCCGTCGAGCTGCTCGATCTGGTCGGCATCCTTGACCCCGAGAAGCGCGTGAAAAACTATCCGCACCAGCTCTCCGGCGGCATGCGGCAGCGCGTCGTCATCGCGATCGCCCTCTCCTGCAACCCGGACCTTTTGATCTGCGACGAGCCGACCACCGCCCTCGACGTCACGATTCAGGCGAAGATCCTTGAGCTCATTAAGGACGTGCAGGAGAAGCTGGGCATCTCCGTCATCTATATCACGCACGACCTCGGCGTCGTCGCGAAGGTCGCGGATTTCGTCTACGTCATGTACGCCGGAAAGATTGTCGAAAAAGGCGAGATCGACGAGATTTACTACGACCCGCACCACCCGTACACTTGGGGCCTGCTCTCCGCCCTGCCGGATCTCGACACGCGCGACGAGCGCCTCTACACCATCCCGGGGAGCCCGCCGAACCTGCTGCACGAGGTCAGCGGCGACGCCTTCGCCCCGAGGAACGAATTCGCGCTGCGCATCGACGATTACGCCGAGCCGCCCATGTTTCCGATCAGCGAAACGCACTACGCCGCCACGTGGCTGCTCGACCCGAGGGCCCCGAAGGTCGAGATGCCGCAGGAGCTGCGCGCGCGGATCGGCAGAATGCTCAAGGAGGAGGGACCGAAGAATGGTTGATTACACCAAAGAACCCCTTCTCAAAGTGCAGCACCTGAAGCAGTATTTTCCGATCAGCAAGAAGTATCTCGTCAAGGCCGTGGACGACGTCTCCTTTGAGATCTATCCCGGCGAGACCTACGGCCTCGTCGGGGAATCCGGCTCCGGCAAGACCACGATCGGCCGCTCGATCATCCGCCTCTACGACCCCACCGCCGGGAAGATCCTCTTCGACGGCAGGGACATCTCCGCCCATCTCGACCGGGAGACGAACCACATGCTCCGCACCGAGATGCAGATGATCTTCCAAGACCCGATGGCCTGCCTCAACCCGAGGAAGAAGGTCGCCGACATCATCGGCGAGGGCCTCGTCATCAACCATCTGTGCAAAAACGAGGAGGAGCGCAACGCCAAAGTCGCCCGCATCCTCGAAAAGGTGGGCCTCGCGCCCGAGCACGCCGAGCGCTACCCGCACCAGTTTTCCGGCGGGCAGCGGCAGCGCGTCGGGATCGCCCGCGCCCTGATCATGAACCCCAAGCTGATCATCGCCGACGAGTGCATCTCCGCGCTGGACGTCTCCATTCAGGCGCAGGTTGTCAACCTGATGCGCGACATCCAAGAGGAGACCGGCTCCTCCTATCTGTTCATCGCCCACGACCTCTCGATGGTCAAATACATCTCCGACCGCATCGGCGTTTTGCATCTGGGGCATCTGGTCGAGACCGGGACGACGGACGAGATTTTCGCAAACCCGATCCACCCCTACACGCAGAGCCTGCTCTCCGCGATCCCGCACCCGAACCCCAAGATCGAGCGGGCGCGCGTCGCCCAGACTTATAATTACTACACGAGCGGCATCGACTACCTCTCGGGCAAACTGATGGACGTGGAGGGCACGCACAAGGTCCTCGCCACGCCCGGAGAATTCGAGCAGTGGACCTCCGCCCATTTTGAGTACCGCGAATAACGCGGGCCTCCTCTCCCCGGGGCGTCCGCGCTCCGGGGATTTTTCTCGGCTGCCCGGGGGCGTCCGCCGCTCCGGAAGGGCGATCGACACGCTTTGGAGCGGCGAGGTTCCCGCGCCTATGGGCAAGCGGATTCCCGCGGCGTTCCTCCATTTTGGAAAAGGCTTTTACCTCCGCGGGCTCCGGCCCGATCCTGTCAAAAAGAAGGGATTTTTATGAGCACGCACCCGGAGGAGGCGCAGGCCCTTTTTAGAAAGGGCTACAACTGCGCGCAATCGGTCTTCGCGGCGTTCTGCGACCAAACCGGGCTGCCGCGCGAGACGGCGCTCGCCCTCTCGTCCTCCTTCGGCGGGGGCATGGGCAGGCTCCGCGAGGTCTGCGGCGCCGTCTCCGGCATGTTTATGGCGGCCGGCATGCTCTACGGCCGGTTCGACCCCTGCGACTCCGCCGAAAAGACCGGCCACAACCGGCGCATCCAAGAGCTCGCCGCGCGCTTCCGCGCGGAAAACGGCTCGATCGTCTGCCGGGAGCTGCTCGGCGTCGACGCGGACGGCAGTCCCGTCCCCACGCCGCGCGGGGCGGAGTTTTTCCGAAAGCGCCCTTGCGCCGAGCTCGTCGGGTTCGCGGCCCGCCTGCTGGACGAGTATATCGCGGAGCACCCGCCCAAAAAAGAATGACGCAATAAGCAGCCCGCCGAAGCGAACGCTTCGGCGGGCTGCTTTTATACGATGGGGTTTCGCATGTTACGCCCCCGGCCGGGAGGGCGCCGAAAAGCGCGGAAGGCCGATGGGAGGCCATTTTTGCTCGGAGCGTCCAAAGACATTTTCTGCCGAAGCGGATGCTCCCGCCGAAGTGGATGCTCCCCGCCGAAGCGGATGCCCCCGCCGAAGCGGATGCTCCCCGCCGCCTCTATTTCACCAAACGGCGGACTCCCGGCGGAGATCGTCTCTCGGAGTACGTCTTTGTTTTAAAATTTCAAAAAAGCAAAAAGGGGGTTGCCTCGGCCCCGCTCACGCGGCCTTTTCCCGTTTCGCGGCGGAGGCGGAATACATATAAAAAAGGATGGCGAGGGCCTCGGCGCCCGCGGAGACCGCGATCAGCGCCGGGAGCGAAATCTCATACAGGACGCCGCAGAGCCAGCTCCCGAGGAACCAAAAAAGACCGAACGCGCATTCAAAAATCCCGTACCCGGCGGCGCGGCTCTGCTTCGGGACCATGGCGGAGACCGCGGCTTTAAAGACGGATTCTTGCGCGCCCATGCCGACGCCCCAGAGCGCCGCGCCGAGAATCGTCAGCGGCAGCGAGCGAAAGCCGAACACCAGCAGCGCGAACGGCGCGGACAGGGCCGTCGAGATCGTCAGCGCGCGGAAGCCCGCCTTGTCGTACATGCGGCCGAAAAACAGCGCCGAAGCCGCGTCGGCGAGCATCGCCCCGGCGTAAAGCAGGGGCACACGCTCCGCGCCGATCAGCCCGTTTTGGTAGACGTGCATCGAGATCAGCGAGAAATCCACAAAGCCGAACGCGAACAGGCCGATCGCGGCAAGGTAGAGCAGGAACGACGGGCGCAGGCGGAATTTTTCCGGCCCCTCCTCCGCCTTCTCAAAATCCTCCGGGGCCGGATATTTCCTCCTCGCGTAGGCCAGCAGCCCGAGCGACACCAGCGCCGGGACCAGCAGCAGCGAGAAACCGAAGCGGCAGTCCTCATATTCGGAAACGCCGACTTTCAGCGCCATGGCCGCCGAGAGCATCAGCGGCCCGAGGAACGCGCCGATCTGGTCGAGCGCCTCTTGGATGGCGAAGCTCCGCCCGACGCCCTCCGACGACGCGGCGAAGGACATGATCGTATCCTTCGCCGGCTTCTTGATGGCCTTGCCGGTGCGCTCCAAGATCAGCAGCGCGCACGCCCAGATCCAGCCGTCCTCGCGCACCAGCGCGAGCGCCGGCACCGCCAGCAGGTCCACCCCGTAGCCGAGGAGCGTGAAATCCCAGTATTTTTTGGTCCTGTCGGTGATCAGGCCGAACACGAAGCGCAGCGAGTAGCCGACGAGCTCCCCGAGGCCGGAAATAAACCCGATCGCCGGGGCCGACGCACCCAAGAGCGACAGGTAAGCGCCGCGCACCCCCGAGGCGCTCTCGTGCGTCATGTCGGAAAACAGGCTGACGATGCCCATCAGCAGGATGAACGACATGGCCGGGGTGATCTGCCCGAGCCTTTTTTTCATGGAAAGGCTTCCTCTCTGAGATAAAATCCACGGAAACGGAAAACAGCGCCCCGGTCTCCAAAGCGCCCGAACGGAAAACAGCGCCGCGGGCCGCAAAGCGCCCGAACGGAAAAACAGCGCCGCGGGCCCCAAAGCGTCCAAGACGGAAAACAGCGCCGCGGGCCGCGAAATGCCCAAAACGGAAAAATAGCGCCGCGGTCTCCAAAGCGCCCGAACGGAAAACAGCGCCGCGGGCCGCAAAATGCCCAAAACGGAAAAATAGCGCCGCGGTCTCCAAAGCACCCCGGAACGGAAAAACAGCGCCGCGGGCCTCCAAAGCGCCCGAACGGAAAACAGCGCCGCGGTCTCCAAAGCGCCCGAACGGAAAAACAGCGCCGCGGGCCGCAAAATGCCCAAAACGGAAAAATAGCGCCCCGGTCTCCAAAGCGCCCGAACGGAAAACAGCGCCGCGGGCCGCATAGTTTCATGCGCGGGAGCGCTGCTTTTTTTGCTTTTTGATCCTGCTTAAAGCGGAAGGTCCTCCCCGCTCTTTTCCTTGATGATATAGACCGGGCGGCGCTTGACCTCCAAAAACGTCCGGCCGAGATACTGGCCGAGGATGCCGGTGCTCAACAAATTCAACCCGCCGCAAAACCCGATCAGCTCCGCAAGATAAAAATACGCGCCGCCATGGAAGATCAGCGTGAGCACGGCCGCGAGCACGGAAGCTCCCGTGAGCACGGCGCCCAGAAAGAACGGGAGATCGAGCGGCGCCGCGGAGAACGCCGTGATGCCGCTGACCGAATAGCGCAAAAGCTTCCAGAACGACCACTTCGTCGCCCCGGCCGCGCGCTCGATATTCTCATAGGCGATCCACTTTGTCCGAAAGCCCACCCAGCCGAAGATGCCCTTGCTGAAGCGCCCCGTCTCGCCGAGGGAGAGCACCGCATCGGTCATCTTCCGGTTCATCAGGCGGTAATCGCGGGCGCCGTCGGTGATGTCCGTGTCGGAGACGCGGCGCATGATTTTATAAAAAGCGTGGGCGCAGAAGCTGCGCAGCTTGGGCTCGCCGGCCCGGGTGGCGCGCCTCGTCGCCGCGCAGTCGTATCCGCCCGTCGCGACGGCCTCGTACATCTCCGGCAGCAGCGCGGGCGGGTCCTGAAGATCGGCGTCCATCAGCGCGGCGAAATTGCCCGTCGATTCGGTAAGACCGGCCAAGATGGCGGCCTCTTTGCCGAAGTTTCGGGAAAACGAGAGGTATTTTACGCGCTCGTCGGAGGCCGCGAACCGGCGCAGCAGGCGAAGGGTGCCGTCCTTGGAGCCGTCGTCCACAAAGATCAGCTCGAAGCCGACGCCGTATCGCTCCTTCATGGACCGCATGACTTGGCAAATTGCCTCATAAAAGAGCGGCAACGCCTCCTCCTCGTTCCAGCAGGGCACGACGACGGAAATTTTCACGCCGCATTCTTCCTTTCCCTATCGTTATGGCAGGACCGCGGGGCGCGCCCCGGCGATCCCTGTTTTTCTTAAAATGCTCAAACCCGAAAACGGCCGGAACCGCACGCCGGCTCGCCTTTCCGCATCCGGGAAAACCCGACGCCGGGCGGCTCCCCTTCGGGCAATTTCCAGCATTCCCATTATAGCATCGCGGGATGAGCAATGCAAACCCGAACAAATGTTTGCAAGATTTGGGAAATTATGATATGATGGGGGCAGTTTTTGGGAAGGGGATGCCGCATTGGACGAAAAAAGCATGGACGGGCGCGCGTTTGAGCAGTATGTGGCGGGCATTTTCCGCGGCATGGGGTACGCCGTGTGCGAAACGGAGGTCACCGGGGATTTCGGCGCGGATCTGATCTTGGAGCGCGGCGGCCGGAAAACCGTCGTCCAATGCAAGGATTGGAACGGGAGGGCCGGCGTCGCGGCGATCCAGCAGATCACCGGCGCGAAGGCCTTTTACGGCGCGGACGAGATGGTCGCGGCCGCGCGGGGAGGCTTCACCCGCGCGGCGGAGAAGCTCGCCGGCTCAAACGGCGTGCGCCTGCTGGACGGAGACGAGCTCAAGGCGCTGGCGGCAAGCCTGCCGGGCGTCTCGGAGCGCTTTCCCTCCGCCGCGGCCGGCGACATCGGGTACAGCCCCTATGTGCTCTCGTTTTGCCGCGCGTTCTGCCCGGCGGACGCGAAAGGATTCTCCCCCTACCAAAAGAGTTTCGTCCCGGAAGTGCTGAAAAATGCATTTCATCAGGAACTGACCGAGGGCGACACGGAGGCGCTGCACGCCCAGCTCCGAAATCTCGGCGTCTTGGACGAGGCGAGCCGGGTCCGGATGACGCTGCCCGAGGCGGCCGCCGCCCTCCGAAAAGAGAAGCGGCTCTTTTTGAGAAAAAAGCTGCTGATCTATTCCGCGCGGGTCCTCTGCGGGAGCGCGCTCTTCGCCGCCGCGGGGTTTTGGGCCGAGCGGGAGGGCTATCCGGCGCTTCTCTATGCCGTTATCCTGCTCTGGGCGGTGTTCTTTTCCGATCTCGGCGTCAACTTCTTCCGCTACCGGAGGGGCCTCCGGCGGCGCTTCGCGGAGGGCGAGCGCCTGCTCCCGAAGGCGGGCCCCGTCTGAAAAATAGCCGAAGGGCGCGGGAAAGTCGGCTCTTTTTCCCGCCTGCGTTCCGCTCCGGGCGATCTTTTTTGCCGATCTCGGCGTCAACTTTTTCCGCTACCGGAGGGGCCTCCGGCGGCGCTTCGCGGAGGGCGAGCGCCTGCTCCCGAAGGCGGGCCCCGTCTGAAAAATAGCCGAAGGGCGCGGGAAAGTCGGCTCTTTTTCCCGCCTGCGTTCCGCTCCGGGCGATCTTTTTTGCCGATCTCGGCGTCAACTTTTTCCGCTACCGGAGGGGCCTCCGGCGGCGCTTCGCGGAGGGCGAGCGCCTGCTCCCAAAGGCGGGCCCCGTCTGAAAAATAGCCGAAGGACGCGGGCGGGCCGGCGCTTTTCCTTGCCTACGCCCTGCTCCGGGCGGTGTTTTTTGGCCTTCGCTGACCGCCGCGTGATGGATGCGCAAGAAAGAGGATTGGATCCCCGCCGGGTGAGTTCCGGCTTTTTTCTTTCACAAAAACGGCCCGGATCGTTGTACGTTTCCGGGCTGTTTTTATATTCGTTTATCCGTTTCGTCCCCTGAGACAGGCCGTTCCCGCGGCTCTCCGACCTGCATCGGCTCCGGCAACATCCGCGTCTGCCGCTCCGGGAGCAGCCGCAGGGAGTAGCCGCCGCCTCGCTTCGCGGCGCCGAATACCTCCTCCGGCGGGACGAAACCGCGCTCCAGCTCCTCCGCGACCTCCGGCATGTCGGCCCAGAAGCGCTTGGGCATGTGCCCCATCCGGCAGCGCGGGTTATAGCGCTCGGCGATGGAGACATGGCGGTAATAGCTTTTCCAGAGCTCTCGGTAGAAGGCGTCCCCTTCCTCCGCCTCGGGCGGCAGGGTCAGGGAATCCGCCTTGAAAAGCACGCTGCGGCCGCCCGAATAGGCGAGCGCCTCCCCGTGCGCCTGATCGTAGATCAGAAAGTTTTCGTTCCGGTAGCGCAGGCAGAAATGGCCGCCCAGCAGGGACAGGACCTCGTGCTTCGGCGTGATCTTCGCGACCAGCGCGCCGCCGACGTCGCTGAAGCGGATGAACTGCAGCATCTTCTGCCGCTCGTTTCCCACGGCGCGCGCCATCCGAAACAGCGGGTTGATCTCCGGGTCCGCGACCATGGAGACGGCCCCCGGCCCCACGGCGAAGGCCTTTTTCAAGAACCGGAGGATCGCCATCTCCTTGCCGCCTTCTCCATACAAAAAGCCGCTCCGGACCATCTCCTCGGCGGCGGGGCCCAGCTTCTCCCGGATCCCGTTTTTGACCCGGCCCGCGCGGTACGGGTCGGCCGAGACGGAGCGGATCTCATAAAAGCTCTCCCCGCCCTCCCCATGGACGCGGATCTCGCAGGGAACCGTCTTCTCCCGGAAACAGTCAAAGACGACCGTCATCAGGCCGTCGTAGCTGCCGTCGTATTCATAGACGAGGACCTCGCCGGGCATGGGATCGCTTCCTTCCATCAATAAAAATCCGCTGCGCCCGCGGCGCGGACCGTTCGGCCGACGGGCCCCGCCGTCTCAAAAGCGGCGGGCGGCGCGGCTCAGAATTCGCCTTTGAGGCACGGGACCGCCTCCTCCCGCAGGAGAGCGCTGTGAAACAGCGAGAGCTGCTCCGGCTCGTAGTCGGGCAGGGAGGGCGAACTGCGCGGCCCAACCAGCCATTCGAGCGCCTGCTCCGGCGTCTCCGGCAGGGCCTGCATCGACACGCCCCCGCAGGTGAGGAAGAAGCGCGCGCGCTTGAGCACGACGCCGATGCGCTTGAGCATCTCAAAATCGAGGCTGTGCTGCCGCCTCTCCCGCACGATGCGCTTCGCGCTCGTGACGCCGATGCCCGGCACGCGCAGGAGCAGCTCGTAATCGGCGGTGTTGACCTCCACCGGGAAGTCGTCCATGTTTCGGAGCACCCAGCCGCACTTCGGGTCGATCTCCGCATAGAGCATCGGCCGCTCCGGGCTTAGGATCTCCTTCGCCTGAAACCCATAAAAGCGCAGCAGCCAGTCCGCCTGATAGAGCCGGTGCTCGCGCAGCAGCGGCGGCTTCGTGTCGACGGCGGGGAGCAGGCTGTCCTCCACGACCGGCGTATAGGCGGAAAAATAGACCCGTTTCAGGCCGTAATTCTGATAGAGCTTCTCCGAGAGCGTCAGGATGCGGTAGTCGCTTTCCGGGCTCGCGCCGACGATCATCTGCGTGCTCTGCCCGGCCGGGACAAAGCGCGGCGTGGAGCGGTATTTGACGAGGTCCTCGCGGTTTTCCGCGATGCCGTTTCGCAGGAAAGTCATTGGGTGCACGATGGATTCCTTGGTCTTGTCCGGCGCGAGCAGGCCGAGGCTCTCGCGGGAGGGCAATTCGATGTTGACGCTCATCCGGTCCGCCAAGAGGCCAAGGCGGCGGGTCAGCCCGTCGCTCGCGCCCGGGATGGCTTTCGCGTGGATGTAGCCGGTGAAGCCGTATTCCTCCCGCAAAATCCGTACTACCTCGATCATCCGCTCGCAGGTGTAATCCGGGCTCCCGAAGACGGCGCTGCTCAGAAACAGGCCCTCGATATAGTTGCGGCGGTAAAACTCGACGGTCAGGTCCGCGAGCTCCCGCGGCTCAAACGTCGCCCGCGGAAAGTCGGCGCTGCGGCGGTTGAGGCAGTATTTGCAGTCGTAGGCGCAGGCGTTCGAGAGCAGGATTTTTAAGAGCGAGATGCAGCGCCCGTCCGCCGCGAAGGCGTGGCAGCACCCCGCGGGCAGCGCGGAGCCGAGCCTCCCCCCTCCCCGCTCGGCGGCCCCCGAGGAGGAACAGGAGACGTCGTATTTCGCGGCCTCCGTCAAGATCGCGAGCTTCTGATAGACATCCATTTCTCGGCCTTCTTTGCAAGAACGTATGTTCTTATTCTGAAACCCATCATAATGCAAAGCGCGGGGTTTGTCAAGCGCCAAAACGGCATCGCGGGTGTTTTTTTCCGGTAAAAAGAGGAAAAACGGCGCCGGGAGCAAACTCCGGGGACAGGACCTCTGGGGCAAAAAACGCGCGGAGTTTTGCGCTTTTGCGGCTGGAGAGAGGCATGGGAGCATGGCTCACGCGGCCTCTTTTTTATGACGTCCCGCTGAAAACAGCCCCGGAAGCCGCGTTCCCGGCGGCGCGGCGGCCTTATTTCCGGGCGTCTCCGATGGGCGGCGGCAGGCCCGTCCTTCTCGGCGGGCCGAGAAAACGGGAAAAGTTTTCGCCGGCAAATCGAAGTTTTGGCTTGAACCAAAAATTTCAGATGCTATACTATAAAAGTGAGTATTTTGACCGGGACGATGCAAAAGCGGATGGCTTGCGGCGTCGTTTCGGAAGGAAGGAGACAGAAATTTTGGCTTACGATGTGGCAATCGTCGGCGCGGGCGTCATCGGCTGCTCCCTCGCGAGGGAGCTCTCCCGCTACGACATAAAGGTCGCGCTGATCGAAAAAGAGAACGACGTAGCCATGGGCACGACCCGCGCGAACAGCGCGATCATCCACGCGGGGTACGACCCGGAGCCCGGCACCCTGATGGCGAAATATAATGTGGAGGGCAACCGCCTCACCGGCGAGATCGCGGAAGAGCTGGGCGTCCCGTTCGGCCGCTGCGGCTCCCTCGTCCTCGCTTTCGGCGAGGAGGACATGGAGACCGTACGCGCGCTCTATGACCGCGGCGTCGAAAACGGCGTGCCCGGTATGCAGATTCTGAGCGGCGAAGCCGTCCGCGGGATGGAGCCGAACCTCGCACCGGAGGTTGTCGGCGCGCTCTTTGCCCCGAGCGCGGGCATCATCAACCCGTGGGAATTCGCGCTGCTGCTCGCGCAGAACGCCGTGCGAAACGGCGTCGACCTGCTCTTGGAGCACGAGGTCTCCGGCATCGAGAAAGACGGGGACGGCTTCGTCCTCCACTTTACGGACAAGGAGGATCTTCGCGCCGCCTATGTCGTCAACGCCGCGGGCGTGGAGAGCGACGAAATCGCCGCGATGGTGGGCGACCATAGCTTTTCGATCGACGCCTCCAAGGGCCAGTATTATCTGCTTGATAAATCTCAGGGCGCGCTGTTTCATCACGTCCTGTTTCAGTGCCCCGGCCCGCTCGGGAAGGGCATCTTGGTCTCCCCGACCGTGCACGGCAACCTGATCGTCGGGCCGGACGCCAACCCCGGCAGCGCCCGCGGCGACGTCTCCACCGACCGGCAGGGCCTCGACCACGTGATCGCCGAGAGCCGCCGCACCACGGCCGCGATCAATTTCCGCGAAAACGTCCGCAACTTCGCGGGGCTCCGCGCCCAGCCCTCCGGCGGCGACTTCATCGTCGGGCCGAGCGGCGCGGCCGCCCATTTCTATAACATCGCCGGGATCAAGTCCCCGGGCCTCACCGCCGCCCCCGCCATCGCCGCCGACGCCGCCCGCTATCTTGCGGGGGAGCTCGGCGCCCGGAAAAAGGACGGCTATACCGTCTTTCGCAAGGAGACCGAATTTAAGTTCCTGACGGAGAGGGAAAAGGCGGCCAAGATCGGAGAAAATCCCCTCTACGGCCGCGTGATCTGCCGCTGCGAGACCGTCACCGAGGGCGAGATCGTCGACGCGCTGCATGCGCCGATCACGCCGAGGACGCTCGACGCCGTCAAGCGCCGCTGCGGGGCCGGCATGGGCCGCTGCCAAGGCGGATTCTGCGGGCCGAGGGTGCTCGAGATCATCTCCCGCGAGCTTCATATCCCGCCGGAGGAGGTCCTGCTCGACCGGGGCGGCTCCTACATCCTGATCGAGAAGACCGCGAAAGGGGGCGAGCGCTGATGGAGTACGATCTCGTCGTCATCGGAGGCGGCCCGGCCGGGCTCGCCGCCGCGGAGGAAGCGAAGAAAAACGGCGCGGGCTCCGTGCTCATCCTTGAGCGCGACAAAGAGCTCGGCGGCATCCTGAACCAGTGCATCCACAGCGGCTTCGGCCTGCATATCTTTAAAGAACAGCTCACCGGGCCGGAATACGCCCAGCGCTTCATCGACCGGCTCGCGGATTCGGGCATCGACGTGATGACCGACACCATGGTCTTAAACATCACGCCGGACAAGACCGTCTTCGCGATGAGCGCCGAAAAAGGCTACATGGCGATCCGCGCGGGCGCGATCATCCTCGCCATGGGCTGCCGCGAGCGCACCCGCGGCGCCATCGCGATCCCGGGCGAGCGCCCCTCCGGCATCTTCACCGCCGGCACCGCCCAGCGATACATCAACATCGAGGGCTACATGGTCGGCAAAAAGGTGCTGATCCTCGGCTCCGGCGACATCGGCCTCATCATGGCCCGCCGCATGACGCTCGAGGGCGCGGAGGTGAAGGCCGTGGTCGAGCTGATGCCCTACTCGAACGGCCTCAAGCGCAACATCGCCCAGTGCCTCGACGACTACGATATCCCGCTCTACCTGAGCCACACCGTCACCGACATCAAAGGCGAAAACAATCGCCTCTCCAAAGTGACCGTCTCCGAGGTCAAGGGTTTCACGCCGATCCCCGGCACCGAGATGGAGTTCGACGTCGACACGCTGCTGCTCTCCGTGGGCCTGATCCCGGAGAACGAGCTCTCCAAGTCCGCCGGCGTCGAGATCGACCCGCGCACGGGCGGCGCGGTTGTCTCCGAGCGGATGATGACCTCGGTGGACGGCATCTTCGCCTGCGGCAACGTGCTGCACGTCCACGACCTCGTGGATTTTGTGACCAACGAGGCCGAGAAAGCCGGGCGCGCCGCCGCCGGATACCTCGCCGCCGGACAGATCGGCTCCGGCGAAGCGGCCGAGGCCCCGATTCGGCTTCTAAACGGCACGAACGTCGGCTATACCGTCCCGCAGAAGATCGCCGTCTCCAAGGTTGATAAATTCGTCGAGGTGCTCTTCCGCGTCAAGGCCGTGCTCGACAACGCGACGGTCGTCGTGCGGGCCGGGGACGACGTGCTCATGACGAAGACCCGCGACCAGATGCTCCCTGCCGAGATGGAGAAGCTCATCCTGCCGAAGAAACTCCTCGATCAGGCGGCGGGCCGGGACATCATCATCAGCGCCTTCAAAGAAAAAAGCGAGGTGAAATGACATGCAAAAGAAGATCACCTGCATCTGCTGCCCGAAGGGCTGCGTCGTCTCCCTCGACACCGACGGCCCGGAAAAGACCGCCGCGGGCTTCTCCTGCCAGCAGGGGAAGGACTACGCGATCCATGAGCTCATCTGCCCGACGCGCACCATCTCCTCCACCGTGGAGCTGATCGGCGGGGCCCACCCGCGCCTCCCGGTCAAGACGGACGGCAATATCCCGAAGGAGAAGATCTTCGACGTGATGAAGGAGATCGACCGGATCTCCGCCCGTTCGCCGGTCAAGTGCGGCGAGGTGCTGCTGCCCGACGTCTTGGGCACCGGCGTCGACATCGTGGCCTGCCGGGATCTGTAAAAAATTTGGGCCGAGGGCGTTCCTCCGGTTCCGCTTTTCATGCTTCATAAAAAAACAGCGGGAGCCTCGCGGCCCCCGCTGTTTTTTTCTCCTTTTGACCCGGCGCGCCCCTCTCGCAGGAAACGGCCGGGGCTGCCCATGATCGCTGTTTTAAGCGTCCCTTCCCTGCCGCCCCAGCGTCCGCCTAAGATTCTCCGTTTCGGCAAAAAGCGAGCGGATTCTACAATCCGGAGAGCCCCGCCCCGTTTTTTTGAAAGACGATGGCTTTTCGCCCCTCTGTGGCCCTTTTTCGACAAAAATTTCTTCGTTTCGCGCCAGGGCGGGCGTTTTTGCCTGCTCCCGTGCCCACATAAGATTCTCCTTTTCGGCAAAAAGCGAGCGGATTCTACAATCGGTAAAACAAATCTTCGTTTAAAAAACGCGGACGGGGCCGCCCCGTCCGCGTCAAAACCGATTGTTCGGGGTCCCCCCTCCGGTTCGGCAAGGGGTTCCCTGCTCCGCCGGGCTCACACGACGACGTCGTATTCGCCCTCGGAATTTCCGTCGTAATAATCCGCGAGTTTGTCGGGACTGAAAACGCCCCGGTCCGTGACGACACCGGTGACAAGCTCCGGCGGCGTCTTGTCGAACGCCGGGTAGTAGCCTTTGACGCCTTCTTTGGCGGTCAGGCTGCCGAGGGCCTCCAGCACAAGGCGCGGGTCGCGCTCCTCAATATGGACGTCCTGCGCCCGGGCGTGGCATTTGTCGGGCGCGCCGGTCACATAATAAGGGATGCCCCAGTAGTTGGCGCAGAGGGCGACCTGAAACGTGCCGACCTTGTTGACCACCCAGCCGTCCATCGTGATGGCGTCCGCCGCGGAGGTGAAAAGGTCGACGGATTTCTCCTTCATCGTCCAGCCGGGCATATTGTCCGTGATGACGGTGACGTCGAAGCCCTGATCCAAAGCGACGCTCGCCGTCAGCCGCGCGCCCTGAAAATACGGCCGCGTCTCCGGGCAGATGACTTTAATATCGAGGCCCCGGGCGGCCGCCTCCTTGAGCATGAAGCCGACGATGGTCTCCGCGAAGCATTGCGTCATAATCGTGCCGTGGGCCGGGAACTGATCGACCAAATATTTGGCGGTCTTTTCGATCTTGCGGTAGCGCGTCTCGGTGACGGCGACCGTGCGGTCGAAGACGGCCTTCGTCACGTCCTCCCCGGCCTCCATGGCCGCAACCGCCGCGTCCAAACAGCCGTTCGTGATGATGCGCATGCGCTTCTCCGTGGTCGGGCGCGCGGTGGAGAGGAGATCCGCCGCCTTGATGAGATATTCCTTTCTGGCGGCCCCGCCGAGGCGCTCGGATTCCTTCGCGGCGAGGGCCATGCCCATCCCGGCGGCGAGATACGGCCCGGCGCTCTGGGTGACCATCTCTTGGATCGCCCGCGCCACCTCCTCTGTGCTTTTGCAGGTCACAAAGGAGACGGGGTGGGGATAGCAGCGCCGGTCGAGGATGCGGACCGCGCCGTCCTCGTACCACGCGATATTTTCAAACTGAAGCAGAAACGCGAGCCCTTCGTCGGCTCTTGGCATCGGTGATCCCTCCTAAATTTCGCAAAAAGAAAATTGGACACGGGGCGTCCGCCGCCGACGGGAATTGTCCTCACATGCCACATAGAAAGCCCCCCAGACATAGGTCGTCAAGGCCAAACGTGGGGGATTGTCCCTGCACGCAGCGCAAAAAGCCCCTCGGCAGAGGATGACAGCGGCGGCACAGCTTCGCTCCCGGCCGGGAATTCCGCCTCCGTATATCCTACGGGGCCCCAGCCGGGCGTGAAACGCCCGATCCCCGGATTTTTCTTCTATTTTTTAGTAGCCCATTGTGCCGGACAGCGAATCGTCGGTTAACACCCACGCGTCGTAGACGTCGACCTCGCGGTAGCGCTCCTTGTCGTCCCGGATGACGACGGTCTTGATGCCGGCGTTGATGATCATGCGCTTGCACATCGCGCAGGGGTTGCTGTTCGCGACATAGGCGCCGGTGGAGACCTCTTTGCCGACCAGATAGAGCGTGGAGTCCAGCATCTCGGAGCGGGAGGCGTGGATGATCGCGTTCATCTCCGCGTGGACGGAGCGGCAGAGCTCGTAGCGCTCGCCCCGCGGGACGTTGAGCTTCTCCCGCATGCAGAAGCCGAGGTCGCTGCAGTTTTGCCTGTGCCGCGGCGCGCCGACATAGCCCGTGGAGACGATCTGATCGTTCTTGACGATGATGGCCCCGTAATTCCTGCGCAGGCAGGTGCCGCGCTCGAGAACAGTCTCCGCAATATCGAGATAATAATTCTGTTTGTCGCGTCTTTCCATATTGTCCTCCGGCACTTAAATTGGAATTGGTATCTTTTATCATAGCGTTTTTCGGTTTCCGTTGCAACCGTCCGCGCGGGCGAAACCTCCGGTTTCCGGAAAATATTCTATTTTTTGAAGGAATTATGGTATAATGGCGACAAGAATCATAGGGCGGCCATGACGCGGTCGTTTCGCCGGCCCGCCCGGGGCAAAAGAGGCCCGCCGCGTTTCGGCGGAAATGATAAATGGCGGAGGTGCCGTATGGCGGGAAATTCGGATGAGGGATATATGCGGGAGGCGCTCGCGCTCGCGGGACAGGCGGCGGCGCTCGGCGAGGTGCCGGTCGGCGCGGTGGTCGTCTGGGACGGGGAGATCGTCGGGCGCGGCTACAACCGGCGCGAGACGGAGAAAAACGCCCTCGCCCACGCGGAGCTTGAGGCGATCGCCGAGGCCTGCCGGAAACTCGGCGGCTGGCGGCTGTGGAAGGCGACGCTCTACGTCACGCTCGAGCCCTGCCCCATGTGCGCCGGGGCGATCGTCAACGCGCGGATCGCGCGGGTGGTCTTCGGCGCGGCGGACCCGAAATCCGGGGCCTGCGGCAGCGTCGCCAACCTGTGCGCCCTGCCGGGAGGCTACCACCCGAGGGTGGAATCCGGGCTGCTGGCCGGGGAATCCTCCGCTCTGCTGGCGGAATTTTTCCGGGGCCTGCGGACAGAAAATCCGGCCCCGCCCGAAGCCGCTCCGTGAGCTTCTCTTTACGGAAGCGGGCGGCGGACCCGAAATCCGGGGCCTGCGGCAGCGTCGCCAACCCGTGCGCCCTGCCGGGAGGCTACCACCCGAGGGTGGAATCCGGGCTGCCGGCCGGGGAATCCTCCGCTCTGCTGGCGGAATTTTTCCGGGGCCTGCGGACAGAAAATCCGGCCCCTCCCGAAACCGCTCCGTGGGCTTCTCTTTACGGGAGTGGGCGGCGGGCCCGAAACCCAAGGCTCGCGAACGAAAACCCGTCTGCTTTGCGGAGCGAAAGAAGCGGATCTTCCCGAAACCGCCCCGTGAGTTTCCCCGAAGCGGGGCCGCGCGGCGGGCCCGAAATCCGGCGCGGCGGGTAAAACGCATACGGGCCTTTTTTTCTCCTTCGGGAGAATTTTTTGCGCAAAAAAAGATTGACAGACCGGCGGGCGCGTGGTATATTCGTGTCATAAACATGAACAGTTGTTCATATAATCAGATGATTACACATTCAGGAGGTTTTTGAGATGGCGGAGCTTCACCCGGAACATCAGCACATCCTCGCGCAGGCGAAGGCCAACATGCCCTCCAACGCGACGCTCGAGGCGGCCGCGGATGCTTTTAAAGTGTTCGGCGACGGGACCCGCATTCGCATTTTGGCGGCCCTGTCGGAGGGGGAGATGTGCGTCTGCTGCCTTGCCGACCTGCTCGGCATGGAGCAGAGCGCGGTCTCCCACCAGCTGCGGATCTTAAAATCCGCGCGGCTTATCAAAAACCGCCGCGAGGGCAGGCAGATCTATTATTCCCTTGACGACGTCCATATCGCGTCCATCCTGAACGCGGGGATCTCCCACGTGGAGGAAAACTAAGCGGAGAAGGAGGGTCCCGGCATGGCAAAAGAAACTTCCTGCGCGGCGTGCGCGCGGATGGAGCGGTGCAATGAGCACGCGGACGCGTGCCAAAATGAGCACGGTTATGAACACGCGGATGAGCACGGGGGATTCCGCCGCGCCGACCTGTTTCTGTTTGGGGCGAGCGCCGCGCTGCTGGCGCTGTCCGCTTTTGATATTTTAGGAAATATGGCTTGGGCCCCGGCGGCGCTCGCGGCCCTGCTCTGCGGCTGGGAGACGATGCGGGACGGCTTTCGGAGCCTGATACGTCTGCGCGCCGACGAGGAGCTTTTGATGACCGTCGCGGTGGCGGCGGCGTTCGCCATCGGGGAATATACGGAGGGGGCCATGGTCGCCGTCCTGTTTTCTCTGGGCGAGAGGCTCGAGGGGGCCGCGGTCGACCGCTCGGAGCGGGAGATCCGGTCGCTCGCCAACATCCGGCCCGACACCGCCAACCTGATGACGCCGGAGGGCGTCGTCCCCGTAAAGGCGGAGGGCGTCGCCGTCGGCAGCGAGATTCTCGTGAAGGCCGGCGAGCGTATGCCGATCGACGCGGCGCTGCTCTCCGAGGGCGCCTCGGCCGACCTCTCCGCCCTGACCGGGGAGAGCCTGCCGGCCGACTACGCCGAGGGCGCGGTCATCCCGGCAGGCGCGGTCATCCTCGGGCGGCCCGTCCGCTGCAAGACCGTCGGTACATACGGCGATTCCGCGGCGGCGCGCATTCTGGAGCTCGTGGAAAACGGCGTGTCCGGCAAGGGCCGGGCGGAAAAATTCATCACGAAATTCTCCGCCGTCTATACGCCCGCCGCGATCGGCGCGGCGGCGTTGATCGCGGCGCTGCCTCCCCTTTTCGGATGGTTCCCTTTTGAGGAATCCGTCTACCGGGCGCTGACCTTCCTCGTCGCGTCGTGCCCCTGCGCGCTTGTGATCTCCATCCCGCTCTCCTATTTCGCGGGCATCGGCGCGGCCTCCAAAGCCGGGGCGCTGTTTAAGGGCTCCCAGTACTTGGAGCTGCTCTCCAAGGCGAAGATCGCGGCCTTCGACAAGACCGGCACCGTCACCTCCGGCGAATTCTCCGTCACAAAGATCTACGCGGCGGACGGGTTTACCGAGGATCAGGTTTTGGCCGTCTGCGCGGCCGCGGAGACCTATTCCGACCACCCGTTCGCGAAGGCGGTCCGGGAGAAGGCCGCCCGCATGGGGCTCGCCGTTCCGGAGGCGGAGAAGGTCTGCGAGATCGCCGGGCGCGGGCTCACCGTGACCGTCGGCGGCAGGCGGATCGCCTGCGGAAACATCACCTTCGCGCCGGAGGGGCAGCGGGAACGCCTCCCGGAGGCGAACATCTACCTCTTTGAGGGGGAGACCTATCTCGGCGCGCTGGCGCTGGCCGACACGCCGCGGGAGAACTCCGCGGCGGCCGTCGCGATGCTCAAGCGCCTCGGCGTTTCGCGCGCCGTCATGCTGACCGGCGACAACGAAAGGGCCGCCGCCGATACCGCCGCCCTCTGCGGCATGGACGAATACCGCTTCGGCCTGATGCCCGAAGATAAGGTGGATATTATCAATGAACTCAAAAAGAGCGGCGTCACGGTCTTTGCCGGGGACGGCATCAACGACGCGCCGGTACTGGCCGCCGCGGACATTGGCGCCGCCATGGGCATGGGCACCGACGCCGCCATCGAATCCGCCGACCTCGTCCTGATGCGCGGCGGGATCGGCGCGCTCGCGAAGGCGGTCTGGATCAGCAAAAAGACGATGGCCTGCGTGCGCCAAAACACGGTGTTCATCCTCGGGTGCAAGGCGGCCGTTTTGACCCTCGGCGCGCTGGGCCTCTCCCCGGTCTGGCTCGCGGTCTTCGCGGACGTGGGCGTCTGCCTGATCACCGTCGTCTGGTCCGCGCGGCTGCTGCATATCAAAGCGCCGGAGGCGGGTGGATCCGGCTGATCGAATAAAAGAATCCCCTCTCCTTCCGGAAAAATCCGTTGACAGCGAAGCTTGGATTGTGATATATTATTACTCGACAAAACCGTGGAGAGGTGTCCGAGCGGCTTAAGGAGCTGGTCCTGAAAACCAGTGATCTCCCAAACAGAGACCGCGGGTTCGAATCCCGCCCTCTCCGCCAGCGCCTTTTCAAAGTGAAAATCAAAACGAACACGCTGCCATGGAGAAGTACTCAAGTGGTGACGAGGCGCCCCTGCTAAGGGCGTAGGGCTCGAAAGGGCCGCGGGGGTTCGAGTCCCCCCTTCTCCGCCAATAAAGAAGCCGGGAACCGCATTTTTTAAGCGGTTTCCGGCTTCTTTATTTTTGTGCCGGCATTGCGGGCGGCGCCGTTTTTTATATGGAAAAACACGGGCTTCGTCCGTTTCTTTCCGATTGAAATCCCGGCGAAAAAAGAGTAACATGAAATTTAGGAAAAATCAGGGAGGGACGGTTATGGCTTCGGATATTCAAATCATCGACTTGACGCCGGACAATATCGCCGACTTCGGCGTATGCGGCTACAAGGATGTGGAAAAACATCTGGAACTTCGAAGAAAGATCGAATGGTTTGCCAGATATTATCCGAAAGGGCTGCGCATCAAAGCGCTGATCTCGGAATCGGGCGGATACCAAGGCATGCTCGAATACATCCCGGGGGAATACGCGCATCGCCCGGTCAGCGCCGAGGGGTACCTGTTCATCCACTGCATCTTCGTCGGATTTAAAAACGAGTTCAAAGGGAGAGGCTACGCCTCTTTGATGCTCGAAGAGTGCATCGACGAAGCAAAAAAGGCGAATAAGAAAGGCGTCGCCGTCGTCACGCGGGACGGCGCGTTTATGGCCAAGAAAGATATTTTCCTGAAAAAGGGGTTCGCGGTCGTCGACCGGGCAAAACCGGATTTCGAGTTGTTGGCGCTGAAATTTAACCCGGAATCGGAGGACCCGAAATTTAAGGAGATGTCCTTGCAGGAGTATTCCAAAGGCCTGACCGTCCTGCGTTCGCCCCAATGCCCCTATTCCGTTAAAAATGTGGACGCCATCCTCCAAACCGCCAAAAATATGGGTCTGGACGTCCGGCTGGTCGAGCTGGACGACGCGGAATCCGCGCAGCGGTCCCCATGCGCGTTCGGGACTTTTTGCATCATCCACGACGGCGTGATCCTGAGCCACCATCCCATCAGCAACACGCGGTTTGAAAATATCATGAAAGCAAAGAAATAACGAAACGCCGCCGAAAGCGGTATCCCCTGAAAAACCGTCTCCGCTGTCGCGAGCGCGCCTCCCCCGATGATTTCGCGCCCCCTGAAACGGCAAACTGAAATCGGGACACTCCCGTACTTTAAAACACAGGCGTCCGGAAACATGCCGTTTCCGGACGCCTTTTTTGCCTGCCGCGGCCGCCGGCCCCGCGCGGAAAACCGCCGCCCGACGGAGGGAATGATAATTTTATCCCGTTTTTTCATATAATACCCTTACCGCCCTGCCGCTCCGCCCCGTTTTCCCCGTCCGGCGGGCCGTTTTTCGGCGGCAGCATCACTTTTTTTGCGAAAGGAGGGATTCCCCGGCCGCAAAGGCGCCCGGCCGAAAGAGAACTCCCGGTCCCTTACGCCCTTTTCTCGTAAAAACATACGCGTTCGCGGCGGCCCGCGCGGTCTGGGAGGAGCTGCGCGCCGCGCTGTACGCAGCTCCCGCGATGCGAAAATTCCGCTTTTCGCGCGCCTAAAAGAAAAGCGGGAGGAGATCTATTTTTTGTAAATTATTAGTGTTGCATTTGATTCGGATTTAGATTATAATCATCCATAGATATCGGAATACAGATGTCCGCCCTGAGCGGACACTTCCGGTGTTTGATCATTTATAGGGAGGAAAAATTTCAATGAAAAAATTCGCGGCTATGTTTTTGGCGCTGATCCTCGTACTGTCTCTCGGCGCCTGCGGTACCCCGGAAAGCGGCGAAACCGGTGAATCCGGCTCTTCCGTCGCCGAGCAGCCCGAATCCGGCAACCCCGTCGTAAAAATCGGCATCTTCGAGCCCGCCTCCGGCGACAACGGAGCCGGCGGCAAGCAGGAAACCTTGGGCGTGGAATACGCGAACTCCGTGAGCCCCACCGTTGAGATCGGCGGCACCACCTACGACGTCCAGCTTGTCAAGGTTGACAACGAGAGCTCCAACGAGAAGGCGGCCACCGCCGCGTCCACGCTGGTCTCCGCCGGTGTTTCCGCGGTGCTGGGCTCCTACGGCTCCGGCGTCTCCATCGCGGCGTCCCCGACCTTTGAGGCCGCGGGCATTCCCTGCATCGGCATCACCTGCACGAACCCTCAGGTCACCGAGGGCAACCAGCACTATTTCCGCATCTGCTTCCTCGATCCGTTCCAAGGCACCGTCCTTGCCAACTACGCGTTCAGCGAGCTGGGCGTCACCAAGGCTTACTGCCTCTCCAAACTGGGCGACGACTACTCCGGCGGCCTTGTGAATTACTTCGTTCAGGCGTTTGAGGCCCTCGGCGGCACCTGCGTGCAGGATACCTTCCCCGACGGCAACTCCGACTTCACCTCCTATATCAACAACGCCAAGAACGGCGGCTGCGAAGTCTTCTTCTCCCCCGTCTCCACCGAAGCCGCGCAGCTGATCATTGACCAAGCGCAGTCTCAGGGCCTCGGCATGCCGATCCTTGCGGGCGACACTTGGGATTCCAACGTCATCCTGCAGGCCGCCGCGGGCAAGGATGTGGACGTCACCGTCACCACCTTCTATCCCGAAGGCGCGAACGCCGAGTTCGACAGCAGCTTCAAAGAGTGGGTCAACGCCGACTCCGTCCGTCTTGCGAGCAACGGCGGCGACGACACGGTTTCCGCTGTCACCGCCATGGGCTACGACGCGTACTTCTTCGCGCTTGAGGCCCTGAAGGTTGCCGCGAGCACCGAGCCGGCCGCGGTCATGCAGGCCCTCTGGACCACCGAGTATGACGGCGTTTCCGGCCATATCGCGCTCGACCAGACCAACGGCGACGCGATCCGCAACACCGCCTATGTCAAACACTGCAACACCGAGTCCGGCGCGTGGGACGCTCTGCCCCCGGTCACGATCGGATAAATTTACGCGAGGTTTGCCCAGCGGCGGGGGTCACCGGCCCCCGCCGCACTTTGTAACCGGCACGCTGCCGGCCGCTTTGGGCAGACTACGCCTATGCCGCTACAAAAAGGAAAGGGCGCTTTCCCTTTTGTAGCGGCATAAATGGAGGCAAAGATATGTTAGAATTTCTGCACAACAACCTGTCCTATATTCTATCGGGCATCTCGGTGGGCGGGCAGTACGCGCTGATCGCCATCGGCTACACGATGGTCTACGGCATTTTGCGCCTGATCAACTTCGCCCACGGAGACGTGTTTATGTGCGCGGGCCTGATGATGGTCTATCTGTCGGCTTCGATGCCCGCGATGGCGGCGATCCCGCTGGTTTTGATCATGACGGTCGTTCTGGGCTTTCTGATCGAGCGCTCGGCCTACAAGCCCCTGCGCAACGCGCCGCGTATGTCCGTCATGATCAGCGCCATCGGCGTGTCATACCTGCTCCAGAACGCGGCGCTCTACTTCACCGGGGGACTCGCCAAGGTCTATCCGACGATCCCGTGGCTCTCGAACACCGTCGTGATCTGGGACGCCACCACAAAGATGGTCACCGTCGTCACGCCGGTGCTCACCCTCGCTTTGGTGATCCTGCTGTCGCTGCTCATTAAGCATACCAAAGTGGGCATGGCCATGCGGGCCGTGTCGAAGGATTTTGAGACGAGCCAGCTCATGGGCATCCGGATCAACTCGGTCATCTCCGTCACCTTCATCATCGGCTCGTTCTTGGCGGCGGTCGGCTCCATGCTCTATTTCACGAACTACGCCTCCGTGACGCCGGTGTCCGGCGGAATGCCGGGGCTCAAATGCTTTGTGGCGGCGGTGTTCGGCGGAATCGGCAGCATCCCGGGCGCGGTCATCGGCGCGTTTATCATCGGAATCTGCGAGAGCATCATAAAGGGCGGCAGCTCCATCTTCGGCGTCCCCGGGAGCGGCTGGACCACGTTTTCCGACGCGTTCACCTTTGCGCTGCTCATCATCATTCTTGTCGTGAAGCCCACCGGCCTGTTCGGTGAAAAAGCTACGGACAAGGTCTGAGGAGGGATGAGCATGAAAAAGAAAAACAAAACCGAGCTCTGGATCGCCTGCTGCGCCATCGCGCTCGTCTATCTCGCGGTCTTTTTCCTTGAGCAGACGGTCTCCTCCGGGCACATCCTGTTCACCGTGCTCAAAAAGGGCGCCATCTACTCCTTGGTCGCCGTCTCCATGAACCTCTTGAACGGCTTCACCGGCCTGTTCTCTCTGGGGCAGGCGGGCTTCATGCTGATCGGCGCGTACGTCTATGCGATCTTCACCATGCCGGTGGCGGTGAAAGTCACCGAGCAGGTCTATAAATATTACGCCTGCGCCGTTCCGTTCGAGACCGGCATCTTCGTCGCGCTGCTCTCGGCGGGGCTCGCCGCGGCGCTCTTCGCGGCGCTGATCGGCCTGCCGGTGCTGCGCCTCAAATCGGATTACCTCGCGATCGCCACGCTTGGCTTCGCGGAGATCATCCGCGCCGTCTTTCAGTGGGACGCCCTCGGCCCCGTGACGAACGGCGCCAACGTCATGCGCGAGTATCTCGATCTGACGGACGTCACGATCCCGTTTACCGACATCCCGTTCCCGCCGACGCTCTACGTCTTTTTGGCGACGGGCGTCTGCATTGCGCTGATCGTGCTGCTCATCAACTCCTCCTACGGCCGCGCGTTTAAAGCGATCCGCGACGACGAGGTGGCGGCGGAGGCCATGGGCATCAACCTCTTTAAACACAAAGAGATGAGCTTCATCATCAGCTCCTTCTTCGCGGGGATCTCCGGCGCGCTGCTCGCCATGTACCAGTACACCGTGCAGGCGGCGCAGTTTAAGAGCGCCATGACCTACGAGATCCTGCTGATCGTCGTCATCGGCGGCATCGGCTCGGTCTCCGGCTCCTGCATCGCGAGCTTCCTCTATATCGCGGCCTCCGAGTGGTGGCTGCGCGGGCTCGACATGGGCCGCTTCCTCGGCATCGACTCCGCGACGGTCTTCCGCTCCGGATTCCGCAAGTTCGTCTTTTCGATCATCATCATGGTGATCGTGCTCTTCTTCTCGCGGGGACTCATGGGCGACCGGGAGATCTCCTTCCGCGGGCTCGCGAGGCTTCTGAAACGAAAGCCGAAGCTCGCGGACGCGGCGAAAGGGGGCGATGCCGATGCCTGAGAACGTGCTGCGCCTCGACGACGTGACGATGCAGTTCGGCGGCGTCGTCGCCGTCAACAACCTGTCCCTCGAAGTGAACCGCGGCGAGATCGTCGCGCTGATCGGCCCCAACGGGGCCGGCAAGACGACGGCCTTCAACTGCGTCACCGGCGTGTATGAGCCGACCAACGGCGCCGTCAGCTTCTACGGCAAGACCATCGTCGCGAACCACCCGCGCGGGGCGATGAAAAAGCTCTACGCGGGCGAAAACGCGGAGAAATACCTCGGCGAGAAGGCCGTGCACCCGGCGCCGGACCAGATCACGAAGCTCGGCATCGCCCGGACCTTCCAAAACATCCGCCTGTGGAAGAGCATGACGGTCTTTGACAACGTGCTGACCGCGAAACACATGCGGGCCAACCAAAACGTCTTTACGGCCACGCTGCGCGTCAGCAAAGAGGAAAAGCGCATGCGCGAGGAGACGGCCGCCCTGCTGGAGGAGCAAAACCTGCTGCAATATGCGGACGATCTGGCCGTGAGCCTGCCCTACGGCCTCCAGCGGAGGCTTGAGATCGCGCGGGCCCTCGCGACCGACCCGACGCTCCTGCTCCTCGACGAGCCGGCCGCCGGCATGAACCCGCAGGAGACGAAGGAACTCGGGGAGTTCATCGTACAGATCAAAAACAAATACGATCTCACGGTCTTTATGATCGAGCATCATATGGATCTTGTCATGCAGTTTTCCGACCGCATCTATGTCATTGATTTCGGAAAGCTCATCAGCAGCGGGACGCCTGCCGTCGTGCAGGAGGACCCGCGCGTCATAAACGCATATCTGGGGGTGAGCGGATGAGCGAGGCGATCCTCAGCATCAAAAACCTGAAGGTCAATTACGGCGGGATCGAGGCCGTAAAGGGCATCTCCTTCGACGTGCCCAAGGGCGACATCGTGACCCTGATCGGCGCGAACGGCGCGGGCAAGAGCTCGACGCTGCGCGCGATCGCGGGGCTTGTCAAGACAAAGAGCGGCACGATCGAGTTCGACGGCGAGAATATCGTGGGCAAGGACACGGCGACGATCGTCACCAAGGGGATCACCTTGGTGCCGGAGGGCCGGCGCATCTTCCCGGATCTCACGGTCGTGGAGAACCTGCGCGTGGGCGCCTATATGCGCAAGGACAACATCTCGGAGGACCTCGACTGGGTGTTCGAGCTGTTTCCGCGCCTCAAGGAGCGCTCGTGGCAGCCCGGCGGCACGCTCTCCGGCGGCGAGCAGCAGATGCTCGCGGTCGCGCGGGCGCTGATGAGCCGCCCCAAGCTGATGATGATGGATGAGCCCTCGCTGGGCCTCGCGCCGCTCATCGTGCGCGACATCTTCCAGATCATCAAGGAGATCAACAAGCGCGGCGTCACGATCCTGCTGATCGAGCAGAACGCGAATATGGCGCTCTCTACCGCCGACACCGGCTATGTGCTCGAGACCGGCAGCATCATCATGACCGGCCCCGGCAAGGAGCTTTTGGCCAATGAGGCGGTCAAGGCCGCCTATCTCGGCACCTGACGGCAAAAGCCCGCGGCGCTGATTGTACAAACAAAGAGAGGCGGCCCCGATGGAACCATCGGGGCCGCCTCTCTTTATATATCGCTTGAGCATGGGCAAACCCGCATGCTCAAAATCAGGTCTTCATCATAATTTCCCATTTTGTGATCCCCATATCGAGCGCCCGGTAGAGATACCGCGCCCCGATCGAGGCGTAAGGCCGCCACGCTTTGCAGCACGCCTCCACCGCCTCTTTGGCGGTGTCCCGCGTGTGATAGAGCCACCGGTACGCCTGCAAAAACGCCCCGTCCTCGTAGGGCAGCACGTCCTGCCGGTCGAGCACAAAAATCAGGTACATCTTCGCCGACCATGCGCCGATCCCTTTGATGGAGGTCAGGCGCGCGGTCACTTCGCCGTCCGAAAGCTTTGGGAATTCTTCAAACGGGATCGCGCGGCTCTCGCTCAGATCGGCCAGCGTTTTGATGGTCTCGGCCTTCCGCGTCGAAGCCCCGATCCCCCTGATCTCCTCGGCGCTCAGTTTCTTCACCGCCGCGGGGGTCACTTCCCCGCCGCACAGCTCCTCGAACCTGCCCGAGAGCACCTCGGCCACCCGGTTGGAAAGCATCTGCCCGATGACGAGATCCACCAGAAAGCGAAAAGGATCCCCATAGGGTTCATAAGAAATTTCCCCCACCAAGGAGATGGCCCTTGCGAGAAAGGGGTCCCTCCCGCAGAGATACCGCACCGCCTCGTTATCTTTTGAAAGCCGGATTTTTTCCCCCATGTCGTCCCTTCCGTTCTTTTATTTCTTACTCCGCGGCCGCCTCGATCGGGGTCAGTTTTCCGCAGAGCAGATACCTTGCGCCGTCGTATTCGTAGGAGCAGGTGCAGAGCGTCACGATCCGGTCGTCCGGCCCGACGCTCACGCCGGTCTGAAACGTGGAGTTTTCTCTCAGCGAATCGACATAGGCCGCAAGGTCCCCATCCCCGTCGAACAGGCCGCAGACCGGCTCGCCGCTTCCGTCCGAAAGGACGCCCGCGAAAAGCTCGACCGTGTAATCCCCGTCCGGCGTGTAGAGGGCCATCGACGGGTAATCGTCATAATAGCCCTGATCCTCGTAGTTTGTCAAGGAGGAGAACATCGAGCCGTCCTTCATGTTGTGCCCGTAGACGACCGTGTTCCGGTCCGAAAAATCGCCGCTGCAGCGGTAATCCATAAAAATGGAGCCCAGCTTGTTTTTCTCTCCATTAAAGAGATGCGTGAGGTAGTAGTCGTTGTCCTCGCCCAGCACGACGGGATAACTGATCTCGCCGTCCTCCGACCGGATCCACCCGACCACGTCGGGGCTGCCCTGCCGGAGCGCGGAAAAATCGATCTCCCAATCCGTATCCCCCGTCCCTATGCCGGAGACGGGCTCCGCGCCGGAGGCGTTTTCCGGGGAGGAGGCCTTGGCGGAGGCGATCACCCTCGCCTGCTCATAGGCGGCGCCGCCCTGCGCATATTCCCGGCCGCTGCGAAAAAGCAAATAGGCGAACGTCACGACCCCGATCGCGGAGAGCGCCATGACGACGCGCAGAAGAATCAAAAATCCATCCAAAAACGTTTTTCTTTCCGTTGCGGAAGCGCTCATAACAAATCCTTTCCAAAAAGAGCTCGCGGAACGGGCACCCCGAAAGGCGCCCGCGCCGCGAACCCCGCGTATGAGAAGATCAGCGGTTATCTTTGCCTTTCTTCTTCCTGAAAGACAGGCTCAGGCCCACCGATCCCAGAAGAAGCAGGACGGAACCCGCGAGCCCGGCCGTCCATGTGTTGTCCAGACTCTCGTCCCCGGTATTCGGGACGCCCTCTTTTTCGTTTACAAACGCCGCCGTCCTGCCGGACTCGGTGATCTTGCCGGAGGCCCCGGTGGAGGTGGTGCCGTAGCCGCCCTGCCCGGCCTCTTTTTCTACGACTTTGTAGACCGTGCCGGCCGGAATCCCCCGGATCACGACGGATTCCCCGTGTTTGAGCAGGATGGTCCCGCCGTCCTCGATGGAGCCGATCTTGCTGCCGGAATAGCGGAAAGAATCGTCCGTGTCGAAGCTCACGACGAACGTGAAGAGCTGGTCCCGGTCCCCAAGGTCGCCGTTCACCGTCTTGGTGATCGTCAGCGTGCCCCTTTCGACCGGCTTCTTGTCATCTTTTTTCGCGCGGTTTTTGGTGTTGGTAAAGGCGGCCGTCTGCTCCGTATCTTCGACGATGACGCCGGTCTCGCCCGTGCTGGCGGTGCGGTAGCCCTCGCTGCGGTAATCCGCCTCGGTCACCGTATAAGTGGTTCTCTTAGGCAGATTCACGATCGTGATGATCTCGCCGTGGGATAGATAGACCGTATCCCCGCTCCGGATTGTGCCCTCCGGCAGCTCCGCGTCGCCGCGGAAATAGGCGTATTCGCCCTCCAGTTCCTGTCCCTCGCCCTGCGCGTCCGCAAAGAAGGTCACCGTGAAATCAAAGATCTTCTCCGGGTCGCCGCGGTTTCCGGCCACGGTCTTGGTGATGACGAGGTCGCCCACCGTGCCCTCAAGGAAGTCTCTCACCGCAAGGGCGGCGTTGGCGCCGCTGCCGGGCTGGCCGTCGAGGGAGGAGATCACGGTGGAGCCGCTGGTCGTGACCGTCAGGGTGTGGACCGTCCGGTCGACGAGGTAGCCTTCCGGCGCTGTCGTTTCTTTCAAAATATAGGTGCCGTCCGGAATCACTTTAAATTTGAGCGCGCCGTCGACGCCGGTCTTGCCCGTCTTGACAACGGTCTCCCCGTCCGCGGCGTAAAGCGTGAACCACGCGCCGGCAAGCGGTCCGTTCTCATTTGGCGCGGCCGGGTTCGGGCCCGCTTTGGTGATGGTGATCGAGCCGTTTCTCAGCAGGCTCGCCACGGCGTCCACCCCTTGGACGCGATAGGATTTCGGTACCGACTCCTGCGTGGTGTCGCCGCCGATCAGGTCCACTTCGTTGGAGACCTCCTCGCCGAGCTCGCCCGTGATGTCGGTCAGATAGGTCAGGTGGTAGGCCTTGGTGTTATCCGGAAAGACAAAGGTCAGCGCGCGCTTCCCGGGGTTGTAGCCGATGTTGCCGTCGGCACCCTCGACCAGCGTGACCGGCGCGCCCTCGGTGTAGGTGCCGTCGGCGTTGAGGGTCATCTCGTGCGCCGTAATATACCCGCTGTCCAAAATCAGGGCGCCGCTCGCGTTTCTGCGCAGCTCGATGCCCTCCGAGAGGGTGTCCTCGAGCTTGGTGCCGGGCTGGGCGAGGTTATAGGGCCGGTAGTCCACCGTCCAGCGCAGTACGCCGGCCTCCGGCCAGTCATAGTCTTTGGTTAAAATGGTGCTGTTGATCGTGACGTTTTGCGTGCTGCTCACGCCGGTGGTCCATTTCTCGGTCTTCAGCGACACCGTGTTGGTATCCGTTTTCGACTGGTTCTCGCTGAAATAGGCGGCGGCCGTCGCGTCGGTGAGCTTCGCCTTGAGAAGGATCACATAAGGTTTCGTCAGCGCGGTGAAGGTAAACGTGGCCGTCCCGCCACTGATGACGGGGGTCAGGCCCGTCACGGTATCCGGCGTGATGTCCGAAGCCATGACGGAGCCGTCCGGGGTCCTGATGCCTTCAAAAATCAAGTAATTTACATCCTCGGAAAAGGGCACGAACTCCCAGCCCGCCGGCAGGGTGTCGGTGACGGTCGCCGTGCCGAGGGTCTCCCCGGACGCGTTTTTCGCGCCGGTGAGATTCATGCCGTTGGAGTTGACGCCGACGCGGAAGACGACCGATTTATCCTCGTAGTTGAAGCCGAGGGCCGCGGTGTCCGTGACGCCGGAGTTGACGCCGGCCGCCGGATCGGAGGCCGCGTCGCGGGTGAGCATCCGCTTGACCAGCATCTTGCTGTCGTAATTGACGCTGGCCGTCGCGTCGTTGAGCTTGTTGGTGCCACTGAAAAGCAGGACCGTGTTGCTGATGGAGGTGGTATCGTTTTTGGCAAAGTATTCGGGATTGAGGACCACGGTGTCGAACACGAACGTGTTGACGGCGTCCTTTACAAAGCCCGTAATTTCCAAAAGATCCGCGACGCGCACGCCATCCGAGATCCGCGTGATCGGGTGGACCACGCAGGTAAACCCGTCCCCGAAAAAGCTGCCTTCCGCAAATTTCTGATTGCGGCGCTGGGGGGCCAGCGACGTTGGGCTGACGTCGGCGGGGAGCCCCATCACCGTGCTGAGGTCCAGTTGGGCGCTGCCGTAGACGAGCAGGTCGTAGACCCTGAGGTCATCGATCGTCTGGCTCTTTGGGCTCACCTCGACGGTCCAATGAATCGTCTGATGGAAGGGGTCCGCAGTGCCCGATTTTTTGATCGGGTTGTAGCCGATCCCGACGGTTTTGGAGGCGCCGGGGGCGGGGGTGGTGGCCGGGAGGCCCTCCCATGAGAGGGTGGCGGTGTTCGTGTAGTTTTTGGTCCCGGATGTATACGCGTCATCCGGCACTCTCGTCACGATGATGAGCCGCGTCTTGGCGCTGATGTCGCCCAGCGCGTAGTCGCTGCCGGTCGGCGTGACCGAAACCGGGTTGACCCACGCGGTGCCGTTCCAAGTCTCCTTGGTCGCCGAGACCCACGTCAAGCCGGTCGGGAGCGTATCGGTGACGACCGCGTTCGTGAGCGCAGCCTCCATGTGGTTGACGGTGATCGTCCAAGTGATCGTGCGGCCGGTCGGATCGTAGATGCCGCCGCCAGGGTTGTCGTTCGTGGTGCCGTCCTTTTCGATCCACTTGGGGGTGAATCTCACTTCGTCCTCATCGCTGGCAAGAACCGTAACCGTCTCTCCGATGTCCTGAAGCTCGGCCTTGTTTTTAATCCTTTGCTCGGTGGTGGCGAGAAGGACCTCGTCGGAGAGCTTGGTGCTGAAGGTGATCTCCGCGGGGCTCATCGTTCCCGCGGGGAATTCATAGGTGAGCACGCCGTCCTCGTAAGTAAGCGCTCCGTCCTCGTCGTCGAGCGTCACGGAGTCTCCGTCGACCTCAAAGGTGTTTTCTTCGGTTTCTATATAAGCGCCCACGTCTCCGAGGTCGTCGGCAAGCCAGTACCCCGCGAGGCCGACGTCCTCGCCGCCCTGCGTCGCGGTGACCGTAACCGTCCAGTCGATGCAGCCGGTGGCGGCGTTCCGCACGCCCGACTTAGTGAGGCCATAGACGATCGGCACGGCCGGCACCGTGACGGTATAGGATTTTGTGAGGATCGTGACCTCATGGTCCCCCGCCTCGCCCGCTTCGCCGTCGTCGTCATATTCCAAATTGGCCGTGAGGTTCCTACAGGTCACGCTATTCAAGCCCGAATCCTCCAGATAAACCTCGTCCTCCCCGTCAAAGAGCACTTTGAGGGTCACCATCTTTGGATCGTCGGGGTCCGGCTCGAAGATGGCGTGCCCGACGATCGTACCCAACTGCTCGAGCGGGATGGAGGTGCTGGCAACCAGTTTAAAGTCGTCGCTCAGCTTATAGACGGCGTAGTCGCCCTTATGTACGACGTGCTCCGGCGTCGGTTCGTCGCCCAGCACCGGCACGCCGAAGGAGATTGTGATCGAGATCGGCTTCCCGCTCATAATGGGGTCGTCCTCCCCGATCTCCTCTCCGTCTTGGGTGATGACCGCCGTGAAATCCGTGAGATACTCGGTCACGTCGACGGGCACGGTGGGCTCGTCATCCGCGTATGCGGTGCTGACCGGCAAAAACGCGTTGAGCATCATGAGCAGCGCCAGCGCCCATCTCAGAAACAGCCATTTTTTCGTTTTCATCATGATCTCCACTTTCTTTCTGCAAAGGATATCGGTTTGGATGGCGGAAAAGGGGCGGGAAACCGGGGCCCCGCGGCGTCGCAAAACCCCCGCGGCAAAGGCCGGCGCCTCCCGCCCGTTTTTTTAGTTTTAAAACTCAATAAAGAAAGATTCTTAATAAGAAGTATATAGGAAACGCCGCCCCCGCGCTTGAAAATACCGGAAAGAGGTCCGCCTTTTCTGGACAAGGAAAGAAAAAAATCCAATATAAATTTCTTTGTTAAGAAAATAAAATGGCCAAACGCCTTTTTATCCGGTATAATCAGGCTATCAGAACCGCGGATCGGAGGGAAAACGATATGAAAACCGGTGCTTTATTAGGGGCGCTGATCGACGCCGCGCAGATCCAAAAGACGGACTTCGCCCTCAGCATGAATATGACGCCGAGCGGGCTGAGCAAAATCCTGACGGGCAAACGGCTGCCTTTTTTGAAAGAAAAAGAGGCCTTCAGCCGGCAGGCGGCCGCCTACTTCGCCGAGATCTTTTTCGGCTACGGCTGCTACCTGAAGCTTGGCCCCGTCTTCCCGGTCGTCTATGATTTCAACTCCAAATACGAGCTCGAAGTCTTTTTGGCCTCCGCGATCGAATACGCGCTGGACGGCGATTTTCTCGCGGAAAATGGGGAGAGCCCGGATTATCCCTGCAAGGAGCAGAGCTTTCTGGGCAAAAAGACTATGCTGAACCTGTTTTGCGTGATCCTCTCCGACTACGTCAGGGAAAACCGCGTATCCTCGATGGAATTTTACAGCGCCCTGCCGTTGTTCGATCCGGTCTATGCGGAGATCTTCGGCCGGATTCGGGTCGCCCTCAAGGAGGACCCCGCGCGCGTCTCCTTTCATCACATGCTCGATATTTCCTCGTTTGAGACGTCCTACGGCTCGGGGGGCGCCAACCTGCTCTCCTGCATCTTCAACGCGGAGCGGCATGTGGACCTCAACCTCTGGGAGACGGAAAAAACCGCGCAGTCCCCGTTTTTGCTGCTGAAGGGGCAGTTCCTGCTGATCTTCACGCTCCAGATCGACGGGAAGACCCCGCTGATGACGCTGATCCGCCACAAGGCGTACCTGACCATGTTTTTTAACAATCTGATGCGGAGGAACACACGGAAGATCAGTTACAACCGGGAGGAGGCGCTCCGGCTTCTGGAGACCGATTCCTCCCTCTCCGCCGATCTGATAGGCGAGCATCTGGACGCCGTATATATCTTTTTGCCCATCGGCTATCTGTCCGACGCGGAGGAGATCGGGCGGATGAGCGGCAAGGATTCCGTGAAAAAGGGCGTCGCGGAGCTCTTTTGCTGTGCCCTCGAAAAATGCGACGCGTTTTTTCTCTCCGTCGACAGCCTGTCCTCTTTTTACTGCACGGGGAAAGTCATCATCCCCCTGCTCGGCACGATAGAGATCGCGAAAGACCGGCGCATCCCCTTTTTGATGCGCTACGACACCGCGATCAATAAAAAGGCCCTGCACAGCAAGGTGCGGATCACCGGCAGCGAGGTTCCCAAAATGTTCGCGCTCTGCGCAAAGGGACTCAGCCTGATCTATCTGTACGACGACGCCTCCGGGGCCGAGAAGATCCACTGTTTTCATTCCGACATCGTCCAAGACATTCTGAGCGTCGAGGTGGCGGACGGTTCGGTTCAGTTTATGGAATTCAGCCACGAACTCTGGAGCTCCTACATCGGCGGCCTCTCCAACGGGCAGTCGTGGATCTGAGTTTTTGACCGCGGCCGGGCCGTCGGTTGCGGCGGTTTCTCGCTCCGTGCTCATTGAAAAGATTTGATGCTAAAGCGAAAACTTTTGCGGACCCGGGAGGCCGGTTTCTCTCCCCCGGTCCGCGGGATCAGATGCCCCCGCCGCCCCAAATCCCGCCCGCTCCCCGGGCGGGATTTGGGGCGTTTTTTTCGGGCAAGAAGCCGCGCGCGGCCCTCTCTTTTGCGGGCCGCCGCGCGAAATTTACGGAATCCGACGAAAAACGCCGCCCGGCGCTTGATTTTTGTTCCCTATTTTTTGTATAATCCTTATGGATTGGAGATTTTTTCCGGGAGCCGGCGCGGCGAACCAAGATAGCGGAAGGATGGAATCGTTATGAAAACAAGATGGATCGGAATTTTGCTGGCCGTGTGCCTGACCGCGCTCCTCGCGGGATGTGCGGCGGAGCCGGCGGGCGGGCCCGCGTCCGGCGCGGAGAATGTCCCGGAGACCGTCGTATTCGCGGACCCCGTGCTGGAGCGGATGGTGCGGGAGCAGCTCGGCAGGCCCGACGGGGAGATCACGTCGGCCGACGCCGAGGCGGTGAAAGAACTGCGCCTCGACATCGAGTGGCAGCCGGAGATCCCGGAGGAGACAAAGATCAGGGATCTCCGCGGCCTCGAATCTTTTAAAAATCTGGAGTCGCTCGAGCTGCAATTCCACGCGATTTCCGATATTTCGCCGCTCGCGGGGCTTACGCAGCTCATCTCTTTATCGCTGGGCGGGAACCCGGTCGCGGACCTCTCGCCCCTCTCCGGCCTGACGAACCTCACATGGCTCACCCTTTTTAACTGTCAGGCGGAGGATTACGCCCCGCTCGCGAACCTCACGCATCTCGGCGGGCTGATGCTGGGGTACTCCACGATCTCCGACGTGAGCGCGCTTGCGGGCCTCACGGAGCTGTCCCGGCTGGACCTCGCGAACACCGGGGTCGGCGACGTCTCCCCGCTGGCGGGCCTGACGAATCTAAATGCGCTTTTCCTCGCGGGGTGCCCGATCGCCGATTACTCGCCGCTCGCGCAGATCTACCCCAGTTTGCTGGAAAAGGATTTTGCCATGCCGCTCTCCCTTGCGGAGCTGGGGTTTGTCCCGGCCAACGACGGGCGGGAGATGAGCTTCTTTATCGGCAACGCGACCGAGATCAAGATCGGCCGCCCGGAGTGGAACGCGGGAGCGGAGGGCTACGAGGGCTTCATCTTTCTGTTTGAGCGGCTGGAAAACGGCTCCGCGCTCGCGGTATCTTATTCCCCGGAGGCGAAACGATACGACATGAAGGTGGATACCGGCGACGCGAAGACCGGCTACGCCTATTTCGCGGAGAGCGGGGAATACGATTTTGAGGGCAGCACGCGCGAGGAGGCCGAGGCGCTTTTGGAAACGGTGCTCGGCGCCCCGGATTCCGGCGATCCGCTCATGGGCCCCGTCTCCCGCTTTAACGAGACTTTGCTCTCCAACTTCGGGATCGGCGCCGACGCGCTCTACGCCCTGCCGATGGAATACGCGACCCTCGCCGGACTGGGGTTTGAAAACCGGATCACGGGCGAAGCCTGCTGCGTCTATACGGACGAAAACGACCCCTCCCGCACCGTCGCCGTGCACCACCCCGAATGGGGCGACAAGGAGTGGAGCGTCGAATATGCCGAGTCGGTCGACGGCCGCCTGCTCCGGGTGTGGTATTATAAAGAGGAACAGCGGTTTTACGTCCGGGCGGAGGCCGCGGACGGAAGCGCCGCGGATTATGAATATCTGGTAAAAGAGGATCTCTACCGCGGCGGCATGGCGCCGGAGGGGATGAGCTCGGAGGAATACTTCGCGGGCGTCTATCCCGACCCGGCCCCTGAAGACATTTACGGCGAGGCGATCCGGCGGATGGAGCGGGAGATCCGCGACCGCTTCGGCCTCGGCGTCGACGAGCTCTACGCGCTGCCGGCCGGGGAATAGGCCGCCTCCCGGTCTTTTTCCCGCAGCCCTATGATTTTTGCCCCGCGGGGAGAGCCCCCGCGGGGCCTTTCGCCGCGACAGGCTTTTTTGGCAATAATTTACCGGAGATCTTGCATTCGGGCAAACACCTATTGTATCATAGAGAAACCATCCCCCATTCTTGCGGCAAAGGAGGCGATCGTATCCAGAATTTCGTATACGCGGAGCTCAACCTGTTCTGCCTTGCCATTCTGCTTTTGATCTCCTTGAATATTTACCGGCGCAGCAGCCTCTATCTGCCCGATCAGCAGCTATACCTCGCTCTGATCCTCACCGACGCCCTGATCCTGATCCTCGACTCGGCGATGCGGCTCTTCGACGGCATGCCCGGCACCGCCGTCTCCCTCGCCTACCCGATCGCCTATGGGTGCTACTTGGTCTTAACCCCGGTGATCTGCGCGCTGTGGAATTTTTACGCGGACTACTATATCCATAAAAGCCAGTCGCGCCTGAAAAAAATCCTCCTCCCGCTGATGATCCCGGCCCTCGCGAACGTGGCGCTCGTCATCCTCAACGTCTCGGGCGGCATGCTGTTTGTGATCGACGAGAACAACGTCTCCCGCCACGGGCCCTATTTCTACGTGACGGCGGGGATCGGCTTTTTGCTCTGCGCCTACTCGGTGGGCTATGTGCTCCTGAACCGCAAAAGGCTGCCCTCCAAGGAATTTGCGACGCTTCTCTTTTTCCCCCTTTTCCTGATCGCCGGGGGCGTCGTCCAGTCGGTGTACGACGGCCTTTCGCTGCTTTGGGCCTGCGCGACGTTCTCGCTGCTGCTGACGTTCATCAACATCCAAAACGTCCAGCTCGACACGGATTACCTGACGAACCTCCACAACCGCAGGCAGCTCGACAACTACCTGCATGTCCGCAGCCAGCGCCTGCGCAGCAAGGTGATGGCGGGCGTCATGATCGATTTGGACAGCTTTAAATCCATCAACGACACCTACGGGCACGACAGCGGGGACCGGGCCTTGAAATATGTCGCCGACATCCTGAGGGAGACCTTCCGGCGGGGCGACTTTCTGGCGCGGTACGGCGGCGACGAATTTGTCGTCGTGATGACGCTCCGGGACCGCGCCGATCTGGAAAAAATCATGCGCCGCCTCCGCGAAAACGTGGCGCTCTTCAACGCCAAAAAACTGGTTCCCTATGAGATCAGCCTGAGCGCCGGCTGCGAATGCTATTCCCCCGCGTACGCGAGCGCCGCCGATTTTTTAAAGCACATCGACGACCTGATGTACCTCGACAAACAAAAGACAAAAATCTCCTGCGCCTCTTGACGGGAGCCGCGCCGCCACCGGCGAAAGCCGCACGGAAAGCGCTTTCTTCGGCGGTTTTTCCGCCGGAAAAAGGGCGCGCGCGCCCATGGCAGGATTACCCACTCATTTTCACGCCCGGGCGATCCATACTGTTTATGAGGTGACGGTATGGCGGATTATAAAGAGATGTACCTTGCTATGGTGCGCGCGTCGGAGAAGGCCGTCCGCGTTTTGATCGAGGCGCAGCAGCGGTGCGAGGAGATGTATATCGGAGCGGAAGAGGAGCACCCGGCCGTCTTCGATTTTCACGACCCGCGGGGGCCGGGCGGCGGCTAACATACGGCGGCCCGCGGCGGGCCTCCGCTTTTTGGCGGAGGCCTTTTTATGCGCCGAAGAGCGCCGGGGACATGGCCGGGCGGAAAACGGCCCTTTGGGCAAACCGCGCTCGGGAACATAGCCGGACGAAAAGCCTCTCTTTGGGCAAACCATGCGCCGGGGACATGGCCGGGCGGAAAACGGCCCTTTGAGCGAGCCGCGCTCGGGAATATAGCCGGACAGAATGCGGCCCCTTGGGCGAACCATGCTCCGGGGGCGAAAGCGCGAAAAAACGCGCGGCGGCCGGCTCCCCAAGCAGGAATCCGCCCGTTTTTTTGCACTGTCATTAGGAACCTGCCGCCCGTTTTTTTGCCGCGGCGGGAAATCTTTTCCAGCGTCGGACGCCCGCTTGTAATTAAAAAAGAAGGGTGTTATACTTTATTATTATGCGTCATAAGGATGGTCACGATTATGAGTTTTCTCGATAAGCTGAAAGATCTCAAAAACGACGCGGAGGCCGGGGCCAAAGATATTTTGCGCAAAAGACCCCGGGCGGACGCGGAGACGGAGGACGAGGAAGAAGAAAAACCGTTCGGTACATATATGGGCGGCGACGCCCGGATCTACGAGCCCGCCGGGGAGATTCCCTCCCCGGAAGGCGAATCTGACGGCGCGGACGCCCTCCCCGAAGAGACGCTCCCGGAGGAATCCGGGACCGAGTCGGCCGACTGGGACGACGGCGCGGCGGCGGGCGCCGCGGGCGGCTTCTCCGGGAAACTGAAAGGGCTTGCCCAAACCGTCCGCTCGATGCCGACCGGAAAGCTGATCCTGCGCCTTGGGATCGTCTCGGCGGCCATCGTGCTGCTGCTCGTCTTGCTCATCGCCTCCTGCTCCTCCGGCGGCCGCACGCCGGGAGAGGAATCCGAATCCGGCCCCGTGATCGTTGAAAGCGAGAGCTCCAATGAAAACTCGGAGGCGGAGCCGCAGCCCGTCAAGGTCGTCAGCAGGCTCGAGCAGATCGCCGCGGCCTTCAACGCGAACGACGACGTGGTCGGCTGGCTCAACGTCCCGGGCCTCGCCGACGTGAATTCCGTGGTCTGCCAAGACAAGAATTCCTACTCCTACAACTACCGCGACGCCTTGGGCAAATACATCTACAACACCTACTGGATCGACGGCGCCTACTACTCGAGCAAATACAACACGTTCGAGGGCGGCTCGGCGGGCCTGTCCAAAAATACCGTCATCTTCGGCCACAGCGACCTCGGCTCGACCAACCTCGATTATAAGGCCGACGACGCGACCGGCCCGCGCTTCTCCCAGCTTTTCTACTTCACGGACGAGAGTTTCGCCAAAAAGACGCCCTACCTCTTCTTCTCGACCGCCGATCAGGATATGGTCTGGGAGGTCTTTGCGGTCTTTTACAACGACAAAGCCATCGACGGCAAGGCGTACTGGTACATCGACACCGCCCCGGACGACTCCTCGTTTGAATTTCTGATCAACACGGCAAAGAGCCGTTCCCTCTACACCTACAACGTTCCGGTGACCAAGAGCGACAAGATCCTGACCCTCTCCACCTGCACGGTGGGCTGGGGGCTCGCGACCCGCGAGAACTACCGCTTTGTCGTGATGGCGAAGCTCGTGAGCGACCCCAAGACCGCGATGAAGACGGAGGCTACGTTCGTGGCCAACCCGGACGCCGTCCTGCCGCCGATCACGCCGATCGT
>JAGOPP010000026.1 GCA_017991935.1 Oscillospiraceae bacterium
CTCCCTTCGCCGAATCAAAAGTCGCCCGCATGGCCAAGAAAATATAAGAAACTCCGCCTAAATGATACCATATATAAAACAAAAAGTCATGTACGAGCGCAAACCTCATACATGACTTTCCCGATGGTCGGAGTGGCGGGACTCGAACTCGCGGCATCCAGCTCCCAAAGCTGGCGCGCTACCAACTGCGCTACACCCCGGTATGGGAGGGGCCCCACGTGGCCCCCGGAGCCGCCCGGCTTTCGCCCCGCGGCGGTTCCGCCCAAATATTATACCCGGCGGCGCCCGTTTTGTCAATTTGATTGAAATATGGCATTTTTGTCCATACTTTTGAATAAATAATGGCAGGAGGCGACAAAATGAAAACGCTGTTCAGAAAGGAAGAACCGGACATCCTGCTCCGCAGGAAACGGACCGAAGAGCTTCGGCGGGAAATGGAAGCACTGGAAGAAGAAATGAAGAGAACGGATGCGCTGTTCAATCTTGCCGCGGACGAGGACCTTGTGGACTCGTTTATCTATGAGCGCAACGCCCAAGTCGCCAGAATGAATTATCTTTTGCGGCTGGCGAAGGAAACTTGCGGGGCCGGGTCGCGATAAAATTTGATGCTCGCGCCGTTTTTTAAACGCAAAAAGGCGCCTCGCGGACCGCGGGGCGCCTTTTTGTCGAACAAAAAACGTAAGGAGAAACGCTCAATAAGCGACACCTTGGGCGATCATGGCGTCCGCGACCTTGCGGAAACCCGCGATATTCGCCCCGGCGACCAGATCGCCCTCCATGCCGTAACGCTTCGCGGCGTCGCAGCAGGCGGTGTAGATGTGTTTCATGATCTCGTCGAGCTTCTGGTCGACCTCCTCGAAGCTCCAGCTCAGGCGGATGGAGTTCTGGGTCATCTCGAGGCCGGAGGTCGCGACGCCCCCGGCGTTTGAGGCCTTGCCCGGCGCGTAGAGGATGCCGGCGGCCTGATAGGCGGCGATGGCCTCCGGCGTGTTGGGCATGTTGGAGCCCTCGGCGACGCACCAGCCGCCGTTTGCAAGGATGGCCTTCGCGGATTCGCCGTCGATCTCGTTTTGCGTGGCGCAGGGCAGGATGATGTCCGCCTTGACGTCCTTCCACATGTTCTTCGCGCCCTCGACGTATTTGGCCGTCGGGACGCAGCTCGGGTACTCGCGCAGGGAGGCGCGGCGGCGGTACAGATCCTCGACGACCTCGGATTTGATGCCGGACGGGTCGTAGGCGTAGCCGGTGGAGTTGCTCTGGGCGACGACAAGGCCGCCGAGCTGGGTCGCCTTCTGGTTCGCGTAGGTGCCGACGTTGCCGGCCCCGGAGATGATGACCCGGTTGCCCGCGAAGGATTTGCCCTTGCCCGCGAGCAGCTCTCTGGTGAAATAGCACAGGCCGTAGCCTGTGGCCTCCGTCCGGACAAGGGAGCCTCCGAACGGAATGCCCTTGCCGGTGAGCACGCCGGTCCACTCGTTGCGCAGGCGCTTATACTGGCCGAACATGTAGCCGATCTCCCGCCCGCCGGTGCCGATGTCGCCGGCCGGGACGTCGGTGTCCGGGCCGATGTGCCGGGAAAGCTCCGTCATGAAGCTCTGGCAGAAGCGCATGACTTCGCCGTCGGATTTCCCGGCGGGGCTGAAGTCGGAGCCGCCCTTGCCGCCGCCCATCGGCAGGCCGGTCAGGCTGTTTTTAAAGGTCTGCTCAAACCCGAGAAATTTGATGATGGAGAGGTTGACGGAAGGGTGGAGCCGCAGGCCGCCTTTATAAGGGCCGATGGCGCTGTTGAACTGGACGCGGTAGCCGCGGTTGACCTGCACCTTGCCGGCGTCGTCCACCCACGGGACGCGGAACTCGACCACGCGCTCCGGCTCGACGATGCGCTCCATGACGCCCCAGCGCTCGATGTTCGGGTCCTGCTCGACGACGGGCTCCAGCGAAGCGAACACCTCGTGGACCGCCTGAAGGAACTCCGGCTCGTTGGGATTCCGCTTTTCGGTCGCCTCATAAACTCTCTGCAAATAGGCGTTATTGAATGACATGGTTTCCACTCCTTCTCGCTTGGATTTCGTCCCACCGGGCTTAAACTGCGAAACAAGCCCCTTTCCGGACAAAAATTTACGTCCCTAATTATAGGACGTCTTGCCCGATAATGCAAGTTTTATTTTTAAAAAATTCGTTTTTTCTCATTTGACAGAACGTCCGTTTTGCGGTATACTGAGGGTCCGTGAGCGGGATGGACGGCAGCGTATGATCGCCGAAAGGCGCCATATGAGGAAAGTCCGGGCTCCAAGGGCAGGGATAGCTGCTAACGGCAGCCGGGGGCGACCCTAGGGAAAGTGCAACAGAGAGATACCGCCGGCCGATTTTTTCGGTCGGTAAGGGTGGAAAGGCGAGGCAAGAGCTCACCGCCCCCTCCGGTAACGGAGGGGACCTGTAAACCCTATCCGGAGCAACACCGCACAGGAGATAAGAGGCCGGCCCGGCCTCCTCCGCAAAGGTGGCATCAGCCGCGCGGGCGACCGGCGGCGCAGACAGATTGTCGTCATGACTACAGAACCCGGCTTATATGCCCGGTCACGGAACGAAAGAGCCTTTGGGCTCTTTTTTTTGCGGAAAAGCGCCGGGGGGCGCGGAACGGCCGGGGGTTGACTTGAATAAAGAAAAAATAATAAAAACAGCTCCGTCTTGCGGCGGTGGCGCACGGCAGGAGAAATTTTCGGGGAGGACGGCGGCGCGGGAACCTCCCGACGGCCCGATTCCGAGGCGGCGGATTTCGGTAAAAGCGCCGGGCACAGGCAAAGCGACAATCGGCCCGGAGCGCGGGCCCCTTGTCCCGAAGGCGCGGTTTGTCTTGATATGCCCGGCGGATCCGGCTATAATGATAGTATACCCGCAGGAGGGGGAAAACCGTGAGAGCTTTATATTATGACAACCGGACAAAAACCGTCTTTTTTCGCGGCGACGTCCCGATCCCGGAGCCGGAGGACGGCGAATCCCTGATCCATATCCGCGTCGCCGCCGTCTGCAGCACGGACAAGGAGATCATCAAGGGGTACAAGCCGGATTTTTGCGGCGTGCTGGGGCATGAATTCGTCGGCACCGTTGAAAAGTCGGGCGACGATGCCCTGATCGGCAGGCGCGTGGTCGGCGAGATCAACGCGGGCTGCGGCGAATGCGTCTACTGCAAAACCGGCCGCGAAAAGCACTGCCTCACCCGCAAATGCATCGGCATCGCGGGCAAGGACGGGTGCTTCGCCGACTACATGACGATTCGGACCAGCTGTCTGCACCTCGTGCCGGACGGCATGCCGGACGAGGTCGCCGTCAACACCGAGCCGCTGGCCGCCGCCTTCTGCGTGACGGAGCTCGCGCACATAAAGCCCTCCCAGCCGGTCGCGGTCGTCGGCGACGGCAGGCTCGCCTTCCTCTGTGCGCAGGTGCTCGCCCTGACCGGCGCGGAGGTCGTCGTCTGCGGCCTCTTGCCGGAGAAGCTCGCGCATTTCCACCCGTTCGCGCGAATCGAGCGCGAGCCGGACGAGACGTTTGAGACCGTCGTGGAGTGCTCCGGGAACCCCTCCGGCTTCGACACCGCGCGTAAAATCGTGCGTCGCGGCGGCCGGATCATCCTCAAGAGCACCCACGCCGGCGATCCCGTCAACAACCTGAGCGACCTTGTCGTCAACGAGATTTCCGTGATCGGCAGCCGGTGCGGCCCGTTTCCGCCGGCGCTGCGGCTCATGGAGCGCGGCCTGATCGCCCTGCCGGAGATCAAGCTTTTCCGGCCCGAGCAATGGGAGGAGGCGCTCGGCTGCCGCGATTTCAAATCCGGATTCGATTATCGTTTGTGAAACCTGCGTAAATTTTGTCGAAAAAGTATCCGCGATTTTGCCGGCAAATTAAAATAATGTACAAAGATCAGGATACTCCCTTGTTTAGATTTATGAAATGGTGTATGTTAGTGTTGCAGTTTTTCCGTGTAATCAAGTCACATCATTTTAAAAAAAGGAGAACGAAAATGAAAAAACTGTTTGCTCTGATTCTTGCGCTTACTATGGTATTTACCCTCGCTGCCTGCGGCGGCACCCCCGAAGAGGAGTCCCTCCCGGAGGGAAGCGAATCCGTTTCCGAAGAGACCCCGGTTGAAACCGAGACCCTCAAGATCGCGGTCGTTTCCAGCCCGTCCGGCGTGGATGACGGAAACTTCAACCAGAATATCTATGAGGGCGTCGTCCAGTTCTGCGAAGACAACGGCAACGCCACCGTCACGCCGGTCCAAGAGACCACCGGCGACACCTCCGCCGCCCTTCAGGCCGTCGCCGACATCGTCGCCGACTACCAAGTCATCGTCTGCAACGGCTTCCAGTTCTCCGGCATCGGCGCCATCGCCGCCGAGAACCCGGACACCACCTTCATCCTGATCGACGCCTTCCCGTCCGACGCGACCGGCGCCGAAGTCACGCTCGACAACGTCTATGCCTGCCAGTATCTTGAGCAGGAGGGCGGATTCTTCGCCGGCGTCGCCGCGGCCATGGCCACGGAAACCGGCAAAGTCGCCTCCGTCCACGGCGTCGCCTATCCGTCCAACGTCAACTACCAGTATGGATTTGAATCCGGCGTCAACTACGCCAACGCCCACTACGGCACCACCGCCCAAGTCGTCGAGATCGCCGCTTACGGCAGCTCCGACGTCCTCGGCACGGTCGTCGGCGGCAACTACACCGGCTCCTTCGCCGATCCGGCCACCGGTAAAGTGGTTGGCGAGGCCCTGATCGCGGAGGGCTGCGATGTCCTCTTCGCCGCCGCCGGCGGCTCCGGAAACGGAGTTCTCACCGCCTGCAAAGAGGCCGGCCTCTGGTTCATCGGCTGCGACTGCGACCAGTATGACGACGGCGTCAACGGCGACACCAACGTCATTCTGACCTCCTCCCTCAAGCGTCTGGACAAAACCGTCTACGACAGACTGGGCGAGTATGTCGCCGGCACCCTGACCGGCCAGAACGTCTATCTGAGCGCCGCGCAGGGTTACACCGGCGTCGTCACCGCGGAAGGCCGCCAGCAGCTCTCCGCCGAGGCGATCACCGCTCTGGACGAGTGCTTCGCCAAGATCGTCGCCGGCGAGATCGTCCCCGCCGCCAACTTCAACGGCTACACGCCGGAAGAGTTCCCGGGCCTCTGAGTTCCAAACAGGCATGGGATACCCCGTGAAAGCGGGGTATCCCTTTTTCCTTTTTTTAAAACAGGAGGGCGCGCATGGAAGAAAGAAGCGAATACATCGTCGAGATGCGGCACATCACGAAGAAATTCCCCGGCATCGTCGCGAACGACGACATCAGCCTCGGCATCAAAAAAGGGGAGATTTTTGCCCTTCTCGGCGAAAACGGCGCCGGAAAATCCACGCTGATGAGCATGCTTTTCGGCATGTACGAGCCGGACGAGGGCGAAATCTGGGTCCGCGGCCAAAAGGCGCGCATCACCTCCCCGCGCCACGCCACCATGCTCAACATCGGCATGGTGCACCAGCATTTCAAGCTGGTCTCCAACTACACAATCACGGAAAACATCGTGCTCGGCCTCGAGCCGACAAAAAAGGCCGGCGTCCTGCCCGTTGTGGACATCAAGGGCGCCGATAAAAAGATCGCCGCGCTCTCGAAGCAGTTCGGCCTCGAGGTGGAGCCCACGCAGGTCATCGAGACCGTCAGCGTCTCCACCCAGCAGCGCGTCGAGATCCTCAAGATGCTCTACCGCGAGGCGGAGATCCTCATCTTCGACGAACCGACCGCCGTGCTGACGCCGCAGGAGATCGACTCCCTCTTGGAGATCCTGCGGGAGCTGCGCCGCGGCGGAAAGACCATCATCCTGATCTCCCACAAGCTTGAGGAGATCAAAAAAGTCGCCGATCGCTGCGGCGTGCTCTGCCGCGGCAAGCTCGTCGGCGTGCTCGACGTTGCGTCGACCTCGACCAAGACGATGGCCGGGCTGATGGTCGGCCACGAGGTCAACTTTGAACTTGAAAAAAACGCGCCGGACTTCGGCGAAGAAGTACTGCGCGTCTCGCATATGACCGTCAAAAACCGGGATGGCTTCGCGGTCGTCCGGGATGTGTCCCTCTCCGTCCGGGCGGGCGAGATCTTCGCCGTCGCGGGCGTCTCCGGCAACGGGCAGGAGGAGATCGCCGACGCGGTCGCCGGCATCCTCTCTGTTTCGGACGGCGAGATTTTCTTAAACGGCGCGGACGTCACCCATGCGGACGTGCGCAGCCGCACCGAGGCCGGCATGGCCTATATCCCGGAGGACCGGCAGAACACCGGCCTCGTCTTGGATATGAGCCTCGCCGAGAACCTCTCCCTCAAAAATTACCACAAGGAGCCTTACTGCGTCGGGGGCATCCTGCACCCCGAGGAATTCGATAAGAAAGGCGAGCGCCTGATCGCCGGCTACGACATCCGCAGCGGGCAGGGCGTGCATACGCAGGTGCGCTCGATGAGCGGCGGCAACCAGCAGAAGGCCATCGTCGCCCGCGAGATCGAGATGGGCTCGGCGCTGATGATCTTTGTCCAGCCGACGCGCGGCCTCGACATCGGCGCGATCGAGAACATCCACCGGCAGATTTTGGCCGAGCGCGACCGTGGCCGGGCCATCCTGCTCGTCTCCCTCGAGCTCGACGAGATCATGCAGCTCGCGGACACCATCGGCGTCATCTATAACGGCGAACTGCTGAAAACCGCGCCGGCCGACACCATGACCAAGGACGAGGTCGGGCGCTATATGATGGGGGTGAGGGAAGAATGAGATCCGCCGGGAACGCGCTGCGAAAGGCGTTCGTCTTTTTGCTCGGCGACGAGAAGCGCCAGAGGATCAGCATTCCGCTCTTTTCGATCTTCATCAGCCTCGTCGTCGGCGCCGCCGTCTATCTGATTTTGGAAGTCAGCCCCCGGGAGGCGCTGCTCAGTTACCTGCGCGGCTGCGGGATGTGGCCGAAGCTCAAATACGCGGGCGGCAGGAGCATCTTCACCGATTTTATGAGCTTCCTCGACGCGTGGACGCCGATGATCTTCGCGGCGCTCGCCGTCGCGGTGGCTTCCAAGGCCGGGCTTTTTAACATCGGCGTCTCCGGCCAGATGCTGCTCTCCGGCTTCTTCGCGACGGTGCTCGTCGGTTACAGCGAGCTGCCGGCCTACGTCGCCAAACCCCTCGTGCTCATCATCGGCCTCGTCGTCGGGGCGGGGGCCGGAGCGGTGATCGGGCTGCTCAAATACCGCTTCAACATCAACGAGGTCGTCTCGGCCATCATGCTCAACTACATCTTCAACTACGTCATCAGCTTCTTCATCTACTATAAATTCGTCGATCCCGTCTCGCGGCAGTCGAAATATGTCGGCGACGCCGCCCGCCTGACGCTGCAAAACGTCGCGGTCGGCGACGTCAAGACCGTCCTGCCGCTCGCGTTTCCGCTCGCCGTGCTCATGGCCATTGCGGTGCGCTTCTTCCTGAACCGCACAAAAACCGGTTTCGAGATGAAGATCGTCGGCCTCAACCGCAAGGCGGCCAAATTCGCGGGCGTCCGCGTCGGGAGGAACATCGTGCTCGCCATGACGTTTTCCGGCGCGCTCTCCGGGCTCGCGGGCGTCTCCTACTATCTCGGCTATTTCAGCTCCATCCAGCCGCGGGTGCTGACCTCCACCGGATTTGACGCGATCGCGGTCTCGCTGCTGGGTAACTCCGACCCGGCCGGCATCCTCGCCTCCTCTTTCCTAATCACGATTCTCTCCAAAGGCAGCACCTATATGAGCTCCTCCGTCGGCGTCGATCAGGCGATCGCCTCGCTGATCATCGGCATCATCCTGCTGTTTTCGGCGTGCGGCGCGTTCATCCGCTACCGCTGGATGAAGGAGAAGGAGCGCCTCGACGAGGCCTCCGGAAAAGCGGAAAGGAGCGAACGCGTATGAATACGATGATTACGGACGGGCTTGCCTTCGCGCTTCCCCTCTTTATCATGGCGATCGGCGGCATTTACAGCGAACGCAGCGGCATCACGAACCTCGCGGTCGAAGGATTTCAGGGCTTCGGCGCGTTCATCGGCGCCCTCGTGGTCACGCTCGCCCCGGGCGTCTTTCCGAGCGCCTCGACCGGCACCATGTTCGCGGCGATGCTGTTTTCCGCAATCGGCGGCGCGCTGTTCGCGGTCATCCACGCCGTCCTCTGCGTCAACTTCAAGGCGAACCAAGTGATCTCCGGCGTCGTCATCAACATCCTCGCGGTGGCGCTGACCGGCTTCCTGACCTCCCAGATCAACGGCGCGCTGACCGGCGCGTTCACGGACAAGTTTCAGCTCGGCGCCTGCAACCGCCTCACTTGGGCGGCGGCGAGCGGGATCCCGTTCCTCGGCGGCTTTTTCACCAACATCTACCCGTTTGAGTTTGTCATCCTGCTTGCTGCGCTGATCGCCTACTATGTCCTTTATAAGACGCCGTTCGGCCTGCGCCTGCGCGCCTGCGGCGACAACCCGCACGCGGTCGACGCGGCCGGCGCGAACGTCTCGAAGATCCGCTTCCTCGCGGTGATGATCTCCGGGGGCCTGTGCGGGCTCGGCGGCATTTGCTTCGCCTACTCGATCTCCACCTGCTTCAGCTCCAGCATTTATATGGGCTACGGCTACCTCGCGATCGCCGCGCTAATTTTTGGGAACTGGAAGATCCTGCCGACCTTCGGCGCGTGCCTGCTCTTCGGCTTCGCGCGCAGCGGCGGCTACAAGCTCGTGCAGCTCCTGAGCCTGCCCAGCATGTTCTCCGATCTCATCATGACGCTGCCCTACGTCGTGACGCTCCTGCTGCTGGTCTTTTTCTCCGGCAACAACCGCGCGCCGAGGGCCTTGGGCGAAATTTACGACAAGGGAAAACGGTAAGAAGAATTTTGCCGAGGGATCTTGCGCCGAGGGCGGGAATGGAAACGTGCTGAGCTTTCAATTATTATGAATACAGAAGATAAACCCACGCAGAATTATGGTGCGCTCAGACAGATAGGAGGACTGTTAGATGGATATTTGCACCACTCAAACGGTGTCCCAAGAGGACAAAATCCCGTCCTCATCGAATCCTCGGAAACTCTATCCGATGCCGGACAATTATTCGGAGACATCCGACGAAATAGCAATAAAAACATTAAAAAGGCTGGCCGAGGAGCGCAAGGCACAAGAGAACAAATAGGCAGCGACGAGGCCTATGTCTCGACGGTCGCCCCTCGCGCAGGGGCGTGAATGGAAACAATGAAATGCCCCCGTTCCATGCGGAACGGGGGCATTCTTATGTTGATCCGATTTTCAGGGCTCGTCCGGGTGATTCCTGCGCCAAGCGAGGTAGCTCTCTAAGATCACGACGGCGGCGACCTCGTCGATTACGGCCTTGCGCTTTTTGCCGCGCGTGTCCGTGTCGTTGAGGTAGGAGGCGGCCGTGACGGTGGTGCGGCGCTCGTCCCAGAGGACCGTCTCGATCCCGGAGAGGGCCGCGAGCCGCCCGGCGAAATCCCGGCAGAGCTCGGCGCGCGGGCCCTCCGAGCCGTTCATGTTGAGCGGCAGGCCCACGACGATCTTTTGAGCGCCGCTCTCTTTGGCCGCGGAGGCGGCTTTTTCGAGCGCGCGCTCGATGTGCCGCTCATGGATCACGCCGGCCGGCGAGGCGAGCAGCTCCGCCGGGTCGCACACGGCGAGCCCGGTTCTGGCGTCCCCGAAATCCACGGACAGAATCCTCATTATTTCGTACCGAAAATGCGGTCTCCGGCATCTCCGAGGCCGGGCACGATGTAATTGTGCTCGTTGAGGTGGTCGTCCAGCGCCGCGCAGTAGATCGGGACGTCTGGATGGGCCTCGTTCAGGGCCTTGAGGCCCTCGGGAGCCGCGATGATGCACATAAAGCGGATGTGCGTGGCCCCGCGCTTTTTGATCTGGCTGATGGCGTCGGAGGCGGAGCCGCCGGTCGCGAGCATCGGATCGACGACGATGGCCTCGCGCTCGGCGATGTCGTCCGGCAGCTTGCAGTAATATTCCACCGGCTTGCTGGTGACCGGGTCGCGGTAGAGGCCGATGTGGCCGACCTTGGACTGCGGCAGGAGCTTCTGCATGCCGTCGACCATGCCCAAGCCCGCGCGGAGGATCGGGACGATGGCGGGCTGCTTGCCCGCGAGCTGGCGCGCGACGCAGGTGGCGATCGGGGTCTCGATCTCGACCTCCTCGGTCGGGAGGTCGCGGGTGGCCTCAAAGCACATCAGCATGGCGATCTCGGTGACAAGCTCGCGGAAGGTCTTGGTGTCGGTATCGGTGCGGCGCAGAATGGAAAGCTTGTGCTGGATCAGCGGGTGGTCGAGAATAACGGGCTGTTTCATCATCTTAGGATCCTCCTTGAAGAAAATATTATAGAAATTACCGAAATCGAACTTGCCGATCACAGGCATTCCCTGTCCTCCAACTCCGCGATCATGGCGACGCGGCGCGCGTGGCGGCCGCCCTCAAACGCGGCGGCGAGGTAGGTGTCGACGATCTTCAGCGCAAGGCCCGGGCCCGTGACGCGCGCGCCGAGGCACAGGACGTTGCTGTCGTTGTGGCGGCGGGCGTATTCCGCGGAGAAGCAGTCCCCGCAGAGGGCCGCGCGGATGCCCTTGCATTTGTTGGCGCACATGCTCATGCCGATGCCGGTGCCGCAGATGAGGATCCCTCTCTCGCACGCGCCGTCCCGGACGGCGCGGCAGACCTTCTCCGCAAAGACCGGATAGTCGCAGGAATCCGAGGAATCCGTGCCGAAATCCCGGTATTCGGCGCCGATGCCGTCAAGATGTCTCTTGAGCTCCTCCTTGAGCGCGTAGCCGCCGTGGTCCGAACCGATCGCAAGCATCTTTGAAACCTTCCTTTCCCCTATCAAAAAAACTCTTTCCCGGCGGTCAGGCCCCGCCGAGCTTCGCCTCCCGCTCCCGCTGTGCCTGCGCGGGCTTGAGGTAACTGGGCGCGAGCGCGTCCGCCGAGACGGTTTTTCCCTCCCGGTAAGCGCAAAGCGCCGCGGCGCAGGTCCCGTACGCACTGCCGAAGACGAGGTTCGGCGGCGCGGGCCTGCAAAGATCGCCGTAGGTTTCGCCAAGGAGCCTCGCGCCGTCGCCCATCAGCAGGATCTTGCCGTACCGCTCGGCGCAGGCCGCGAGCTCCGAAAGCAGCCCGCCGGCGGGAGCCGTCCGGTCCTCGCAGAGGCGGCGGGGCTCCCGGGCGGAGCAGTCGAAAAGGGCGTAATAAACTTGGCCGCAGCGCGCGTCCATCGCGGCGCAGACCGGCATCCCCCAGTCCGCGGCGCACCACGCGAGGGCCTCCAGCGTCGATGCTCCGGCGCAGGGCTTATCCAATGCGAAGGCCATCGCCTTGACGGCCGCGATGCCGATGCGAAGTCCCGTAAACGAGCCCGGCCCGCAGTTGACGGCGTAGAGATCGATCTCCGCGGGCGTCATATGGAGGGCGTCCAGCAGATTTTTCGCCATCGGCAGGACGGTCTCGCTGTGGGTGAAGCCGCTGTCGAGATAGGAGAGCGCGAGGAGCCGCCCGCTCTCGTCCATCGCCGCGACCGAGGCGGTTTTCGCCGCCGTGTCGAAGCCGAGAATCTTCATCCGAAAGGCCCTCCCTCCGCCGTGATCTCCCGGTCGGTCTCGCCGGTCTGCCGGATGTCGATCCGAACGCCGCCCTCCGGCAAAAAGCCCGCGACGTTTTCGCTCCACTCGACCACCAGCACGGCCCCGGACTCGAGGTCGTCGAAGAAGCCGGTGGAATAGAGGTCGTCAAACGTGTGGATCCGGTACATGTCGTAGTGACAGACCGGAACCGGGCCGCGGTAGCGGTGCACCAGCGCGAAGGTCGGGCTCGAGACGTCGTCCATGCTGCCGAGGGCGGCGGTCAAATAGCGGGTGAAGGTCGTCTTGCCGACGCCCAAGCCCCCGGTGAATTTGACGAGGTCGCCGGGGTGAAGCTCCCGGGCGATCTCCTCCGCGGCCCTCGCGGTGTCCGATTCGGAATGCGATAGATATCTGCGCGTAAAACCGACCTCCGTTTCTAAAATTTTATTATAACACCGAGTTCTCCCGTTTACAATTTAAAATTCGGCAAAAGCGGACTTTGTCGAAAAAAGAGGGCGCCGCCCGCCGGGCCAAAGAGCGCCCGCGGGGGTGCGCTTTGCTTTACAAACGGGCGTCAAGATGATAAAATAAGAAAAGAAGACGTCCCGGAAAGGAGGCCTCGCGGCATGAAAAGATTCTGGGCTTCCATCCTGAGATATATCCGTTTTTCCGACAAAATGATGCTGCTGCTCTGCCTCTTGGTCTCCGGGATCAGCGTCGTCTGCCTCTATTCGATCGTCCACTCGGGGCTCGGCCCCAAGCTCGGCGCCTATGAGCGCAACGTCATCGTCCAGACCGGGGCCATCGGCATGGGCGTGATCGGCGCCGTCTGTCTTTCGCTGATCGATTACCATATCCTCGCCAAGCTTTGGAAGATCTATGTCCCGCTCTCCCTGATTCTGGTCGGGCTGACCTTCTTTTACGGCGTGCAGGTCGACGAGACCATCGACGACAAGGCGTGGCTCAACCTGCCCTTCGGCATGACGTTCCAGCCCGCCGAGTTTATGAAGATCTGCTTCATCCTGAGCCTCGCCTACCACCTCTCCTACATAAAAGGCGGCCTCAACCGGCCGGTCAATATTTTGCTGCTCTGCCTGCACGGCGGCCTGCCGGTCCTGCTCGTCCATTTGCAGGGCGACGACGGCACGGCTCTGATTTTCTTATTCATTTTCGTGGCCGTCGTGTTTCTCGCGGGGATCTCGTGGAAATATCTGCTCCCGGCGGCGGCGGCCTTCGCCGTCGCGGTGCCGATCGTCTGGCAGTATGTTTTTTCCGAGGACCAGCGCAGGCGCTTTCTCTCCGTCTATTTCTCCGCCTACGCCGACCCGGTCGGATCGGATTATCAGCAGCGCCTGAGCCGCATCTCCATCGGCTCCGGCCAGATGTCCGGCAAGGGGCTGTTTCAGCAGGAGTATTGGTACGTCCCCAAGATGCATAACGATTTTATCTTTTCGTTCATCGGGCAGGCGATGGGCTTTGTCGGCGCGCTCGCGGTGGTGGGGCTGCTGCTCGCCATCTGCATCCGCTCGATCCACACGGCCGTCATCGCCCTCGACCCGCTGGGCGCTTATATTTGCTACGGCTTTTTCGCCATGATTTTTTTCCAGTGCGCGCTCAACATCGGCATGTGCCTGAGCGTGCTGCCGGTCATCGGCGTCACGCTGCCCCTGTTAAGTTCCGGGGGGTCGTCCGTGCTGATCACCTATCTCGGGGTGGGGCTGGTGCTCAGCGTCTGGACCCACCGGCGCAAGGCGCTGTTTTACGACTGATTTTTTTCCGGGGGACCCGGATATTGCGCCGCCCCCGCTGAGCTGCGGGGCCTCGCCCGCGTGGATCACCTATCTCGGGGTGGGGCCTGCTCAGCGTCTGGACCCACCGGCGCAAGGCGCTGTTTTACGACTGATTTTTTTCCGGGGGGACCCGGATCTCGCGCCGCCTCCGCCGAGCTGCGGGGGGTCGCCCGCGTGGATCACCTATCTCGGGGTGGGGCCTGCTCAGCGTCCGGACTCACCGGCGCAAGGCGCTGTTTTACGACTGATTTTTTTCCGGGGGACCCGGATATCGCGCCGCCCCCGCTGAGCTGCGGGGGCTCGCCCGCGTGGATCACCTATCTCGGGGTGGGGCCTGCTCAGCGTCCGGACCCACCGGCGCAAGGCGCGGTTTTATGACTGATTTTTTTCCGGGGGGACCCGGATATCAAATGAACGGAGGTTTTCGTATGAAGTATTCCGTAGCCGTTGATCTCGGCGGCACCAATATCGGCGCCGGCGTCGTCAGGGAGGATGGCCGTTTGATCTCCAAAGTCAGCGCCCTGACCCCCGCCGGTCAGGGCCCGGAGGCGCTGATCCGTCAGGTCTGCGACACCGCCAGAGCGGCGATCTTTGAGGCGCATATGGAGCCGCAGGAGATCGCGTTCGCCGGTATCGGCATTCCCGGCGTCTGCAAATCCGTGAAAGGGCCGGTCATCCTCGCGCCAAACATCGGGTGGAAAAACATCGACTGCGTCCCGACGCTCGAGGCCTACCTCGGCATGCCGGTGTATCTGGAAAACGACGCCGACTGCGCCGCGCTCGGGGAGGCAAAGGCCGGGGCCGGCGTCAATTACGACAATCTGCTGATGCTGACGGTCGGCACCGGCATCGGCGGCGGCGTGATCCTCGGCGGGAAGCTTTTTGCCGCGCCGCTGGGCGGGGAATACGGCCACGTCACGCTGGTCCACGGCGGGCTGCCCTGCAGCTGCGGGAAGAGGGGCTGCTTTGAATGCTACGCCTCCGCGGTCGCCCTGAAACGTGAAACCAGAAAGGCAGCCGAGGCTCACCCGGAATCTCTGATCTGGAAGCTCTGCGAGGGCGATCTGAGCAAGATCGGCGGACGCACGCCGTTCGACGCCGCCGAGCAGGGCGACGAGACCGGCGAGGCCGTGGTCGAGCAATACCTCGACTATCTGGCCGACGGGATCAGCGGCTTTGTGAACATCTTCCGCCCGCAGGCCGTGGTCATCGGAGGCGGCGTCAGCAATCAGGGCGATTCCCTGCTGATCCCGCTGGAGAAAAAGGTCGCCGCGCTTTGCTACGCTTCCGGCGACATCCCGGCCCCCAAGATCATCCGCGCGTTCCTCGGCAACGACGCCGGCATCATCGGCGCGGGCATGCTGGGATTCTAAAAACAAAAAGAAGAAGGGACGGCCGAAAGGGCGTTCATCAAAGGGATTCGCATAAACAAGTAAACTTTTGACCGACATCTTCAAGCGGGGTAAAAGGCAAGACCACACGGAAGGATAAAACCTGAAGTGTGGTCTTTTTCTGTTTAGCCTATTCCGAAAAAGCGCTGGAAGAAGGCTTTTAGCCGCCCGACAATCGCATATCGGGTATCAAAGATAAATCCTTCGCCGGAAATTTCCGGCGAAGGATTTACCGTGTTCAGTCATACAGACCTGATGTTAGATGCGAATGGAATCAGTCTTCTTTCTTGCGGAATCTCAGGCCCAGACCACCGATCAGAACCAACAGGCCCAGGATGCCGGCTGCCGCCGCCGCGTTTCCGCCGGACTTCGGCAGGTTGCCGAGCGGGACCGCCTCATCGATGATGGTAACGCCGCCAAGCGGCACATCATCGTCGGGGATGTCGTAATCGTCGTCATCATCGTCGTCGTCATCGTCGTCATCTGTGGTGCGGTCATACCTGACGTAGACGTCGTAGGTGTAGGTCACCCCGTCACCGTTGCGGAAAAACCTGTACTGGTTGTTCGCGAAAGGAGGTAAGGTTTCTTTTACTTCTACTTGCGTTTCCGCCAGAGCCTGCAAACTGAAGTCTCCAAGGCTCAGGTTTGTGGTGGTTTCTTCGTCGGGCTCTTCGTCGGGCTCTTCGTCGGGCTCTTCGTCGGACTCTTCGCTGGATTCTTCGCTGGATTCTTCGCTGGATTCTTCGCTGGATTCTTCGCTGGATTCTTCGCTGGATTCTTCGCTGGATTCTTCGCTGGATTCTTCGCTGGATTCTTCGCTGGATTCTTCGC
>JAGOPP010000012.1:0-20710 GCA_017991935.1 Oscillospiraceae bacterium
TGGTGGAGACGAAGAGGATCGAACTCTCGACCTTACGGATGCGAACCGTACGCTCTCCCAGCTGAGCTACGCCCCCGAAAATGCTTGTTCATTATATCATGGCCGTTTCGGCTTTGCAAGTGCGGAGCATAAAATTTTTCTTTCGCTTTTCAAGGCAGGCCCGCTTGTGATATAATAACCATAGAAATCATAGGACGGCTATGGCGCGGTGACTTCCATGGCCCGCCTGCGGCGGCCAAGGAACCCGCCGCGCCTGCGGTATCATAAAACGAAGAAAGATTGGAGGGTGATCGGATGAGTGGATTTAGCGACGCGCTTTTGGGACTGCTTTCCCTCTTTCCCGTCGTGCTGATCTTGGCGGTGGTCGCCGCCCTCGCGGCCAAAAAGCAAAAAGAGCGGGACGCCGCCTCCGGGAGAAAATATACGCGGAGTTCCGGCGGGGTCCGCGGGTACGCGCCGACGGAGTATTCCCGGGAGGTCAAGGAGATCCACCAGACCGACCCGACGGAGAGTTATCAGCGCCGGATGGATCAGCTGCGCGCCCTTTTCCAAAACGGGATGATGGAGCGGGACGAATACGAGGACCGCAAGGCCGACATCGAGCAGGATTACCGGCAGGGCATGCGCATGCGCTAAACGGAAACGGAAAGCAAAAGATAAGGCCGGGGCGGAAGTTGTTTCCGCCCCGGCCTTTTGTTTTTGTCTTTAGGCGAGCTCAAACGCGCCGGTATAGAGCTGATAGTAGCGCCCCTTTTGCGCGAGCAGCTCCTCGTGGCTGCCGCGCTCGATGATCTCTCCCCGCTCGATGACGAGGATGAGGTCGGCGTTGCGCACGGTCGAGAGCCGGTGCGCGATCACGAAGACGGTGCGCCCCTGCATCAGGGAGTCCATGCCCTTCTCGATATGCGCCTCGGTGCGGGTGTCGATGGAGCTGGTGGCCTCGTCAAGGATGAGCACCGGCGGGTCGGCGACGGCGGCCCGCGCGATGGCGAGCAGCTGCCGCTGGCCCTGCGAGAGGTTCGCCCCGTCCGCCGTGAGCACCGTGTCGTAGCCCTGCGGCAGGTGGCGGATGAAGAAGTCGGCGTTCGCGAGCTTAGCGGCGGCCTCCACGTCCGCGTCGGAGGCGTCAAGCTTGCCGTAGCGGATGTTTTCCCGCACGGACTCGGTAAACAGGTGCGTGTCCTGCAAGACCATCGCGAGGCTTCGCCGCAGGTCGGCCTTTTTGATCCGGTTGACCGGGATCATGTCGTAGAGAATGCGCCCGCCCTGCACGTCGTAAAACCGGTTGACGAGGTTTGTGATCGTGGTCTTGCCCGCGCCGGTGGAGCCCACCAGCGCGATCTTCTGCCCCGGCTTCGCGTAGAAATTCAGATCCTTCAGAACGGTCTTCTCCGGCTCGTAGCCGAAGGTGACGCGCTCAAAGCGGACGTCGCCCCGCAGCTCGATATAGGTGTGCTCGCCGTTCATCGGGATCTTCCATGCCCAATGCCCGGTGCGCTCCTTTGATTCCGCAATGGAGCCGTCCTCGCGAAGCGCCGCGTTGACGAGCGTGATATCGCCCTCGTCCGTCTCCGGCTCGGCGTCGATCAGCTCGAAGATGCGCTCCGCGCCCGCGAGCGCGGTCAGGACGGCGTTGAGCTGCTGGGAGATCTGAGTGATCGGCTGGCTAAAAGAGCGGGTGTAGAGCAGGAAGGAGCCGATCGTGCCGATGTCGAGCGCGCCGCGGATCGTCAGAAAGGCCCCGACCACGGCCGTCAGCACATAGTGGACGTGGGAGAGATTCCCCATGATCGGGAACAGGATGTTGGCGTAGGTGTTCGCGTTTTTGGCGGCGACGCGCAGCGCGTCGGCCCGCGCGCGGAGCTCCTCCTTGGTCTGCGGCTCGTGGCAGAAGACCTTGACGACCTTCTGGCCCTCGATCAGCTCCTCGATGTAGCCGTTGACCGTGCCGAGTTCCTTCTGCTGCGCGACAAAATATTTTGCGGAGCCGCCCGCGATCTTCGTGACGATCAGCATCATCACCGCGAGCATCAGCAAAACCACGATCGTGAGCTGCCAGCTCAAAACGATCATCATGACGAAGACGCCGACGACCGAGATCACGGACGAAAACAGCTGCGGCAGGCTCTGGCTCACCATCTGGCGCAGGGTGTCCGTGTCGTTGGAGTAGCGGGACATCAGCTCGCCGTGGGAATGGGTGTCGTAATACTGCATCGGCAGGTTTTGCATATGGGTGAACATGTCGACGCGCACCTCGCGCAGCACGCCGGTGGAGATCGTGACCATCAGCCGGTTGGATAGGAACGTGCAGACGACCCCGAGCGCGTAGATCCCCGCGAGCAGCAGGATGAATCTCGCGAAGCCCGTGAAATCCACATGTTCCTGCCCGATGAAGGGCACGATATACTCGTTGAGGATCGGCTTCATGAAGTAATTCCCGACCACGCCGGAGAGCGTGCTGAGCAGCATGGCGACCGCGACGAGGACGAGCCGGCCCTTGTAATTTTTCAGGTAGCGAAGGATGCGCAGAAACGTCTTTTTCGCGTCCTTGGGACGCGCGTATTTGGTATCATGATGGGGACCGGGCATCTCAGTCATCCCCTTTCTGCTGGGATTCATAGACTTCGCGGTAGATCGGGCTCCGTGCGAGCAGCTCGGCGTGGGTCCCGCAGTCCGCGACCTTGCCGTTCTCCAGAATGACGATGCGGTCCGCGTCCATGACGGAGGCGATCCGCTGCGCGATGATGAGCACGGTCATGTCCGCGCGCTTCTCGCGGAAGGCCGCGCGGATCTTCGCGTCGGTCGCGGTGTCGACGGCGGAGGTGCTGTCGTCCAAAATCAAGATCTTCGGCCGGGCGAGCAGGGCCCGCGCGATGCACAGGCGCTGCTTCTGCCCGCCGGAGACGTTGACGCCGCCCTGCCCGAGCACGGTGTCGTACCCGTCCGGGAAGGAGAGGATAAAGTCGTCCGCCTGCGCGGCCTTCGCGGCTTCAAAAAGCTCCTCGTCGGAGGCGTCCGGATCGCCCCATTTAAGGTTCTCACGGATCGTGCCGGAGAAGAGGACGTTTTTCTGAAGCACCATCGCGACCGCCATGCGCAGGTTTTTGAGCTTGTAGTCCCGCACGTCATGGCCGCCGACCCGCACGCGGCCGCCCGTGACGTCGTAGAGCCGCGGGATCAGCTGGACGAAGGTCGTTTTGGACGACCCGGTGCCGCCGATCACGCCGATCGTCTCGCCCGAGCGGATCGAGAGATCGACGCCCGCGAGCGTCAGGTTACCCGGGTCTTTCGTATAGGAAAAATCTACGTGCTCAAAGACGATGGAGCCGTCCGCAGGCAAAAGCGCCGGGTCGGCGGCATCGTCGGTGATGTCGAGCCGCTCGTCGAGCACCTCGACGACGCGCCTCGCGGAGGCCCGCGAGAGCACCAAATTGACAAAGACCATCGCGATCATAATTAGCGACATCAGGATCTGGCCGACGTAGGTCGTGAAGCTGATGAGCTCGCCGGTCAGCATCCTGCCCTCGATGACGGAGTGCCCGCCGAACCAGAAGATCGACAGGATGCAGGCGTACATGGCCACCGTCATCAGCGGCATCGAGAAGACGACGAGATTTTCCGCCTTTCGCTGGGCGGCGCGCAGGTCGTCGGCGGAGGCGACGAATTTCTCGTTCTCAAAGTCCTTGCGCACGAACGCCTTGATGACGCGGATGCCGATCAGCTCCTCCTGCACGGAGGCGTTCATGGCGTCGTATTTTTTGAGCATCTTCGTGAAGAGCGGATGCGCCTTGCTCATAAAGAAAGCGAGCAGCAGCCCCATCGCCGGGATGACGATCAAAAAGACCGAGGCGAGCTCCGCGTTCATCGCGATGGTGACGGCGAGCGCGGAGATCAGCATCACCGGCGCGCGGAACATGATGCGGATCATGTCCATGGCGGCGTTTTGCACGTTGGTGACGTCCGCGGTCATCCGCGTGACGAGCGAGGCGGTGCTGAAATGGTCGGCGTTCGCGAAGGAGAAATCCTGAATCTTGTTGAACAGCGCCTTGCGCAGGTTGCAGGCGAAACCCGTCCCCGCGGTGGCCGCGAATTTGCCGGAGAGGGCGCCGCTCGCCATCGAGAGCAGGGCCATGCCCGCCATGATGCCGCCGAGCTTCGCGACATAGGCGACGTCCCGGTTCGCGATGCCCACGTCGACGATCTTGGCCATCAAAAAGGGAATCAGAATCTCGATGAACACCTCGAAGATGACGGTGATCGGGGCGAGCACCGCCTCTTTTTCGTATCCTTTCATATAAGGGAGCAGTTTTTTAATCATGGGTCACCCGTTCGTCCTTTTCGTTTGTAATTTCAGATAGGCAGGGCAGCGCCGCCGCCGTCCCCGGGGGACTTTGCATCGCGGCGGCGAGGCGGTCGGTGATTTTGCCCATCAGGGAGAGCAGGGCCTGCCCCTCCTCCTCCGAAAGGCAGCCGAAGGTCGCCGCGTCGAGCTCGTCAAAATTTTGGCGAAAAGCCCCCGCGATTTCCCGGCCGGAATCGGTGAGGGAGAGACGGCTTTTGCGCAGGTTGCCCGGGTCGGCCTCCTTTTTGAGAAACCCGGCCTTCTGAAGCCGCTTCACCGAGACCGCCACCGCCGGCGCGGAGACGTTCATGGCCTCCGCGGCCTCCTGCTGCGTGCAGCCTTCGTGCCGCTCCACATACCCGAGCAGCGGGAACTGGCCGAACCGGCAGGAAAAATCGCCGGCAAAGCTCTGGATCTTGGTTTTTCGCAGCATCCAGAACCGGTGAAATAGCTCCGCGATGCCGCGAATGTCGCTATACAAGAGACCGCCTCCCGTCCAATCATTAACCGGCTAATTATTAACCGACTAATCATTAGTATAGAGAGCGTCACAGAGTTTGTCAACGCGAATTTTCAAGCGAACCCTACAAACAAAAAAGGAAATTTTTATCAAAATTGTTTATAGACAAATGATTTTTGCCGTGCTATAGTAACGGATAACGCTGATTTTGGCGAGGCGAAAGGGGGTGGGCGGATGATCGGCCTGCTGGCGAAAAAGTGGATCCGCAACCGCGAGGACATCGGAAATCCCGATGTGCGCGCCGCCTACGGCTACCTCTGCGGCAACGTGGGCGTTCTGTTCAATATCCTGCTGTTTCTCGGAAAATTCGCCGCCGGCGTGGCGAGCGGCTCCATCGCCGTGACCGCCGACGCGTTCAACAACCTCTCCGACGCCGGGACCTCCGTCATCACGATGCTCGGCTTCAAGCTCTCCTCCCGCAAGCCGGACACGCGCCACCCCTTTGGGCACGGGCGGCTCGAATACGTCTCCGGGCTCATCGTCTCGCTGCTGATCGTGATGATGGGCGTCGAGCTCGTCAAGAGCTCGATCAAGAAGATCATCACCCCCGCGGCGGCGGAGTTTTCGGTCTTCACGTTCGTGATCCTTGGCGTTTCGATCGTCGTGAAATTATATATGTATTATTATAACCACCGGATCGGTAAGATGATCGGCTCGGCGGCCATGAACGCCACCGCCTTGGACAGTTTTTCCGACGCGGTCGCCACCCTCGCCGTGCTCGTCTCCTCCTTGATCGGGATGGTCACGGGCTGGAAGATCGACGGCTGGTGCGGCATCGCGGTGGCGGGACTGATCGTACGCGCCGGCGTCATGGCGGCGAAGGGCACCGTCGACCTGCTGCTCGGCACGCCGCCGGACCCGGGATTCGTCCGGCGCGTCCAAGAGATCGTGCTCTCGCACGAGGGCATCATCGGCATCCACGACATGATCGTGCACAACTATGGCCCGGGCCGCGTGATGGTCTCGCTGCACGCGGAGGTGCCGAGCGACGCGGACATCATGGAGGCGCACGACACGATCGACAACATCGAGAAAGACATCCGCGAGGAGATGCGGTGCCTCGCCATCATCCACATGGACCCGGTGGACACCCGCGACGAGCTCACCAACGAGACGAAAGAAAAGGTGAAAGAGCTGGTCAAGACCATCGACGAGCGCCTGACCATCCACGACTTCCGCATGGTCTCCGGCCCGACGCACACGAACGTGATCTTCGACGTGGTCGTCCCGTTCGACCTCAAGATGACCGACGACGAGGTGAAGGCCCGGATCGGCGAGCTGGTCGGCACGCTCGGCAACGACTTTGCCGTCGTGGAGGTCGACAAGGACGTCGCCGGCGTGGAGGCCGATCAGGAGGCCTCCGGGATCGCAAAAGAGGATTAGGGCATGGGAAGCCTTTTGGAAAAAAATAATGAGCACCGCGGCGCAAAGCCGCGGTGCTCATTTTATGTCCGGAAACTTTTTGGGCCGCTTGGCGCCGCGCCCGCCCCACCGTCCGACCGGCAGGCACCCGAGAGCTTTCTAAAAATATGGACGGCCCTTTGGCGGCCCGCCTCTGCCGAAGACCCGGCGCCGTAAAGCGCAAAAAGGCGCGCGGACGGGCCGTTCCCCTTTCCACGGTATACCCGGCGGACGTCTACCCGATATAGCCGGAGATCTTTTGCAGGTTATAATAGACGCCCTCCTCGGCCATCAGCTCCTCGTGGGCGCCCTGCTCGACGATGCCGTCCTTGGTGAGCACGAGGATGATCTTGGCGCTGCGGATTGTGGAGAGGCGGTGCGCGATCGTGAACACGGTGCGCCCTTTGGAGAGCCGCTCGAGGCTCTGCTGGATCAGGTGCTCGCTCTCGTTGTCGAGCGCGGAGGTCGCCTCGTCGAGGATCAGCACCGGCGGGTTCTTGAGGAACACGCGGGCGATGCTGACGCGCTGTTTCTGGCCGCCCGAGAGCTTCACGCCGCGCTCGCCGACGTAGGTGTCGTAGCCCTCCGGCAGCGCGGAGATGAATTCGTCGGCGCCGGCGAGCTTCGCGGCTTCGACGACCTCCCCGCGCGTCGCGCCCGGCCTGCCGTAGAGGATGTTCTCGTAGACGGAGCCGGAAAACAGGTAGACCTCCTGCTGGACGACGCCGATGTTGGCGCGCAGGCTTTTGAGCGTGATCTTGCGGATGTCCCTCCCGTCGAGCAGGATGCGGCCGCCGGTGACGTCGTAAAAGCGCGGGATCAGGTTGGAGAGCGTCGTCTTGCCGCCGCCCGAGGGCCCGACCAGCGCGACATTTTCGCCCGGCAGGACGTGCAGGTCGATGCCGGAGAGGACGTCCGAGCCGCCGTCCTCGTAGCGGAACGTGACGTGGTCGAAGACGAGATCGCCGGTCACCTCGCCGATGGGCTCCGCGTCGGGGCTGTCGGTGATCTCGGGGGGCACGTCCATGATTTCAAAGAAGCGGCGGATGCCGGACATGCCCTGCATGAAGACCTCGGTGAATTCGGCGAGCCGGCTGACGGTGATCAGCAGCGTCATGGCGTAGAGCAGGTAGGCGACGAAGTCGCCGGTGGTGATCTCGCCCTGCATCATAAAGAAAGCGCCCGCGGCGACCACAAGGATGTACATCAGGCCCTCAAACAGGCGGACGCCGCAGTGGAGCTGCGCGAGGAAGATATAGGCCTGCCGTTTGATCTTCATGAAGATGTGGTTGCCCTCGCGGAATTTCTGCTTCTCGATCTCCTCGTTGGAGAAGCTCTTCACCACGCGGATGCCGAGCAGGCTGTCCTCCACCTGCGCGTTGATCCGGCCGATCTGCTCCTTCTCGCTGCGGAAGGCCTCGCCGAGCACCGCCTGCATCCGCAAAACGAAGACCGCCATCAGCGGGATCATCGCGTAAATGATAATGGTCAGCGTCAGGTTGGCTCTGGCGAGAATTAAGAAGGAGACGACGAACTTTATGAGCGCGATGAAGGCCTCCTCCGGGAAGTGGTGGGAGAACTCGGTGATGTCGAACAAATCCCGGGTGATGCGGCTCATCAGCTGGCCGACTTTTGTGTTGCTGTAAAAGGAGAAGGACAGCTCCTGCAAGTGGGAAAAGAGGTCGTTTCGCATGTCCGTCTCAAGCTTCGCGCCCATCATGTGGCCCACGCGGATCATATAGTAGTTGGCCGCGGTGTCGACGATGCGCAGAAAAATATAGAGCCCGGCCACGCCGAGGATCAGGCGCGGCGTCAGCATGGCGAGATCCACCGAGGCGGTATCCGTGATCTTCCGCACGAGCAGCGGCAGCGCGATGTCGCAGACGGTAGTCATCAGCGCGCAGAAAAGATCGGCCGCCACGGTGGGGAGATAGGGCTTATAGTACGGCAAAAACCGGATCAGGTTGTTTTTCGTTTTGGTCTGCATGTTTCCTCTCCCATGGCCTGAAATTTTTAAAAGGCCGCGCCCGCCGCCGGATTTTTTCGGCCTGTGAAAGTGGCCGGCGCTTTTTCGGAAAAATGCCGCCCGGCCGTTTATCCGCTTGGCCGTTTGGCCGCTCAACCGCTTGGCTGCCGGGCCGTTTGTGCCGCGGACGGCGCGGGGCGCGCAAAAATTTCAGCCGATGTCTTTTTTAGGTATGGGTGCGGTTCACCTCGGTCACGCAGTCGCGCAGGTAGCCGGTGAGCTCAAAGGATTTGCCTGTGCCGATGGCGACGCATTCCGTCGGGTTTTCCGCGACGCGAAACTCGGTGCCGAGCCGCTTGGTGAGATAGAGATCCAGCCCGTGCAGCTGGGCGCCCCCGCCGGTCAGCAACACGCCGGAGGTCCGGATATCCCCGGCGAGCTCCGGCGGCGTCTTTTCAAACACCTTCTGGACCGCGAGGGAGATCTGCGCGGCAAGCTCGTAGCAGATCTCGGAGATCTCCTGCCAGCCGACGGTCACCCTGCCGGGCAGGCCGGTCATCAGATTGCGGCCCTTTACGTTAAAGGAGCGGTCGTCGTCGAAGCTCCAGCAGGTGCCGATGGCCTTCTTTGTCTCCTCGGCCGTGCGGTTGCCGATCAGCAGGCCGTGCTTCGCGCGGAGATAGCGGATGATCTCCTCGTCGAACTGGTTGCCGGCGACCTTGACGGAGTTTTTGCACACGACGCCGGAGAGGGAGAGCACCGCGATGTCCGTGGTGCCGCCGCCGATGTCCACGACCATCCGGCCGACGGGCTTTGAAATGTCGAGGCCCGCGCCGATCGCGGCGGCGACCGGCTCTTCGATCAAAAACACCTTTCTGGCGCCCGCGGCGATCGCGGCCTCCACAACCGCGCGCTGCTCCACGTCGGTGATGGCGCTCGGCACGCAGATCGTGACGCGCGGCCGGACATAGCTCTCGCCGCAGACTTTTTGCAGCGAGTAGCGGATGATCGCGTTGGTCAGTCGGTAATCCGAGATCACGCCCTTCTCGAGCGGGCGGACGGCGGCGATGTGGGAGGGCGTCCTCCCGATCATTTTATAGGCCTCCGCCCCGACGCGCAGGATCTTGCCGGTCTCCGTATCGACGGCGACGATCGTGGGCTCACAGAGGACGACGCCGCGGGAGGTGTCGTAGATGATGATTTTTGTGGTGCCGAGGTCGATCCCAATATCAGCGGGCATACACTCTCTCCTTCATTTTGACAGACGTGGTCTCTTTGGAAGCTTTGGCGGAATTTTGCGGAAAAAAGCCGGGAGTGTCCGCTTTTTTCCTAATTTTTACCTTTACAGGCCCGCGCCGGGCAGGATCTCCTCGAGCATGGGGCGCAGGTTCGTGTATCTCCCGATCTTGCGGTTGTTTTGGACGGAATAGGCGACCGCGTCCTCGGCGCCCACGATCACAAGGAGCTTTTTGGCGCGGGTGACGGCGGTGTAAAACAGGTTGCGGTAATTGAGGCGCGGGCTTTTATCAAAAAGCGGCAGGATCACCGCCTCGAATTCGGAGCCTTGGCTCTTGTGGACGGTGACGGCGTAGGCGTGCTCAAGCTCGGCGGAGTTCTCAAAGGGGTAGTCCGCCTTCCGGTCGTCGAAGCGCACGGTCAGCATCCGCATCGAGCGGTCGATCCTCTCGATGAGGCCGATGTCGCCGTTCCAGACGCCGGAGCCCAGCTCGCCGTCGTCCCGCTTCCAGACGGTGTCGTAATTGTTGCGGATCTGCATGACCTTGTCGCCCTCGCGGAACGTGGCGCCGTTATAAGTAAACTCGGGCTTCTTTTTCGGGTCCGCGGGGTTCAGAAGCTTTTCGAGCCGGAGGTTGAGGCTCCAAGTCCCGAGCTCGCCGCGGTGCCCCGGGCAGAGCACCTGAATGTCCCTCTCCGGCGAGAAGCCGTAGGCCTCGGGCAGGCGCTTGCAGACGAGCGAGCAGACCGCGTCCGCGGCGTCCGATCCCGTCGCCCGCGGCAGGAAGAAAAAGTCGCCGTCCTTCGCGCCGAGCTCCGGCAATTCGCCGCGGATGATCCCGTGGGCGTTGGTGACGATCCGGCTCTCCGCCGACTGCCGGAAGATGCGATCGAGGCAGACGGAGGGCACGATGTCCGAGGCGACGATGTCCCGCAGCACGTTCCCGGCCCCCACGGAGGGGAGCTGGTCCGCGTCGCCGACAAGGATCAGCCGGCAGCAGAGCGGCAGCGCCCGCAACAGCGAATCGAAGAGCAGCGTGTCCACCATCGACATCTCGTCGACGATCAGCGTGTCGCACTTGAGCGGGTTTTTCTCGTTGCGGCGGAAGGTCGGGTGCAGCTCGTCGGAGCGGAAGTCCACCTCCAGCATCCGGTGGATGGTCTTCGCCTCCCGGCCGGTGAGCTCGGAGAGGCGCTTCGCGGCCCGGCCGGTCGGCGCGGCGAGCAGCACGGCCTCGCCCATCTCCTCCAAAAGGCGGATCAGGGCGTTGAGGGTGGTCGTCTTGCCGGTGCCGGGCCCGCCGGTCAGCACAAAAATCCGATTTCGGACCGCGCATTTTAAAGCCTTGCGCTGCAAAGCGTCGTACTCGATGCCGAGCTCTTTTTCGAGCAGGGAGATCGAATCCTCCGCCGAGGGCATGGATTCCTCCCCGCCCGCGAGCATCAGCTTGATCCGCCCGGCGGCCGAGGTCTCCGCGTTATAGAGCTCCGGCAGGTAGAAAAACCGCCTGCCCTCGTGCTCGTAGACGTCGAGCCGGTGCTCGTCCAAAAGCGCCTCAAGCGCCGCGGCGAGGCCGGAATCCGTCTCCAAAAGGGAGGCCGCCGCGCCGAGGAGCTTATTCTCCGGCAGGCAGGCGTGGCCGTTCTCCAGATTGTGCGCCAGCACGAAGACGACGCCCGCCTTGAGGCGGCGGCTGTCGTCCGGCCCGGCCTTCTCGGAAAAGAGGCGGTCGGCGTCCGGGAATCCAAGGCCGATCTCCGGCCGGCAGAGCGAGAAGGGGTCGGCCTCGATGACCTCCATGGAGGCCATGCCCCATTTTTTCCAGACGCGCACGGCGACCGAGGCCGGCAGCCCGTATTTCTGAAGCTCGAGCATCACCTTCCGGATGCCGAACGCCCGCTCGAACTCGGAGGCCATCTCGGCGGCCTTTTTGGTTGTGATGCCCTTGACCTGCGCGAGGCGCATCGGCTCCTTTTCGAGGATGGAGAGCGTCTCGTCGCCGAAGCGGGCGACGATGCGGGAGGCGAGCGCGGGGCCGACGCCCTTGAAGGAGCCGCCGCCGAGGTATTTGCGGATGGCCCCGGCGGTCGCGGGGAGCTTCCGCTCGCAGAGCGAGGCCTTAAACTGGTTGCCATAGGACGGGTGGCTGACGAAACCGCCGGTCAGGGTGACCTCCTCGCCGGTCTCAACCGCGCCGAGCTCCCCCACGACGGTGACGAGTTCGCCGCCCGCGTTCAGGTCGAATACCGTGAATCCCGAGTCCGATTTATAGCAGATCACATCCTCAACGGTGCCGCTGAGGGTTTCCGGTTCCGGGATTCCGACTTGTTCCGCCATATTCCGCCATCCTTACCTAATGATATACACATCTATTATAATTCCTTTCCGGCATGCTGTAAACAGGAGGACAGCACGTCCGCAAGGTCTTTTTTCTCGCAGTACAGGACCGTGGAGAAGCGTTTGGTCAGCATCCCGCAGACGGAGCGGCTCTCGAGATCGGCCCCGCAGTCGCACAGCAGCACGGTTTTGGGATATTTTTCATCGGCCAAAATGCAGCGGACCTCGTCCTCAAGATAGGGCGCCGAGCCCGGCGCGATCTCCATCACATACAGCGCGGCGCAGGGCAGCTTTCGCTCGCAGGCAAGCGTCATTAACCACGCGGCGGTCTTCACCATGCCCAGCGCGGCGAAAAAAGTCAGCACCAGCGCGGCGATTAAATCAAACAAGGGAATCCACCTCCGGGAATATCGTTGCAGGCCATACTATGAAAAAGGCCGCTTTCCGGTGAAAGGACTGTCATTTCCGCCGGAATTCACATAGGATGACGTACCGGACTTATGGAGGTAAGGAACCATGAAAAAACCGATTTTCTGCGTTGCGGGCGGGGATCTGCGATTTGGGTATCTGGCGTCACACCTGTCCGCACAGGGATATGAAATCCTGGTTCTGGGGCTGGAAAGGTGCCCGGAACTGCCGGAGGCGGCGCGGCCCTGCGGCCGGGAGGGGCTTTCCCGGGCCGACGTGGTCATTTTGCCGCTGCCGTGCTGTACAAAAGAGGGACGTCTCAAAACGCCGTATTCCGACACGAGCTACCATCTGACGGAACTTATCGGCGCCATGAGGACGGGAACCCTGATGATTGGCGGAAAGATCCCCGAAGAGGGAGTGGACGAAGCGAGGCTGCGGGGCATTTCGGTCTGCGACTACGCGGAGCGGGAGGATTTCGCCGTGCGCAACGCGGCCCTGACCGCGGAGGCGGCGGTCGCGCTCGCCATGGAGATCGCGGACGAGAGCCTCAGCGGCATGAAGGTGCTGGTCCTCGGCCACGGCAGGATCGGCCGGCTGCTCGCCTCGATGCTCAAGGCGCTGGACGCGGACGTGACCGTCGCGGCGCGCCGGTTTTCCGATCTCGCGTGGATCCGCTCGGAGGGCATGAAGCCGCTCGAGTTTTCCCGCGTCGATCAGGAGATCGGTGTCTTCAGGATGGTGTTCAATACGGTGCCCGCCCTGATTTTGGAAAAGGAAAAACTGATGCTCATGAGAAAAGACGCCGCCATCATCGACCTTGCCTCCGAGCCGGGGGGCACGGATTTCGCGGCGGCGGAGTCGCTCGGCATCCATGCGGAAAAAGCGCTTGGCCTGCCGGGAAAGTTTGCGCCGAAGACCGCGGGGGAGATCCTCGCCGATACGGTGCATCACATTTTAAAAGAGAGGGAGGATGCACTTGAAGGATAAAATAAGACTGGGGTTTGCGTTGTGCGGCTCTTTCTGTACATTCGATCAGGCGTTCGCCGAGATGGAGGCGCTGACGGCGGACTATGAGATCACGCCGATTTTTTCGTTCAACGCCTCGTCGATGGATACCCGCTTCGGCCCGGCGGGGGAGTTTGTCCGCCATGCGGAGGAGATCTGCGGCAGGAAGGCGATCCTGACGATACAGGACGCGGAGCCCGTGGGCCCGCAAAAGCTCTTCGATATTGTGCTGGTCGAGCCGTGCACCGGCAATACGCTCGCGAAGCTCGCGGGCGCCGTCACCGACACCCCGGTGACGATGGCGGTCAAGGCCCACCTGCGCAACAGCCGGCCGGCCGTGCTGGCGGTCTCGACCAACGACGCGCTCTCCGGCTCCGCCGTCAACATCGGCCGCCTCCTGAACGCGAGAAACGTGTATTTTGTCCCGATGCGGCAGGATAACCCGGAGAAAAAGCCCCGCTCCATGGTGGCGGATTTCACCAAGACCGCCGCCGCGCTGGAAAAAGCCCTCTCCGGCGAGCAGGTGCAGCCCATCCTTACCGGCTGAATAAAACCGAAAAAAAGATCCCATCCTTTTGTCAAAAGCAGATTTGTTTCAACGAAGGGATGGGATTTTTATTTTGAAAAAACTTGGAATGCTTTTTTTGGCCGTATTATTTCTTTTTATAGTCAAAGTGCCGGCGTCCGCCGAGCCGCTTTTTAACCCGAACGACTTGACCGCGCCCTGCGGCCTCTCCGTGGAGGAGCTCTCCCCGGTGCTCAAGGGCCTCTCGGATTACGCGGAGGAATTCCTCGCCGCCGAGGAAAAATACGGCGTCAACGCGGTGTTTCTGGCCTCGCTCGCGGCGTTTGAATCCGGCTGGGGCAAGCACTGTTTCCGCCAAAACAACCTCTTCGGCTGGGGGAAAAAGGAGTTTTGCTCCAAGGAGGAGTGCATCGACTTCGTCGCCCGGCGCATCTCGGAGTGGTACCTGTCCAAGGAAGGAAAATACTATAACGGCGCGGGGCTGTGCGGCGTCAACGCCTGCTACAACGGCTCTGCGGTCTGGTACAGCTGCGTCCTCGGCATGATGCAGGGCGTCGCCGCCCGCGTCGAGAGGCTCGGCACAGGCGAGATTGTCGCGTGCTGACCGGGCCCCAAAGAGCTTTTCCGCCGCGGGGCTTCGCGGCGGAGGCGGCCGCCGCTAACCGAATTCCGTAAAGAATTCCTTGCGGCAGCCGTCCGGGGAGTACTGCCAGCGCGCGATGTGCCCCGAGGTGATAAAATAACGCGGCGGCTCGGGCCGGATCTCCGCGTCATAGGCGTCCACGATAATCAGCTTGATCTTCATTTTTTCGGGGATCAGGCTTTTTATGTATACGGAGGCCTGCTGCCCCGGCGAGAGAAACGGGCAGGGCTCGGCGAGGCCCGCGAGATTCGGCGTCAGCTCGACAAAGACGCCGTAGTCCTCCACCGACCGGATGATGCCGGAGACCGTCTCGCCGGGCGCGAAATTCGCCGCGTTCTCCTCCCACGTGCCGAGCAGCTCCTTGTGGGAGAGGCAGACGCGGCCCTGATCGTCCCGCCCGGAGACGACCGCGTGGATCTTCTGCCCGGTGCGGAAGCGGTCGGAGGGGTGGGAGATGCGGGACACGCTCACCGCGTCGATCGGCAGGAGCGAGGAGATGCCGCAGCCGATGTCCGCGAAGCACCCGAAATTCTCCATATGCGTCACGACGGCGGGGATGACGTCGCCGGGCGCGAGCTTGGAAATATAATTCTCGTGGCAGTCCTGCTGCACCGAGCGCCGCGAGCAGACCGCCGTGATGCCGCCGTCCGCGCCGCGCTCAAACCCCATGATCCGGAAGCAGACCGGCTTGCTGACGCGGGAGATCACCGCAATGTCTCTCGTCTCGCCGGTATCCATTCCGAGCGCGCCCTCGGCCTTGGGGATGACGCCGCGGACCTCCCCGAGCTCGATGCTGAGATCGTGCCCGGCGCTGCAGAGCGACGCCCGCGCCTCCAAAACGCTTCCTCTGCGGCAGGCCTCCTGCAAAGACATGAGATTTCGCATGGCTGCGCGATTTGCTGGTGTATTGATGCGTGCGCCTTCCGGCAGATAATCCGTCATTTCCGAATCCTCTCCTATCAACGAAACTGAAAGACTATATTCGCCGGAGGCCGGATTTATGAGGCGAAGTTTGCAAATGCGAATGCCTTATGCTATACTATACCATTATGAAAATCTATCCATAAGGGGGCTCGGGGATGGACATCCGCATCGGCGACCTGCTCACCATGAAGAAGAATCATCCCTGCGGCGGGAACCGATTCCGCGTGCTGCGCTCCGGCATGGATTTCAAACTCCGCTGCGAGACCTGCGGCCGGGAGATCGAGCTCCCGCGCAGCAAGGCGGAGAAAAACATCCGCTCGGTTTCCAGAGAGGGCGCCGCCGATGTTTGACAAGCTTGCCGAAATTGAGAGGCGTTACGACGAGATCGACAGCCGCCTCGGCGTGCCCGAGGTGGTGAACGACGTCCCGCTTTACACCCAACTGCTGAAGGAATACCGGAGCCTCTCGCCGCTTGTGGAAAAATACCGGGAATACCTGCGGGCGCGGGAATCCTGCGAAGAGGCGAAGGGGCTGCTCGCCGACGAGACCGATCCCGAGCTGCGCGAGATGGCGCAGGAGCAGTGGGGCGAGAGCCGGGAGGCCATGGACCGGGCGGCGGAGGAGCTCAAAATTTTGCTGCTGCCGAAGGACCCGGACGACGACCGCTCGGTGATTATGGAGATCCGCTCCGGCGCGGGCGGCGAGGAGGCCGCCCTTTTCGCGGCCGACCTCTACCGCATGTACGCGATGTACGCCGCGGCGAGGGGCTGGACCTGCGAGATCCTTGATGAGAACGGCACGGAGCTCGGCGGCTTCAAAGAGATCCAGTTTTCGCTCGAGGGCGAGGGCGTCTTCGCGAAGCTCAAATACGAGAGCGGCGTCCACCGCGTGCAGCGGGTGCCGGAGACGGAGGCGCAGGGCCGCATCCAGACCTCGACCGTCACCGTCGCGGTGCTGCCGGAGGCGGAGGACGTGGAGGTCGAGCTCGACCCGAAGGATTTGCAGATCGACACGTTTCGCTCGAGCGGCGCGGGCGGCCAGAAGGTCAACAAGACCTCCTCCGCGATCCGCGTCACCTACCTGCCGCTCAACATGGTGGTGGAGTGTCAGGACGAGCGCAGCCAGTATAAAAATAAAGACCGCGCGCTGAAGATCCTGCGCAGCCGGCTCTATGAGAAAAAGCGGCGGGAGCGCGACGACGAGATCGCCGCGGAGCGCCGCTCCCAAGTCGGCACCGGGATGCGCAACGAGCGGATCCGCACCTATAATTTCCCACAGGGCCGGGTGACCGATCACCGCATCGGGCTGACGCTTTACCGGCTCGACTCGGTCATGAACGGCGATCTCGACGAGCTCGTCGACGCCGTACGCGCCTACGATATGGCGGAAAAGCTCAGGGCCGAAGCCTCGGAGATTTGAGCAGACGGCGCGGCGCGTCATTTTGATTTTTTCGGAAGAGTCCCGTTTCCGCTCCGCGCGGCGCATGTTGCGGGCGGGGCGTTTCCCTGCTCCGGGCGGTGCGGCTCCCCGGCTTTTTGAAGAAGAATTCCGTAACGAAGGACGAAACAGAATGGAGACACTGAAAGTTCGCGCAAACGAGCCGGGCGCGGTCGAGCGCTGCGCGGAGATCTTAAAAAACGGCGGCCTTGTGGCGATGCCCACCGAGACGGTCTACGGCCTCGCGGCGAACGCGTTTGACGAGCGGGCCGTCCGCGGGATCTTCGCCGCGAAGGGGCGCCCCGGCGACAACCCCCTGATCGTACACATCTGCGCCCTGCGGATGCTCCGCGACATCGTGGAGGAGATCCCGGAGAGCGCGTGGAAGCTCGCGGCGGCTTACTGGCCCGGCCCGTTGACGATGATTTTAAAGAAAAAACCGGCAGTCCCGGACGCCGCGAGCGGCGGTCTCCCGACCGTCGCGGTCCGCTTCCCGGCGCACCCGGTCGCGCGAAGGCTGATCGAGCTTTCGGGCGTGCCGCTCGCCGCTCCCTCTGCGAACCTTTCGGGCCAGCCGAGCCCCACCACGTTCGCGCACTGCGTCCGCGATCTGGACGGCCGGGTGGACGCCATTTTGGACGGCGGGCCCTGCCCGGTCGGCGTCGAATCGACGGTCGTCACGCTGGCGGAGGAAGTGCCCACGCTGCTGCGCCCGGGCTTCGTGACGCTCGAGGAGCTCCGGCAGACGCTCGGCAGGGTGGAAGTCTCCCACGCCGTGCTCGAGCGGCTCGGGGAGGGGGAGACCGCCTCCTCGCCGGGCATGAAATACAAGCACTACGCGCCGAAAGCAAAGGTCACGCTCATAAAAGGCCCCGTCGGGAGCTACGCGGATTATGTCAACGGCCACGCCGGGCAGGGCGTCTTTGCCCTGTGCTTTGACGAGGACGCCCCGATGCTGCGGGTCAAGGCCGTGCGTTACGGCCCCCGCGACTCCGGACAGGAGCAGGCGCGGCGTCTCTTCGACGCGCTGCGGGAGCTTGACGATCTCGGCGCGAGGACCGTTTTCGCGCATTCCCCGGCCGCCGAAGGCGTCGGCCTCGCGGTATACAACCGGCTCGTCCGCGCGGCGGGCTTCGATATTGTGGAACTCTCATAGAAAGGGGCTGCGGCATTGAGCAAAGTCATCGGGCTTACCGGCCAGACCGGAGCGGGAAAAAGCACCGTCCGGGAGATCCTTTCCAAACAGGGCGCGGCCGTGATCGACGCGGACACCGTCGCCCACGACATCTCCGACAACAATCTGGACTGCCTTGTGCAGATCGCGGAGAAGTTTTCCTGCCTCGTGCTCAACGATCAGGGAAAACTCAACCGCAAGGCGCTCGCGCGGATGGTCTTTACCGACCGGAAGAAGCTTCTCGCGCTGGATAAGATCATTTTCCCCTATATCGAAAAGGAGATCCGGGAGAGGATCGCCGCGTTCGAGGCGGAGGGCAAGGAGACGGTCGTCATCGACGGCGCCACGCTGATCGAGAGCGGCTGCGACAAATACTGCTGGACGGTGGTCTCGGTGATCGCGGAGGAGAAGCTGCGCGCCGAGCGCGTCATGCGGCGGGACCACCTCTCCAAAGCGCACGCCATGAGTCGCATCCAGTCCCAATACGACGATACGTATTACACCGAGCGCTCCGGGTTTGTCGTGCGCAACGACGGCACGCTAAAGGAGCTCGAGGAAAAGACCAATCTGTTTTACAAGATGATTCTGGAGGGCAGAAAGAGCCAATCGGAGCCCTCCTTGGAGCCGGAAGGAAGGCCGGGGGAACCGGCGGCGGTGGAAGCTTGAGGGAATCCTTACGCTACCTCGCCCTCATCACCGAGGGGGTCCTGCTGCTGATTTTCGCGGGCATCCTGATGAACCGGGTCGCGAAAAGCCTTGAGCATCAGGCCTACCCGACCACTTACAGCGAATACATCGAGCCCGCCGCGGAAAGAAACGGCCTCCCGCTCTCCGTCGTCTACGCGGTGACGCGGCAGGAGAGCAATTTTAACCCGATGGCCGAATCGGAGGCTGGCGCGCGCGGCCTGATGCAGATCACAGAGGATACCTACGAATGGGTGGAATACGCCGGCGGCGGCGCGGACGCCGCGTGGGCCGACATGTACGATCCCGAAACCAACGTCGGCTACTGCACATGGCTGCTCGGGTATCTGTACGGGGAATTCGGCAACTGGGAATGCGCGCTCGCCGCCTACCACGCCGGGCGCAGCGCCGTCCGCGGCTGGCTCAAAAATCCGGAGTATTCCTCCGACGGCGAGACGCTGGATCTTATTCCCTATGAGGAAACCGCGAATTACGTCAAGAAAGTGTTAAACTACCGAAAGGCCTACCGCAGGGTTTACGATATGGAATGACCGGGGGATTCGGCCGGATCGGGCGTTTTAAAAAATCCCGTCAAAAAAATCATTTGGGGAGCCGCGCCGAATCGGGCGTCCGGGAACCCCCGACGAATAAAGGAGAATGCGTATGAGCGAAAAAGAAAAGAGCGCGGGCACGCTGCTCAAAGAGAAGCTGTTTCTTCAAAAAAAGAACGGCGGCCTGCTTTTGCCGGAGGAGGAGATCCAAGCGGCCTTCGACTACTGCGAGGGCTACAAGGATTACATCTCCCGCTGCAAGACCGAGCGCGAGTTCACCGGCTGGTGCGTCCCGTTTTTGGAGGAAAGGGGCTTTCGCCCCTTCGACCCGAAACGGAAATACGCCCCCGGCGACAAACTCTACATCAACAACCGCCACAAGGCGTTTCTGGCCGCCGTCATCGGGGAGAGGCCGCTCGAGGAGGGCCTGCATATCGCGGCCGCGCATATCGACTCCCCGCGCCTCGACGTCAAGCCCAACCCGGCCTACGAGGACACCGAGATCGCCCTGTTTAAGACGCATTATTACGGCGGCATCAAGCGCTATCAGTGGAGCGTGACCCCGCTGGCGCTCAAGGGCGTGATCGTCCGCGCGGACGGGGAGGTCATGACCGTCTCCGTCGGCGACGGGGAGGGCGAGCCCTGCTTCTGCGTCACCGATCTGCTGCCCCATCTCGCGAAGGAGCAGATGGACCGCAAGCTCGCCGACGGGATCAAGGGCGAGGAACTGAACGTCGTGGTCGGCTCCCTGCCTTTCCGCGACGACGCGGCGAGCGAGCTCGTCAAGCTCAATCTCCTGAACCTCCTGTTTGAAAAATACGGCGTCACCGAGGCGGATTTCCGCTCGGCGGAGCTAACCTTCGTCCCGGCCGGGAAGGCGAGGGACCTCGGCTTCGACCGCGGCCTGATCGGGAGCTACGGCCACGACGACCGCGTCTGCGCCTACGGCGAGCTGACCGGCCTTCTGGCCGCGGGGACCCCGAAATACACGGCGGTCGCGTGCTTCGCGGACAAGGAGGAGACCGGCTCCGACGGCCCGACCGGCATGAATAGTAAGATGCTCGCCTATTTTGCGGAGGACCTCGGCGCGCCCTACGGCGTCGCCGGCCGCACGATCCTTTCGGCGAGCAAATGCATCTCCGCGGACGTCAGCTGCGCGGTCGACCCGACCTTCCCCGACGTTACGGAGAAAAATAACTCCGCCTATCTGAGTTACGGCGTCGTGATGACCAAATACACCGGCTCCGGCGGCAAATATTCCACCAACGACGCGCCGGCGGAGTTCCTCGGCGAGGTGCGCTGCCTGTTTGACGAGGCGCACGTGCTCTGGCAGACCGGGGAGCTCGGGAAGACCGACGGCGGCGGCGGCGGCACCGTCGCGAAATATATCTCCCGGCTCGGCGTGGATACCGTCGACGTCGGCGTGCCGCTGCTCTCGATGCACGCGCCGCTGGAGATCGCCTCCAAGATCGACATCCTGATGATGCACCGGGCCGCCGAGGCGTTCTACCGCGCAAAATAACGAGATTACGAAAAAAAGACCTTCCCGGAA
>JAGOPP010000012.1:20810-64004 GCA_017991935.1 Oscillospiraceae bacterium
AACGGGAAGGTCTTTTTTAACGGCGCGGCCGCGCGGAGATGTTTTTTCTTCTCTTAGGAAAACCGCCCGGGAAGATTCCGGTTTTGCGCGGCCGGATTCGGACAGGCGCGAATAAAAAGAGCCGCCCCCCCGTACGTTTAACTAAAAAGGGGGGCGGCTTTCCATGGACTTGGAATCTTTGGCGGCGAGGGGCGCGGCGCTCGTGTGGGGGCCGGGCCTTTTGGCCGTGCTGCTGGGGACGGGGCTGTGGTTCACGGCGGGCAGCGGGTTTTTCCCATTGCGCCGCATGGGGGGCGTCTTTCGGACGGTGGGCCGGTCCCTGTTTCAAAAGCGGGAGGGGCCGGGCCCGACGCCGTTTGAGGCCATGAGCACGGCCCTCGGCGCGACCGTCGGCACCGGCAACATCGCGGGCGTCTCCGCGGCGATCCTGACGGGCGGGCCGGGCGCGGTCTTTTGGATGTGGGTGGGCGCGTTTCTCGGCATGATGACCAAATTCGCGGAGGCCGCCCTCGCCGTGGCCTATCACGAGCGCGGGCCGGGAGGCTTCCATGGCGGCGCGATGTATTATATCAAAAAAGGCCTCAAAATGCCGATCCTCGCCTCGGCGTGGTGCGTTTTGTGCATCGGGGCCTCCTTCGGCGGGGGCTGCATGGCGCAGAGCGGCTCCGCCGCGGAGGCCTGCTTTTCCGTGCTCAGCCTCCCCAAGCCGGCGGCGGGCCTGTTGATCGCCGTGCTCACCATGGCGGCCCTGTTTCGGAAAGGGGGCGGCGTCGAGCGGGTCTGCGGCGTGCTCGTCCCGGCGATGGCGGTCCTGTATGTCGCGGGCTCCTTGGCGGCGCTCGCGTTCTTCCGGGAACATCTGGGCGCGGCGGCAGCGATGATCTTCGAGGACGCGTTTTCGTTCCGATCCGCCGCCGGGGGTTTCGCCGGGCTCCTGACCGCCGACGCGGTGCGCGTCGGCTTCGCGCGGGGCACGTTCACCAACGAGGCGGGCATCGGCTCCGCCTCCATCGCGCACGGGGTCTCCTCCGAGCCCGTGCCCGGCGTCCAAGGGTGCTGGGGGATCCTCGAGGTCTTTATCGACACGATCGTGGTCTGCACGCTGACGGCGCTGGTGTTGCTGGCGGGCGGCTGTGCCACGGCGGCGGAGGCCTTCACCGCGTGCTTCGGCGCGGCGGGCGGCGTCTTTCTGACTGGCTCCACCTTTCTGTTCGCCCTCGCCGCCATGATCGGGTGGGCCTACTATGGAGAAAGCGCCCTCTCGTTTCTGACGAAACGAAAGAGCGCTTTGTATGCTTATCGGATTCTGTTTTGCGCGGCGGGGGTCCTCGGCGCCTCGATCGAGTTCGGCGCGGCGCTCGGCATCTCGGACATCTTCGACGGCCTGATGGCGTTCCCGAACTGCGTCGCGCTGATCTTCCTGTCCAAAAAGGTTTTCGCGTCTGTCAAAGAGGCGGAGCGCGCCGTCGCACCCTCCCGATCGCGGCGGCGGCCCATCCGGGATCTCTGATATTTTGTTTGTCTGGCCTCCCGGCGCTTTGAGCACGGAGAAAACGTATTTCAGTGTTGCCTTACGCTTTCCCGATCGCGGCGGCGGCCCATCCGAGATCTCTGATATTTTGTTTGTTGGGCCTCCCGGCGCTTTGAGCACGGCGGAGCCGCGCTTCGGAGCCGCCTTACGCTTTCCCAATGACTGCGGCGGCCTTTTCGAGGCCCCGGACGTCCTCGGCGATCAGCACCTCGGCGCCCTTGGCCGCGGATTTGACGGCAGTTTGCAGGGGGCGGTCCTTGCCGGCGATCAAAAAGACCTCGACGCCGTCCTTCGCCGCGGCCTCGACGGCCTCGGAGAGGCGGACGGCCTTGATCTGCTGGAGGTAGAAATAATCGCCGGGCAGGAGAATAGATTCCCACCGCTTGCCATATAACGTGGAATAAAGCGGGACGGAGAGGCTTTTTTCGTGCGGCAGGGCGTTCATGGCCTCCCGCATATGGGAGGCGTAGGCGCTGACGATCATGGTGTGAAAGACGGAGGCGTTCTCCAACTTATAGGAGACGACCTTGTGCTTCGCGAGCTCGTCGAGCGTCGCCTGAATGCCCTCTCGGTCGCCGAGAATCACGGTCTGCTCCGGCCCCTCGACGGCGGTCAGCTGCACGAAGCCGTCGGTCATCTTGTCCGTGACGAGGCCGACGAATTCCTGCTTGACGTTCGTCAGGCGGAAGGACTCCATCTTGCCGGCCCCCAGAGCCTCCGCGCGCATGGCGGAGTAATAGGACGCCGCCTTGACCGCGTCCCCATAGGAGAAAACCCCGGCGCAGGCGACGGCCGGGATCTCCCCGGCGCTGTATCCGAGCACCCCGGAGGGAGCCTCGGGGAGGATGTCCTTCGCGCAGAGGGCGACGGACAGCGACTGAAGCGCCTGAAGCGGAAACGCCTTTTCCGGGTCATTGATCTCGGCGGCCTTGCCGGAGACGGAGAGGGCGGCGCAGTCATAGCCGAGGTCGGCGGAGGCGGCGGCGTAGAGCGAGAGGCAGGCTTCGGACGATTCCAAAAAGGATTTTCCCATGCCGGGATGGCCGCAGCCGTATCCGGGAAAAACAAAAGCGTATTTCTTCAAACGATGACCCCCTATGAGTAATGGTTGTGCACAGGGATAATATAGCATAGATTTCCGCGCCGCACAACGGAGCAAAAAAATATTGACAAGGCGAAAGGGTTCATGTATTCTTAGTGAAGTAAACGCCCGGGCAATTTCGAAAAGCCCGAAAATATCGTTTGGGAGGCTATTGCCGTGGTATTTGAAAAAGTAAAGGAAATACTCTGCGATCAGCTTGATGTCGAAGAAGACCAGGTGACGATGGAGTCCAACATCGTCGAAGATTTTGGCGCCGATTCCCTTGATATCGTCGATCTGATCATGTCCCTCGAGGAGGAATTCGATAAGGAGATCCCGGATGAGGAGATCGAAAACATCAAGACCGTCGGAGATATCGTCCGTTTCATCGAGACTTCGCTCTAAAAAAGAGGAATAAGATAATACGCGCATGAAATAGTGGGACGGCGGTTCCGCTATTTTGTTTATCAGGCCCCGTGCCGCAAAGGAGTGGAACAAGTGGAGGAACAGAAAAAAATGGTGGAGGAAATCACCTCGATGGAGGATGATTTCGCCCAATGGTACACCGACGTCGTGAAGAAGGCGGAGCTCGTGGATTATTCGAGCGTCCGCGGCTGCATGATTCTTCGGCCGTACGGCTACGCGATCTGGGAGAATATCCAAAAGATCTTGGACGCGCGCTTTAAAGAGACCGGCCACGAAAACGTCTATATGCCGATGTTCATCCCGGAGAGCCTGCTCCAAAAGGAGAAGGATCATATCGCGGGCTTCGCGCCCGAGGTGGCGTGGGTCACGCACGGCGGCAACGAGAAGCTTCAGGAGCGCCTGTGCGTGCGCCCGACCTCCGAGACGCTGTTCTGCGACCATTACGCCCATGTGATCAAATCCTACCGCGACCTGCCCAAGCTCTACAACCAGTGGTGCAGCGTCGTGCGCTGGGAGAAGACCACCCGCCCGTTCCTGCGCACGATGGAGTTCCTGTGGCAGGAGGGCCACACCATGCACGAGACCCCCGAGGAGGGCGTCGCCGAGACCGAGCGCATGCTCAACGTATACGCCGATTTCTGCGAGGGCAGCCTCGCGATCCCGGTCGTCCGCGGCCAGAAGACCGACAGCGAAAAGTTTGCCGGGGCCGAGGCGACCTATACCATCGAGGCCCTGATGCACGACGGCAAGGCGCTCCAGAGCGGCACCTCCCATTACTTTGGAAGCGATTTCGCCAAGGCCTTCGACGTGCAGTTCACCGGCCGCGACAACCAGCTCCATACGCCTTACGAGACCTCGTGGGGCCTCTCCACCCGGATCATCGGCGCGATCATCATGACCCACGGCGACAACAACGGCCTTGTGCTTCCGCCGGCCGTCGCGCCGATCCAAGTCGTCATCGTGCCGGCCGCCCAGCATAAGGAGGGCGTGCTCGAGGCCGCGAACGCCGTAAAGGAGCGCCTCAAGAAATTCTGCCGCGTCAAGCTCGACGACAGCGACAACTCCGCCGGCTGGAAATTCGCCGAGTATGAGATGAAGGGCGTGCCGCTGCGCCTCGAGATCGGCCCGCGCGACATCGCGCAGGGCCAGTGCGTGCTCGTGCGCCGCGACAGCCGCGAGAAGCTCACCGTCTCCCTCAGCGATCTCGAGGTGGAGATCCCGCGCGCGCTTGAGGCGGTGCGCAGCTCCCTTTACCAAAAGGCGCTGGCCAACCGCGAGCACCGCACCTTCACCGCGCTGACGATGGAGGAGCTGACGGAGATCGCCGGCACAAAGAACGGCTTCATCAAGGCCATGTGGTGCGGCGACCCCGCCTGCGAAACGAAGATCGAGCAGACCGCCGGCGTCACCAGCCGCTGCATCCCGTTCCATCAGGAGCGCCTCTCCGACACCTGCGTCTGCTGCGGCAGACCGGCCGAGAAGATGGTCTGCTGGGGCAAGGCTTACTGATTAAAAGAAAAAAAGAGGCCGGAGCGATCCGGCCTCTTTCTTTTGCCCGGCCGCCGCCCGCATGTCCTCGCGCCCCCAGTTTTTCCTCCCGCTACCTGTGTTGTCCCCGCGCTCCCGGTTTCCCCTCCCGGTCTCCGTTCCGCCGCGTCCCTGCCTGCAAAGGCGGTTCCGGCGGGGGTGGGGAACAGCGATTCCGCGTTCGCGAGTTTTGGCCGCCGCCGTCCGCCCCGCGCTCGCCCCGTGCCCCGCATCCCCGTTTTTTTCTCTTAACCGCAGTGCTCGTCCCGCGCTCCCGGTTTTTTCTCCGCCGCTCGGGCCGCCGCGTCCCCGGCCGCAAAGGCGATTCCGGCGGGGCGGGGGAGAGTGATTTCGCCTCCGCGCGGTTTGGCTGCCGTCCCGCGCGCAGACCTGCCCGGCCTGTGCGCCGAATGCGTCCCCAGCCCGGCCTGCACATTTTTTTGGCCCGCGGCGGAAAGACTGCCCTTCCTTGGGAATAACTTACAAAAAACCGGCAAAAATAGACGCGGAGGCCTTTGAAACACGCGAAAGCGTGGTCGGATTCTTCGGAAGCCCGCGTTTTTTCCGAAAACCGCGAAAAAATCCGCCGAAACCGCAAAAATATTCTTGACATTTAAATTTGCTATATATATAATATACCTTGCGTGACTGCGCAGGCGGCTTTTTCAGCATGCCTGAAAGGCCGCAAGATATGCGTTGAAGCGGGAGGTTGCTGCCGGTATGGCAGGGAATTTCCGCCGAGTATGTCCGATTTTAAAAACCGGGCGACAAGAAATACTGCACACCCGAGTGTGCCCCTCCGGCGATGAGCCGCGGGGCGGGGTCTTGTTGTTGAGGCGCGGAGCGATCCGCGCGATCCGGGAATACCTGTGCCATTCTGGAAGAAACACGTGGCGGCGGGGATTTCCCGTTTTTCATGGCGGGACTTGGAACACCCGGGGCGGTGGAATGTATTTCAATCAGTCGTCACCCATTGTGAATCATTGGGAATCAAAACAGGAGGCGATTTAAGTGGCAGTCAAAGAGAAAATCAGGATCCGGCTCAAAAGCTACGACCATCAGCTGGTCGATCAAGCCGCGGAAAAGATCGTGGAAACCGCAAAGCGCACCGGCGCCCGCGTTTCCGGTCCGATCCCGCTCCCGACCGAAAAAGAGGTCGTGACCATCCTGCGCGCCGTCCACAAATACAAGGACAGCCGCGAACAGTTTGAGTCCCGCACGCACAAAAGACTCATCGACATCTTAAGGCCCTCGAACAAAACCGTCGAGGCCCTTACCGGTCTTGAGCTCCCTGCCGGCGTTGAAATCGAGATAAAGTTCTAATCGACGGCTTTATTAAGAAAAAAGACAAGCAGCAGGTCACGTCGGATGCACCATCCGACCAATAACCGAAGGAGGCAGAAAAAATGAAGAAAGCAATCATCGGCAAAAAGGTTGGCATGACCCAGCTTTTTGACGAAAAGGGCAAGGTGATCCCTGTCACGGTCATAGAGGCCGGCCCGTGCGTCGTCGTGCAGAGAAAGACGCTCGACAACGACGGTTACGAATCCGTACAGCTCGGATTCGGCGAAATCACCGAGAAACACCTCAACAAGCCGCAGAAGGGCCACTTCGCCAAAGCGGACGTCGCCGCGAAGAAATACCTGCGCGAGTTCCGCTTGGAGGACTGCTCCACGCTCAGCGTCGGGGATCTCGTCAAGGCGGACACCTTCAGCGTCGGCGAAAAGGTCGACGTCGCCGGCAAGAGCAAGGGCCACGGATACGCCGGCACGATCAAGCGCTACGGCTACAGCCGCCTGCGCGAATCGCACGGCAGCGGCCCGGTCGGACGCCACGTCGGTTCTCTGGGCTCGAGCAGCGACCCCTCGAGGGTCTTCAAGGGCAAAAAGCTCCCGGGACATATGGGCGTTGTCCGCACCACGATCAAAAATCTTGAGATCGTCAAGATCGACAACGACAACAATCTGATCGCGATCAAGGGCGCCGTTCCGGGCCCGAAGGGCGCGATCGTCAGCATCATCAACACCGTCAAGATCGTCAAGGCAAGGAACACCACCGTTGCCGTCAGTACGAACCCGCAGAAACAGTCCGGGCGTTCTGCGCGTGGCTGAGAAAGGAGAGAGTTGAATGCCTACTGTTAACGTGTTAAACATGGCCGGCGAAGTCGTCGGCAAGGTTGAGCTCTCCGAGGCCATTTTCGGCGTAGAGCCCAACGCGGTTGCCATGCACGCCGCGGTTGTCAACTTCCTTGCCAACCGCCGTCAGGGCACCCAGTCCACCAAGACCAGAAGCGAAGTCCGCGGCGGCGGCAGAAAACCGTGGAGGCAAAAAGGCACCGGACACGCCCGTCAGGGCTCCATCCGGGCGACGCAGTGGAGACACGGCGGAATCGCCCTCGGCCCGAAGCCGCGCAAATACCGCTTCACGCTCAACAAAAAGCTCCGCCGTGTGGCGCTCTTCTCCGCCCTGTCGAGCAAAGCCGCCGAAGGCGGGATCGTCGTGCTCGACGAGCTGAGGCTCAATGAGATCAAGACCAAATCCATGATCGGCGTGCTCAAGGCCGTCGGCGCGGAGGGCAAGACGCTCGTCGTCATGCCGGGGGTCGACCTCAACGTGATCAAGAGCGCCAGAAACATCCCGGACGTCAAGACCACGCTGACCAATACTTTAAATGTATATGACATCTTATATTACGACAAATTCGTAATCGTCAAAGACGCCGTCGAGAAGATTGAGGAGGTGTACGCAAAATGACGAAGACCGCTCAGGATATCATCCTCGCGCCGGTCATCACCGAAGCGTCCATGGACGCGATCAAGCAGAAGAAATACACCTTCCGCGTTCTGAAGACCGTCAATAAGATCGAAATCGCAAAAGCCGTCGAGGAGCTTTTCGGCGTGAAGGTTGAAAAGGTCAACACCCTCAACGTCCGCGGCCGCAGCAAAAGAATGGGCCTCCACGTAGGCAAAACCCCGGACTGGAAGAAAGCGATCGTCACCCTGAAGGCGGAATCCAAGGGCATCGAGTTCTTCGAGAGCATGCTGTAAGGAGGATGAAGTGAATGGCAATCAAGTTTTATAAACCGACCACCGCCGGCCGCCGCGGAATGACCACCACCGATTATTCCGGCCTGAGCAAGGGAGGCCCGGAGCGCAGCCTGCTTGAGCCGCTCAAAAAGCACGCCGGCCGCAACAGCTACGGCCGGATCACCGTCCGCCATCGCGGCGGCGGCAACCGGACCAAATACCGTGTCGTGGATTTTAAGCGCGAGAAGCTCGGCGTCAGCGCCGAGGTGCTCGGCATCGAGTACGACCCCAACCGCTCCGCCCACATCGCGCTGCTCCAATATGAGGACGGCGAGAAGAGCTACATCGTAGCCCCGCACGGCGTCAAGGCCGGCGATAAAGTCGTCTCCGGACCGGAGTCCGACATCATCCCGGGCAACGCGCTGCCGCTCATCAACATTCCGGTGGGCACCTTTATCCATAACATCGAGCTCTACCCCGGCAAGGGCGCCCAGCTCGCGAGAGCCGCCGGCGTCATGGCGCAGCTCATGGCCAAAGAGGGCAGATACGCGCTGGTGAGGCTCCCCTCCGGCGAACTGCGCAACGTTCTGAACGAGTGCTACGCGGTCATCGGTCAGGTCAGCAACACCGACCACTCCAACGTCAACTTCGGCAAAGCCGGGCGCGTCCGCCACATGGGCTGGAGGCCCACCGTCCGCGGTTCCGTCATGAACCCGAACGACCATCCGCACGGCGGCGGCGAGGGCAAATCCCCGATCGGGCATCCCGGCCCCGTCACCCCTTGGGGCAAACCGGCGCTGGGCTACAAGACGAGAAAGAAACATCAGCGTTCCGATAAATTCATCGTGAAACGCCGCAACAAAAAGTGATCGGGAAGGAGGCACACAGGAGAAATGAGCAGAAGTATTAAAAAAGGCCCGTATGTCCAGACCGCGCTCCTTGATCGGGTCCGCGCGATGAATAAGGCCGGGGAAAAGAGAGTTCTTAAGACCTGGAGCCGCGCGTCCACGATTTTTCCGGATTTCGTGGGGCACACCTTCGCCGTTCATGACGGGCGCAAGCACGTTCCGGTCTATGTCACCGAGGATATGGTCGGCCACAAACTCGGCGAATTCGCCCCCACGAGAACCTTCAGGGGCCACGCCGGTTCCAAAAAATCAAACAACGGGAAGTAAGGCCGAGAGGAGGATATGAAATGGAAGCAAGGGCTTATTTAAGATATGCCCGCATCTCGCCCCGCAAAGTGCAGATCGTGCTCGATCTGATCCGGAACAAACCGGTCGGCTACGCGGCGGCGGTGCTCAGTCACACCCCCAAGGCGGCCAGCGAGCCGCTTGCGAAGCTCCTCAAATCCGCCGTCGCCAATGGGGAAAACAACCATGGCATGAGCAAGGACAGCATGTATGTCGCGGAATGCTTCGTCACTCCCGGCCCGACGGCGAAGCGGATCCAGCCGAGGGACCACGGAAAGGCCTTCCGCATCCTGAAGAGATCTTCGCACATCACCATCGTCCTGAGAGACAAAGACTGATCGGAGGAGGTAAACAATGGGACAGAAAGTACATCCCCACGGTTTTAGAGTGGGCATCATCAAAGATTGGGACTCCCGCTGGTTTGCCAAGGACGAAGTCTTCGGCGATACGCTTGTGGAGGATTACAATCTTCGCAAATTTCTCAAGAAAAAACTTTACGCCGCCGGCATCCCGAAGATCGAGATCGAACGCACCGGCGACGCCAAGATTCGCATCCATATTCATTGCGCCAAGCCGGGCATGGTGATCGGACGCCAAGGCGCCGAGATCGAAAAGCTCCGTCAGGAGTGCGAAACCATGCTCAACAAGGGCAAGACGGAAAAGATTCAGGTCTTCCTCAACATTGTTGAGATCAAGAGCCCGGATAAAAACGCGCAGCTGGTCGCCGAAAACATCGCCGCCCAGCTTGAGCGCAGGATCTCCTTCCGCCGCGCGATGAAGCAGGCCATCGGCCGCGCGATGAAGCTCGGCGCGAAGGGCATCAAGACCCAGTGCTCGGGCCGTCTCGGCGGCGCCGAGATCGCGAGGGTCGAGCACTACCACGAGGGCACCATCCCGCTGCAGACCATCCGCGCCGACATCGACTACGGATTTGCCGAGGCCGCCACGACTTACGGCCGCGTCGGCATCAAGGTCTGGATCTACGGCGGCGACGTCCTTGCGGACGTGAAGAAACAGCCCCGCAGGGAAGGAGGCAAACGCTGATGCTGCTCCCGAAAAGAGTAAAATACCGCAAGGTGCAGAGAGGCCGCATGAAAGGCACCGCGCACCGCGGCAACTTTGTGTCGAACGGCGAATACGGCCTGATGGCGCTGGAGCCCTGCTGGCTCAAGGCCAATCAGATCGAGGCCGCCCGTATTGCCATGACCCGCTACGTGAAGCGCGGCGGTCAGGTCTGGATCAAAGTTTTCCCGGATAAGCCCGTCACCGCGAAGCCGGCCGAGACCCGAATGGGTTCCGGAAAAGGCGCCCCGGATCACTGGGTCGCCGTGGTCAAGCCGGGCAGGGTGCTGTTCGAGATCGCCGGAATTTCGGAGGAGACCGCCCGCGAGGCCATGCGCCTCGCAGCATATAAACTCCCGATCAAATGCAAATTTGTCAAACGGGAAGAGAAGGAGGCTGATGGGAATGAAAGCTGCTGAAGTCCGCGCAATCAACCAGTCTGATCTCGAGAAAAAGCTTTCCGATCTCAAGGCCGAGCTTTTCAACCTGAGATTTCAGCACGCCATTAACCAGCTCGATAACCCGATGCGCCTCAAAGAGGTTAAAAAAGACATCGCCCGCGTGAAGACCATTCTTCGCGAAACCGAGCTCAAGGCGAAGCAGTGAAGGAAGGGAGGATAAAGCTGTGAACGAAGAAAGAAACCTTAGAAAAACCAGAGTCGGTATGGTCGTGAGCGACAAGATGGATAAAACCGTCGTCGTCAGGATCTCAAACCGCGTTCAGCACCCCCTTTACAAGAAATTTGTCAATAGGTCCGTGAAATTCAAGGCGCACGACGAAAAGAACGAATGCGGAATCGGCGACCGCGTTGAAATTATGGAGACCCGCCCTCTTTCCAAGGATAAACATTGGAGAGTCGTTCGGATCATTGAAAAAGCGAAGTAAAGAGAGCCGGACGGAAAGGAGGAACTGTCTGTGATTCAGATGCAGTCTTATCTGAAAGCGGCCGACAACACCGGAGCGAAAGAGCTTATGTGCATCCGCGTGCTCGGCGGCACCAGAAAAAAATATGCGAACATCGGCGACGTCGTCGTCGCCAGTGTGAAAAAAGCGGCCCCCGGCGGCATGGTCAAAAAAGGCGATGTCGTCAAAGCCGTGATTGTCCGCTCGGCCAAAGGTCTCCGTCGTGAGGACGGCAGCTATATCCGCTTTGACGAGAACGCCGCCGTCATCATCCGCGATGATAAAAACCCGCGCGGAACCCGTATCTTTGGACCGGTCGCCCGTGAGCTCCGCGATAAAGATTATCTTAAAATTCTGAGCCTCGCGCCCGAAGTACTCTGAAGGAGGTAATACGATTGAAAAAGGTACATGTCAAATCCGGCGATAAGGTCGTCATCCTCTCCGGCAGAGATAAAGGCAAAACGGGCAAAGTCATGGAAGTGAGCCCTTCCGAGAACAAGGTGATCGTCGAGGGCTGCAACATTTCCACGAAGCACGTCAAACCCCGCAAAATGGGCGAGGAAGGCGGACTTGTCAAAGTTGAGAGCGCCATCTATGCCAGCAAGGTCATGCTTGTCTGCCCCAAATGCGGCAAGCCGACCAGACTGGCCCACAAGGTCCTTGCCGACGGAAGCAAAAAACGTCTGTGCAAGTCCTGCGGCGAAACTTTTTGAGTAGGGAGGAAACAACATGGCCAGATTAAAGGAGTTTTACATCGGCGAGGTCGCACCCGCGCTGATGAAGAAATTCAATTACAAGAGCCCCATGCAGATCCCGAAGTGCGAAAAGATCGTCGTCAACGTTGCCGCCGGGGATGCAAAAGATAACAGCAAAGTGATGGACGCCATCCTTGCTGATCTCGCCACCATCACCGGCCAGAAGCCGGTCATCTGCAAGGCGAAAAAATCGGTTGCAAACTTTAAACTCCGTGAAGGCATGACGATCGGCGCGAAGGTCACCCTGCGCGGCGAGAGAATGTATGATTTCATGGATCGTCTTTTCAACATCGCGCTGCCGAGAGTCAGGGATTTCCGCGGCATCAGCGCCAAGGGCTTCGACGGACGCGGCGACTTCAGCATGGGTCTCAAAGAGCAGCTCATCTTCCCGGAGATCGATTACGATAAGATCGATAAGATCCGCGGCATGGATGTCTGCTTTGTGACCACCGCAAAAACCGACGAGGAAGCCAAGGAGCTGCTCGCTCTGATGGGCGCCCCGTTTGAAAAGGTGCAGGGATAGGAGGAATTTAGAAAATGGCTAAAACGTCCATGAAGGTCAGGCAGAAAAGAGAGCCGAAGTTCTCCACCAGAGCTTACACGCGCTGCAAAATCTGCGGAAGGCCCCATGCCTATCTTCGCAAATTTGGCATTTGCCGCATCTGCTTCAGGGAGTTGGCCTATAAAGGCGAAATTCCCGGCGTGCGGAAGGCAAGCTGGTAACAAGAGAGAGCAAAGGAGGTTGACGGAATGCATATCACCGATACAGTCGCTGACTTGCTGACCCGAATCAGAAACGCGAACAGCGCGAAACATGAGACGGTCGATGTGCCCGCTTCTAATATGAAGAAAGCCATCTCCCAGATCCTGCTGGAGGAAGGATATATCAAATCCATCCAGGTCATCGAAGACGGCAAACAGGGTACCATCCACATCACGCTGAAGTACGGCGAAAATAAAACCCCGGTGATCCAAGGCCTGCGCAGGGTTTCCAAACCGGGCCTTCGGATTTATACAAACGTTGAGGATATGCCCAAAGTTCTCAAGGGCCTCGGCATCGCCATCCTGTCCACCAACAAGGGCATCATGACCGATAAACAGGCGAGAAAAGAGAACGTGGGCGGCGAAGTCCTCGCGTTCATCTGGTAAGAAGGAGGGAAACGGAATGTCCCGTATCGGCAGAAAACCGATTGTTATACCGGCCGGCGTCGACGTCAACATCGACGGCTGCACCGTGACGGTAAAGGGCCCGAAAGGCGCCCTGACACAGAGCTTTCGGCCTGAAATGATGATTCAGGTTGAAAACGGCGAGATCAACGTGTCCCGCCCGGATGATTCCAGCGAAAACAGAAGCCTGCACGGCCTGACCCGCTCGCTGGTCGCCAACATGGTCACCGGCGTCACAACCGGCTTCACCAAGGAATTGGAGATCGCCGGCGTCGGATACAAGGCCGCCAAAGAGGGCGACAGGCTGGTCATGAATCTGGGGTATTCCCATCAGATTTTCATGCCCGCCCCCGAGGGCATCTCGATCGACGTTCCCTCGCTGACCAAGATCGTCGTGAGCGGCACCGACAAACAGAAGGTCGGCCAGTTCGCCGCGGAAATCCGCGAGAAACGTCCGCCCGAGCCTTATAAGGGCAAGGGAATTCACTATGTCGGCGAGGTTATCATCCGCAAGGAAGGCAAAGCCGGCAAAGGCAAAAAGTAAAGGAGTGAAATGATATGGTGACTAAGCTCAACAAAAACGCCGCCAGAATCAAAAGACACTACCGTGTCCGCAACAAGATCGGCGGCACCCCCGAGCGCCCGCGTCTCAACGTCTTCCGCTCCTCGAAGCATATTTATGCTCAGATCATCGACGATGAAACCGGCGTGACCATCGCGGCCGCCTCCACCATCGAAAAGGGCTTCGAGCCCTACGGCGGAAACAAAGAAGCCGCCCATGAGATCGGTAAACTCGTTGCCCAAAGAGCGACCGAAAAAGGAGTCACTTCCGTCGTATTCGACCGCAGCGGCTACCTCTATCACGGCCGCGTCAAAGAGCTGGCAGAAGGAGCCCGCGAAGGCGGACTTCAGTTCTAACAAGGAGGGATACAGTTGGCTTTAATCGACGCTTCCACGCTCGACCTCACGGAAAGAGTAGTGGCCATCAACCGCGTATCCAAGACCGTCAAAGGCGGAAGAATTATGAAATTCGCCGCCCTCGTGGTCGTCGGTGACGGAAACGGCACCGTCGGCTTCGGCATCGGCAAATCCGCCGAGGTGCCGGACGCTATCCGCAAGGGGATTGAAGACGCGAAGAAAAACCTGCATCACATCGCCCTCAAGGGGACCACAATCCCCCACGAGGTGATCGGCAAATTCGGCGCCGGGCGCGTCATGATGAGACCGGCCCCGGAAGGCACCGGCGTCATCGCCGGAGGCGCGGCCCGCGCCGTCCTCGAGACGGTCGGCATCCGCGACATCCGTACCAAGAGCATCCGTTCCAACAATCCCTGCAACGTCGTCTCCGCCACGCTGGATGGTCTCCGCGCGCTCCGCAATGTGGAGCAGGTCGCCGCCGCCCGCGGAAAGACCGTTGCAGAGATCCTGGGCTAAGGAGGGAAAACAATATGGCAATGCTGAAAATCAGGCTTACTCGGGGATTTGCCCATAAACTGAACAATCAGATCGCTGTTGCAGAGTCCCTTGGCCTTCGCAGGATCGGTGACGAGACCATTCAGCCCGACAACGCTGCGACCCGCGGCAAGATCGCAAAAATCAGCCATATGGTCGAGGTTACCGAAGAATAAGGAGGGACAAGTATGAAACTGCACGAACTCGCACCGGCGCCCGGCGCCGGCTGCGATGTCTTCCGTAGAGGCAGGGGCCACGGTTCCGGCGCCGGCAAGACCTCCGGCAAGGGCCATAAGGGCCAGAAAGCCCGTTCCGGCGGCTCCATCCGTCCGGGATTCGAGGGCGGCCAGATGCCTCTCCAGAGACAGATCCCGAAGCGCGGATTTGTCAACATTTTTAACACCAGATACGCGACCGTCAACATCAAAGATCTTGAGATCTTTGCCGACGGGACCGAAGTGGACGAACAGGCCATTGTGGAGGCCGGTCTGCTGAAAAAGACACTCGACGGAGTCAAAATCCTCGGTGTGGGCGAGCTGACGAAGAAGCTTACCGTGCAGGTTGCCGCTTTTTCTGCGTCTGCGAAGCAGAAGATCGAGGAGGCCGGCGGAAAGGCCGAGGTGAAGTGAGATGTTCAAAATCTTCCAAAATGCGTGGAAAATCGACGATCTCAGAAAGAAGATTCTCTACACCCTGATGATCATCGTCATCTTCCGCATCGGCTCGGCCATCCCGGTGCCGTTTCTGGAGACTTCGAGCCTCGCCGCCATGCTCAACGCCAACGCGGGGAACCTGCTGGGCTATCTCAACATGCTCACCGGCGGCGCGCTCTCTCAGGCGACCCTGTTCGCGCTCTCCATCTCCCCGTACATCACCGCTTCCATCGTCATCCAGCTGCTCACGGTCGCGATCCCCGCTCTGGAGCGGCTCGCGAAGGAGGGCGAAGAGGGCAAGAAAAAGATGAACAAGATCACCCGGTATTCCACGGTGGGTCTTGCCTTGATCCAGTCCTACGCCTATTACGTGACGCTGAAGAGCTACGACGCCGTGGAGTCCTTTCCGATGAAATGGGAGAACCTGCTCGTCGTCGTGACGATCCTCTTCATGTTCACCGCGGGCGGCATGCTCAGCATGTGGCTCGGCGAGAGAATCGATGAAAAGGGTATCGGAAACGGCATCTCGATGCTTCTCTTTGCCGGTATCGTCTCGGGCGCGCCAAGCCTCTTGAGCACCATGTGGGCCTACCTGCAAAAAGCGTTCGGCGGAGAATTCAAGTATTGGATCTTTGTCCCGGCCGTGGTCGCGATCTTCCTGATCCTCACCGCGTTCATCGTGCTGATCGACAGCTCGGAGCGCCGGATCCCGGTCCAGTACGCGAAACGCGTGGTCGGCAGAAAACAGTACGGCGGCCAGTCCACGTTCCTCCCGATCAAGGTCAATATGGCGAGCGTGCTCCCGATCATCTTCGCGAGCGCCCTGCTCTCCGTTCCCGCGACCGTCGAGGCCTTCGTGAAGGTCAAAGAGGGCGGCTTCTGGGACGGCATATTTTCGATCTTCGACACCGGGAGCTGGAGCTACGCGCTGCTGTATTTCCTGATGATCATCGCGTTCAGCTACTTCTATGTGGCGATCCAGTATAACCCGATCGAGATGGCCAATCAGCTGCAGAAAAACAACGGCGGCATCCCGGGCATCCGCCCCGGCCGCCCGACCAGCGATTTCATCAGCCGGGTGATCGGCAAGGTGACCTTCATCGGCGCCATGTTCCTCTCGGTCGTCGCGCTGCTGCCGATTTTGCTCGGCGCGCTCTTCGACATGAATATCTCCCTTGGCGGTACGACTATCATCATTGTGGTCGGCGTCGCGCTTGAGACCTCCAGATCGCTGGAATCTCAGATGATGATGCGCCACTACAAAGGCTTCTTGGAATAAGCGGTTAGGAGGTTATCAGCATGAATCTTATCCTTCTCGGAGCTCCGGGCGCCGGAAAAGGCACCCAAGCCGAAATTCTGAAAGAAAAACTCGGGATTCCGACCATCAGCACGGGCAACATCCTCCGCGAAGCCGTCAAAAACGGGACCGAGCTCGGCCTTGTGGCAAAGAGCTACATGGAGTCCGGCTCGCTCGTTCCGGATGAGCTGGTCATCTCCCTCATCAAGGAGCGTCTCGCCCGGGATGATTGCAAAAACGGGTTCATTTTGGACGGCTTCCCGCGCACCGTTCCGCAGGCGGAGGCCCTCGAGCAGGGCGGCATCCGGATCGACCGCGCCGTTGACATCGCGGTTTCGGATGAAGTGATCCTCGAGCGTCTCTCCGGCAGGCGCGTCTGCATCCAATGCGGGGCCCCGTACCACATCAAAAACAGTCCGCCTCCTGCGGATATGATCTGCCCCAAATGCGGCGGAGAGATCATCACGAGGAAGGACGACCTTCCGGAAACCATCAAGGCCCGCCTCAAGGTCTATCATGTCCAGACCGAGCCGCTGAAAGGCTTCTATGAAGAGCGGGGCAAGCTCGCAGTCGTTCCGGGCGAGATCGGCATCGAAGAGACCACCCGCCTGACGCTGCTGGCTCTGGGGGTCTGAGCATGGTGATCGTCAAAACAGCCACCGAGGTTTCGATGCTGCGCGAGGCGGGGAGGATCTCCGCTTTGGCGCTCAAAACCGGCGGCGAGGCGGTCGGGCCCGGCGTCACAACCGGAGAGATCGACAAGCTGATCCATGACTTCATTGTGTTTCAGGGGGCCACTCCATCGTTTCTCAATTACGAAGGATTTCCGGCCACGGCGTGCATCTCCGTCAACGACGAGATCATCCACGGCATCCCGGGCAGCCGGGTGCTGATCGAGGGAGACATCGTCACGATCGACGTGGGCGCGTGCGTGGAGGGATACCACGGCGACAACGCTGCGACGTTCGCAGTGGGCAAGATCTCCCCGGAGGCGCGGCATCTGCTGGACGCCACGCGCGAAAGCCTTTATCAGGGCATCGCGCAGGCGGCCGCGGGCAACCGGATCGGGGACATCTCTTGGGCCGTGCAGTCCTATGTCGAGGAGCGGGGCTATTCCGTGATCCGCAACTACACGGGGCACGGGGTCGGCCGCGACATTCACGAGGACCCGGAGGTCCCGAATTTCGGCAAGCCCGGCCACGGTTTGCGGCTGGTCGGCGGCATGGTCATCGCCATTGAGCCGATGGTCAACGCCGGGGGCCGCTTCACCCACACCGATTCCAACGGATGGACGGTCCGGACCGCGGACGGAAGCAATTCCGCCCACTTTGAGCACACCATAGCGATCACGAAAGACGGCCCGGTCATTTTGACCCTGCCCTAAGAGGTGCCTAATGCTCAGACAGGTGGTCCGGTCGAAAGCCGGGAAAGACTGCGGAGGTTTCTTCGTAATTCTTGCGGAAGAGGAGGGCTTCGCGTATATTGCGGACGGCAAACTGCGTAAAGTGGAAAAGCCGAAACGCAAAAACGCAAGGCATCTTGCGCCGACCGATACGGCGCTCAGGCCCGAGGATTGCGAAACGAACAAAAAGCTTCGCGCCGCGCTTGCGGGATTCAACATGAAAGACGAGGGAGGGAATTCGCTTGTCCAAAGAAGACGTGATTGAGATCGAAGGGATCGTCGTGGAATCTCTTCCAAACGCCCAGTTTAGGGTAGAGCTGCCCAACGGATACCAGATTTTAGCCCATATTTCGGGGAAGCTCCGCATGAATTTCATCCGGATTCTGCCCGGCGATAAAGTGACGGTCGAGATGTCGCCATACGACCTCACCAAAGGGCGCATCACATGGCGTTCCAAGTGAAGGAGGTATAATTTATGAAAGTCAGACCTTCCGTAAAACCCATTTGCGAAAAATGCAAGATCATCAAGCGCAAAGGCCGTCTGATGATCATCTGCTCCAATCCGAAACATAAACAGCGTCAAGGCTGATTCAAAAAGAACGGAGGTGCATGTTATTCAATGGCTCGTATAGCTGGTATTGACCTGCCGAAAAACAAGAGGATCGAAATCGGCCTCACTTATATTTTTGGCATCGGCCGCACGACCGCTTCCAAGATTCTCGCCGACACCGGCGTGGATCCCTCGATCCGCGTCAAAGATCTTAGCGAGGACGACGCTGCCGCTCTGCGCGAATACATCGACAAGAACCTTGTCGTGGAGGGCGACCGGCGCCGCGAAACCGCGCTGGACATCAAGCGTCTGGTCGAGATCGGATGCTACCGCGGTGTCCGTCACAGAAAAGGTCTCCCGGTCCGCGGACAGAGGACCAAAACAAACGCGAGAACTCGCAAAGGTCCGAAAAAGACCATTGCCAATAAGAAGAAGTAATCAAAGAAGGAGGGACATCAAACAAAATGCCGAAAGCTGCTGCTAATGCCAAAAAAGCTGTTGTCCGCCGCCGCAAGGAAAAAAAGAATATCGAACGCGGTTCCGCTCATATTCAATCCACCTTCAATAATACGATCGTGACCATCACCGATGTCCGGGGCAACGCGATCTCTTGGGCGAGCGCCGGCGGTCTTGGATTCCGCGGCTCCAGAAAGTCCACCCCGTACGCCGCGCAGACCGCCGCCGAAACCGCCGCGAAAGCCGCGATGGAGCACGGCCTCAAAACGGTGGAAGTCTACGTCAAAGGCCCGGGTTCCGGCCGCGAATCCGCGATCCGCGCGCTCCAGTCCGCCGGACTCGAAGTGACGATGATTAAAGACGTCACCCCGATCCCGCACAACGGCTGCCGCCCGCCGAAAAGACGCCGCGTATAGTTTGATACCATAAATTGGAGGTGTAATTTACACATGGCAAGATATACAGGCTCCGTTTGCAGGCTGTGCCGCCGTGAGGGCAAAAAGCTCTTCCTCAAAGGGGAGAGATGCTTCAGCGACAAATGCGCTGTGAGCCGCAGATCCTACGCCCCGGGCATGCATGGCCAAAGCCGCAAGAAGACTTCCGAATACGGAATCCAGCTTCGCGCGAAACAGCAGGCCAAGAGATATTACGGCGTTCTGGAGAGCCAGTTTGCCCATTATTTCGAGCTTGCCGCCAAAAAAACCGGCCAGACCGGTGAAAACCTGCTCAGAATCCTTGAGAGCCGTCTGGACAACATTGTCTATCGCGCCGGCCTCGCTTCCTCGAGAAAAGAGGCGCGCCAGCTGGTTCGTCACGGCCACTATACCCTCAACGGGCATAAAGCCAATATCCCTTCGATCCTGACGGAAGTCGGCGACGTGGTCGTCGCGACCGATAAGAGCCGCGCAAGCGACAAATTCAAGGCGGTCGTCGAGGCCAACAGCGCGCACCCGGTCCCGAAATGGATGGAAGTTGACCCTGAAAAAATGCTGGTCAAGATCAGCGCGCTCCCGAACCGCGAGGACATCGACCTCGACGTCGAGGAGCATCTGATCGTCGAGCTGTATTCCAAGTAACCGGTTTGCGGAACTGACTGACAGGGGAATGCGGATTAGGGTTTTTAACCCCATTAAGGAGGGACTTAGATGTTAGAAATAGAAAAGCCGAGAATCGAAGCCGAAGTGGACGAGAGCAGCCCGAGCTACGGGAAGTTTGTCGTCGAGCCGCTGGAGCGCGGATTCGGAACGACGCTCGGCAACAGCCTGAGACGCGTACTGCTCTCCTCCCTTCCCGGCGTTGCTGTGAACTCCGTTAAGATCGACGGTGTCCGTCATGAATTTTCGACGATACCCGGGGTCAAGGAGGACGTCACCGAGATCATCCTCAACATCAAGGGCCTGATCGCAAAACTGCATTGCGACGGCCCGAAGGTGGTTGTGATCGATGAGCAAGGCGAAGGCGAAGTCACTGCCGGTTCGATTCAGGCCGATTCCGAGGTTGAGATTCTGGATAAGGATATGCACATCGCGACCTTGGATGCCGACGGCAAACTGTTCATGGAAATTACTTTGGATAAAGGCCGGGGCTATGTTTCCGCGGAAAGAAACAAGCAGAATATGCAGCCCATCATCGGCGTTATCCCGGTAGACAGCATTTATACCCCCGTGTTGAAGGTGAATTACACCGTAGAAAACACCCGCGTCGGCCAGATCACCGATTACGACAAGCTGACGCTCGAGGTGTGGACGGACTCCACAATTTCCGCGAAGGAAGCCGTCTCTTTAGGAGCCAAGGTCCTCAACGAACATCTCAATCTGTTCGTGGATCTCTCGGAAGACGCCTATCAGGGCGAGATCATGGTGGAAAAGGACAACAACAGCAAAGAGAAAGTCCTTGAGATGACCATTGAAGAACTTGACCTGTCCGTGCGCAGCTTTAACTGCCTCAAGCGCGCGGGCATCAACACGGTAGAAGACCTCATCAGCAGATCCGAGGACGACATGATGAAAGTGCGTAACCTCGGAAAGAAATCCCTTGAGGAGGTTGTCGCCAAACTCGAATCTCTCGGCTTCAACCTCAGCAAGGACGAAGACTGAACCGAAAAGGAGTGAATTTCGATGCCCGGAACAAGAAAGCTCGGCCGCACTTCCGACCACAGAAGAGCGATGCTCCGCGCGATGGTGACCTATCTGCTGGAAAACGGCAAGATTGAGACCACCGTCACCCGTGCCAAGGAAGTCCGCGCCGTGGCCGAAAAAATGATCACGACCGCCAAGGCCAATGATCTGACTTCCAAGCGTCACGCGTATTCCTTTATTACAAAAGAAGCCGTTTCCAAAAAGCTTTTTGATGAGATCGCGCCGAAATACGCCGGCAAAAACGGCGGCTACACGAGGATCATCCGCATCGGACCCCGCCGCGGGGACGCCGCCGAGATGGCCATCATCGAGCTGGTATAAAGGGAATACCCAAGAGAAAGAATCGCGGCTCCCCAAAAAGGCGGGCCGCGTTTTTTTGGTTGTTTACGTTTTTTTGATACATGCGCCGCCGTTCTATGCTATAATAACCTTGTATTTTGTAAAGGGAGCTGAACAGATGAAAACGGACGTCGTCATTGTGGGCGCCGGGCCCTCCGGCATCTTCACGGCCATCGAACTGATCCGCCGCGGCAGCCAAAAGCAAATCACCATCGTGGAAAAGGGCCAGCCCATCGAGAACCGCCGCTGCCCCAAGAGCAAGACCGGCGTCTGCATGAACTGCAAGCCCTATTGCCATATCACGACCGGCTTTTCCGGCGCGGGCGCGTTTTCCGACGGGAAGCTCTCGCTGAGCTGCCACGTCGGCGGCGACCTGCCGCAGCTGATCGGCGAGCCCCTCGCGCAGGAGATGATCGACTACGCGGACCGGATCTATCTCGAATTCGGCGCGGACGAGCACGTCGAGGGCCTCGACCACGAGGAGGAGAAGAAGGAGATCCGCCGCCGCGCGATCCAAGCGGGACTGCGGCTGATCGACTGCCCGATCCGCCACCTCGGCACGGAGAAGGCGCAGGCGCTCTATCTCTCGATCGAAAAATACCTCGGCGAGCACGGCGTCGACCTGCTCTTCGGCTGCGAGTGCGACGATCTGCTCTTTGACGGCGACACCTGCACGGGCGTCCGGGTCCGCAGCAGCCGCGGGGATTTTGAGATCGAGGCCGACGCGACCGTGATCGCCACCGGGCGGCGCGGCGCGGACTGGCTTGAAAAGCTCTGCGAGGGGCACTGCATCGAGCACCGCCCGGGCACCGTCGACATCGGGGTCCGCGCGGAGGTGCGCAACGAGATCATGGAGGAGGTCAACTCCGTCCTCTATGAGAGCAAACTGATCGGCTACCCGGAGCCTTTCCGCAACAAGGTGCGCACCTTCTGCCAGAATCCGGGCGGCTTCGTGAGTCAGGAGAATTACGACAACGACCTCGCGGTCGTCAACGGCCACAGCTATAAAGAGATCAAGTCCGACAACACGAACCTCGCGATCCTGTGCTCGCACAACTTCACCTACCCCTTCAATCAGCCCATCGAGTACGCGAAGAAGATCGGCGAGCTCACCAACATGCTCGCGGACGGCAAGATCCTCGTCCAGCGCTACGGCGACATCCTCGACGGCAAGCGCACTTGGGAGAAGGAGCTCTCGCAGTCGAACGTGCGCCCGACGCTCAAGGACGCGGTCGCGGGGGACATCACCGCCGCGTTCCCCTACCGCTCGATGATCAACATCATCAACTTCATCCAAGCTATGGATAAGGTCGTGCCGGGCTTCGCCTCGAGCGAGACGCTGCTCTATTCGCCGGAGCTCAAATTTTACAGCAATAAGGTCGAGATGGACAAGGATTTCAATACCAGCGTGCCCGGCTTGCACTGCCTCGGCGACTCCAGCGGCTGGACGCGCGGCCTGATGATGGCCTCGGTAATGGGCGTGCTCATGGGACGAAAGCTCACGCAAGGGGAAAAATAAAATTTCGCCGCCGCACCGCTTTCGACACAAAAAGAATGGACGAGCCTCTATGATAAACACCATAGAGGCTCTCTTTTTATTTGTCCCAAAAAAGGAGGCAGGGGTATGCCTGTCAAGATTACGACGGACGGCAGAACGCTGACGGCGCGGCTTTCCGGCGAAATCGACCACCACAGCGCCGCCGAGCTGCGGCAGGAGATCGACCTCGCGCTCGAGCGCGCGTGGCCGGAGTATTTGGTCCTCGATTTCAGCGGCGTGACGTTTATGGACAGTTCCGGCATCGGCCTCGTCATGGGGCGCCTGCGCCTGATGAAGGAGCTCTCCGGCGAGATCATGATCGCCAACGCGTCCAAACAGATCAAAAAGGTTATGAAATTCGCCGGGCTCGAAAAGCTGCTTGCCGCGAAAACGCCCGAGGAAATGGAGGTCTGAGCCTTGCCGTATCAGAAACCGGTCAATGAGATGAAACTGGAGTTTGAAAGCCGTTCCAGCAACGAGGCATTCGCCAGAAGCGCGGTGGCGGCCTTCCTGACGCCGCTCGACCCCAACTGCGAGGAGATCGCGGACATCCGCACCGCCGTCTCCGAGGCGGTGACCAACAGCATCGTGCACGCCTATGCGGACCGCATCGGCCCGATCTACATACACGTTAAAATCTATGAGGGCGGCCGCGTCGTCATCCGGGTGAAGGATAAGGGATGCGGGATCGCGGATGTGAAGCAGGCCATGGAGCCGCTGTTCACCACCTGCGAGACCGGGGAGCGCTCGGGACTGGGCTTTTCCATTATGCAGTCGTTTATGGACAAGCTCCGCGTTCGGTCGACATCCGGGACGGGCACGATCGTCACCCTCGAGAAATCCATCGTGTCGAAAGGGCGGTAACATGGCGGAAACGCTTGCCGGAAACAGGGCGGAGCTGATTGAACGCAATCTCGGGCTGGTGCACGCCTGCGCGCACCGGTTTACGGGCAGGGGCATCGAGTATGACGATCTTTTTCAGGCCGGCTGCATGGGGCTGGTCAAAGCCTTCGACGCCTTCGACCGCAACCGGGGCGTCTGTTTCTCGACCTACGCGGTGCCGGTGATCCTCGGGGAGATCCGGCGGCTGTTTCGGGACGGGGGCACGATCAAAGTCAGCCGGACGCTCAAGGAGCTCTCCATGAAAGTCGCCCGGGAGCGGGAGGCCTTTTTGCTCCGGGAGGGCCGGGAGCCCACCATTTCGGAGCTTTCGGGGAAACTTGCCGTCTCCGAGGAGGCGGTCACCGAGGCGATCTGCTCCGCGACGCCGGTGATCTCGCTGACGTCGGACGACGAGGACGGGGGCGGCGGCCAGACGGACGTGCCGGTCGATTCCCCGGAGGAATCCATCACCGAGCGCCTCTCCACGGCGCAGGCGGTGCAGACGCTCGACAAAAAGGAGCGCGCCCTGATCATTTTGAGATATTATAAAGGCATGACGCAGTCCGCGGCCGCCGCGCGCCTCGGCATGACGCAGGTGCAGGTCTCCCGGAAAGAAAAAAAGATCCTTGAAAAACTCAAGAGGGAGCTCTGCGGGTGAGCCTTGCATTGCGCAGACGCCGCTGGTATAATAATCGGGTGATTATAAAAAAGGCGGTGTTTCGATGCTTCGGTTTGAATGCGATTATAACGAGGGCTGCTGCCCCGAGATTTTGGAAAAGCTTCAGGAGACGAATTTCTGCCAGACGCCCGGCTACGGCGAGGACGAATACTGCGCCACGGCGCGCCGGATCGTCCGAACGCTCTGCGGCAGGGAGGACGCCGACGTGCACTTTCTGGTCGGCGGCACGCAGGCCAACCTCACGGTCATCGCCGCCGCGCTGCGCCCCTATCAGGGCGTGCTCAGCGCCTCCACCGGCCACATCAACTGCCACGAGACCGGCGCGATCGAGGGCACCGGGCACAAGGTTCTGTCCCTCCCGAGCAGCGATGGCAAAATCACCGCGGGGCAGGTCGAGGAAGCCTGCGACGCCCACTGGGGCGACGCCACGCACGAGCACATGGTCCAGCCCGGCATGGTCTACGTTTCCAACCCCACGGAGAACGGCACCCTTTACAGCAAAGCCGAGCTCGCGGCCATCAGCGAAGTCTGCCGTGCCCGCGGCCTCTGGCTCTTTCTGGACGGCGCACGCCTCGGCTACGGCCTGATGAGCGAAAAAAACGACCTCACGCTGCCGGACATCGCGGCGCTCTGCGACGTGTTTTACATCGGCGGCACGAAAGTGGGTTTTCTGTTCGGCGAAGCGGTCGTCATCACGGCGGAGGCGCTCAAACCGGATTTTCGCTATATGATCAAGCGTCAGGGCGGCATGCTCGCCAAGGGCCGGCTGCTCGGCGTCCAGTTTGAAACGATGTTTGCCGACGGGCTCTATTTCCGCGTGGCGAAGCGCGCGGACGAGCAGGCGATGCGCATCCGGGAGGCGTTCGCGGCGAAGGGCTGTCCCTTCCTTTATGACAGCTACACCAACCAGCAGTTCCCGATCCTGCCGGATGAGGCGCTCGCGCGCTTTGCCGAAACTTACGCGTATTCGTATTGGACGCGCGTCGACGATGCGCACAGCGCGGTGCGCTTCTGCACAAGCTGGGCGACGAAGCCCGAAGCGGTGGATGAGCTGGTGAGAGACATCGGCGTCATCCTCTGATAAAGATACAGGGGGACCGGGCGAAAAAGTCTTACGCTTTTTCGCCCGGTTCTCTTTGTTTGGACGGATTCTTTTTTGGGGCGGGTTTTCCCGGCCGGAAATTTGCGCGCCGCCGGGCCCGCGCCCGGCGGCCTTTTTCCTTGCCGGAATCATTATGTCGCGGCTTTCGTCAGCCGGGCGGTTTGCGTTTCGCCGGGTCCGCCCCGGGAGGGGATAGAAGCGTTTGAGCGCTCTGAAACCAAGGCTCCCGCGCCCGGCGGCCTTTTTCCTTGCCGGAATCATTGCGTCGCGGCTTTCGTCAGCCGGGCGGTTTGCGTTTCGCCGGGTCCGCGCCCGGCCGGGAAACTTCCTATTGCTCAACAGCCGCCTCTTTGTCAGGATAAGTTTTTCTTTTGCCTCCGGCAGCTCTCCCGCATCGGGCCGGGACGCTTCCCGCCGCCTCGCCGCCGCCCCTTTGTTAGGACAAGTTTTTCTTTTGCCTCCGGCAGCTCTCCCGCGTCCGGCCGGAGCGCCTCCCGCCGCCCCGCCTTGTCAGGGCGGCCTTCTTTTTTCGCAGCTCTCCCGCATCGGGCAGCCCGCGCAGCCCCCGGAGTCTCCTCCTCTTACAAAATTCCGAAGGAATTTATACGAAAAGTATAGCGCCAGCGCGACCAGCCCGCAGCCCGCGAAGAGGAAAGCGACCGAGGCGGCCTCCCGCGCCGGTGGCCCGCCTCCGGCAAGATGGGAGATCATCGTGGCGACCTGATAAAACGCGAACGAGACGAACCACGCGACGGCGGTCTGAAACAGCGCGTTCCGGCAGGCGCCCGCCCAGCTCCCGAGCTCCTTTTTGATCGTGACGAAGGCCGAGACGCAGGGCATGTAGAGCAGGCAAAACAGCATGAAGGAGAAGGCGGAGATCGGCGTGAAATGCGCGGCGATCCCCTCGGCGCCAAAGACGATGTGGAGCGTCGAGACCACCGATTCCTTGGCGATCAGCCCGACCAGCAGCGCGGCGGAGGACTGCCAGTTGCCAAATCCCAGCGGCGCGAAGATCGGCGCGATCCATCTGCCGAAGATGCCGAAGAAGCTCTCCGTATGCGCCTCCACGGGCCGGAACGGCGGGCCGAAGTTTTGCAGGAACCAGACGGCGACGCTCATCGAGAAAATGACGGTGCCCGCCTTGATGAGGAACCCGCGGCATTTTTCCCAGACGTGCAGCGCGAGGTTCGCGGGGGCCGGCAGGCGGTAGGGCGGGAGCTCCATGACGAAGGCGGACGACTCGCTCGGGCAGACGACGCCCTTGAGCAGCAGCCCGCAGAGAATCGCGACGAGCATCCCGGCGAGGTACATCGAAAAGATCACCAGCCCCTGATAGTTTGCGAAAAAAATGCCCGCGAAAAGCCCGTAGATCGGCAGCCGCGCGCTGCAGGACATAAACGGTGTCAAGAGGATCGTGAGACGGCGTTCCCTTTCACCGGCCATGCCCTTGGCGGCCATGACGGCCGGCGTCGTGCAGCCAAACCCCATGAGCATCGGGATAAACGAGCGACCCGTGAGCCCGATCTTCCGAAAAAGCCGGTCCATGATGAAGGCGGCGCGCGCCATATACCCGCTGTCCTCCAAGACGGAAAGGAACAAAAACAGGAGCGACACCTGCGGCAAAAAGGAGAGCACGCCGCCGACCCCGCCGAGCGCCGCTTCAAGAAACAGGGAGCGCACCCACGCGGGCGCCTCGGCGAAATCGAGGGCGGAGGAGAGGAGGCCCCCCAGCCCGGAGATGGCGGTTTCCACAAGGCGGCCGAGGAATTCCCCCGGCCCGCCGAAGGTGCAGGCGAACATCCCCAGCATGACGAGAAAGAACACCGGAATCGCGGTCCACCTGCCCGTCGCGATCTTGTCGATGCGGTCGGAGAGCGTCAGCTCGCGCGGGTCCCGCCGCCTCGAGACGGCCTCGCGGGCGATTCGGGCGATGAGGCGGTAGCGCGCGTCGGCCATCAGCGTCTCCCGGGTGCCGGGCCTGTTTTTCCGCTCGTAGTCGGAAAGGATCGCCGCGATCTCTCTTTTTTTCTCTTTGCTCAGGCCGATCGCCCCGGCCACCGAGTCGTCGCCCTCCAAGAGCTTCGACGCGCAGAACGGGAGCGAATAATTCTTCGGGAGCGGCGCGTCCGCGGGCCCCGCGCTCATGAGCACGAAGAGAATTTGGTTGAGCGCGTTCTCCGTGGCGGCGTCGTAGCGGATGTGAAACGAATTTTGGAGCCTGCCGTAGGCGAGATCCTCCGTGATTTTGAGCAGCTCCGGGACGCCCCGCCCGTTTCTCGCGGAGATCAGCGCGGCGGGCGCCCCCAGCAGCTCGCCGAGAGCGCGGCAGTCGATGGAATCCCCGCGCGCCGCGACCTCGTCCATCATGTTGACGGCGAGCGCCAGCGGCAGGCCGAGCTCCATAACCTGAAGCGTCAGATAGAGGTTTCGCTCGGGGTTGGTGCCGTCGAGGATGTCGATGACCGCGTCCGGGCGCTCCGCGATCAGATAATCCCGCGTGACGACCTCCTCCATCGTGTACGGCGAGAGCGAATAGACGCCCGGCAGATCGACGAGCTCAAGCTCGCCGCCGCGCCCCTTCACGCGCCCGACCTTCTTCTCCACCGTGACGCCCGGCCAGTTCCCGACGGACTGGCTGCTCCCGGTCAAAAGATTAAAAAGCGTGGTCTTCCCGCAGTTCGGGTTCCCGATCAGCGCGATTCGGTAAGCCAAGGCCCCACTCCCTTTCCCCATTCGCCGAGGAGGACGTTCTCCGCCTCCGATTTCCGGAGCGTCAGCTCGTATCCCCGCAGGCTGATCTCGATCGGATCGCCGAAGGGCGCCGCCTTCCGCATAAAGACGGAGACGCCGGGCGTGATCCCCATATCCGCGAGCCGCCGCTTCGAGAGAGGCTCCCCGGCGAGCGCGGCGACGACCGCGCGCTCGCCGGGCCGAAGGTCCCGCAGCGTTTTTTTCTCCATCGGCGCACCCCCCGTCACGGCAAACATATGCCGTTTTTTTTCGTTCCATACGGCTTTCCGGGCGGGCACGGGCGGCGTTTTTGGACGGCGGAGGCATATTTTGCCGCCCCGGTCAAAAAATAGAGGGGAACCGCCCCGGTTGACAATCCTTTCCTGCAAGCCTAAAATAAATCGGAGAGAAAGGAGGCGAAACGCCGTGGAGCAAAAATTCGACATCACCGGCATGAGCTGCGCGGCCTGCGCGTCGCATGTCGAGAAAGCGGCCGGAAAGGTAAACGGGGTGGAAACCGCCGCCGTCAGCCTGATGACCAATTCCATGACCGCCGTCTTTGACGAGAAAGTCTGTACCCCGGAGGACATCGTCCGGGCGGTCGAGGCCTCCGGTTACGGCGCCTCCGCGAGGAGCACGTTTTTTTCGAGGCGGAAGGCCGCCCGCGCCGGCAGCAGGATGAAAACCCGGATGATCTGGTCGCTCGTCTTTCTGGCCCCGCTTTTTTGGATCACCATGGGCGGGATGCTGGGACTGCCGCAGCCGGAATTTCTAATGGGGCCGGCGCGTTCGTTCGCGCTCGCCGCAGCGCAGCTTGTCCTGACGTCCGCGATCCTCGTCATCAACCGGGAGTATTACACCAACGGGTTCGGGAGCCTGTTCCGTCTGGAGCCGAATATGGATTCGCTGATCGCCGTGGGCTCCGGGGTTTCGTTTCTTTACGGGATTTACGAGACGGCCGTGATCGGGGCGGCGATCCGGATGGGCGACCTCCACATGGCCCATGAGACCGCGATGGCGCTCTATTTCGACAGCGCGGCCATGATCCCGGCGCTGATCGGCGTGGGCAAATACCTTGAAGCGCGCTCGAAGGAGCGGACCTCCGACGCCGTCTCGAAGCTGATCGAGCTCGCGCCGGACACCGCGTTCGTCGTCCGGGACGGCAAGGAGCAGGAAATCCCGGCCGCGGAGGTGCTCGTCGGGGACGTCGTCGCGGTCCGGCCGGGCCAGAAGATCCCGGTGGACGGCACGGTCTTGGAGGGCTTCACCACCGCGGACGAATCCGCGCTGACCGGGGAGAGCATACCGGCGGAGAAACGCCCGGGCGACCGGGTGCTGTCCGCCTCGGTCAACCAGACCGGCTACATCCGCTTCCGGGCGGAGCAGGTCGGCGAGGAGACCTCGTTTGCGAAGATCATCCGGCTGGTGGAGGACGCCGTCACGTCTAAAGCGCCGATCGCCCGCCTCGCGGACCGGGTGGCGGCCGTCTTTGTGCCGATCGTCATGGGCATCGCTTTAATCACGTTCGCCGCGTGGATGCTTTTCGGCGCGGAGTTTTCGTTCGCGCTGACCTGCGCGATCTCCGTGCTCGTGATCTCCTGCCCCTGCGCGCTCGGGCTCGCGACCCCGGTCGCGATCATGGCCGGCACCGGAAAGGGCGCGCAGAACGGGATTTTGGTCAAATCCGCCGAGGCGCTGGAGCGCGCAGGCTCGATCGACACGGTTGTGTTCGATAAAACCGGGACGCTGACGATGGGCAAACCGGAGGTCACGGCCGTCTACGCCGCGAAAGACGGCGCCGAGGACGAGGCGCTCCGCGTCGCGGCGGCGCTTGAGCACGAGAGCGAGCATCCGCTCGCAAAGGCCGTGCTCAAAAAAGCGGAGGAGCGGGGACTCTCTATCCCGGCGGCGGAGGATTTCGCCGCGGAGCCGGGCAAGGGCGTCACCGCCTCCGTGGAAGGAAAAACTTATTTTATCGGCAGCGCGAGGCTCGCGGAGGAGGCCGGGCTCGACCTCTCCGGCTGGGAGGCGCGGGCCGCCGAGGCCGCGTCGCGGGGCAGCACGCTGCTCTATCTCGCGGATGAGCAGAGGGTCGTCGGCCTGATTGCCGCGGCCGACACGGTCCGGGAGAGCTCCAAAGCGGCCGTCGCCGCGCTGCATGCGATGGGCAAGGAGGCGGTCATGCTCACCGGGGACGGGAAAGCGGCGGCCTCCCACATCGCGGAGCAGCTCGGCATCCGCATGGTCCGCGCGGAGGTGCTGCCGGACCAGAAGGAGCGGGAGATCTCCGATCTGCAAAGCGCCGGCAGAAAGGTCGCCATGGTCGGGGACGGCATCAACGACGCGCCCGCGCTCGCGAAGGCGGACCTTGGCGTCGCGATCGGCGCCGGCGCGGACGTCGCCTTGAGCTCGGCGGACATCGTGCTGATGCACGACGACCCGATGGACGCCGTCCGCGCGATCCGGCTTTCCGCCGCGACGATGAAAAACATCAAGGAGAACCTGTTCTGGGCGTTTTTCTATAACTGCGCGGGCATCCCGCTGGCGGCGGGCGTCTTTTACACGGCGCTCCACTGGCAGCTGACGCCGATGTTTGCGGCCGCGGCGATGAGCCTGTCCTCCGTGACGGTGGTCGGCAACGCGCTGCGCCTGACCCGGCTGCGCCTCGGGGCGGAGAGGCGGCCGGCGGATTCTTCTTCCGCCAAAAACGAGAAACATTCGGTTATGCAAAGCATCAAGGAGGAAAAAGAGATGGAAACGGTCATCAAGGTCGAAGGCATGATGTGCGGCCACTGCGTGGCGCATGTGGAGACAGCGCTGCTGGGCGTCAAGGGCGTGGAGAGCGCGAGGGCGGATCTCGCCGGCGGCAGCGTCATGGTGAAATATGAAGCGCCCGCGAACCTCCCGGCGATGGAGGAAGCAATCAAAGAGGCGGGCTATTCCGTCGGGAAGTGATCCCCGGCAAAGCCGGACGCGCGGCGCGGACGGGAAGACGGTTCCGGGCGCGCCCGTCCCGGAGGAGGGATCCGGCGGGCGGCGGGGCCGCCGCGCCGGATGGTCAAAGAGGCCGATTCCAAAGCCGGAAACGGCCTTTTTTCTTGGGAAAAACAGAGGAAGAAAAATATTGACAACGCGGATGACTGTTGATATAATGGTAAAGCTGTCAGAAGAGACGAGCCATTAGCTCAGTTGGCAGAGCACTTGACTTTTAATCAAGGTGCCCGGGGTTCGAGTCCCCGATGGCTCACCAAAACCCCTCCGGAACATTTTGTTCCGGAGGGGTTTTTCATAGGCGGCGCCGCCCCTCCCGACGCCGGTTTGCTCCGCCTCCGGCCCCAAAAATCTCCTGTCACACTCAAAAGGAAAAGCGGCCGACGGCAACGGCATTCGCCCGACCGCTGACGCCGCCTCCGCCATGCCGGGGCCGCCGGAAACAGGCGTTATTTTGGAATACAGAAACGGAAAAGCGCCCCTCCCGCATGGGAAAGGGGCGCTTTTCACAAGAGCAGGTAGAGCAGCGCGAGCAAAAGCTTGATGTCGCAGTTTTCCCTCCAGAGAATCCAGATGAGCGCAAGGATCATCAGCTTATCGCTGTCGAGGCCAAAGAGCGCGGGCCCCCCGGAAGGCTTCGACGGCGGGAACAGGTTGGATAAGAATCCCGGCATCGACGGGATCTGAAACGGCATCGACGGGGTTTGAAACGATGGCATCGACGAGGTTTGAAACGACGGCATTGGCGGGGTTTGAAACGACGGCATCGGCGGGGTTTGAGACGACGGCATTGACGGGGCCTGAGACGGCGACGGCGGGAACGACGGCGGCGGCGGGGGAGGTCTCCCTTGCGGCCGGAAATCGCTGTTGGTCCGCCTTGCCTGCTCCTGCATGGCCGGGGCCCGGTTTTCCATCTCCGGGCGGAACTCCCCCGGAGGGGAGAAAGTTTCATGGATCAGTTTTGCGCGCTCCTGCATCGCCTGAACGCGGTTTTCCGCCTCCGCACGCATCTCTTCCTCCGCCTCCTCCGAGTAGCTGTTGTGGTACCAGTTCAATGCCACCCGCCCCCGAACAGTCCGCTTTCACCAAGCGCCGGCAGCACGCTGAGCAGCTGCAGGATGCGGATGGCCTCGTCGACACGGCCCGGCTCTTTCAGGTGCGGGCGCAGCGCCCGGAGCAGGCAGATATCCTTGTCATCCTGATTCATCGCGGATAGGACTTTTTGAATTTTCATCAGCGTATCGATATTCAGCCCGGAGCCCTCGCCCCCGCCCCCGCCGAACAGGTTTCCGGGGAAGGAGTCTTTGTTGGGCCCGGGGCCGCCTCCCCCGCCGAAGAGATTTCCGGGGAAGGCGTCTTTGTTGGGTCCGGGGCCGCCTCCCCCGCCGAAGAGGTTCCCGAGGATATTGTCTTTCGGAGGCGAGCCGGATTCCGCGTTTCCGCCGCCGAAAGAGGAGAGCATCGACTGGATGCTCTTCTGCGCCTCCGGATTGGAGAGGATGGCGGCGAGCTGTTCGCTTAAATCCGACAATGTTTAACCGCCTCCCGCCAATTTTTTCAGCAAAGCGATCGTCTTCGGGTCGTTGAGCAAGGCTTCGAGCGCCTTGGGATCGGAGAGCATGCCGTCGACCTTCGGGCCGGCGCGTTTCTTTATGGAATCGAAAGCGTTGTTGCGCACGGCCTGCTCAAGATCGCTCGGGTTTATGCCGAGTTTTTCTCCGGCAAGTTTCAGCAGGGCCTGCTGCTGGGCTGGGGTGAGTCCGTTATTGTTGTTGTTCATAGGCAAGACCGCCTTTCGTCGGATTTTCCGTATTGCGGATCGGGGAGCGGAAAGATATAATGATTTATATGAAAAATCTGCCGTCGATATGCGGCTGGGGGGGGCGGGTAAGCGTTGAGGATCGTCGTACTTTCCGACAGCCATCGTCATTACGATACGCTGGAGGAGGCCGTCTTGCTCCATCGGGAGGACGCGGATCTGTTTATCTTTCTCGGGGACGGCGAGTACGAGCTCGATCTGCTCCAGAGCGTCCACCCGGAGCTCCGGTTCCTCTCCGTCTCGGGAAACTGCGACTACGGCTCGGACCGGCCGGATTACGGCGTCGCCGAATTTGCCGGCAAGACGGTATTTTACACCCACGGTTTCCGGTTCGGCGTCAAATCGGGCCTTGCGGACCTCAAGCGGGAGGCCCGGAGCCTCGGGGCCGACATCGCGCTCTACGGGCACACCCATATCCCCTATGTCGCCTATGAGGACGGGCTCTACCTTATGAATCCCGGCAGCATCGGCAGGCCGAGGGTCGGCAAGCCGAACTACGGCATCGTGGACATCACGGACGGCGGGACCCTGCTGCACACCGCGGAATTATAAAGCAAAAAAGCGCCCGGGCATCCGTCCGGGCGCTTTTTTGCCCTCGGGACGGGGGTTCGGGCCGCCTTGGGCGGTTTTGCATGGATAAAATGCGGGCGCAAAAGCGTGCGAAAAAATAGCCGAAACGGATAAAAACGGGCAAACGTGCGCGCGAAGCGCCCCTGAAACCGTATAGAAGCGCGCCGGGAGCGGGCAAAAGCGTTCTAAAAAATCTTTCATTATCATAGAATCCTCCGGAATTCATATAAAAGGAGAGGACGGCTATGGAACTGAACGCAGTCAAGCAGACGATAACGGCCTGCCGCGGCGTGAAAGAATGCAGGGAGGAAGTCCCGTTCGATTGTGGCATGACGCTGCCGGATTATTACCCGGACGTCATGAAGATCCTCCGCTGCGGAGCGGAAGTATTTTTGGGACCGCCATCCGGCAATCAGGGCGGGGTAGAGGTTTCCGGCACCATCACGGCGACGGTCTGCTATCTTTCCGAGCAGGGAAGGCTCTGCGGCTGGAGCCAGAAGGTGCCGTTCACCAAGGCGCTTTCCACGCAGGGAGAGGATCCGGCGGCGGTATCCGTCAAGGTTCTTGGGAAAGAAGTGCGCTGCCGGGCGCTCAACAAGCGGCGGATCGAAGTCTCGGGAAGCGTCTCGCTGGGCTGCACGGAGCTCATCACGGCGCCAAAGGAGGTGCTCGGCTCGGCGGAGGGAAAGGACATCCACCTGCTGCACGGGGCGCTGCCCTTCGTCAATATCTCCGGGGAGTTTTACCGGCGCTTCACGTTCCGGGAGGACATTCCGTCGGAGGAAGGCAAGCCGAAAATCGGGAACATCATCCGCAGCTTTTCGTCCGCGAAGGTTACGGAGTGCCGCACGGCCCCGGATAAAATCATCACGAAGGGCGAGCTGACGGTATCCGTCCTCTGGACGCCGGAGGAGGGGGAGAGCTCCTCCGAAGTCATCACCTCGCAATACGCCTTCCCCATCAGCCAGATCATCGACGCGCCGGGCGTCACCGCGGCGCACACCTGCGACGCGAGATATTTCGCCGCGCCGCCGGATCTGACGATCGCGGAGGACGGCAGCCTCACGCTGGAGGTGCGGATCGGTGCGTTCGCGCGCACTTACAGCGAAAACGACACCGACGTCGTCTGCGACATGTTTTCCACGGACTGCGACTGCAACTGCGACACGGAGCGGATCGAGACGGTGGGGAAGGTGATTCCGGTGGCGCAGACCGTGGAGGTCCGGGAGCGCGCCGAGATCCCGGAGAGCGTAAAAAGCCTGATCGCCTGCTGGGTGGAGCCGGGCCCGCCGCCCGAATCGGACGGGGCGGGCAACCTCGTGGCGAGACCGAAATTCTGCATGTTCGCGCGGGACGAGGACGGAGTCCCGGAATATTTTGAAAAGACGTTTGAGCAGAAGGCCGGGACGAACATCCCGCCCGGGAGCACGATCCCGCTCACGGACGTCGATTTGACGGCGGAGAACGCGTCGGCCTCCGTCTCCGGGGGGAGCGCGGAGATCCGGTTCACGCTGGTGCTGGACGGGAGCATTTTCCTGATGAGTTCCGCCGAGGCGGTCACGGACTGCACGTTCGGCGAGCAAAGCCCCTCCGGCGCAAGGCGGACGCCGCTCATCATTTATTATGCGGGGGGGGATGAGACGCTCTGGCAGATCGCCAAAAAATATCGAAGCGCGCCGGAGCGCATCGCCGAGGAAAACGGGCTCACCGATTCCGTTCCGGCCGCGGGGACCGCGCTTTTGATCCCCAGATAACCCAAAAAAACGGGAAAACGGGAGTTTTCCCGTTTTTTCTATTTTTGGAAAAAGGACATTTTTCGAGGGATGCCTTGACGCATCTATAAAAAAATTATAGAATAACCTATATATCAAAAACTCCGCCGAGTCGCGGAGGGCAGGAAGTGAAGAAATGTTAGAGTATGTTCTCAAACGGGTCGGGATGGCGTTCCTGACGATCTCGGTGATCGCATGCGTCACATTTTTGATGATGAACGCGATACCGGGAAGCCCGTTCCTTGACGAAAGGATCCAGCCGCCGGAGGTGAGGGCCGCGCTGGAGGCCAAATACGGGTTGGACAAGCCGCTGCATCAGCAGCTTTGGAATTATCTGACCTCTTTCGTGCAGGGCGACATGGGCGTCTCCCTCAAGATGCAAAAAAACCGTGACGTCGCGGAGATCATCTTTGAAAAATTCCCGATCTCCGTCAAGGTGGGCGTCTGGGCGATCCTAAACGCCGTCGTCTGCGGCATCCCGCTCGGGTGCATCGCGGCCTATCACCGGGGGAAATGGGTCGACAGCGTGCTGCGCATCGTCACGACCGCCGGAGTCGCGATCCCGAGCTTCGTCGTCTGCACGGTGCTGTTGATCATCTTCGGCGTGCGGCTGAGCGTCTTGCCGACCATGGGCCTCGACACGTGGAAAAATTACTTAATGCCCTGCTTCGCGCTGAGCTTTTACCCGATGTGCTACATCGCGAGGCTGATGCGCTCGAGCATGCTGGACGTCATCAATCAGGACTATATCCGCACCGCAAAGGCCAAGGGGGTCGCCCCCGCGAAGCTGGTCTTTAAACACGCGCTGCGCAACTCCCTGATTCCGGTCATCACCTACCTCGGGCCGATGGTCGCCTACACCATCACCGGCGGCTTTGTCGTGGAGACGGTCTTCAGCATCCCGGGCCTCGGCCGTTATTTCATCCAGAGCATCCTCGCGCGCGATTATCCGATCATTATGGGCACCACGATCTTCCTCTCCATCCTGATTATCTCGATGAACCTGCTTGTGGATATCGCCTATAAGATCGTGGATCCGAGAATTTCTTTCACAAAAGGAGGCGAATGATCCGTGCCGAAAAGCAAGATTGGATTCGGAAGCCTCCAAGTGCCCGTCGATCCGGTTTTAGACGCGGGCTGCTCCCTTACGGCCGCCGACTTTGAGCCGGCCAGCAAGGAAGAGAAGGCCAGCATGGTTGTCATCAAAAAGCGCATGTCCTATTGGCAGGACGCGTGGCGCCGCCTCAGGCGGAACACGGTCGCCATGGTGGCGCTGGGCATCGTCATTGTCATCATCCTCTTCGCGTTTGTGGGGCCCTCTTTGGTGCCCTATACGTATTCTCAGCAGATCCGCGGCTCCGAAAACCTCTCCCCGATGGTCTATTCCGTCAAGGAGACCGAGGCTATGGCCGCCGGAGAGAGCGTCTTCCCGCACGTGTTCGGGACCGACACCCTCGGCCGCGACCTCCTCGTGCGCGTGATGTACGGGGCGAGGATCTCCATGACCGTCGGCGTCACCGCCTCGCTGATCGTTTTGGTGATCGGCTCGATCTACGGCTCGATCAGCGGCTTCCTCGGCGGAAAGGTCGACGCCGTCATGATGCGGGTCGTCGAGCTGATCTATTCCGTCCCGGACGTGCTCGTCGTGCTGCTGCTCCAAGTGGTGCTTAAAGACCCGCTCACCACGCTGTTCGACACTTCGACGAACCCCCTGATCAAAAGCCTCAGCTCCCTCGGCGTCGGGCTTTTCAGCATCTTCATCACGTTCGCCCTTCTCTATTGGGTGAGCATGTCCCGCATCATCCGCGGTCAGGTGCTCATGCTCAAAAATCAGGAATTCGTGATGGCGGCCCAGTGCCTCGGCGCCTCCAACAGCAGGATCATCAAGCGCCATCTGCTGCCGAACTGCATCGGCCAGATCGTCGTGACCACCTGTTTGCAGATCCCGTCCGCCATCTTTTTGGAATCGTTTCTTTCCTTTTTGGGGCTCGGCGTCTCGGCGCCGCTCGCGAGCCTCGGCTCCCTCGCGTCCGACGGGCTCGGCGGCATCTATTCCTATGCGTACCGCCTGATCATCCCGTCCGTCGTTTTGAGCATTATGATCCTTTCCCTGAACCTGTTCGGAGACGGACTGAGAGACGCGCTTGACCCGCGTCTGAAGAAATAAGGAGGTGCGGAAGATGGAAGAAGAAAAAATAGCGAACGTCGGCACCTCGGAGAACGGGCGGGAAAAGCTTCTTGAGATAAGAGACCTCAAGGTCTCGTTTTTCACGCCGGTCGGCGAGGTCAAAGCCGTCGACGGCATCTCCTACGATCTCAATTATGACGAGGTCATGGGCATCGTCGGCGAATCCGGCTCCGGCAAATCGGTCGAGGCCTATTCGGTCATCGGCCTTTTGCAGAGCCCGGGCAGGGTCACCGGCGGAACCGTCAAATTCGAGGGCCAAAACGTCCTCGACTGGGATAAAAAGCAGATGCGCGATTTTCGCGGCAACAAGATCTCCATGATCTTTCAAAACCCGATGACCTGTCTGAACCCGGTCTACACGGTCGGGGACCAGATGGTCGAGGCGCTGCGCTGCCACCACCGGGAGATCTCCTACGCCGGAGCCAAAAAGAAGGCCGTCGACATGCTCAAGCTCGTGGGCATCAACAACGCCGAAAAGCGGGTGGATCAGTATCCGCACGAGCTCTCCGGCGGCATGCGCCAGCGCGTCATGATCGCGATGGCGCTGATCTGCAGCCCCAAAATCCTGATCGCCGACGAGCCGACCACGGCCCTCGACGTCACCATTCAGGCCCAGATCCTTGAGCTGATGAAGGATCTCCAAAAGCGGACCCACATGGCCATCATTTTCATCACGCACAACCTCGGCGTCGTCGCGGAGATCTGCGACCGCGTCTCGGTCATGTACGCTGGCCATATCGTCGAGCAGGGGACCTGTCAGGACGTCTTTTATCACCCGACCCACCCCTACACGCTGGGGCTGCTGCGCTCGATGCCGAAGATCGACGCGGAATCCTACGAGCGCCTGATCCCGATCGAGGGCACGCCGGTCGACCTGCTCAATCCGCCGGAGGGCTGCTCGTTCGGCCCGCGGTGCGAGCACTGCATGAAGATCTGCCTGACCAAAAAGCCGCCGCTCGTCCCGGTCGGGGAGAACGGCCATATCGCCGCCTGCTGGCTGCTGCAAAAAGACGCGGCCGCGGCGGAAGAGAAGGGGGCGGAGCAAAATGGCTGAAGAGCAAAAAAAGCTCCTTGTCGTGGAGAATCTCAGAAAGTATTTCCCGATCAAGGCGGGCTTCAACAAATATAAATACGTACAAGCCGTCGAGGACGTTTCCTTTGCCATCAATAAGGGCGAGACGCTGGGGCTCGTCGGCGAGTCCGGCTGCGGCAAGACCACCTGCGGGCGCACGGTTCTGCGCCTTTACGAGCCGAGCTCCGGCAAGATCACCTACGACGGCGGCGTCGTCTTTGACGGCGCGAGGAAAGAAAACCCGGACATGCTCCCCTACCGCCGCAAGATGCAGATGATCTTTCAGGATCCCTCCGCGTCGCTCGACCCTCGCATGACGGTCGGCGAGATCATCGGCGAGGCGATCGACATCCATCATCTGGCCGCGAGCAAAAAGGACCGCGACGACATGATCCGCATGCTGCTCGAGGAGGTCGGCCTCAACACCGAACACTCCAACCGCTATCCGCACGAGTTTTCCGGCGGGCAGCAGCAGCGCGTGGGCATCGCGCGGGCGCTGGCCGTGCAGCCGGAGTTCATCGTCTGCGACGAGCCGATCTCCGCGCTCGACGTCTCCATCCAGTCTCAGGTCGTCAACATGCTCGAGGACATGCAGCACGAGAAAGACCTGACCTATCTGTTCATCGCCCACGATATTTCGGTGGTTCGCCACATCTCCAACCGCATCGGCGTCATGTACCTCGGCAACTTGGTGGAGCTCGCGGAGAGCTATGAGCTCTCCCGCAGCCCGCTCCACCCGTACACGAAGACGCTGCTCTCCGCCGTGCCGATCCCGGACCCGGACAAATGCCGCGCGCGCCGCAGGATCGTGCTCGAGGGCGACATCCCGAGCCCGGTCGATCCGCCGCCCGCCTGCCGGTTCCACACCCGCTGCCCGTACGCGATGAAGTGCTGCTCGGAGGCCATCCCGCCGTGGAAGGAATACGCCCCCGGCCATTTCGCGGCCTGCTGGCTGCTTGAGAAAACCGGCGGCTGACCCCGGAAGAGCGGGGAGCCGCTTTCGGCGGAAGCCGTGCCGGACGAAAGCGGCCCGCCGCCCGCAAATCCCGTCAGAAAGGCCCCGCGTCTCCCGCGGGGCCTTCTTTATCAGAAATGGCAATCCAGAGCGGCTTTTTTGATGATTTCAAAAAAAGACGCGCCGGATTTTGTTCATGGAATGATAACAGTGTTGTAATTATCCTTGCATTTTATAGGAATGTCTTATATAATCTTTAACATAATCGGGGTATTCCCGGTTTGAAAGAGCATTGTTTATCATAATAAGGAGGAAAAAAATTCATGAAGAAAATCATTGCGCTGCTTCTTGCCGGCCTGATGATCGTCATGGCCTTCTCTGGCTGCTTCGGCAAGCCCGAAGAGACCCCGTCCGAATCCGAGTCCCAGCCGGGCGAGGAGACGGAGGAAGGCTTTAACCTCGTCGCCTGCATCGCTTCCGAGCCGGAGTATATGGATCCGACCCTCAACACCTCTGTTGACGGCGGCACCTATACCAACCACATGTTTGAGAACCTGATGAAATATTCTTATGTCGACGGCAACACGATCGTCGGCGACAAGATCCGCTACACGTCCATCGTCCCCGGCCAGGCCGAGAGCTTTGACGTGGACGAGACCGGCACCATTTACACCTTCCATCTCCGCAACGACATCTTCTGGAGCGACGGCGAGCCCGTCACCGCCAACGATTGGGTCTATAGCTGGAGAAGGCTTGTCAACCCGGCCACCGCCGCCGACTACGCCTACTTCATCGACTGCGTCGCGGGCGCTCAGGATCTGCGCACCGGCGTGACCACCGACCTCACCACCCTCGGCGTGGTCGCCATTGACGAAAAGACCCTGCAGATCACCCTGACCAGCCCGGTCGCTTACTTCATCGAAATCTGCGCCTTCGGCTGCACGATGCCGCTGCGCGAAGATGTCGTGGAAGCCGCCGCGGACACTTGGACCCTTGAGCCGGCGACCTTCATCTGCAACGGCCCGATGGTCATGAGCGAGTGGGTGCACGACGACCACATCACCATGGTCCCGAACGAAAAATATTACGGCCGCGCCGACATCACCCTCGATTCCCTGACTTGGAAACTGATGGATGACCAGAACGCGAAATATGCCGCTTGGCAGTCCGGCGACATCGACTTCCTCGATCTGGCCCCGGTCGACGAGACCGCGAACCTGATCGCGAACGGCACCGCCCTTGTTGTCGACTACGTGGGCACCTACTGCGTCGTCTTCAACTGCGAGAAGATCACCGATCCGCTGGTCCGCGAAGCGCTGACCCTCGCGATCGACCGTGAATTCATCGCCAATAACGTCAAGGCCGACGGCTCCGTCCCGGCCACCGGCTGGATTCCTGCCGGCACCGGCGACGGCAACGGAGGCACCTTCCGCGACACCGCCCCCGATTGGTACGATCCCACTGCGTTTGACGCCAACGTCGCGAGAGCGCAGGAGCTCCTTGCGCAAGCCGGCTACCCGAACGGCGAGGGCCTCCCGACCATCGGATATTCCTACAACACCAGCGACGCGCACCAGAAGATCGCGGAAGTTATCGCCCAGACTTGGAGCGAGAAGCTCGGCGTCAAGACCCAGCTCTCCAACATGGACTGGAACGTCTTCCTGCAGCTCCGTTCCGACGGTGACTTCGACATCGCCCGTCACGGCTGGATTCAGGACTTCAACGATCCGATCAACTGGCTCGACATGTGGCAGACCTCCGGCATCGGCGGCAACAACTACGCCCGCTTCTCCAACGCGGAGTATGACGCGCTGATCGCCGACTCTTACACCGAGACCGATCCGGCCGCCCGTTCCGAGCTGCTCTATCAGGCTGAGGAGATCCTCCATCAGAACTGGGTCGTCGCTCCGGTTTACTTCTACAAGCACATCGGCATTTGCGGAAGCGAAATCGCCACCATCGATTACAGCGCCGACAAAGGCTACTTCATCCTGACCTACGCCACCCAGGCGTAATTCATCCGATCCCCAAAAGAGCGGGCCCGAGAGGGTCCGCTCTTTTTTTTGCGCCCGCGAGAGAGGCCGCCCCCGCCGCCGGATCCGGCCGCGCTTTCCGCGCGGCGGGTCTCCCCGCCGGAGTCCGCGCGGCGCCGCGAAAAGGGGAAAAATTTATAAAGAAACTGGGATTTTCTGTCGAAAAAACTTGACTAAAAGTTACAGCCATGTTACAATATCCCCAAATTTAAGGATGCGCCGGGGAGCGCATTTTTCCGCGCGTACAAAAAATAAAAAATAAGGGAGAAGACAGATTATGAAAAAAGTACTTGCTTTTGCGCTTGCACTGATCCTGACCCTTGCTCTGGGCGTCACCGCGTTCGCCCAGCCCTCGAGCGGCGGCGTCACCAATGTCTGGAATTTCGGCGGGGACGAAGCCGACTTTGGTTTCCGCGCGTTCCCGATCGGGTATGAGGGGAGCAGCAACGGCCACGACACGTTCTCTGACTTCGACATGCCGGGCGGGGTATGGGACATCAACAGCGAAAACCTTGTCATCCTGCCGTATGATTACGGTGATTTCGCGATGCTGATCGACGGCACGGACACCTACGCCGCTCTTTTTGAAGAATACGATCCTGAGATCGTGGTTAATTCGGAAGGAGAACCTACGCTGAGCTCCATCAAAGTGGAGTCCGAGAAGGGCTTGATCGACGTCACAGTCTATAAGCTCGACGACTACGTGAAAGATATATCGGGAACCATACCTACTGATTCGACCCCGGATTTTGGCATCAAGACCAAATCCAACTGGCCGTTCGAGGATTTCGACGTGGAGGATCTGGTGGAAGCCTATGGGGAAGGGTTTCCTTTCTATCTGGGCAAAGACCTCAAACTGCATTTGGATTTGTTTTTCGTCTATTTTGATTTTCCGACCTATGCCGGCGCGGGGCTCAGCAAAGATAACTACTTCACGCTGAAATTCCGCGACAACACCACCGGCGGGGATAACGTCGAGACCTCCAAGAAGGTTTGGTTCTGCGTCTATTCATGGGCCGTTGAGGAAGAGGACGTCGAGAACTACGCCGACGAGGACGAGGCCATGGAGCTCACCGAAGGCGTGCTGCCGTTTGGCGGGGTCAGCGATGATGATTTTCTGGATTATCTCGATGGAGAGGATCTCTACAAACACGTCCCGGGCTATGGCTACGTCTGGTACGTTAAGACGGACGACACTATGGATGAGGACGACCCTCTGGCTCCTCTGATTCTTTATGGATTCGCTGGAGGGCAGCAAAACGATCCTCCGCATCTGTTCCTGATCGGCGGGAGCAAAGTCCCCTATGTCATCACCAAGGACGCTTGGAAAGAGATCGTCGGCTCCACGCTGATTGTCGGTGTCGATGACGACCTCGAGGTTGAGATCGGCAAGATCGTCAAGGGCCAGTCCGGCATCAGCTTCGTGTTCGACACCGATGTCGACGACGACATTCAGGCCCTCGACGAGGACGCCGAGCTTGCCGCGCTGCTCTTCCTCGACACCGCCGACGTGCTGGATTCCGATTTCACCATCGGCTATACCTTCGGGATCGAGGACGCCGCCAAAGCCGGCGAGTACTTCCTCTATGAGCTGGTCGGCGACGAGCTCAAGCTCGTGAAGAAGGTCGCCGTCGGCAAGGGCGACGACGAGGTCGACGTTGAGATCGAGCGCAAAGCCGGCGACACCCTCGGCCAGTACTATCTCTCCGATGTGGAGCTTGCCGCCACGGCCGCTCCGTCCGAGGAGGAGGAGAACCCGAACACCGGCGCCGCCGAAGTTGCCGGCGTCGCGGTCGCGTTGGCCGTCGTCTCTCTGGTTTCCGCCGCCGCGGTCGCCCTGAAGAAATAAGTTCCCGGTTCTTTAGAACCGCAATTTTCCCCGCGAAAACGATCGCACCAAATGAC
>JAGOPP010000034.1 GCA_017991935.1 Oscillospiraceae bacterium
GCGCCTCGTATTTGAGCTTCGTCGCCATACCGCCGCGCAGATGGCGCTCGGCCCGGTTCCGGTCCAGCACCGCGCGCACTTCCGCGTAGAGCACCGGGTTGAGTTTTCTCAGCCGCTCGCTGACGTCCTTATGTACCGTGCTTTTTGAGACGCGGAATGCCCGCGCCGCAGAGCGCACGGTCGCGCCTTTTTCGATGATATACTCCGCCAGCTGCACGGCCCGATCCTCCGGCAATCCTTTCATCAGACACACCCCTCCCTATGCAGGCGAGTGTAAACTTTATGAAACCTTGCCGAAAATTATGCCTCGCGCCGGGTTTGTCCCTTGTCCGCGGCGGGACGGGGCGGCCTTTTTTCCTTGGCGCGGACAGGGCGCGGACACATGGCCTTCGGCCCGCCGGAGGAAACCGCTCTCCGCCCCCATGCGCCGGGAAAACACCGCCCTCCTCCCCATGCGCCGGGAAAACACCGCCCTCCGCCCCCATGCGCCGGGAAAACACCGCCCTCCTCCCCATGCGCCGGAGGAAACCGCTCTCCGCCCCCACGCGCCGAAAAAGCCCCGCATTTGGCGGGGCTTTTTCGGCATAATAAGGAAAAAAGGAAGAAAAGAGGGCGTCTATTTTGGGGCCGCGCGGGGCGGGACGGAAGCCCGGGCCGCGCGGCGGCTTTTTCTTTACTCTTCTACAAACAGATCGACGAACCGGAACGTCCGGCAGTCGACGAGGCCCTTGTCGGTCAGGCGCAGATCCGGCAGGCACGCGAGCGGGATCAGCGCGAGCGTCATGAACGGCGAGACGATCCCGCAGCCCATCTCCTCCCAGACCTGTTCCTGCCGGGCGACCATGGCGGCGACCTCCTCGGCCGGCCGGTCGCTCATCAGACCGGCGATCGGCAGCGGGACAAGGCCGAGGATTTTCCCATCCGCGACCGCGCACATGCCCCCGCCGCACTCCGCGAGCGTGTTGGCGGCGAGCGCCATGTCGGCGTCGTCGGTGCCGGTGACCAGCAGGTTGTGCGCGTCGTGCGCGACGGTCTGGGCGATGGCGCCTCTCGTGATGCCGAGGCCCTTGACAAAGCCGAAGCTGAAACGGCCGGTCGCGTGGTGACGCTCAAAGACGAAGGTCTTGAGCAGATCGTTTTGTAAATCCGAGGCGACGGCCCCGTTTTCCACTTTCATCTCGACAATCCGCTCGATGTCGCCGACCTTGGCCGGGATGATCTCGATCGCGCGGAGTTTTGCGGTTTCGCCGCAGCCCTCCGGCGCTTTCACGACGAAATCGGCGGCGGAGAGTTTTTTCCCGACGTTGACGGTATGGGTGGCCCAATCCGGGTACTGGAAAGGCGCGATCTCCGCGAGCATTTCGCCGTTTTCCGCGACGACGTCCCCGTCGATCATGGTGCGCGTGACGGAGACTTTGACAAGGTCGGAGAGGAACACGAGATCCGCGCATTTGCCCGGCGTGACGGAGCCCAGCTCGTTGTCCATCCTAAAGCACTGGGCCGGGTTGATCGTGACCATCTGGATCGCGGTGACGGGGTCGAGGCCCTCCTCGATGCCGCGGCGGACCAAGTGGTCGATGTGGCCCACGGAGGCGAGCGTGTTCGGGTGGGTGTCGTCGGAAATCAGCATCGCGAAGCGGGAGTCGACCTTCGTCTCGGTGATCGCTTTGACGACCTCGTGCAGGTCGCGCCACGCGCTGCCTTCGCGCAGCTGCGCGTAGCAGCCACGGCGCATCTTCTCGAGCGCGTCCTCCTTGCGGGTGCTCTCGTGGCAGCAGCGGATGCCGGAGGCGAGGTAGGCGTTGAGGCCCGCGCCGGTCTCCGGAACCGAATAATGGCCGGTGATGACTTTATCTGCCTTCAAAGTCTCGGCCAGCTCGGCGTGGACGTCCGGGTCGCAGCCGAGGACGCCGGGGAAATTCATCATTTCGCCGAGGGCGACGACGTGGTCCCACGTCATCATCTCGCGGATCTCCTCGGGCCCGATCTGGGCGCCGTTGTCTTCAAAATAGGTCCCGACCGCCGGCACGCAGCTCGGCGCGGTGACCATGGCCTTGAGCGGGGTGCGCTTGGAATCCTCGATCATCAGGCGGACGCCCGGGGCGCCGAGGACGTTCGCGACCTCGTGGTTGTCCCAGAAAATGCCGACCGTGCCGTGCGGGACGACGGCGCGCGCGTACTCCCCGACCGAGAGCATCGAGCTCTCGACATGGATGTGGCCGTCAAGGAAGCCCGGCGCGACGTACTGGCCCTCGGCGTCGATCACCTTGGTGCCCTCGCCGACGCAGTGCGCGGCGTCGCCCACCAGCGCGATGCGCCCGCAGGCAACGGCGATGTCCGTATGCTCCTGAAGCTCGCCGGTGCAGACGTTGACGAGCCTCGCGTTTCGAATGACGGTGTCGGCGGGCCTGCGGCCCTGCGCGACGTCCACAAGGGTGCGGGCGCACTCCCAGAGATTGGTTTTGCAGAAACGGTTGATCAAAGACAGCGCTCCTTTCGACGGCGGCACACATTTCCCGGGAAAAGGCGGGACCCCATATGGAAATACCGCGGCTGTCCCGGGAAGAGCAGCGCCGCGGTATTCCGCTTTAAAAGAGAAGGAAGGGGACAAAACGGGGTTCCCGTTTTCAACATGATTGTACCGGCCCCGCGCCAAAATTGCAAGAGCCCTTTGTCATTTTCTATAATTTTTATAGATAAAACACGAAAAATATCTACGTTTTTGTTCCAATGCTGGATTTACTCTGATTTTTTATGCGTATTTCAAAAACCGCACAATTTAACCGATAAAATAAAATAAAAGTTTGTGGAAGTTTTATTTAAACGTGCCGGGCAAGGGCGGAAAAGCGCGGAGGGCATGGCGAAACGGCGTATATCGGGCGCGGCGCGGGAGTAAAGCGCGGGTGAAACGGCGTATATCGGGCGAAACGGCGGACAGCATGGCGAAGCGGCGGACAGCGGGTGCGATGCGGGCGGAAAAGCGCGGGCGAAACGGCGGATATCAGGCGCGGTGCGGGGGCAAAGCGCGGGTGAAACGGCAAACAGTGGGCGCGGCGTGGGAGCAAAGCGCGGGCGAAATGGCGGATATCAAGCGCGGCGTGGGAGCAAAGCGCGGACGAGGCGGCGGACAATCCCGCCGTTTTTGCCGGGGAGGGCCCGCGGCGGGCGCTGGGTTGAACAGTGGCCTCCCACGGGGCGAGGAAAATTTTCGGGTCGGGGCACGGAAAATGTTCGCGGCGGGGCGGGGGGCCCCTTCTCCTCGGGGG
>JAGOPP010000013.1:0-35005 GCA_017991935.1 Oscillospiraceae bacterium
GGCCATACCCACCCCGAAGGGCGCAAACTCCATGGGAGGCCCCCTGCCCCGCCCCCCGGCGGTACGCAAAGAATTCTCTTGCCGGTTGGAGGCCATACCTCGGGCGGGCGGCTCCGAGAGACCCCCCCTCTCCGCTCTCTTCTCCCCGCTCCCCGGCGGTACGCGGAGAAGGCTTTTTTCGGACGGGCTTTTTTCCGGGAAAAAAGCCCTTCCCGGAGTGGAAAAGCAAGTATCTGTTGTAATATGGGGCCGATTATGCTAAAATATAAAAATGTCTGGATTCTGTAATATTCCGGAAAGGATGGAACATGCAATGGAAGAAGAGCTGAATCAGGAACTCACGGAGGCGCAGCTTTCCGAGCTCCTGCAGATCCGCCGCGACAAGCTGGACGCCCTGCGCAGCGAGGGGAAGGATCCGTTCGTTCTGACGAAATATCCGGTCGACGCCTACGCGGGGGCCGTCAGGGAGAACTTTTCCGACGCCGAAGAGGGCGCCGGAGAAGCCGCCGAGGACGCCGACAATGCCCCGCGCGTGCACCTCGCCGGGAGGATCATGAGCAAACGCGGCATGGGCAAGGCCTCCTTCGCCGACCTTCAGGATACGACCGGCCGCATTCAGCTCTATATCCGCAAGGATGCGGTGGGCGACGAGACTTACGCGGACTTCAAAAAATGGGATATCGGCGACATCATCGGCGTGGAAGGCGTCGTCTTCCGCACGCACGCCGGCGAGATCTCGGTCCGCGCGGAGAAGATCACCCTGCTCGCGAAATCCCTGCTCCCCCTTCCGGAAAAATTCCACGGGTTAAAGGACCCGGAGCTTCGCTACCGCCAGAGATACGTCGATCTGATCGTCAACCCGGAGGTCAAGGACACTTTTATTAAGCGCTCCCAGATCATCCGGGAGATCCGCGCCATGCTCGACGAGGAGGGCTTCCTCGAGGTCGAGACGCCGGTGCTCAACACGATCCCCGGCGGCGCCGCCGCGAGGCCGTTCGTCACGCACCACAACGCGCTCAACATCGACATGTATATGCGCATCGCGCTTGAGCTGCATCTAAAGCGCCTGATCGTCGGCGGCTTCGACCGCGTCTACGAAATCGGCCGCGTCTTCCGCAACGAGGGCATGGACACGCGCCACAACCCGGAATTCACCGAGCTTGAGCTCTATCAGGCCTACACCGACATCGAGGGCATGATGGACATCACCGAGCGGATGATCCGCCGCTGCGCCGAAAAGGTCAACGGCCGCGCCACCGTCGTCTTCGACGGGCGCGAGATCGACCTCGGCAAGCCGTTCACGCGCGTCACCATGACGGACGCCGTCAAGCAATATTCCGGCGTCGATTTCCACGAAATCAAGGACACCGAAACGGCGCGGAAGGCCGCCAAGGAGCGCAACATCGCGTTTGAGGAGCGCCACAAACGGGGCGACATCCTGAATCTGTTTTTTGACGAGTACGTCGAGCAGAACCTGATCCAGCCGACCTTCGTCACCGAATACCCGATCGAGATCAGCCCGCTGACCAAAAAGGCGCCGGGCGACCCCTCCATGACGCAGCGGTTCGAGCTCTTTGTTTCCGGCAGGGAGCACGCGAACGCCTACTCCGAGCTCAACGACCCGATCGACCAGCGGGAGCGTTTCCTCGCGCAGGCGGCGCTGCGGGAGCAGGGCGACGACGAGGCGAATATGTTCGACGAGGACTTCCTCACCGCCATGGAGTACGGCATGCCGCCGACCGGCGGGCTCGGCGTCGGCATCGACCGCCTCGTGCAGCTCTTGACCGGGAATTTCTCGATCCGCGACGTCCTGCTCTTCCCGACGATGAAACCGAGGGACTGAGTTGCCGGGGCCGGAAGGCCGCTGACCAAAGATAAAAAACCGATTTTCATAAAAAGAGCCCGCGGGTTTTCTTGCCCGCGGGCTCTATTTTTATAACCGAATATAGGACGGCGCGGTGAAGGGCGGGACCTCCTCCCAAAAGCGAATCGGAGGTCGCCTCCCAAAGGCGAACCGGAGGCGGGCTTTCCAAAGCAAACCGGAGGAAAGTTTCCCAATACCAACAAAAAACGGCGCTTTTTAAGGCGAACCGAAAGCGACAGTTTCTGGGGCGAACCGGCAGCGGCGGTTTCTAAAGCGGGGCGGAAACGGGTTTCCCCATGCAACCGGAAAGCGCTTTCCCATCCGTGACCCTTTACGCGATAAATTCGTTTTGCTTTTCCTTTTTGTCGACCCAATACGCGATCGCGCGATAGAGGGCGCGCGGGTCGATCGGCTTCGTCAGATGGTCGTTCATCCCGTGCTCAAACGACTTGCGGACATCGTCGGAGAAGGCGTCCGCCGTCATCGCGAGGATCGGGACGGTGGTGCTGTCGGATTTGCTGAGCGAACGGATGGCGTCCGCCGCCTCGAGGCCGTTCATCACCGGCATCTGAATATCCATCAGGATGCAGTCGTAATAGCCGACCGGATGGTTGAGGAAGCAGTCGACGGCGATTTTGCCGTTCTCGGCGACATCGGGCAGCATCCCCTGCTTCTCAAGCAGCTTCGCCGCGATCTCCGCGTTGATCTCCACATCCTCGACCACCAGAATCCGCTTTCCTTTGAGGATGGAGAGGTTCGTATCCCTCTCCCGGACGGCTCCCTCGTTTTCCTCTTTGGCGATCTCAAACGCGACATCCACGACGAATTTGCTGCCGACATCCTTCTGGCTCGTGACCGTGATGGTGCCGTTCATCATGTCGATCAGGTTTTTGCAGATCGCCATGCCGAGGCCGCTACCGCTGTTTTTGGCGGACTCCTGCACAAACGGGTCAAACAGGTGCTGCAAAAACTCCTGCGTCATGCCGATTCCGGTATCCTCGATGGTGAAGGTCATGACCGCAATGTTGTCCTTGCGCAGGTGCTGCTCGGCCGTAAAGCTGACCATGCCGTTCTTTGTGTATTTATAGGAGTTGGAGAGCAGGTTGTTGAGCACCTTGCGCAAAATGAGCACGTCCCCAATCAGGAAGCGATGCTCAAGCCCTTTTGCCTCGTATCTGAAGCTGAGGCCTTTCTCCTTTGTCTGCTCCTCATAGATCTGCGCGGTGGAATCCAGCGCCTCGACCAGATCGAACTGCTCGTGCTGGATGATGAATTTGCCGCTCTCGATGCGGCTGATGTCCATGATATCGTTGAGCTCGGAGAGCAGGAATTTGGCCGCCAGATCGATCTGGCCGAGGCTGCGGATCATCTCCGGGTCCCCGCTCTCCTGCGCCTTGTCCATGGCGATGTTCGTCATGCCGATGATCGCGTTCATCGGCGTGCGGATCTCGTGGGACATATGGGACAGGAAGTCGGATTTGGCGTGGTTCGCGCTCTCGGCGCTGTTCATCGCTTTCATCAGCAGCTCTTTGCTGAGCTTCTCCTCCGTCACATCCCGGATCAGGGAGACGTAGTGGGTGATGACGTTGTCAAAAAAGACCGGCGTCACATAGATGCTGTACCAGATCTCGTCCGGCAGGGATTTCTCATATAGGAACTCCTTGTAATAGGTCCGGGTCGGGTACTGCTGTAAGAAGGCGTCGATTTCGCCCGTGATTTCGGTGCCGAAAAAGTTGGCGAAGAAATCGGGCCCGTCCTTCGTGATCTCGTCGCTGCCGACGCCGAGAATGTCCATCGTGTTTGCGGAGACAAAATCGAAGCAGGCCTTCGCTTTATTCCGGATCAGGATGACCGTCGGAATATACTCGCTCATCTTTTTGAAGAGCTGCTCCTGATTGTGGGATTCCTCGTACAGGATGCAGTTCCGGATCGAGATCGTCGCGATGGAGCAGGCCGTCTCGATGTATTCCATCTCGTAATTCGCGTAGCGGTTGGATTTCTCCTTCGCGGAGAGCAGCATGATGCCGATGGCCTTGCCCTGATCCATCAGCAGGGCCATCGCTTTAATATTCAGGCGCTCGAAAAGCTGGCGCTCCTCCTGCCACATGGACCGGTACAGCGGGCTGACGCGAAAATCCTCAAAATGGATGCAGGTGACCTGCGTGATCTCCTTTTGGTTTTTGATGTATTTGACGCAGGGGTGATCCGCGCGCAGCGAAAAATCCTCCGCGTTGAGCGGGTTCGAGCAATAGCGCAGCTGATACTCCCCGCCCTTTTCAAGGCAGATATAGATCTGCCGGACCGGGACGTCCCGCAGGACGGCGCTGCCGAGCAGCCTCAGCGTCAGCTCGATGTTCAGGCTCTGAGAGACCTCTTTACTGAAATCCTGAATGAAGCGGTGATTCTCGGTGCCCTTCATGGCGAGGGCGTCCAAGATGCTCTTCGCGGCCTGATAGACGACCATGAAGGCGACGGCGGACGCGAAGGACATCACCATCAGCGCCGTGGCCATATCCAGCCGGTACTTGCTGATCAGCAGATTGAAGAACGGCAGCATCCAGTTGGAGGACGCGAACAGGAACATCGCCCCGATGACCACCGTCAGCAGGCCCCTCGAAATCAGGAGGTCCACGCGGAACATGCGCTTGCGGTAGAGGGCGAACGTCAGGAAACTGGCAAAGACGATGCCCGAGAGCGCGTCCCAAGGAAACACGTTTCCGGGAAGGATCTGGATGATGTTGCCCGCCGCGACCGCGAGGCAGCCGATCAGGATCGAAATCACGCCCGGCGTGTGCATCCCTTTGTGATGGATGACGTCGATAAAAATTTTCACGATGGAGGCGACGATGCACATGATGAAAACCGACGGGATGGCGATCTTCCAGTCCATCGTGTAATGGAAGACGACGTCTCCGCTCGGGAGCGTCTCCGCGGACGGCGGCTTGAGAAACATGCCCGTCGCGGTAAAGCCCAGCATGACCGCCGTGCCCGCCGACCAGACGACCTTGAGCAGGTAGCCTTTTTCCCTTGTGAAATTGCACACGAAAATATATAACAGGTCCGCCAAGGCGAACAGCGACATGAGGGAGACATAGAACCACACCTCGATGCCCGGATAGACCCGCAGACGCATCATGACCGAGCCCGCCGTCCACAGGAAAAAGCCGCCGAGGACCATGATCATGCTATGGATCTCCGGCGTCTTTTTGGCCGCGAGAAACACGGTGAAAAGGACGGTGTAGCAGCAAAGCGCAATGAGATTCACCCATAAATACGGGACGTTGTTCATACGGCTTTCCCCTCTTTCTCATTGCTTTCCGATCGGGACTTCGACGCGATCTTTTTGATCTGCGTCACATCCGCCGGGTTTGGATTGATGCGGCCGACCGGCTTCCCCGTCGCTTGCCGGAAGGCTTCCATCGTCCCGGCCGGCAGAATGGTAATTTGCAGCGGCTCGATATTCAGCATCTTCTTTAGGTCGCTGTAATCGCTGTCAAAATGTTTAAAATAGACCGTCAGGTGCTCGGCAAGGACGTCCGCCTCTTTGATGCTCGCGTCCGGCCTCATCTCCAGATACATATGCATGAACGGCGTGTTCCCGTCGTATTCCTTCCGGGCAAACCAGTCGGAGATCCCGGTGAGGCCCGACATGCGGATCACCTCGTTGATGGAAAACTCCGTGATCCGGGTGAAGCCGGCGATGTCGATTACCGTCGGCACTCGGTCGACATAGGTGAAGTGGGGCAGCTCACCCTCCTCGGCGCTGAGGCAGCGGTAGACGTCGCCGATGCGGTAGCGCATGAAAGCCCCGCCGTGCAATACGCTGATTACAAGCTCGTAGCTGACGCCCGTCCGCGCCTCGTCCATCAGGCAGGTGCGCGGCACATAATCCGGATCGTCAAAGCTCCGGCGCATCTCGTCCTCCGGGATAAACTCATAGAAGCAGGCGTCCGGAAAGAAGACCATGCCTCTCTGCTCGCAGGTCTCCGAGGCGAGGCAGGTGGACTCCGTCCCCGCGGCGATCTCGATGGGCATAACCCCCCACGCGTCGGCCAGCCGCTGTTTGTAAAACCGGGCGTCCGTGCCGGTGGCGACGAACCCCTTCAGCTTAAAAATATCCCCGGGGCGCATCTCGCGGTTCTCCCGGCTGCAAACATATTTTGCCTTGAGGTAGCGCCACGCGGTTCTGAGGGAATATTGCGCCTTGGGGCCGCCCCGTTTGGACTTCCCCATCTTGGAGAAATTCTCGGTGATATACTCGGCGACGCTGCTGATGGCGAAGAAATAATCCACTCCGTAGCGCAGGCCCATCGAAAAGCCCTTTTTGATCCTGCTCCCGAAGCTCAGGCCGGAATTCTCGTTGGTGTCCGGCAGCCATCTCATCCGGATCTCCTCGTCGAGCACGGAGGGCAGGAGCCCCGTGATATAGGGCAGCGGCGCGCCGCCGTAGAGGCAGCAGTCCCCGCTCTCGACCGTGAACTCGCCGAGCTTGCGGCAGGAGGCGAGCAGCGCCACCGCCACGATGTTGCGGCGGTAGGTGTTGAGCATCTCGCGCGTATAGGGCGCGACCTTGATCGGCCGGATCCCGCCCTCCCACGTGGTCTGGATCCAGACGATGGGCTTGGCAGGCAGCTTCTCGGCGTCCTTCGCGAGCAGGATCTCCGCGTAATCTTTATAGCTCGTCAGCGGGAACAGATCCCGGAACTCGTCGATGCTCTCCGGCGCCCGGCCGTCGAGCAGCGATCTGCCGAGCCCGGATTCGCACCAGCAGGCGATCTGCTCGCTCATCAGGCGCTTTTGAATAAACATGTATTCCTCAATCGAAAGGTCCAAAAACCCGCAGTACTCCGACCACACTTTTTGCCGGCCGTTCTCATGGAGCTTGTCCTGAAAATTCATCGCGTTGCCGGCCGCCTCGTGGATCCGGTAATCCATGGAGCCTTCGCTTTTTCTATGGAAATCGGGGATCAGGAACGGGACCTGCGCTTTATAGATCCGATAATCGGTGAGCGTTTCCGGGAAGACGTATTTGTCCTCATACACCGCGAGGGCAAGGTCGAGCGCGGAATAGAGCAGCGCGGCCGAGGCGGGCAGCCCGCAGCCGTACCAGAGGGACAGCATGATGAGCCAAAAAATCGGCACGCCCGGGTGCCGGCACAGCGCGTATAGCCCGCCGCGGCTGACGGGCTTCTGCTCTCCGGCGGCAAAATAGGATTTTTTGACCGGCAGAGCGAAGACCAGCGCGTACATCAGCAAACCGGTAAAAATCGCCGCGAACACGGCCGACTGGATCCCCCTCGCGCTCTGAAACACCAAAGAAAAGTCGAGATCGCTCACGACCGCGTAAGTCAGCAGCGCGACGCCCGCAGGAAAACAGGCCCCCAGCGCTTTGTAGCGCAGGCGGAGGTCGTTATAATCATTCAGTAAGAAAAGCAGAAATGCCAAGTACCCGACGATGATCATTGGTTTTCCTCACAGAATTTCCCACAGATAATATAAATATAATTAGATAAAATATATTATTATGCAAAACCTTCCTTTTGTCAAGGAATTTTGACAATTTGCGCCGGAAGAAACCCCGCCGGAAGGAAAGCATCCTCCCGGCGGGGCGTCGTTTTTTTATCTTTTTATGCACAAAAAAACCACCGCGGCGACGATCGCGAGCGCGCAGAGCGCCGCAAGCGCGATCGACAGGTTTAACAGGGGCCTGCTGGCCCGGCGCTTCGCCTGCCGGGAGGTCGCGGAGCCCGCGATCCCCAGCGCGAACGCGATTCCAAGGCAGATCAGCGGTTCGGTCATTCGTCTTCCTCCATCCATGCGGCCCATTCGTCCATCCACGCGGCCTCGCTTTTTTTGAGCTCCTCCATCTCGGCGCAGAGCTCGCTCATTCGGACATAGTCGGCGGCCGTCTCCGGCTCTGCCATCAGGGACGCGATCTCGGCGAGACGCAGGTCCGCCGCGGCGATCGCGTCCTCCGCCCGCTTAATCGCGGCGCGGCGCTTCGCCTCCTCGCTCTTTTGCTGCTTCGTGCGGTAAAACGCGGCATGATTTTCGCTCTGGCTCGGCTCTTTCTTCGGTTTCCGGTCCGGCTCCGCCTCCTGCCGCTTCGCGAGGTAGTCGTCGTAGACGCCCTCGTAGCTCGCCATGGAGTCGGGAAACATCTCGACGATGCGCGTCGGCACATGGTTGAGCAGGTAGCGGTCGTGGCTCACCATCAGGATGGTGCCCGGATATTCCCGCAGGGCATGCTCGAGCGCCTCCTTGCAGGGGATGTCCATGTGGTTTGTCGGCTCATCGAGCACGAGGACGTTGGCGCCGGAGAGGGACAGCGCCGCGAAGGAGAGCCTCGCCCGCTCGCCGCCGCTGAGCACCGCGATCTTTTTAAAAGCGCTCTCCCCGGTGAGCCGCACGCGGCCCAGCGCCGAGCGCAGCGTCAGCTCGTCGCTGCGCGGATAGCGGTCCCAGAGCTCCTCGAGCGCCGTGTCGCCTTCATGCAGGGTGGCGTTGTTTTGATCATAGTAGCCGATTTTGACGTTGCGGCCCCACTCGATGATCCCCTTTTTCTTCGGCGCGATGCCTTGCAGTGTCTTGAGCAGGGTGCTCTTTCCCACGCCGTTTCGCCCGACAAGGGCGACCTTTTCGCCTCTGCGGATCGCAAGGTTGATCTCCGGGCAGAGCAGCTTTTCGTCCTCGCCGGAGCCGGCGGAGAGCTCGAGTTTTTCGACGATCAGCACGTCCTTGACCGGGTCGCGCTCGAACGGGAACGAAAACTTCGGCGGCTTTTCCGGCGGAACCGGCCGCCCGACCTTCTCCATCCGGTCGAGCTCCTTCTCCCTGCTCTGGGCGCGGTTCGTGGTGGAGGCGCGGGCCTTATTCTTCGCGATAAAATCCTCGAGGCCCGCGATCTCGCGCATCTGGCGGTCATATTCCTTTTGCTGGCGCGAAAGCCGCGCGTCCCGCAGGTCGAGGTATTTTGTGTAGCCGGCGGGATAGCGGATCACGGTCCGGTCTTCGAGCTCAAAAATCGTTTTGACGGTCTTTTCCAGAAAGTACCGGTCGTGCGAGACGGCGAGAATCGCGCCCTTGTAGCCGGAAAGATACTCCTCGAGCCATTCCAGCATCCGAAAATCGAGGTGGTTGGTAGGTTCATCCAGCATCAAAAGGTCCGGTTCTTCCAATAATAATTTGGCCAAGGCAAGGCGGGTGCGCTCGCCGCCCGAAAGGCTCTCGATCCGGGTCTCCGGGTCGAATTCCGAAAAGCCCATGCCGGTCAGGATTGTGCGGATCTTGACCTCGATCTGATACCCGCCGGCGGATTCGTACTCGCTCTTGAGCGCCTCATATTCCGCGGCGAGCGCGCGATAGGCGGCGGAGCCGTGCTCCGCGGCGGCGATGGCGTGCTCATGCTCGCGCAGGGCGGCCTCCACGGCATACTCGCGCTCAAACACCCGCCGCAGCTCGTCCAAGATGGTGTTTTGCCCGACAAGGCCGCTGTCCTGACACAGAAAGCCGATCTTTTTGCCCTCCGCGCGGGAGATCATGCCGCAGTCGGGCTCGAGATCCCCGCTTATAATGTTAAGGAGCGTCGATTTTCCCGCGCCGTTTTCCCCGATCAGGCCGATGCGGTCGCCCTCCTCGACGCGGAATGTGACGTCCCGCAGGACTTCCCTTGCGCCGAAACTGCGGCCGATGCCCGCAAGATCCACAATCATCCCGGCGCACGCCCCTTTCTCACAAAAATGTTTATCATGGCCCCGCAACCGCAACGCATTTGCGGGGCCATCGGCCGCCGCCGTAGGCGGGCCGTTTAGAGTTTATATAATAGCCGCTTCTCGGGTATTATATCGAAAATCGACCGCGTTTGCAACTTGCTATTTTCGCGATCTATCCTATAATAAAATTATCTTATTTTTCCGGAGGACGCTATGCCGAAAATCTGCCCGAACTGCAAAACCGAATCCGACGACGCCTATCAGTTTTGCCCCAACTGCGGGGGCGCGCTGCCGGATCGGGAGACGGATTCCCCCGCCGCCCCCTCGCCCGTCTGCTGCCCCAACTGCGGCGGGACGCTGACGGCGGACGACCGCTTCTGCAAGAGCTGCGGCGCGCCGGCCCCGGCGGAAGCCTCCGGATCGGAATCCTTCGCGCCCATGTCCCCCCGCCCCGCGGTGCCGGCCCCGGAAATGAAAAAAAAACCGGGCTCCGGCGGCAGAGGACTGCTGATTTTTATTTTGATCTCGATGACGGTCGTGGTGATCGGCATCGTGATCCTCGGCGCGCTCGCGGTCGTCAATTTCTTTAAATACGAGGCGGAGCGGACGGAAGTCTCCAAAGAGGAGCCGTATTCCGAGGGGGAGGCGTGGCAGGGCGACCCTTGGGCCCCGGATTCCGACCTGTCCGGCAGGTTTCACGCCGACACGCACTTTTGCGATTACGAATACGCGCGGCCGGATTTTGCGGCGATCTCGGAGGAGATCGCCGCCGCGACGGATTTGATCGAAAACGGCGGGAGCTCCAAGGATTTCTCCGCCTACGGGGCGGCGATCCTTGAAAAGCTCAACGGCATGCTCACGATGTACAGTCTGCTTGACGTCTACACGAGCCTCGACTACACGGACTCCTATTATCAGCAGGAGTATCTGCTGATGGTGGAATCCTGCAACCGGCTCGACACGGAATTCAACGATATGATCGCCGCGACGGTCGGGACGGAATACGAGCAGGTCCTGCGGGACCTCTGGGGCGGCGACTACTTCGAGTCCTGCCTCCAGTACGCGAAGTTCAACTCCGATCAGATCGTGGAGCTGAGCCTGCGGGAGGCCGAGCTCATCGAGGAGTACGACGTGGCGGTCGAGGACACCTCCGTCACCGTGGACGGCCGGCAATGGACAATGGACGACTTGCAAAGCTACGGCGCGGGCCTCGGCGACGAGGAATATTATATCGTCTACGACGCGATCTGCGCGGCGACCAACGAGAAAGCGGGCGTGATCTTCAAGCAGCTCGTCGGCGTCCGCAACGAGATCGCGGAGAAGCTGGGCTACGGGAGCTACGCGGATTATGCCTACGAACTGCACGGGCGGGACTATTCGCCCGAGGACGCCGAGGCGTTTCAAGAGGCGGCCAAGACCTACATCGCGCCGCTGTACGAGGAGGTCTACGAGCTCTCCTTTCACACCGACTATTACGCGCTCTACTCCGGCGAATACGACGCGGGCGACATGCTGCCCAAAATCTACGACTGCGCCCAGTCGCTCTCCCCCAAGATCTCCGGGGCAATGAACTATATGCTGACCTGCGGGCTCTACGACATCGAGCCGTCCGACACGAAGCTCTCCGGCGGGTTCACCACCTATTTCACCTCCTACGGCGCTCCGTTCCTGTTTGACAACTGGGACGGGGACTGGGATTCCGTCTCCGGATTCACGCACGAGCTCGGGCATTACGCCTCCTATTATAACCGGGACACTTACGGCTGGGACACCCCCGACTCCACGGACATCGCCGAAATCGACTCCCAGACGCTGGAGCTGCTGTTTACAAACGACTACGACGACATCTTTGAGGACGGCACCGCCGACGCCGCGCGGATGGAGGAGATGCTGGGCGTCCTGCACGCGATCCTCTCCGGCTGCATGGAGGATGAGTTCCAGCAGCGGCTCTACGAGAATCCGGATCTGACGCTCCCGGAGATCAACGCCCTTTATTACCGGCTCGCGGCGGATTACGGCCTCTCCGCCGTCTACCGTTACAGCCCGGAGGAATGGGTGTTCATCACCCACACGTTCGAGTCCCCCTTTTACTACATCAGCTACGCCGCCTCCATGGTCCCCTCCGCCGAGATCTTCTTCCTCTCTTTGGAGGACGGGGAGGGCGCGGCGGAGATCTACGAGGAGATCCTTGACCGCGAAACCGACGAGGGGTTTTTGGAGATTCTGGAGCGGGAGGAGTTGGGCGACCCGTTTGACCCGGAGACGCTCTCCGCGCTCTCCGATCAGATTTTAGCCTACTGCCAGACGCTGACGGACGCCGAACCCGACGCCCAACCCGGGGCCGCCGAGTTCCCGTTCGGGGACTACGGGGATTACGACGAATTTGGGGATCTCTTCGCCTCCTGACCATGGCGGACTGCGGGGGTTTTGTCCCGGCCGACGATTTTCCGTTCGGCGGCTTTCCGATCGGAGGATTTCCGGCCGGCGGCGGAAAATTGGAGCTTAGGAAGATTTCTTAGGCCCCGGCCGTCGGCGGCTTCCGGGGGCCCCTGCTCTGTTTCTGCGGCTTTTTTCAACCAGCATTCAAAGATGCCGAAAACCTTATTCACGTCAAAAGAAGCGCCCCGCCCGAAACAGATCGGGCGGGGCGCTTCTTCTATGTCTTAGGCGGGCCGTCAGCCCTCCTCGGGCGGGTCCACCGTCTTCCCCTCCGGGGCGACGGGCGGCTCGACCGGTTTTTCCTCCCGCGCGGCGGCTTCCATCACTTCCGCCGGGACCGCCGTGAAGCAGTTGCGGATGGTGCCGGTTGGGCAGACCTCCATGCACTTGCCGCAGCTGATGCATTTGGAGTAATCGATCCGGGAGAGGAAATCCTCGATGGTGATGGCGCCCGTCGGGCAGGCCTTCTCGCACTTTTTGCAGGCGATGCAGCCGGTCGGGCAGTTTTTATGCGTCACCGGGCCCTTGTCCTTGCTCGAGCAGGCGACGTAATAATTCTTTGCGCACGGGATCAGCTCGATGATATGTTTCGGGCAGGTTTTGACGCATTTGCCGCAGCCCGAACATTTGGATTTGTCGACCGCCGCGGTGCCGTTGACCACATGGATGGCGTCGTACTCGCACGCGAGCACGCAGTCGCCGTAGCCGAGGCAGGCGTATTTGCAGCTGTATTTCCCGCCGAAATACCCGGCCGCGGCCTCGCAGCTCGGGACGCCGTGATACTCCATGGCGACGGCCGTGCGCTCGCAGTCCTTTCCGCAGTGGACGACGGCGTACACCGGGACAAATTCCTCCGCGGCGACGCCCATGACGGCGGCGAGCCTCGCGACCGTCTCCGCGCCGCCCGGGTTGCACAGGTTGCAGGGCGCGCCCTCCAAGATCTTCTGCGCGTAGTCGTCGCATCCGGCGAATCCGCAGCCGCCGCAGTTCGCGCCGGGCAGGCACTCGCGGACCTTATCGAAGCGGTCGTCTTTTTTGACGCTCATGTATTTTGCCGCGACGGAAAGCATCACGCCGCTGAACAGGCCGGTTCCGCCGACCACCAAAACAGGAAGTAAATAATCATTTAACATCTTCTTCGCGCCCCCCTCAACCGAAAATGCCTTCGATCAGGCCGGCGAATCCCATAAAGCCCATCGAAACCAGCGAGGCGGCGATCAGCGCGGACGGGATGCCCTTGAGGGCGTCCGGGATCCCCTCGGCGCTGTCGATTCTCGAACGCACACCGTTAAACAGGATCATCGCCAGCAGGAAGCCGAGGCCGGTGCCGAACGCGTTGACCAGCGACTGAACGTAGCCGTAGCTCTTATCAATATTCGTCAGCGTGATGCCGAGGACCGCGCAGTTCGTCGTGATCAGCGGCAGGTAGACGCCGAGCTGCCGATGCAGGGCCGGCGTGTATTTTTTCATGATGATCTCCACGAGCTGCACGAGCGCCGCGATGATCAGGATGAAGGAGAGCGTCTCCAGATAGCCCATGCCTCTGGGCACCAGCAGATACATCTGGAAGGGCCACGTCGCGGCGGTCGCCATCACGAGCACGAACGTGACCGCGATCCCCATGCCCACCGCGGAATCCATCTTTCTGGAGACGCCGAGGAACGGGCAGATGCCCATAAACTGCGCGAGCACGACGTTGTTGACGAGGATGCAGCCGAGGATCAGGGCTAAATATTCTTTTGCCATCACTTCGCGCCCCCTTCCGAAGCTTTCACGCACTGGCCGGCGAACGGGCAGGCCGTGCAGCCGGAGGCCTCTTTATGGCTGACCTTGCCCTTTGTGATAATGGCCACCGCGGCGACCAGCAGGCCGAAGACGAAAAAGCCGCCCGGCGCGAGCCCGAACACGGCGATCGGGTCCACCGACTCCGGCAGCACCCGGATGCCGAGCCAAGTCCCGGCGCCGAGGATCTCTCGCACCGTACTCATCAGAATGAGCGCGAGCGTAAAGCCGATCCCCATGCCCAAGCCGTCCAGCGCGGAGGCGAGCACGCCGTTTTTGTTGGCAAACATCTCGGCGCGGCCGAGGATGATGCAGTTGACGACGATCAGCGGCAGAAAGACGCCCAAGGCGTCGTTGAGCGCCGGCGCGAACGCCTGCACGATAAACTGGACGATCGTCACAAACCCGGCGATCACAATGATATAGCACGGGATGCGCACGGTGTCCGGGATGATCTTTCTAAGCATGGAGATCACGACGTTGGAGCAGATCAGCACAAACGCCGCCGCGATGCCCATGCCGATGCCGTTGGCGACCATCGTGGTGACGGCGATGGTCGGGCAGGTGCCGAGAACGAGGACCAGCGTCGGGTTTTCCCGGATGATCCCGTTCGTAAATGTCTTCCAGTTGCTCATCAGCCCTCACCTCCCACTGTGTTTCCGAAAAAGTCGAGCGCGGCCCGCACCCCGTTTTTGATCGCGGTCGAGGTGATGGTCGCCCCGCTGATGAGATCCGGCTCGGCGGATTTCATGCCGATGTATTGTTTGAGGTATTCCGGGACCGTGGCTTTGGAGCCGAGGCCCTGCGTCTCCGCGTGCTCGAGGACGGTCACGCCCGTGACGGCCCCGTCCATCCCGACGCCGACCATCATCTTGACGGTCCCGCCGTATCCCTTTGTGCCGACGGTGACGACCGCGCCGGCAAGCTCGTGGCTTTCATTATAGACAAGGCTGTAGGCGAGGACGCCGCCGCCTTCCTCGATCTTGGCGGGGTCGCCCTCCTCAAACGTGATCTCCGAAGCGCCCGCCGCCTGTGCCGGAAAGACCTCTTTCATGGCTTCGGCCGCGGCGTTGGCGTTCGCGGCCTCGATATACGGCAGCGTAAACTGGTAGGTCGCGGCCAGCGCCGCCACGGTGATGACGCAGATGACGCTCAGCACCACGATGGGCCTCAGAAATTCCTTTTTGCTCATTTGGCGTCGCCCCCTTTCGCGGGAACCAGCGCGCCGAAGGGCTTTGTCTCGGTCATGCGGTCGATCAGCGGCGTCACGATGTTCATCAGGAGGATGGCGAACGAGACGCCCTCCGGATAGCTGCCGTAGACGCGGATCAGCATCGTGATGACGCCGCAGCCGACGGCGTAGATGAATTTGCCCTTGCCGGTGGCCGGCGAGGTGACGTAATCGGTGGCCATAAAGATCGCGCCGAGCAAGAGGCCGCCCGCGAAAATATGATAGGCCGGGTTTTCGCCGCAGAGGTAGGCCACGGCGGCCACCGTGCCGATATATGTAAGCGGGATGACCGGGGAAATAACCTTCAGCGCGACCAGCAGGATGCCGCCGGCGATCAGGATGAGCGCGCAAGTCTCGCCGAGGGAGCCGCCGGTCCTGCCGAGGAGCAGGTCGAAGAAATCTGCCGTTTCGGTTTTCAGCGGCGTCGCGGAGGAGACCGCGTCGAGATACCCGGCGGCCTTGGAGCCCTCGTAGACCCTCCAGTCGGTCATGCGCGTCGCAAAGGAGATCAGCAGGAACACCCTGCCCCCGATGGCCGGATTCATGAAGTTCTGGCCGATGCCGCCGAAGAATTCTTTAATGACGATGATGGCGAAGAGGCAGCCCACCACGGCCTCCCAGATCGGCATGGAGACCGGCAGGTTGTAGGCGAGCAGCACGCCCGTGACGACCGCGGAGAGGTCCCCGGTCGAATCGGGGCGCTTGACGAGCCAGCACCAGAGCATCTCGAACAGCGGGCTGCAGATGGCGCAGATCAGGATCAGGTAGAGCGCCCGCATCCCGAAGAAATAGACGGAGAAGGCCCCCGCCGGGGCGAGCGCGATCAGGACTTTCAGCATGATCGACCTTGTGGTCTCGCCGCTGCGCGTATGCGGGGAACTGGTGACAACCAGACGATCCATGTTATTTCCCCTCCCCGTTCCTTAAAATTTGTTTTCCGAGCTTGTTTTGCTGGACGAGCGGCCTCGACGCCGGGCAGACGTACGAGCAGCAGCCGCATTCCATGCAGAGGTTGACCTTGAGCGCCTTGAGCCGCGCGGCGTCCCGGTTGCGCACGGCCCGGTCGATGGCGGCGGGCATCAGCGCGAACGGGCAGGCCCGCATGCATCTGCCGCAGCGGATGCAGGGGCTCGCCTCCGGCGTCTCGCACTCCTTCGCGGTCAGGGCGAGCACGGCGTTGTTGTTTTTTAACAGGGGCTGGCCGTCGTCCGGCACGGCGATGCCCATCATCGGGCCGCCCTGCAGGATCTTGGCCGGGGCCTCTTTGTAGCCGCCGCAGAACGCGATCAGATCGGAATATCTCGTGCCGATCGGCGCGCGGACGTTTTTGGGCTCGGCCACGGCCCCGCCGTCGACGGTGACGCGCTTATTGACAAGCGGCATCCCCGTTTCAAAATAGGTCTCCAGCGCGACGACGGACGCGACGTTCATCACGATGACGCCGACATCCGCCGGGAGCATCCCCTCGGCGACGATCTTTTTGGTCGCCTCGTAGATCAGCACTTTTTCGCCGCCCTTCGGGTATTTGGAGGGCAGCACGCACAGGGAGAGCCGGTCGTTGCAGTGAGGTTTCAGCGCGGCGACGGCCTCGGGCTTGTTGTCCTCGATCCCGATGATGACCTTCTTAAAGCCGATCTCTTTGGCGATGCGGTCGATGCCGGCGAGCAGCAGCTCCGTATCCTCTAATATAGCGCGGAGATCCGAGGTGATATACGGCTCGCACTCCGCGGCGTTGACGATGAGGGTGTCGACCTCATCCGGATTTTTCGGGTTCAGTTTGATGAAGGTGGGAAACGCGGCCCCGCCGAGGCCGACCAGCCCCGAGCTGCGGACCTCGTGCAAAAACTCCTCTTTCCCTTCATATTCCGGAATTTTGACCTCCTCGGAAACAGACTGTTCCCCGTCGGTATCAATGACGACGGCCTGACAAACGGCGCCCAAAGCCGTGACGAAATCATCGACGGAAGCGACCGTGCCCGATACGCTCGAATGCACCGGCACACTGAAAAACGCCTCCGAATCGCCGATCTTTTGCCCGACTTTTACGGCGTCGCCCTTCTTTACGAGCGGCGCGCAGGCCGCCCCGATGCTTTGCGCCATCGGGATGACCACTCTGGCCGGAACAGGCAGTTCCTCCGTCGCGCAGGCGGAAGTATGCTTGTTGTGCGGCACTTTGACGCCACTCAGGTGTTTTCCGAATTCCTGCAAAAGAGACTCCTCCTTATATAAGAACTTACTTAGGAAATGAAATGAATCCTCCGGAGCGCGGGCATGAGCGTCTTGAGTAAGACGCCGGTGAGCGCGCCCATAACGGCCCCGGAGAGGGCGAGCACCGGCAGATACCAGAAGGTAAGCGCGGAGCCGATGACGAAGACGGAGGCGCAGAGCTGGCCGACGTTGTGGGCCACCGCCCCGGCCGTGCTGATGAGCAGATACGAGGCGTCCTTCCGCCGCAGCGCCAGCAGCATCGCGGGGATGGACAGCATGCCGCCGCAGAGGGACAGCAGCGCCGCGACGGGCGCCCTCGTGATAAGGACGAAAAGGGATTTCCCCGCGGCGACCGCGAAGGCCTCCCTTTTGCCGAGAAAAAACAGCGCGTACATGGTGGCGACGTTGGAGAGGCCGAGCTTGACGCCGGCCGGCAGCATGGCGGTCACGGGCAGCAGGCTCTCCAAAAAGGACAGGGCGACGGCGAGCGCGAGCAGCATCCCGGTCAGGGCGACCTTCCGCGCCGGATTCTCTTCCATGCCCATCACCACCCGGATTTATGATCGTTCCCGCAAAAACGGGATGTCGGAAAACGGAGAGGAAAGCCCCGCGGCGGCGGCAAAACGGGCCGGGCGGCCGTGGCCTTCCCCTCCGGATTATGACCCGGAAAAAATGCGTTTACCCCTCGCCGCCGAGGAGCTTGCGGCTTTCGACGTAGAGATATTCGGAGGAATCGAAGCCCCGGGCGGGGTTCAGATCCGCGAACCATGTGATGTACCGCCCGCTCGCGCCGATCCCGTGGACCATCTGGAACAGATATTCTTTGAGCTCCTCGTCCGGCGTGGACGGGTCCGGGATGCAGATGGAGAACTGGACGAGCCTGTCGCCGTATTTTTCCATGAGGGCGAGCTTGTCGTTGCAGGCGTCCTGCCCCTCCCAAGAATCGAATCCGGCGTCGATCATGATGTCGATCATGTTGGAGACGGCCCCGCAGGAGTGGAAATTGATGATCAGCCCGAGCTCGTGCGCCGCGGCCGCGACTTTTTTGTAGTGCGGGAGCAAAATCTCCCGGCACAGCTCCGGCGACAGGAAGGAGCTTCTCTGGGTGCCGAGGTCGTCGTGGAACGTGACGATGTCGGCGTGGTAGATCTCCCGCGCGATCCGGATCAGGGCGATGTGAAACTCGTCGAAGCGGTCGTAGAGCTCCGCGACGACCTCCGGCTCCTCCAGATAGGCGCACAGGGCGTTTTCGTAGCCGGAGAGGTCGGCGAGCCGCTCGAGATAGCCGTTGACGATCGCGAAGCACGTCGCGCGCTCCGGGGCGAGGAGGCCCTTATAATTTTCATCATAATCCTTTTGCCAGTCGATCGCTGAAAGATCCGGGAAGACGAGCTCCTCCTTCCAATTTTTCACCTCGGAGAGGCGGCGGGTGCCCGGTTTGACCATCGCGGCGGCGTTGGCGGGGTCGTACTGCCACTCGATGCCGAACCAGTCGAAACCGCCGTTGTTGCGGGCGTACGCGTCCGGCATGACAGCGGGCTGGATGAAATTGAAGTCCGTGGATAGGTTCGGCAGCCACTCGGGCTTTTCGCCGCGGAGAATGCGGAAGACGTTCTCCTTGGGCGTGATCGGCGTGCCAAACCGCCTCGTCGGGAATGAGGGGATGTTGTACGCGCCGGGGATGGCCGGATAGAAGCCGGCGTCCGCGAGTTCTTTCTCACGGTTAAACGGGATAGCCATGCTGTCTCTCTCCTTTACTCTGAAATATTGGCGTCAATGACCTCTAAGTATTCTTTTCTGCGGGAGATCGCCCGCTCCGCCTCGGCGAGCGCGTTCCGGCAGGCGGCCGTCTCTTTGGAACGGCCCGCCAGCGCGAGGCTCTCGAAGCGGCTCTCGGAGCAGGCGACGCTCTCAAGAAAGACGGCGGCGGACTCCCGGAGCTTCCGGATCGCCTCGTCGACAAGCAGCGTCATCCGCTCCTGCGCGTCTTTTTTTAGCTCCTCGAGGTGCCGCTCCGAGCGGATCTGCCCCGGATATTTCGTCTCGATCGCCGCGATATACGGCGAGGGGTCGATCTCCGCCTTCGGAAGGACGATGCGGCTCTCGGCGATCTTGACCCACCTCGCGATCTGTTCCCGGTCTATTGGAACGCGCTCGCGGCCGGCCGGAAATCCCTCCCGGTTTGCCGAAAAGCGCTCCCCGGAGAAGGCGTCGGCCGCCGCGCGCATCAGCGCGTTACAGAGGCGGGCCCTCTCCTCAAATATCAAAAACACATGGTCGTGCAGGAGCTTGGCGGCCGCGGCGGCCTGCCGCAGGCTCTCCGCGGCGTCCGCGGAATCCATATAGCTGTACCGCCGCTCGCTGCTCTCAAACTCGACGTGCTTTTTTCCCCATGTCCAAGGCTTATAAACGACCGTGTCGTCGACGAGCGTCTCCTCGGTCCTTACCTCCACCGCCTGCTTGACGGCGGCGGCCGGGGCCTGTTTCTCAAAACTCCGGAGCTTCTCCGAGGCGAGCAGCAGCCGGTCGTCGAGCCGGGAGCGGTAGTCCGCGTAGGCCGCGCCCACGGCGTCGCGGAAACGGTTCGTCTCCTCCGCGCCGGCGAAAATTTCCGCCTCGGCCCTCTCCTTTTGCGCCCGCAGGCCCTGCGAGATCTCCCGTTCCGCACAGGCGCGGAGCCGCCGGAGCTCGCCGTTTAGATCGGCCGCCCCGACGGAGGCCATCGACGCGGCCTTCCGCCGCAGCAGCTCCTCCCGCTCGGAGAGCATCCCGTTAAAAATGGAGCGCAGTTCGTCCATATTCCCGATGCGGCGCAGATCAGCGGCCGTAAGCGGGCCGAAATATTCGAGATGGCGGCGGACGACGGCCTGCTGCTCGGTATCTTTTTCTTTGGGGCGCCGGGAGAGATCCTCCGCCATCGCGGAGAGGAAAACCGGCTCCCGGCACTGCCGCACGACGTCTATGATATTGGCCGAAGCGCCCGCCCGCCGGAACGCGAGCACCGCGTCCTCGACGCTTTTTTCCGCATGGCGGCGAAGCTCCGATTTCGCGGCGGCGATCGCCTCGTCCATGCTCCCGTAGTCGCAAAGGAGGTCTAAAAGCGCGCTGTCGAACTGGCTCGCGACGAGCGCCAAGCGGCGCACGCCCTTCTGCGGCAGGATCTCCGTCAGCAGGTCCATGTCGTTTTGGTCGAGGAAATAACTCGCCCGCGAAAGAAAAAACGCCGCGTCGCAGGTCTCGATGAATTCCCGCGTCCGCTCCGTGCGGGACGGGATCGGGTCGTTGAGGCCGGGCGTGTCGACGACGGAGATACCCTTGAGCGGCTCCAGATGCAGCCGGATGGTCGCGGCCTTGACAAGCGGCGTATACGCGCCGTTTTGGCCGACAAACTCATTCATCCGGCCGGTCGTCTCTTCAATATGTTTAAAAGTTTCGAGCTTTGTTCCGCCGAAAAGCAGGTCCGAGACCGGGAGCCCGGAGGTTTCCGCCGCGCGGATGGTCTCGCGGGCCGCCCTCGCGCGGTCGCTTTCCTCTTTGGAGGAGGCGAGGCGCTTGAGCCAGACCCAGTCCTCCGGCGAATAAAACTCGATTTCGATTTCGTTTTTTTCCGCGTATTCGACGCGGGTCAGCGCCGCAGTCTTGGGCATGGAGTCCTTGGGCAGGACGTCCTTGCCCTCGAAGAGCAGCGTGTTGAGAAAGGAGGTCTTGCCCGCCTTGACTTGGCCGATGACCGCGAGATTGTATTTCCGGTTGGCGCGGAAAAAGTCGCCGGCCTTTTTGCGGAAATTCTCGCAGAGCGCCCGGACCGCCATGAGATCGGCGCAGTCCGCGTAGGAAGAAAGCTCCCTAAAAACTTCGTCCTGACGCGCCGAGAAACTCTCGAGCTGCCGGACGACCGTCTCCGCGTTAAAATATGGCATGGCTTCTTCCCCCTTCCCTCCGAAAATCCGTCAGAACGGGATGTCGAAATCCGGGAACAGCGGCTCCAATTTTGCAGGATTTGCCGCATCATCCGTCAAAATAACGAGGCGCTCCCCGCTCCAGCAGCTCGGCGATCCTCTCGGAATCGGCCTCGAGCATGCTCAAAGCTTGCTCACGCTCGGCGTCCCGGTCGGATTTCTCCCGCCGGATGTCCGAAAGCGCCCGCTCCCGTGCTCGGTAATCTTTTGTCACGGCGTCGGCGATCAGGGCTTCGATCCGGCTCGTCTCGGCCGAAAGGCCGATGCTCACGCAGTCGGAGGCGTATTTGAGGATCTCCGGCAGCGTCTTCTCCACGAGGGTTTTCTGGACGAAGCGTTCCTTGGCGGCGCGGGTGGCCTGAATTGGCACGGCGGGCATCCATTCAAAAATATCCCGCGTCCCGAGGTAGCGGTCGAGCACGGCCTTCGCGGCCGGGTCCGGCGGGCGCTTCGCGGCGGGAGGGCTTTGGCGTTTTGCGGGCGGGAAAAATCCCCGCTCCCCCGGTCTTTTTTCGTCGCCGAAGAACTCGCGCGGGTTGATCTCCGCGGCGCTGCGCTCCCCGATGACGTCGGATTTTCCGGCGGAATATTCGGCGAGAAGCCGCTCGGTCAGCTCCACGGCGTCCCTGCCGGGGGCGTCCTCGGTCTCGTCCAGATCGGCGGACAGGATCGCCGCGACCGCGCCGAGATGGCGCAGCAGGGCGGTGGAATACTCGCTCTCGACGCCAGACGCCATGATGCCGGAGAGAATGCGGTCGGCGCCGGCCCACGCGTATTTTCCGGCGAGGATCTCCGAAACCATCGTAGATTTGATCTCCCGAAGGCCGGCGAAGACCTTTTGCCGGACGGAATCCGCGATGCCCGGGAGCTCGGAGCGGAAGCGCTCGGCCTCCTTCGCGATCTCGCCGCTTCGCAGCTCCATGCCCGCCTGAAGCTGCCGGATGCGGCCCTCCAGCTCGGACACGGTCAGCCGCTCGCCGGCGAGGCGCTGGCGCAGGTAGGCCTCCGCCGGCCGGCATAAGCGCAGAAAGCGCTCTCTATAAAGAATGTCCCGGATCCCGTCGGCGCGAAGCTGCAAGCTTTGAAGCAGCGCCCGCAGGCCGGAGACGTCTTTTTCAAATTTGGACCAGATGCAGCAGACTTCGGCGTGCTCCACGCCGAGCAGGCCCCGGATGGTCTCTGCGAGATAGTCTCGCGCGCGGGCGACGGTCTCCTCCGGCACCTTGTCGCACTTCGTGAGCACGACATAGACCGGAAGCTCCCGCAGCCGGAGCTCGGAGAGGAAATCGGAGACGCTTTTTTTGACCACGGGCTCGTCGGCGCTGAACGTCAGTATGTAGGCGAGGCTCCTCGGCAGGTAGCCGCGCAGGGCCTTTTCGTGCTCCGCCACGCCGGAATCGAGCCCCGGCATATCGACCATCATGACGCCGGAGAGCTCCCGCAAACGGGGGTTATCCAGCTCAAGGCGGATCATTCGGACGCCGGTTAGGTCGAGCGTGCGGTCCCGCAGCTCGTGGATCCCCACGATCTGCCGCTCGTCGCCGCGAAAGACGGTCAGGCGGTTTTCCCCGTAGACGATCTCCGTCGGGACGGTGGTGTTGGCCGTGATGCCGGTCGGCAGCAGGGCCGTGTCGAGCAGTGCGTTGACGGCGGAGCTCTTGCCGGTGTTGAACGCGCCGATCAGCGGAACGACCACGCGAAAGCGCTCGTACTCCCCCGCCGCGTCCCGCAGCTCCTGCGCGGGAAGGCCGTATTTTTCCATGATCTCCGCGGCGGAAATGAAAGATCCGCTTAGTCCTTTATGCATTTCGGACATCATGGCGCCTCCTTGTGCATCCGGGATGATTGTCTATTATACAACAAAGCATTTGAAATAGCCATAGGAGAAAATAGAAAAAGGAAACGGAATTTTGTTCCCGTTTCCATAGAAACTGGCTAAAACGGCCCTTTTCCCCGAAATCCCAAAGTTTATTTTTGGTAAAGAAACCGCAGGGCCCCGTTTTTCCGCTTTGAGCGGCGTCTTTCTCATCAGCCCACCGTGATGTGGGAGCCGAGCATCACGCCGTCCACGGAAGCGGTCTCCGGCGTGGAGAGGCAGCCGTTGACGTCGAGGTAGCAGTGCATATCCGTGTGGCTGCACCTGCGCAGAAAGACGATCCGGTGGCCGGTGCCGATCACGCTGTAACTGTCCACGATCTTTTCGAGGGACTCTCGGTCGATCGGGAGCGGGGCTTCGAGGCCGGTGAGGTCGAGGATCACGCAGAAATCGTTGCTCGTGCCGCCGTAGAGGTGGCCCATCAGCTCGCGCTGCGGCTCGTTTTTCGTCAGCTTGCTCCACTGAAAATACTCGACGATGCGCGGCCGGATGCCGGTCGTCATCTCGATGATTTTCTCGAGCGCGGCGCGGGTGCCCTTCGCGCCCTGATAGACGTCGTTGTCCCGGATGAGCTTGCGGAGCTGGTCGTCGGTGTAGACGCCGCCCGGGTTGTCGATGCCGAGCCAGTCCGCGAGATACGCGACGTTCTCCTCCGGCGTCGTCTCGTAATCGAGGAGCCGCGGGATGTCGTCCACCCGGCGCTCGACGTCGAGATACATCGACTGAAACACCGCGATAAATTTATCGAAAAACGCGTTGTCCTGATAGACCTCCGGGAAATACTCGGTGAAGCTGTATTTTGGGAACTCGAGGCGCAGGCCGCTCAGCACGAAGCTGCCCTCCCCCATCGGGAACACGGCGACCATCACCCAGACATAGCGCCCGGAAAGGTCGTGCAGCAGAATGTCCCGCTCGTTGACCGCGCGAACCGAGGAGAGCGCCTTGAGCGCCTCCGCCTTTTCCTCATAGGGGACGCGGCCGTCCGCAAAATACGTTTCTAAGGAAACCTCTTTGTCGTCGATAAAGACGGAGCCGTAATCCGTCGCCCCGACAAGGATCTCCACCTTTACGCCTTCGCTCTCCGCGTCGACGACAAGGCGGTTGTAGCTCGACTCGACGTCCATCGTGTCGAACATCGGCGTGATATAGTAGCCGCTCCCGAGCGGGTCCGAAAGGGCGACGCGGAGCTCCCCGTCGCGCCTCATGCCGCGCATGGCGCCGCCGACGAGGGAGCGCTTATAGAAATTGACATATTTTAACGGCTGCTTCATGGAACCGCGCCCCTTTCTCAGACGTATTCGATGCCGATCTCATGCGGGTAGGTCAGGCTGTCCGGGTAGACCTCGATGTCGCCGTTGTCGTTCTTTCTGGCCCCGGCGCCGATGTACTCGATCGAGAGCTGGGAGACGTTTTTGACGCAGTCAAGCATCTCCAGCGCCGAGAACAGGCGTCCGTAGTCCACCTTGCGGCCGTATTCGCCGGTCGAGACGGTGTCGACCATCCGGCGGATCGCAGCCTCCACCTCGGCCTTCGCCGCCGCGGTCTTGTCGGAGAGCGCCAGCCGGCAGTAGACGTCGATGGCGTCGTAGCGCGCCGGGATCACGACGATGTCCGTGGTCAGCAGGCGGAATTTCTCGAGGTACTCCGCGATGATGCGGCGGTAGGTCTCGCTGAGCGCCGGGCAGGGGTCGCCGGTCCGCGGCTTGACCGCCACATAGACGGTATTGGGCCGGAAGGGTTCGTTTGTGTATTTGCAGTACTCTTTCATCGGAATCACGGCGACGCTGTCGATCATCAGGCCGGGCGTCGCGAGGACGATCTGCTTGTAATCCTGCTCGTTGACCGCGCGGGTGACCGCGCCGAGCTTCTCCTCGATCAGCTCGTCGAGGTCTCGGCCGGTGACGCGGCTGACGCCGCCCTCTGCCGGGCAGGGATTCGTGATCTTGTAGCCGAGAGAAGTCCCGGCGTATTCGTCGACGCGGTCGGCGAGCACGTTTCCATCTTGGAGGCGGGAGGTGCGCACGGTGACGGCCGTGACCGTGCGGTTCGGCTTCGGCTGCATGCCGTGGATGCTGTCGCCGAAGGTGACCGTCCGGTCCTTGCCGTCGTAGGAAAAGACCTCGTCGTCGTAGCCGGCCCGGTAGAGCTCGGCGCGGCGGTCCCAGAGCCGGCAGCGCGTCCTGCCGCCCTCCTCCCATGAGAGGGCGAGCCGAAGGTCGCAGACGTTCTCGGCGTCAAAGGGGAGCGTCTGGTTCGCGCAGCCGTCCGTCTGCCCGAGGCGCACCTCGTTTTCGACGTCGCTGTTTAAAATGGTGACGAGCACTTTCGTCCCCTTCTCCGGGATGAACCGCTTGCCGAAGCGGATCTTGCGCTGCCACAGCAGGTCCCCCTCTTCGACCGAGCAGCGGCGGCGCCGCTCCCCCGGCCCGCAGTATTCCTCGTAGGCGTCCCCCCGAAAGACCCAGACGCCGATCCGGTCCTTTTTCCCGACGGCGTAGTCGATCGCGAGCTCCTCCCCGCCCGTGCTCTCCATCTCGAGGGCCTCGGCGAAGGTGTCGGTCTGAATGGCCTCGGCGCAGTTGACGAGCACGCGGCCGATCGCCGGGCGGACGTCGTATTCGTTCTTCCGGAGCGCGCAGCGCAGGTAGTGGCCGCGGCGCATGTCCTTGCGGCCGTAGACGCCGGTCGCGCCCGGAATGTGAAGATCAATGTATCCGCTGCGGAGAAATCCGCAGGTTTCGTCCCTGACAAGCTCCGCGGCTTTCCACCCGCGGCCGTCGTAATATTCCCACGCCGTCTCGGAGAGGGAGAACCCGTCGCCGAACGCGTTGCGGGAGCCGGACTGCGCCTCCACAAAGATGCGCGCCGCGCCGGAAAACGGGCAGGTGAAGCCAAGGCAGAGGGCGGCGTTCGTCGTGCCGAGGGCGAAAACCGGCGCGAATTCGCCGTCCGTCCCGGCAAAGGCCGAGAGATCCGTCTTTTTTCCGCCGACCTCGTTATAGATGCCGATCCGCTTCCCGGCCGTGCCGTGGTAGGTTTCCCGCGTTTCAAAGACGACGTCCCCGGCCGCGAGCTTCGCGCCCCGCGGCAGCAGGATCTCCTCGCCCGGCTCGGCGTCGATGGCGATGTGGCAGCGCGAGGCGGACTGCTCCGGGTAGATGCCGAGCAGCTTATAATATTTGAGCCGGTGGACGTCCCCGGTCGCGCCGAGGTAGTAGTTGAGCGAGTCGTAAAGCCACGCGAACGTCTGCAGCGTCGTGATGCCCGGGTCGCTGAGGTTAAAATCCGTCCACTCGTCGGTGAGGGTCGGGATCATGCCCCGCGCGCGCTCAAACAGCTTTTTATAATCGAGATCGTCCAGCTTCGGAACCTGCAGCAATGCGGTACACCGCCTTTCAAACAGCTTTTAGATGCGGGCGGGATCAGCGGATGTCGACATAGACGATGTGTTTGCCGCTGATCGCCATGACGAATGGATTATGGATCTTGCCGTAGACGTCGTCGTCGACGGAGTACTCGCGTGAGCCGACCTTCGCCGACATGGCGATGTGCTCGACCGAGATGCCGGGGCGCTCCATCTTGAGGAAGGCCAGAAGCTGGCGCGCGGTCGGCAGGACGCCGATCCGCCAGCCCCGGCCGTCGAAGCCGCCTTTGAGCGGGTCGAGGAAGCGGCCGATGTCCTCCTCCGTGCGGCGCTGGAGCTCGTAGATGTTGTCCATATCGCCGGCGGCGAGCCAGACGCGGACGGAGCATTTGATGAAATGCGGCTGGCAGAGCACCAGCGTCTTGCCCAGCGGCACCATGTTGCTCGCGGCGGTCAGTTTCTCGTGGACCTCGTCCTTGATGGCGGAAAAGATGCGGCTGCCTTTTTCAAATTCGTTGATCAGCAGGGCCACCGTGATGACGTCCTCGGCGGGCTCGCCCATCCGGTCGACGCCGGAGACGCACTTGATCTGGCTGACGCCGCTCGAGACCTGCGAGATCAGGTCGAAATAGTCCCGCTCGGAGACCGCGCGGTTCCTCGTGCGCAGGATGTTGGAGATCGCCTTGGCGGAGGTCTCCTCGTTGTAGCCGTCGTAGCCGCCGTAGGCGGGGATCGGGTTCGCGGCGGAGGCGATGTTCGTCAGCGCCGAGGCGGGCGAGGTAATTGTGTTTTCCGGCACGTTGGCGGCGGAGCCCTGATAGCTCTGGTACCGGACCTTGACGGCCGCGTAGCGCCGCATCAGCGGGTAGGAGGAGAAGCAGCCCTTCTCGAAGGTCACGATCCCGTTGGCCGGGTCGAGGTCGTAGCACCGGCCCTGCTGGGTAAAGTGCGTGCGCCGCTCCCAGAGCATCCAGTTTTCGTCGCCCACCGGGTCGTTGTTCTCCTCGTTGACGTAGACCCGCGCGCCGATCAGATTTTTTTGCGAGAGGTTGACGACGACCTCGCCGTTCGTCTCGTCGATGAAATAGATCTCCTCGGCCGTGTGGACGTTCTCGACTTTGGCGAGATTGCGGCGGATGCCCCGTATGGTCGGCAGGGACTCGGGATCGAGCTTTTTCTCGCGGCTGACGACGCGCAGCCACCAGCCGTCAAAATCAAAGAGCCGCTTCCTCGCCGCGTCCGACGGGACGAGGATCAGCATGGCCCCGGAGTAGAGCATCCCCGACGTGTGGTCGACGGTCTGCGCGGGCACGAAGCCCTCGGGCGACAGGTATTCCACGGCATGCTCGAGCGGGACGTCCTGATGGTTTTCCATCTCGAAATAGAGGCTCAGCGGGCTGCCCTCGATCGGGCCGTTGAAGCCGAGGTACATGGCGCGGTCCGCGGTCTCGTTGTTATAGAAAAGGGGCGTCTGGACGCCGCGGCGGAGAGGGTCGGTGACGTCCATGTGGACGAAATTGTTCTCCGTATAGACGGTGTCCGGCAGGAGCGGGTGCTCAAAATAAGAGTAGGCGAAATGGACGCCGCCGATGACGGGGACGTGCAGGTTGCTCGGGATGCTGTAAAGGCCTTCCGCTTTCATGAGCCGGAAACGCAGCCTGCACTGGCCGGACTCATAAGTCTTGACATCGTCCGGGCAGCGAAAGCGCAGCTCGAGGTCCCCCTGCTGGGCGCCGTTAAAGATCAGCGCGGAATTCTCGTCCCGCAGCAGGCGCTTCCAGACGTTTGCGTCGGAGAGATACTCGATGAGCACGTAGTCCGGCCAGACCTCCGGGATCTTCGCCCTCGGGATCTCGCGCTCCTTCTTCATGACGATCTTATAATCGGTCTTTTCCTCGATCTCCGGGGCCCTGCGCTCCAAGAGGTCGAAGCCGAGACGGAATTTCATAGAGATGTCGGCGCCCTTCCTTGCGAGCACCTGCGGGCACTCGAGCTCGCAGGCGGTGAAGAGCTCCGGCGGGCTGCCGAACGGATAAAACCGGTCGATGTTCTGGGCGACGCTGTTGCTGAGGACCTCCTCCGGCGCGAAGCCCTCCTGCCCGAACCGCAATGCCGCGCCGCGGATCTGCACGCCGGAGAGGACGGCGGAATCCGCGACGATCGCGTACCGCTCCGTCCCGCCGAAGGAGACCTTTTGCGGCTGATAGCCGTCCATGCGGAGATAAATGACGTCGTCCTCATAGCGAACTTCATCGAACGGCCTCTTTTGCGGGCGGCCGGGATCCGCGCCGTCCGGCTCCAAGAAGGAGAAGGCGACGTCCGCCCCGGTCATCAGCTCCCGGAAGGCCTTTTTGTCCTCCCCTCCCGGCAGCGCGAGGCGCAGGCCGAGCTCGAAGTGATCGAGCAGGTCGAAGGCGTTGGAAAACAGGAGGCAGAGCCGGTGGCCCGCGCGGTTTTCGCCCTCGAGCCCGAAGGCGGTAAACACCGCCTCCTCCGGCACGGCGCCGTCCGCCTCGCCGAAGACGCGGACGATCGTATCGGAATCTTTTTCGACCGAATACAGGGCTTTGAGCTCCGCGGAGGTCGTGGTGATCGCGTGGGTGGTCTCGTAGACCATCTCCTGATCGCCGCCGGCCGCCCTCGCGGTCAGACGGGTGCCCTTGGGCACAAAGACCGGCTCGGCGAAGCCCCCGACCGGGTCGAACCGCACATAGCTCTTGGCGGACTCCACCGGCTCTTCTTTGAGACGGTCGAACAGGTTGAGGTACTGGATCTTGTGTTTATGAAAGATCTCCCCGTAGCGCTTGACGCTCTCGCCGCGCATGTCGTCGATGAGCATGGCGAGCACGGAGCCGGGATCGGGGCCCGCCTCCGTAAAATGCCATTCCGGAAGATACGAATCGGCCAAGTTTTCGAGCTCGCCGTGACGCCCGTAATTCTGATACAAAGCGGTTCCCTCCTCCGCGCCTTATTCGATGCCTACGCCCTCGTAGAGATAATAGGGGAAGACCAAGTTGTTGGGGTTGTTGGTCGAGCGGACCGTGTAGCTGATCTGAAAAATCACTTTCCCGCCGAGGATGTCGGAGGAATCGATGTCGAGCGCGATGTCCGTGATGCGGGGCTCCCATTTGGTCAGGGCGTCGATCACCTCATTTTGTACAAGGTGGAAAAACGCGTCGTCCGGCAGCTCATAGATGTATTTATAGACGGAGCAGCCGAATTCCGGCTCCATCGCGCGCTCGCCCTTGCGCGTCATCAGAATGAGGTAGATGGACTGCCGGATGTCCTCCTCCTCCCTGCTCATCCGAAAGCGGCCGGTCGCCTTGTCCACGCCCGGTGGAAAGGCAAAGCCCTTGCCAAGGAAATCCCGCGTGTCCGCCATCTTTCTCCCCCGCTTTCCTAACGTATCCCGATTGCCGCTTCTACCCGAGTTTGATCAGGCTGCCGCTCACCTGCACCATGGAGCCTGATTTGATCTCCACCATGCTCTGGCCCTCCAGCTTCGCCTGCGCGCCGCTCAGGTTGACCGCGGTGTTGCCCTTGATTTCGACCTGCTGGGTCGCGGTGAGGCTGATCTTGTCCGCCTTGATCTCGATCGACCCGCCCTGCCCGTCCATCGTGACGGTGCACTTCCCGGCCTTCAGCGTGATCTTTTTGTCCGCCGTCAGCTCGACGGCGCCGCCCTTGCAGTCGATCTTGAGCAGATTTTTGCCGTCTTTATCTTTCAGCGTGATGGTCTCGTTCTCGTCCTCGATGATCTGCGTGAGCCCCTTGGGCGAGGCGAGCGTGAAGCTCTGCTTTTTGTCCTCGTCGGTCTCGGTATATTCAAAGCCCTGTTTCCATTTGAAATGGCGCTTGGTGTTCGCTTTGATAAAACTCTGGTTCACAAAATCCGCGTTGGCCGGGTAGAGGCACCCCAAAACGACCGGCTTTTGCATGTTGCTGCCGATAAACCCGATCAAGACGATGTCGTCCTTCTCCGGCTGATAATAGAAGCCGTAATCCTTGCCCGCGTAGGGGCGCAGGATCGGCACCTCCTTGATGTCCTGCCCGGCGGTGTCGTAGGAGAGGAGCGTGATGTCCACGGTGCCCTTGACCTTATCCTGCGAGTTATCTTTGATTTTGGCGATGTGGAGCGTGCCGAGACCGGAAAAGAAGGAGTTGCCGACGGAGTTGTTGCCCAGCAGATCCGCGATCTCGTTCATAAGCTGCTCAACCTCGCTTCCAGCTTGGTGACGAAGCCCTCTTCGTCCAGTCTGTGGATCACTTTCGTGATATAAAACGTCTTATTCATGTTGGTCGCGAAGCCGTCGAGCGTGATGTCGCGGCCGGGGACGAGCTCCGGGACCCCCTGCAAACACAGTTCCAATTTGCCAAAATTGCCGTTAAAATCCGCGAGCAAGGTTTTGGCGCGCCCGTCCAGATCGGCCTTCGTCTTGGCATACGCGTCGAAGAACGCCTTGGCGGAGCCGCCGATCAGCTGCTTGCCGCCGCTCGCGGCGGAGAATTTGCCGGAGGTCTTGGCCTTGCCCTCGATCATCTCGTCCTTGGCGGGGTCGATGCCCAAGACGCGCACCGTCTCCACAAGCCCCGCGCCGCTCATCGTGAAGCTGGCGGAATAGAGGATCTCGTCCGTCAGCTCGACGGTCATGATGACCGACGAGGAGGCGGGGCTCTCCCGGAAATAGACGGTGCCCGCCACGATGAAAAACTCGCAGCCGATATACTTGGCGAGCTTGACGATGTAGTCGTAATCCGTCTCCTGATTCATGCGCAGGGGGATCTCTACCGTCTTTGTAAACTTAACCTCTTTTGTATCGATGTAGTTGGAGACCGGCGCGACGCCGAGCAGGGCGCTGACGAGCTTGGGGACGTCCGTCTCCTGCCGCACCTCGACGCGCTGGTTTTTCATCATCGCCACCTTGGCGTCCACGCACTCCACGTGGAGGAGCGGCTCCTCGTCCATGTCAAACCGCAGGGAAACCTCCGAGATCAGGCCGCTGAAGACCGTTTCCACATTGATATAGCCCAGGGAGATTTCGATTTTTGCGCCGACCTCGAGGCTTGGGCAGGGGCCGTCTTTTTTGAAATCCGACTGCTTGAAGTCGTACTGCTGGGAGACGTCGAAGCTCGCGCCGGACGCCTCGTACCCCGCCGTCAGCTCCACGGAGAGATCCGTGACGACGCCCTTTGCGAGGATGTCGGCGCCGTTGACCTTGATCTCGATGGTCGGGGCGTTAAATCGATTGTATTTCTTTCTCAGGCTGTCGATCGTCGTGCTGGAGGTCATCAGACTGCTCACGGGCGTTCCCCCCTTTCTCCCGGCGGGCTTCGTTTATTTGATCGACGGGACGATATAATTTTTGGTGCCGCCGAGCTTCCTCGGGTTGAGCACGTCGTTTGAGTCGGCGATCACCTTCCACATTGCGGGATCGTCATACTCCCGGTCCGCGAGCATCCAGAGCTGGTCCCCCTCAAGAAGCGTGCGCTCCTTGGTGCGGTCCGGAGAGGAGAACGGCAGCTGCTTGATGCCGTTGATGATCTGCGCCTCCTCCCCCGCGATGCCGAGGTCGATTTTGACGCGCAGGGGGTTGCCGCTCGGCTTAAACATCGTGTATTCCGCGCTGCAGCTCTCGACCACGCCGATGAAATCCAGCGTGCCCCAGATGAACTCGACGCGCTCCGGGTTGTGCGCGCTCGGCTCAAACTTTGTCAGGGCCATGATGTTGTTGATGACCAGATCCGGGTCCTTGTTCGCGTCCGGGGCGCCCTTCCTGCTCAGGGTGCCGGCCTTGGCCGGGTAGGCGCCGATTGCCGGCCCGGTCAGCGAGTAGCGCAATGTGTTGAGGCTCGCGGTGTCGTAATCCTTTTCCAAATCAAAGTACAGGGACACGGCGAATTTGGTCTTCCCGCCCGCGATCGGCCGGATGTTCCTCTGCTCCGCGTCCTTGCCGATGCCGGGGTGCTCTTTCATCCGCATGCCTCTGGAGAGATGATATTCGGAGGGATTGAACTGGACGGTGATCGGGCCGCCGGTCACGTCCAGATCCGCGCTGAGCAGGAAAATTTTCGCTTTTTCGAGCTTTGGGCCGAAAATCTTTTCGGAAACCGCGCTTTTGGCCTTCGCGAAGCCTTCTTTCAGCTTTCCCATTTACAGTTTCCCCCTCCTGATCTTCTCGGAACGGAGCCTTGATTCCAGCTCCTGATAGACTTTATCCGCGATCTTGCGGATATTCGTGCCGCTCATCAGCTCCTCCTCCACCGCCGGGCGGGAGACCTGCCGCGGCGCGCCGGAGGATTCCTGCGCGTTGACCGCCCGGTTGACGGTGCGCTCGTGAAGCTCCTCCGTCTGCGAGACGATCTTTCTCCTCTGCCGGGTCCGGGTCTCGATCCCGGCGGCCGCCATCCTGCCCTCCACGCCGCCTGCGGGCGCGCCATGGTTTCCCAATACGAGATCCGTCGCGCCGGAGGACATGGGCTTCCGCATCCTGCCGCTCGCCGGGAGAGGGTTCCCCTCCCCGTCGAAGGCGGGCTCCAAATCGGCCGGCGGGACGCGCCCGCCGAAGATGGGATTTTGCGCGGGGACGGGCGCTTGGCGCATCCCGCGGCCCTGTCTTTCGGATACCGAGGCTCCGGCGGTTTCCCATGCCGCCGAAACCGGGCGAAAGCGCTGCTCCATCGCCGCGGGGTGGAATTTTGCCGCGATCCTCCGCGGGAAATCGTCCGCGGGCGGCTGTCCCGGCGCTTCCCCGCTCGGGTTTTGCGCCGCAAGAGATCCGCGCGGGTTTTGCCGCTCCGGTCCCATCGCGGGCGACGCCATAGGCAGAATCGTCTCCATGGGCTCCGGGGCCTGTGCCTTGCGGACCGCCGCGGGGCCGGCTTTTATAACTTCGCTTTCCGCCTCCGCAGCGCCGATAACCTCGCGCCCGTGGGCGGAATCCGTGGTTTTTTGGGTAGAGAGGGGCGGGCGCTCCCCCATGGGCTGCTCTTCCGCGGGACGCCTTCCGGCGGGCGGCGCGCTCCCCTTTTCTCCGGGAGCGCCGTGCTCCATGGGGATCGGTTCAAACGGCGCGAGCTGATGAAAAGCCTCTTTCGCTCCGCGCGGAGTCTCAGTCTTTTTTTCCGCGGTCACGGCTTGGCCGCCCTGCCCGGAGATCGCGGGTTCCGCCGCGCGGCCGCGCTCCGGGAGCGGGCCCTCCGGCTCCTCCCGCGCGGGGCGTCCGTACACGATGCCGGCGGGCGTAAATTCCTCCCCCGCCCTCCTCGCGACGATCACCGGCGCGGCGGGCTCCTCCTCCCGCTCCAGCCGTCGGGCCTTTCGTATGCTCTCCGGCTCGCCATGCGGCAAAGTCCCGCGCGGCTCCGGCCTCTTTGCGGATTCCTGCGCCGCCCGCTCCGGGAACCGGATCTTCGGCGGCGCGGCCGGCTCCTCCGATTGGGGCTCCGGCGTCTTTTTCTCCGGCAAGACGAGGTCCGCCGGCTCCGTGGGCGCGGCCTGCCTGCGGGCCATGCCGCCCTCCGCCGGGAGGGCGTCTTCGGCGCTCCCGCGGGGTTTTGCCCCGCTCCGGATTTCGGCTTCGGCGCCCTCGCCACGGAGACCCTGCTCCGGTTCCCGGCGGACCGCGGCCTCCCCGCGCCCGGCTGTGGCGGCTTCGAGATAAGCGGGGGGTTCCGGCTCCCGGCGGGCGGCGGTCTCCCCGTGGCCAAACGCGGCGGCTTCGGGATAGACCAAAGTTTCGGGCGTCATGGCGGGCGCCGCTTGCTTACGGGTCATGCCGCCTTCCGCCGGTAGGACGTCTTCGGCGCTCCCACGGGGGTTTGCCCCGTCCGGGATTTCGGCTTCGGCGCGCGCGCCGCGGGCCCCGGTTTCGCTCTCTTTGATACTCTGTTTCGGCTCCCGGCGGGCGGCGGTTTCCCCGTGGCCGGATGCCGTGGCTTCGGGATAGACCAAAGTCTCCGGCACCATGGCGGGCGCCGCCTGTCGGTGGGCCGTATGGATCGGCGGGGTTTTCTCTTCGGCATCCCCGCGGGCCGCGACGCCCGCAGAAGAGGGTTCGAATCCCTCTTTATCCGTACGGGATTCCGCCCCGACCGAGATTGCGGCTTCGCCGCGCGCGTCCCGGGCCGTATCGGCCGGAGGGGTTTTGCCTTCGGCATCCCCGCGGGCCTTTGCGCCGCGCTCCCGCGAAACCCGGTCCGGATTTCGCGCCCCTGCGGCGTTCTCTTCGGAATACGTAAAATCGAGGGGCTCCGGCGGCGCCGGTCTTGCCGGCGCCGCCGAGGAGGTCTCCTCCGCCCCGGCCCGGCGCTCCGTCTCCGGAATCCCATGCCCGGGGCGATCTATCCGATCAGAAAATTCCTCCCGAGGCTCCCCCGGTTGGAATCTCTGTTTGTTTTCGATGTGACTGCCCGCGAGCTCCCGGCGCGCGGCTTCCCGCTCGTGCTCAAGCGCCCGCGTCTCCTCGCGGAGATCGGTTTCCCTCCGGCCCAAATCGGAGGCGGCGTGCTCAAGCTCCGTTTCCTTGAGCATGAGACGTTCCCGCTCCATACGAAGCTCCTCGGTTTGGAGG
>JAGOPP010000013.1:35105-61904 GCA_017991935.1 Oscillospiraceae bacterium
GAAAGATCCGTCGCCATGCCGATCATCGCAGGTTCACCTCCCGACAAAAGTATCCGGAACCGGCCGGGTCTCAGGTCATCAGGCCGAGCGCCGCGGCCGCGATGCCGACGGACTCCGCCTTTTCGTAGGCGATCTCGAAGGTCTCGATCAGGGCGTCGCTGCTGCGGGCGTCGAAGTCGGAGAGCTTCCACGATTTTACGTAGCAGCCGCTCAGGGCGAAGACGTCGCGCACATGCTTGCCGTTTTGGTCGTGCACAAGGATCAGGGTATCGCAGGTGATGCGGCTGCCCGGCTTGAGGTTGCGCTCTGTGAGCATTGTGAGCGCGCCCCGGGAGCCCCTGCCCCGCTCGAACACCATGACGCGCTCCGAGGCGACCGGCCTGCGCAGGGAATAGACCCGGTCGTTGACGCCGCCCTCCACAAGGGTGTCCGTCTCCACGGAATCCTCGATGTTGGAGACCTTGGAAAAACCGAATTTAAACGCGTCGAAGTAGACCGTGAAATTGTACCCGATCTCAAGGTCCGGCGACGATTTGTAAATTTTATCTGTGATCGAACTCATGTCCGCATCTCCTACACCTCGAAAATATTTTTCGGGGCATTGTTGAGCTGTTTATGGATGGCGGAGATTTCCGCGCAGAAACGCCTGCGCGTCCGGTGGTCCAGCGTCATAACGGTCTCATAATCCCAATGATTATAGTAGGAGAGGAAGCTCATCTCCTTGTAAAGCTCCTCCTCCGGGTAGACCGCTATTCCGCTGAAGTAAAATTTACCTCTTGGCGGAACTTATGTCCGCACTCCGGGCAGACGAACTCCTCGACGACGGGCTCGACCGCGTTGACGCGCTGATACATGCTCTGGAGAAAGGCGAGGTCGGAAGAATAGAGCTTCTCGATCACCTTGCAGTCGACGCGCGGCAGGTCCCCGAGCTGCGTGATCACCCGCGCCAGCAGGATGACCGTGAGATAGCCCGGATTCTGGACCACACGCGGGTCGCGCAGCGGGATGATCTCGTCCGCCGCGGTCGCAAGGCGCATCACGCCGTGCCGGTGCAGCGCGCCGGAGCCGTCAAGGTAGCCCCTCGGCAGGTCAAATTCGTATTCGGTGGCAAATAACTCCTCCATGACAAGTTCCTCCTGAAAGTTACGAATCAAAGAACAAATCGCGCCCGATTTGGACGGGTAAGATGCTTAACGAAATTTTATCCGGCCCGATTCCCGTTTTGGTAAAGCGAACTCCCGCGGACGGGAAGCGGGCGCCCGCGGAGAGCGCCGGGAGGCGCTCTCCGCGGAAAAGCGGGTTACTGGAGACGGTGCATCTCCTCGTAGACGATCTCGACGCTCTCGAACGCGACCTCGGAGGAGGTGGCGTTGAAGTCCGGAGCGGTGTATTTGCTCGGCCAAGCGTTGATGAGCTCCCAGCTCGCGATGTCGTTGTGGGCGTCGTCCTGAAGATAGATCGTGACGGAGCAGGCGCGGTCTTCGTTGGTCTTGGTGCCGTCGCTGATGCCGGTGACCCACTCGTAGAAGCTCATATTCTCGGACATGCCCCACTTGAGCGTGACGTTGCCGTATTTGGTGAGGCCGGGCATCTTGCGCGGGCTGTTGATCGCCTCGGTCCCCTCTCTGTACTCGATGACGTCGACCGACGCGTCGAAGCCGGAAACCTCGGAGAATGCCGCCACGTCGACTGCGTCGATCTCGAGGCGGTAATTAAACTTTTTATAAGGATACGTATTAGCCATGATTCAGGCCCTTCCTTTCGTAATTCTTATGATACGGGGACCCGATTGCCGCCCCCCGGTTTTGGAAACAAGATTACTCCTTCATGTACTGGGTGATCCGGAAGATCACGAACTCGGCCGGACGGCTCGGGGCGACGCCGATCACGCAGATCAGGCGGCCGTTGAGGATGTCGGACTGGGTCATGGTGTCGTGGCCGATGTTGACGAAGAAGGCCTCGTCCTCGGTGGAGCCGACCAAAGCCCCGGAGCGGTACATATCGCGCAGGAAGGACGTAATGGTGCGCTGGACCCTGAGCCACAGGACCTCGTCGTTGGGCTCGAAGACGGCCCAGTTGGTCTGGGATTTGATGGTCTCCTCAAGATAGATGAAGAGCCTGCGGACGTTGACGTATTTCCAGAGGCTGTTGGAGGTGCAGGTCCTGCCGCCCCAGACGCGGATGCCCTGCCCCGGAAGCGCGCGGATCAGGTTGACGCCCGCCGGGTTGAGGACGTCCTGCTCGCCTTTGTTATAGAGGCAGGACAGGCCGAGGCAGTTGTTGACGACCTCGTTGGCCGGGGCCTTGTGAACGCCGCGGGTCTGGTCGCTGCGGGCGTAGATGCCGATGACCGCGCCGGACGGCGGGATATAGGCCGGTTTCTTCGCGGCCATGTCGTAGACTTGGAGCCAAGGCGCGTACATCGCGGCGTAGTCGGAATCGACAATCTCGCGGTGCTTGAGCAGATCGGCCGGCTTGACGTTCTCAAGCGGCATATCGAGCACGGCGAAGCGGGAGGCGAGCAGCGAGCAGTGGGAGACCAGAGCGAGCTGGACCGCCGCCGAGGTGATGCCCGGGATGGCCATGATGGAGACGTTGGTGATCTCCTCGAAGGCCGCGAGGCCGGTGCGTTTGCCCGGCGCGTCGCCGCCGCCGATGTAGATGCCGTCGTCCTGCTTTTTGCAGTCGCCGTCGAAGCCGCCGGCGAGCGAGAAGGTCGCGGATTTCGCCTCGGCGTCGCCCGCGATCGCGAGCATCGGCGGGCAGATCTCGTCGACCGGCTGGATCTCCACGTTGATCAGCGCGGATTTCCCGAGCTTGGAGCCGATGTAATCGGTGGAGGCGATGTTGAGCGAGACGCCGGCGAACTGCTCGGCCTCGTCGTCGCACAGGATGTCGAAATCGACGTTGCAGGCCGCGATCACCTTGGTCGGGACCAGATTCGCGTCGACAAAATCGCCCTCGAGCTCGTTTTCAAAGGTGATGGCGGCGCCCTGCACCTTCGCGACGCGGTTGTAGCCGACGGTCTGGTCGCCGTCGATCAGCGCGACGACGTCCCCGGCCTCAAAGAACGAGGCGTTCTTCGCGGTGTAGATCGTGGTGGCGGTGATCGCGTCGGTCTCGGCCTTCAGGAGCTGCGTCTTGCCCTTGCTGGACGCGTAGACCTTTACTTTGATGTTGTTGCCCCATTTGCCGGGGTTTTTGGCGGTGATGACCAAAGAGCTCATCGCGGCGGAGGCGGCTTTCGCGTCCTCCGGGGCGACGCGCATGATGTAGGCGCGGGAGCCGCCGTTGTTGAAGAAGGACTCGACCGCGTACGGAAGGAAGCGGTTGCCGCCGTGGGTGTTTTCGGAGAGATAGCCGCCGAATTTCCTGCGGTATTCCGAAAAGCTCGTGATGAATTCCGGGGTGCCGGAGACGGGACCTTTTTCCGCCATGCCGACAAAGCCCGCCGTGCTCGTGGAGACGCCTTCCATGCCTCTCATGCCGGATTCGAATTCTTCCACATAGACGCCCGGGGAAAGATACTCTGCCATAGTTTGCTTGGGCCTGATTTCTCAGTTTCAGGCCGCTCCTCCTTTGTAATTTTTTTGCTTACGTTTGAGCTTTCGTCTGCCCCGGATTGGTGACCTGAATGACACCGCCCCAGTTGCACATCAGTTTGCAGGTATCGTCGACCGCCGGCATGGACCCAATCAACACTTTGGGTACGCCCGGCGCCCACGGCGCTGCAGTTGCAGGTATACAGGGCATCGGGGTAAGCACTCCCAACGCCGCCGCCGTCGCGGAAGCCACCGTCGGATTCGCCATGCTGGAGCACATCCCGAAAGGCATGATGTTGACCATCGGTTTGTTGTCCATGATGTTGGCCGTCGGCGTTCCCGTGAACACCTTGTTGGCAGGAAGGACCATCAGCGTGGATGGGGCAGCGCCGAAACTGCATTGAAGCATCGCGCCGGTGCAAATCAGCATGCCCATAGCTATTTCAGCTCCTTACCTTCCAAAATTTTTGCGGGGTCCTTGCATACAAAGCCGGCCTCCACCGGCATAGAAAACGTACCATCCTCGCCGCTCTCCGCGGTGAAGACCCTTGCCACCGGCTCCCCCTCCCGATGCGGAAACAGAAAGCCCCTGTCGATCTGATAGAGCCCCTCCGCGATCTTTTTGCGGATCACGAAGGTCTCGAGGGTCTTTCCGCTCCCGACGCAGAACCGGAGCCCGGCAAGATTCCTGACACTATAACCAAGAAGCCCTATTTTTGTCGCGCCGCCCTCCTCCGTTTCCACGGAACGGACGGAAAAAGACAGGGTTTCCGGAGCAGGCAAATAGAGATACGAACCGGGGGCATGCCCCGATCCGGCGAGCCAGTCGCTGTCCGGGTAATATTTCCCCGGCCGGCGAAACAGCCTCACGGCGATATACCAGTCCGAAGCCTTGAGCTCGGCGCTCTGGATCCGGACGCGCCTTGGCTGGTAGCCCGCGCAGCTCACCGTCACGTCGTATTCCTCGGCGTCGACGCCGGTGAAGACGTAAAAGCCGTCCGGCTTGAGCATCGGCACCGCGCGTTTGCCGTTCACGACGAAGCCGCAGCCCTGATCGGCGATCGTCCTCCCGGAGAACTCATCCTCGAGCAGCAGCGCGAAGCTCAGCAGGTTTTTGATTTTCACTGGATCACCTTCTTCCTATGAAAACACGGTCTGTGCGCTCCACCCGGAGCGCGGCGCCCCGCGGGGACGCAGCCCGCGGCCTCTTTTTACGGGCTGATCTGGTCGATATCAGTCTCGGCGGCGACGACGCGGGCGAACGGCGTGACCTTGCGGCTCGAGATCAGCACCGGCGAGACGCTGAAGTACAAGGCCACCTGATACGGGGTGGAGAGGCCCTGCCAGACCTTCGTCTTATCCTCGAAGCTGAGGTTTAGGAACGTGATGCCGGCGTCCTCGTCCTCCGGAAAGGCGGAGGCGTGCACGGCGGCCACGTTCATCAGGGGCTCGTCGGAGAGGGCCTGAATGGCCCTGCCGAGGATGCGCTGCTCCGCCTGCGCGCCCGAGGCGACCTGCGCGCGGCTGTTGAGGAAGAGCATATAGAAAAGCGATAGCGGCTTGGGAGGAAGCGTCTTGGTGCCGTTCGCGTTGCGGATCGGCGCGGAGGAGCGGTATTCGCCCATCTCGCGGATGTCGTAAAGGAACACCCCGAGCTGGAAATCGCCGTTTTTATCGGTCGGCGCGGCGATCTGGATGGCCTCGGGCGACTGCATCGCCTCCGGGCAAAGCGCCTCCCGCAGCTTTTTGAGCACGGCTTCGCTCATATCGGCAATGATCGAAAAATCGGCCATTTCCCATTCCCCTTTCTACCGGATGATGAAATACATCAGCGTCTCCGCGTCGCCGAATTGGTAGCATTTGAGATAGGTCAGCTCGTCGGCGACGTATTCCTCGCGCACGATCAGGCCCGCGTAGTTGATGCTCGACACCTCGACCCGGAGGCGCATCTGCCGATCCGCCTCGTAGGTGATGTTGGAGAAGGCGGTCGGTTTCCCCGCCCGGATCATCTCGATGGCGACGCAATCGGAGAGCGAGGGTGCCTCGGTGTTGCCGTATGCCTTCGCGTCCGCCGGGATCGAGGGCTCCGCGCCGCCGAACGCGACGACCGAGCTCACCTGCACGAGCGTCTTGTCGAGCTCGTCCTCCGACTGCCAGACGCCGCTGTCCACTTCGTAATAGAGGACAAAGGTCTTCTCGACGAAGTCCGGCAGGGAGCTCTCTGAAGACTGCTCCTGCGAGGAGCCCGGCTCCGCGGTCTGGCCGGAGGACGATTCCCCGATCACGGCGGTGTCGAGCGGGACGGCGGCCCAGCCGGAATTTGCGGACGCGAGGCCGGAAATCGGTCCCTCTTTGGAAGAAGATCCGAGCAGCCGGTACATCGCGGCGAGGTCGAAGGCCCCGGCGCTCAACCGGCCGATCTCGACCGGCTCGCCGATCGGCTCCTGCCCCGAGTAGGCCTCGTAGGTCTCCCCGGGCAGGAAGAAATAGCTTGAGGAGTCATCCGTCCCGGGCGCCGTGTTGTCCCGCTCGTACATTTTGACCGAGCAGTTGAGCGCGAGGGCGGTTTTCGCCTCCGAATAGACGTAGACGCACTCGTTTCCGCAGTAATAGATGACCGGGGTCTCGGCGAACATCGTCTCGATGTCCGCGAGCGTCGCGTGGACGAGGGAGGCATAGTTGATCTCGCCGTGATACATGGAGCCCGCGTAGATGAGCTTCCCGGAGGCGCTGTAAAGGCTCCCCGCGCCCTGCGGCAGCCCTTGGAAAAATTCTCCCTGATACTTCACAAGGCCGCTGCCGTAGTAGCTGACGCCCGCCCCGTGATAGAGCCCGGCGAGGAAGCCGCCGTCGTAGATCATAACGCCCTGCCCGTCGTACTCCTGCCCGGCGCCGCTGTAAAGGCCGTCCGCGAACGCGCCGGAATAGACAAGCCCGCCGTCCTCATCGTAAAATTTGCCCTCGCCGCCGTAGCGGTTCGATAAGAACTCCCCGCTGTATTTGATTTTGCCGGAGGGGTAGTACTCGGTGCCCGCGCCGCTGTATTCGTTATTGAGAAACGCGCCGTTATAGACGAGCCGTCCCTTGCGGTCGTAGAGGATGCCATTTCCGGCGGCCATGCCGTTTGCGATGTCGCCGGTGTAGCAGACTTTGCCGTCCGCCGCCCGGATGTTGGCCGTGCCGGTGAACTTCTGGAGGTCCATATCGTCGTAATCGTAGGTGATGTCGGTGACGACGGCTTCCTCGGCCTCGGCCCGCTCGACCTGCGGCAGATAGTTCTTGCACACGATAAAGACGATCGCGCAGGTCCCGACGACCAGCAGCAAAAATAGCTTCTTGTAGACGTAGAGCCTGCCGAATTTGTAGTAATCCTTCCACGAATCCGGCCGCAGCACGATCAGGGATTTGATCTTTTTGGTCAGCGGGGCGACGAGCTTCGCCGTGATGACGTTGACGTTGAACATGCGCTGGATTTTGACCCACAGCGTTTGAAACGGCGCGGTCATTGCGGTGGTCAGGCGCTTAAACGCCGATGCCAGAAGCTTAAACACGGGCGGCACCTCCTTTCCTCAGAAGATCGTTACTCCGCGAGTTTCTTTTCGCAGCTGAAGATGTAATGCCTCGTGACGTTGTCGTACGGATTCTCGCGCAGCACGGCGGCGAAGATGTTTTTGGCGTCGTAATAGCGGCCCTTGTGGTAGAGCTCCACGGCCTTGTCGAAGGTGTCCCTCGTCTCGTTGATGCGGCGGGTGACCTCCGGCGAGCAGCAGTCGTAGAAATCGTAGAGGCCGAAGCGCTGGGAGAAGATCTCGGCCGGGTAGCCGATGAAGCGGTTGTAGTAATGGGCGGTGTCGATGCCGTCGTAGGCGGCGGAGGTCACGATCAGCCGCGAGGAGAGCTCGCGGAAGACGTCCTCGTGCGCCGTGACGAAATCGAGCTCCTCGGAGACGGTGGTCGGGATCAGCCGCTTTTCGTCGCCGCAGATGCCGTAATAGACCGCCGCGCGGTGGAGCACAAACAGCGCGTCGAGCCGGTTTTGCACAAGATTTTTCGCGTTGCTGGCGTCGATCCGGGCAAGCGTCGATAGCGCCGTGACGACGGCGTTCTCCGGCCCGGCCGGGCAGATGATGCGCAGGCGGCGCAGGTTCGCGTTGTCCGTCATCAGGACGCCGCCGTTTTCGTCGCAGGTCTCGTTGACGATGTTGAAGAAGCGGTTCGTCAGCTCCTGCGTCTGGGCGGAGGTGTAGGTTCCGCCCTCGAGGCTCAGGCTGACGGTCAAGACGTCGAACTCCTGCTCGACGCTGTTGCCGAGCTCCACGTCGGAGAGATTGTCCTTCCCAAGCAGGTTGAAGATCCGCTGCGGGATGAATTTATAGTAAGTATCGCTTAATTTCTGTAAATTGAAGAGCTGGGCGTCGATGTCGTTCGCCATCATGTTGAAGACGCGGATGATGTCGGAGAGCTCGTCGGTCGCGCTGTTTTGCAGGCGGAAGGCGCGGTTCCCCTTCGCGAATTCCTCGAGGCCCTCCTTGACCCGGTTGAGCGGGCTCAGGAGGCGCATGAAGCTGAGCGTCAGGATTACGCTGACGGCGATGGTGAAGATCACGGAGCCGATCACGAAGGTGCGCAGGAACGCGCCGGTGTAGCTCTCGGCGTTCGCCACCTGAATGCCGGTCTCAAATAGGAAGACCGTGTCCCCCGCCGTGCCGCCGATCGGCGTGACGCAGGCGATGCGGACGCCGTTTTCGTCGCTGAGTTTCGCCATTTGCGCGACGCCGGTGTAGGCCGCCTTATGGTAGAGGTTGATCGCGTCGACGTTGAGGCCGATCTCAAATGGATAGTAGCAGGGCAGGTCGTGGTCGACGCCGGTATAGAGCCTGCCGTTTTCATAATAAGCGGAGCGGGCGTAGATGTCGCGCGTGTCGATCTGTTGGAGCAGATACTGGTAGGCCTCGCCCGAATAGTCGAACGGGTACTCGATCTCCTCAAAGCTCTCGGTGCCGAAGAGCGCGGTCAAGAGGTTGCCCTCGTCCTCGACCTTCTTCTCGAGCGTGCCGTAGATCGACTCCCGGTAGTTGTAATAGGAGACCCCGCCGAAGACCAGCAGCGCCGCGAGCATCAGCGGCAGCGTCGCGAAGAGGAGCTTGACTAAGAGGGCCCGGTTGTTGAAGACGGTCCCGATCAGGGAACGCAGGAGGCCGATCGCCAGAAACGCGGCGAGGCAGATGCCGGCGGCCGTCCCGATAAAGGCGAAGATATGGGCGAGCAGGGACGGCCGGGCCTCCGGGATCACGGAGATGCGGCCCCCTTCCGCAAAGATCAGATCGAATTTGTCGCCGTCGACGCTCGGCACCGCGGCGAAGAAGTCGTTTTCGTCTTTCATGGAGATCGCGACGATGTCGCCGGTCGAATACTGGCTCACGCCGGAGAGGATCTCCTTGCCGGTGCGGAGCGTCTCGGTCGCGCCGTCCGCGAGCGCGAGCGCCGTCATGTCGCCGCTCACCGCCTCGCCGAAATAGACGTTATCGCCGTCGAGCGCGGCGAGATAGAGCGGATAGATCAGCGTTTCGAGGTCGCGGTTCGGGTAGACCTCGTAGGCCTCCGCGCCCTCGGCCGCGTAGAAGATCCGGCCGGATTTCGAGAGATACGCGGCACAAGCCCCCGCCGGGACCGCGGCGTAGATGCCCTCGTCCCGATTGATTTGGTAGGTCCAGCTGTTTTTGATCGAGACGGATTTCTGGGTGAGGATGTCCTCAAGGTCGAAGGAGACGCGCTGGAGGGTGCCCCCGTCCTTGGTTACGCCCATCAGCGTCAGCGTGCTCGAGAGATGCAGCCAGCGGTAATCCGCCGCGCCGTCGTCGAGCAGCACGCTCTGGACGCGCTTCCAAATCCATTTCGACATGTCGTAAATGTCGAGCTGCTGGTATTTTTCGTCCCCGGTCATCCGGTCGCTCATCTTTTTGAGCACGTAGACGTTGCCGCTCGCGTCCGCGGCGGTGTCGAGGATGGAAACGGCGTAACCGTCCTCCTCGCGGGAGAAGCGCACCGTATGCTGCCGGACGCCCTCCTCGTCGACTGTGCTCATAATCACGCGGCCGCCGTCGTACTCCGTGAGCACGGAGACCCCGTTGCCCGCGTAGGCGAGATCCGCGATGTCGGTGACGTCGTAAGAGACAAAGACAAAGTTGAGGAGCACCGCGGCGATTAGGGCGAGCGTGCCCGCGAGCACCAGTATGACTTTTGTTGCATGACTCATTTCATTTCCCTCCCGCGGTCAAATCTCTTCGTCGCCGAAAAACACGCTGCCGACGGTCTCCATCCCGGCATAGGACGTGTTGTCCAGTTTGGATCGGTTCGCATCCCAGCGTACATAGATCTGATAAAACAGGTAGAACAGGGTGATGGCGACGATCCCGATGATGAAGATCGTCGTGGAGTGGTCTTTGCACCAGAAATAGAGATCCTTGAGCCGCTCGGCAAATTTGCGCCAGCCGGTCAGCAGCTCCCGCGGCTCGTCCGGCAGGTTTTTGACGAAGGCCAGCATCGAGGAGTAATTGCGGAAATCCCGGTTCTCCGTCTTTTTATAAAAGACCTGCAATTCGCTCGGGTAGGCGTTCACGTCCTCGCCGAATTTCGGCTTAAACTTCCGCGCCAGCATCGAAAAGATCCGCTCGCCCAGCGCGTGGTAGAAGCGGGCGTCGTCGGCGGCGGGGTCCCAGTCCTTAAAATCCAGAAAGTAGTTGAAATAGACCGAGCGGTCGCGCTCGACGTTGACGTTTCGCTCGTCGAGCAGCAGGATGCCCACCGAGGCGGAGGCCTGCGTCTCCGCGCAGGCGACCAAGAGGTTTTCGGCCATCTGCTTCTCGTGCGCAAAATTTTTGGAATAGAGGTCCTCGTGGGTGGAGAGGCGGTTTTCGTTCCGGTAGAGGAACACCATGCAGTAGGCGTCTTTTCTGCTGAAGGCGCCGATAAAATCGCTGTTGCTGGCAAACAGTCCCTCCGCGCCGATCTTCTCGGCGATCTTTTTCCGCACCGACGGGGAATAGACCGAAACCAGCGTGTAGAAAACGTCGGTCGGGCGGTTCATATCCTGACAAACCGCGATCTCGTTCACGTCGTTTTTCAGGACGGAGCGGATCGGCTCCAGCTTCATGTTCAGCGCTTCAATCAAACTCGTCCCCACCTATCTGAGAGAGATTTCGGATCCCCGGTCCCCTTTTTCCGGCGGGATCAGACCTTAATCTTTGAGACGTCCAGCTCCGGGACTTCGCGCTTTTTTTGCGAGACGATCGCGAAGGCGTGCGTGTAGATGCTCGGGTCGCTGAGGGCCTCGATACGGATCTCGTAGACGCCCTCCCTGCTCGGCGCGGTATAGACGCCGTTGTTGTCGATGCTGCCGCCCTCGGCGTCCAGCACCTTGTAGGAGCAGGCCTCCGTGGGCATATTGATGAAGATCGGCGAGAGGTGCGCCGTGGCCTTCGGCTGGAGGACGAAGGTGTCCGGGTGGATCATGATCATCTTTTCGCCCTCGTGCTTCGGTTTGATCTTCTGATTCACTTCGGTCAGCTTGAAGGCGTACCACCGGATGCGCAGGCTGATTAAATCGGAGGCCTCGTTCGGGCGGACGCCGACGACGAAGGTCCCGCGCTCCGGCAGCACCTTGACCGCGGCGTCGACGTTATAGAGCCGGTCCTCGTCCGCCGCGTCTCCGGCAAAGATCCCGGCGTCGCCGAGGATGATCTCGCTCGAAGTCTCCGTCTCCCCCGCGTGGAGGAACTCGAGACCGATGTCCACATAGACCGGGCCTTTCCCGAGCCCGTGCATGATCTCCTCGGAGAAGATCGGCTCGTGCGGGGTATACCCGAGGCCCAGCGGGAAGTCGAACACGCCGCAGGAGGTGAGCTTCGCGGCGTCCGGCTGGTCGGCCGAGGGCGCGAACCGCACCGGCTCGCCGGCGGCGGCGTAGGTGGCCGGCACTGCCGGCGCTGCCCCGCCGGCCTTCGGGAAGAATTCCGAGAGGCGGGAGAGATCCATCAGCTGCTGGGCGTTGTAATAATACTGGCCGAACGGCGCCGGAGAGACGCGGTCGATGATGATCTGATTATTCTGCCGGATCAGGTCGATCTTGGCGATCCAGAGACGCTCGTCGTAGCTCTCGCCGAGCGATTTATCCATGGCCTTGCTGTAATAATTCCGGATGTAATACGGGGCGAGCTCGCTTGCAACCGGCTTGAGCTGGGCCTCCGTTTTTTGCTTGAGCGTGAAGGACTCCTGATTTTTCTGAATGGCGAAGCCCGACATCGTGAGCGTGACGCTGCCGCTGCTCCCCCAGAGATAGGAGTCCGGGATCAGCCTCGTCTCGATAACCTTGCTCTCGCCGCAGGCGAGGCGCAGGTTGTTGACGGTCACCTCGGCCGCGGCCCTGCCGTCCACGGCCTTGAAGCCCGGCGTCTCGAGATTGTAGGTAAAAGAGTAGTCGCCGCTGCCGCCCGCGAGCCGCCGGATTTCCGTGCGGATCGCGACGTCGCAGCCCTGCGGCAGGATCTTCGGCGTGTACTGGGCGATCTCGACCTCGCTGTCGGAGAAGATCGCCTGCCGCGCGACAAAGTCGTCGAGCGGCGACGGGATCTTCGCGACGACATCCTCGTCGAGCAGCGCGAGCTTGTAGGCCTCCCGGATCTTGTTGTGCTGGACGCCGGAGCCCTCCTCGCTCATCACGGAGTAGACCTCGTCCACCGGCTGCTCGTCGTAGACGATGCCGAGGCAGGCGGAAGCGGTGGCGAGCTGGCCGTAACCCTCGATGGTGGAAAGCTTGATGACCTGCGTCTGGCCGACGACAATCTCGCGGCCGGACGCGTCGAACGCGCAGCCCGCCTGAAGAATGATGGAGACGTCGTCCGCCATGATGACGCCGAGGCCCGCGGCGATGCCGTTGGAGCCCGTCACGCGGTTGACAAATCTGCGCTTGTCGTTGTAATAGCGCTGTTCCGACTCAAAATCCTTCGCCGTCAACAGCTTGCCGAAATAGTACCGGTTGCGCTCAAAGGGGAAATATTTACGGTTTTGCATCGTCATCCTGCTTTCTTTATGGAATTCGGTCCTCAGTCGCTTTTATCAACAGGCCTCGCGGCCATCCAATACGTGTTCCCGCCGGCTCATTCCGCCGGGCTGCCCGGGTTTAGCTTTTTCTTCTTGGACTGTAAGTAAAGCAGCGTGCCGCCGCCCGCGGCGACGCCGGCCGCGATGACGCTTCCGGCGATCAGGGCGGTCCTGTTTTGCCCGCCCTCCGTCTCCTCCCCCGGCACGGTCACTGCGAAGCGGCCGAGGCTGTCCGTCTCCACATAGGCGATGCCGCCGGAACGTCGGGTCGAAAACGCCTCCACCGTGCCGTTGTCCTTTACGAGGGCGAGCTCGACGATGGAATTCTGATACTCGGCGCCGATCGCGAGGCCGAATTCGAAAGCGCCCTCCGGCTCGATTACGTCGCCGTCCTTCATCAGGCGGACCTCGTATACCTTGACGACCTTGTAGCCGTTGATGTTGGTCACGCCGACCTCCTCCGAGGGGGTGATCGTGGATTCGGTGACCACGAGGGTGGCGCCGGAATCCAGTACTCCCTTCTCCGAATCGACGAGCGCGCCGTATTTGGTGTTGGTGAGCACGATACCGTCATAGGTCGGGCCGGTTTCGCTGTCGCTGTAAGTCCTCCTGCTGGCGAGCCTGCCGGTGGAGCTCCCGATCTGCGCGGAGGCCATATCCTCCGCCGGGGTCTCGTCGACCGGCACCGTGACCGTGTAGGTCGCGCTGTTGACCGGGCTGTTGTGCAGATTCGTCTTGACCGCGACGGCCTTGATCGTGGCGGGCCGCGTCACCGTGATCGGGCCCGAATAGAGCGTCATGGAGCTTAAATTGTCCGCGCTCGGCGTGACGCCGGAGGTGGAGTAGTAGATCGACGCCCCGTCCGTCGCCGAGGTGATCTCGATCGCGGTGCCCTGCTCTACTTCGCCGCTCGTGATGCTGAATTCCGGAGCGGAGACCGTGCCCGCCTTCGTGTAGACAAACTGGGCGATGTCGCTGTTCGTCTTGCCCTTGACGACGCAGACGGCCTTGATTACGACGGAACCGGTCAGCGTGATGGGGTCTTTATAGAGGTTGCTGGAGGTGGTCGGGTCGGAGCCGTCCGTGGTGTAGTAGATCGCGCCCTCGGTCACCGAGAGCTCGACCGTCGCGCCGCTCATGAAGTAGTAGCCGGACGCGATGCTGGAGCTCGGGGCCGCGGCCTTCTCCATGATCGTGTAGGTGTAGGTGGCGATGGCGCCGGGGTTGCCTTCGTCGTCAAAGATGCAGATCTTGAGCACGATGGATTCTCCCGGCTCCCCTTTGATCTTCACGGAGGTGCCGTCGTCGCTGTCCTCGGTCGGGTTCTCGCCGTCCGTCGTGTAATAGATGGTGCCGCCGACGGAGGACGTCATCGTCACCGTCGTGCCGCTCGTGATGACGGAGCCGTTGGCCGGGCTGACCGTCAGATACTGCTCGTTGGAGGCGATCGTGTAGCTGTTGTAGGAGACGTCGCTGTGCGTCGCGCCCTTGAGCATCGCGTAGGCGGCCACAACGACCGTATCCCCCGCTTTTCCGTTGATGAGCACGCTGTTGCCGTAGAGCGCCTTCCCGGCGGCGACCGCGGCGACCGGGTCGGAGCCGTCGAGCGTGTAGGCGTAGGTGATGTTCGCGATCTCCGTGCTCGTAAACACGGCGCTGAGGGCGCTCGCAACCCCGGTGTCGAGGTCGGTGACGGATTTTGTCTTGAGCGTGACCTTCGACCCGTTTCCGACGAGGCTGCCCGTCGCGATCGACGCGGAGGGCGCCGAAAGCTGCGGCAGGGCCTTGTAGACGAGCGACGTCGTCGCGCTGACCATGCGGTTTTTGACCGCGAAGGCCTTGATCTTCGTGGTCTGGTTGACGGTGATCGTCTGCCCGGCGCTGAAGGTCATGCTCTCGTTTTGCACCGGCTCCTTGGGCTCGGCGCCGTCCGTGGTGATTTCATAATAGATGACCGCGCCGCTCGTGATCGTGTTGAGCGTGATCGTCGTGCCCTTGGCGACGCTCGTGCCGCTCGGGATGGAGCCGTAGACCGCGTTCACCTCGGCCGGGAGCTGATAGAGGAATCTCGTATAATCGCTGGTCGAATACTCCCGCTTGCCGTCGCTGTCGGCCGCCATCGCGGCGACCGCGAGGATCGTGTAGGTGGTTTTGAGCTTCGTCTTCATCGTGATGCCGGTCGCGGGGTCGTAGAGCAGCGTGATGTGCGGGTGAGCCGTGTCGTAGGAATCGAGCGCCGCGGTCGCCTCGGCGTAATCTTGATAGATCTCGCTCTCCGCCTCCGGGGCCGAGCCGTGCTCGGTGATGTAGGCGTCGTACGCGGCGCGGGCGGCGGTGTAGGCTTCGAGCAGCGGGACGCGCGCGTCGCAGAGGTCCGGGTTCGGGATCGAGCCGTCCTCCGTGTAGTAGATCCGCGCGCCCGGCGTCTCGGTGAAAAGCGAGATCGTCTGGCCCGGCTCCACGATGCTGATTTCGCCGTTCGTCTCGATCGCCGGGGCGACCGCCGTGACGGGCGAAGCCTGCTTGAGTTTGTAGTCGAAGCGGTAGTCGACGCTGTCCGCATAGAGGCTGTGCGTCACCATCGCGTAGATCGTGAAAATTTCGCTGCCGGAATCCGGATCCATCGGCACGCCGGTGCTCGGGTTGTAGACCTTTGTGGCGAGCGTGTCGGTCCCGGCGGCGGGGTCATAGGAATATTTCGTCAGGATGTCGTTTTCCGTGCCGTCCGCCTTGTAGGCCGCGATCGCGGCGTCGAGGGCGTTGCGCTCCGGATAATTCGGCAGCGTGCCGTTCGTTGTGTAGTAGATGGTCGAGCCGGTGACGCCGGCGGTCAGGATGATCTTGTCCCCGCGTTTGAGCGTCGTCGGCTCCGTCGTGGAGGTGGCCGGCGTCGCGGTGATCGGGCCGAGCTGCAGGAGCGTATAATCGAAGCGGTAGATCTCGCTATCCTCGTAGAGGCCGTTGTTATGCACCGCGACGGCGTGGATCGTGAAGGTGGTGCTGCCGGATTCCGGATCCATCCGCACGCCGGTGCTGGAATCGTAGATCAGCGTCGCGAGCGTATCCGTGCCGTCGCCGTCGTAGCCGACCTCGCTCTGGTCGTAGCCGTTGTAATAGTTGCTCAGCAGGGCGATCTCGTTGGGGAGCAGGAATCTGGAATCGTAGCCGTAGTCCTTAAACTTCGCGATGGCGTCGATCAGGGCGATCCTCGTCTCCGGGCTCGGCATCGAGCTGTTGATCGTGTAATAGATCGTCGTGTTGGTGACGCTGGTGCTCAGGTTGATCCGGCTGTTGCGCTTGATGGTGGTCGGCTCCGCGACCGAGGTCTCCGGCGTCGCGGTGATCGCGCCGATTTTCGTCAGGGCGTTGATCTTAAATAGGAAATTCGCGACCGGGCCCGGGCCGTAGCTGCCGTAATTGCCGTCGCCGTCCGCGTCCTCCGCGTTGACGATCACGGCGCTCACGTAGAGCGACATCTGGCTGTTTTTCTTGACGGTCAAAGCTCCCGTATAAAGCCGGGTATTCGGCTCCTCCTCATAGAACCTGCCGTAATAATCCCGGGCGTCGCTGCTGTCCACCTGATAGCCGCTGCCGTTCGCCTTATTTTCGGCGAGCCAGTCCTTGAATTTGAGCTCCCAGTTGATCCGCTCCGCCGGGTTCGGCGTGACCAGCGTGGTGCCCATCGTGTAGTAGATGTTCGCGTTGATGTTGTCGCCGGAGAGCAGGCGAATATAATCGCCGACCGAGACCATGGTGTAGTTGCCGTCCTTGTCGGGCGTGGCCGGGTCGGAGGTCGGGGCGGTCGCCTTCGGGCGCACCTTAAATTCGAAGTGCGCCGGCACTTGGCTCGCCACCTTGCTGTCGCCCGCGATGTCGCCGACCATCACATAGTAATGCTCGACCGCGCCCGCCGTGGCGCTCAGCGTAAAGACGTCCGCGCCGAGCACGTTGCTCTCGTAGCCGTTGGATTTGATCTTCGGCTGATAGCCGGTATAGGCCTTGTAGACCGCGCCGCCGTCGGTGTTGTAGGAGAGGGTCGGCACCAGATAGGTGCCGCTCTCCAGCGTGAGCAGGTCGTCGTCCCCGTCCCCGTCCTTCGCCGGGTCCATCCCCTCCGGGATATCGTCGCCGTCGATCTTGAAGGCGATCTTCATGCTCTCCATCGCGGTGATCTGGATGCCGGGGGTCACGGGATCCTCGTCGGCGAGCTCCCAGCCCGGAATCGCGTTTCCGTCCGCGTCGTATTCCACCATACAGGCGACCGGGTCGGAATAGTAGGATTCAAACTGGATCGTTCCGGAGGTGACCGCCGGGGCCGCGTAGATCGCGCTGTAAGTCGGGATAAAGATCGCGCGCAGATACATCACGCCGGCCTGCGGGTCGATGTCGAGGGATATCTGATCCCCTTTCTTATATTCTTTAATATAATTGCCGACCGTGCTGCTCGCGTCGAGCGAGGTGGTCGTATAGTTCTTTGTGGTGTAGAGAATCTTCCCGGCCGGCCCGGAATAGCCGTCCTCGAGGCTCGGGTGGCTCAGCATGACGACGGTGGAGCCGCTCTCTCTGGAATAATAGGTCCCGCTCTGGTACGCCGCGCCGTTAATTAGAATGGCGACCGGGTCGATGGTCTGGCGGGTGCTGAACGCCGCCGTGCTCGCGAAGCTGACCGCGGCCGTGGAGGATTCCGCGGTCTTGGCCATCGCGTTGACGTACATGGTCTTGACTTGGCTGCCGCCCACGGTCTCCGGGAACAGGAAGCTGCCGGTGTATTTGTAGACCACGCCCGCCTCGAGGGTCGTCGCGGGGGTATAGTCGGGCCCGAGCGTGCCGTTGACCGCGCCCTCCGCGTTGAGCGGCGTGATCGGCTGCGTCATGGCGCCGCCGACCGTGTAATAGGACACGGAGAAATAGACGGTCGAGACGCTGCCCGAGATATTCGCGCAGCTGATCGAGATAGTTTTATAGCCGCCGTCGATCGAGATCTTCGGCTGCGGCGTTCTGGTGCCGACGTTGAGGCTTGCCTCCGCGATGTTGTCCGTCTCGTACCAAGTGGTCACCAGAATATCGTAGCCGGCGGCCAGCGTATCCAGATTCGTGCCGTCGGAGGCGAGCTTCTCCGCCTTTCTCATCTCGTTGAGGTCGAACGTGAACGAATGGCTGCCCCACGTGGAGCCGCTCCAGACGCCGTCCGCCGCGCCGATGATCCCGTTCGGGGCGAAGCGCACCCAGAAATCCTCATCGCCTTTGGTCGTCGTCCACGCCGTCACGTCGGAGTTGGTCGCGGTGGAATCGCATTCCGCGGCGTCGCAGGAGTTGTTGCCGAGCTGGATGCAGACGACCTCGCTCGAATCCATCGAGCGCCCGGCGGAATCCGCCTCGGACTGCGCCCAAATGAACAGGTAGGAGTCGCCGTACGTGGCGGACCACGGGTAGGTGACGCCCGCGGTGGAGTAGGTGCCCCCGCTGACGGTGACGCCGTTCGTCTCTTTGGAGTTATACGTCGGCAGCGTGGCGATTAGGGCGGCGAGCTCGTCGGCGCTCTTGTAGTGACCGGACGCATTTGCGAGCGTGTCCTCCCCGGCGGCCGTGAGCACCGGGAAGTTTAGGGATTCCGCGTCGGCGTTGGTGTTATGATAAAGGATGTATTTGATCAGGCGCTGCTCGGAGTTGGAGGAATAATTCGGGAAGCCGACCTTCGCGATGTAGCTCGCCGTGTTGCCCGACCCGACGAACCACGTCTTGTTGGCGGCGATCTGCGTCTCGATGGGGTCGCCGGCCGAGAGGAACCGGTAGCCGGAGAGGATGTCCTCCCCCCGCGCGAGATCAAGAAGCCCGGCCTCGGGCTCCGCGGCCGCCGCCGTCCACGAATAGCTGTTATAAATCTGAATGAGGAACTCAAACGTGACCGTCTGGTCGGAGTAGGCGTCCGTCGCGGTCACTTTAAATTTCCCGTCGTAGTCCGAGGTGACCGTGCCCGGCTCCGGCGGAGGGTCACCCGTCGGCGGCGTCCAAGTCCCGCCCAGAATGCTCTGTTTGAGCGTGACTTTATAGATATTGGGGTCGGTGGAGTCCTGCGCCGCGGAGACGACGTAATCCGAGACCGTCCCGGTGGTGCCGCTGACGATCGAGACGCCGCTCCAAGTCCACGCCGCGGCCGCCGCGCTCGAGTTGACCTTGAAGCTGAGCTCCCGGTGCGTGGTCGGGGTGACGGCGGAGGTGTAGGAGACGAAACTGCTCTGGCCGTTATATTTGATGTACTGGCTCAGCGCCGGGGTGACCGCATAGCTCAGGCTCACCGATTTGCTTGCCGAGGCGGTTGCGCCGGTGTGATAGGTCACGGTGCAGGTCAGCGTGACCGAGCCGGAATGGGCGTCATAAGGGATCAGGTAGGTCACCTGCGAAGAAGTGGTGCCGCTGTCGAGCGTCACGCCTGTGCTGCCCGCGCTGATGGTCCAGCTATAAGATTTCACCGGGGCGGGGCTGCCGGAGACTGACGCGGTCACCGTGCCGTTATTGCTGCCGCTCGCGGAGCCGTTGGGGATCGTCGCGCTGCCGGCGCCGTCGACGTTGACAATCTTTTGCGCGGTATTAAAGTCGTAGGTCGCCGCGTAAGCCGTAAGGGCGGTGGCGCCGTCGTAGGGGGTGGCCGTCAGGGTCACCGCGCCGCTTGTCGCGGCGGAGCCGACCGTGACCGTCGTGGTGGCGCCGGTCTCCGGGGAGAGCGTGCAGTTGCTGCCGCTCGAGAGGCTCCATTTCCACGAGGTGACGTGCTGGCTCCCGAGATCGGAAACCGTGCCGAACGTGAGCGTGTCGCCCGGAAGCGCGTATTTCTTTCCTAACGTGCCGCTCTCGAAATCTGAAACCAGCCCGGAGCTGCCGTTGACGGCCGAGAGCTGGACGCTGGAGCTCGCGTTGCTCACGACGACCGTAAAGGTGATCTTGGTGTGGTCCGCGCTGTTCCCGTAGATCCCGGCGGAGGCAAAGAGGCTGTTTTGTGTCTCGGCCGTCGAGGTCGAAGAGAGTTTCTCGTTCCCGGCGCCGGATTTCGGGGTGACCGTGATGAGATAGGTGTTGTGCGCCGCGTCCGGATGGGCGGAGTTATAGTAGAATTTGATCGCCTTGGAAGAGGAGGAGTTCCCCTTGGGATTGGGGATGTCGACATAGGTGTAAACCCCCTCGCTCGATCCGCTGTCGGCGTAGGCGGCGCTCCAAGTCCAGTCGGTGTTCGCAAAGTTTACATGGCTGCCGGTGAGCGTGAAGGTCTCTGTCCGGTTGCCCCCCGTCGGGACGAGCACCGTATAGGAGCCGCTCGCGTCGCTGCTGGAATCGTGGATGCCGACGATCGGCTTCACCGGGAGATTTTTGGTCAGCGTGACCGGGTGGCCTTGGTCGAACTGATTGGCGACCGTGGCTTGGACGACGATATAGCCGGGGAGCACGTTGTCCGTGTTGACGGAATAGGTCGCGGCGGCGGTGGCGGCGCTGAACGCGGTCTCCCCCGGGACTTTCTTCTGCCAGCTGACGAGGGCGGGCGTCTCCGTCGGGTTCCAATTGGAGCCCGTGATATTTTCAAAGGTATAAGTATAAGAACCCACGGACAGGGCGGCGCTCGCGGTGCCGTCCTCCACAAGGGTCTCCGGCGCGCAGGCGATCGTATAGGATTTGAGTGGGTTCATGACCGCGAGATGGATCTCCTTTGTGACCGGGTCTGCGCCCTTGGTCGTCGCCTTGAGCGTGAGCACGTTGCACCCGAGCGTACCGTCATAACTCCCGCGCTCCGCGGCGGCCAGCGTCAGGACGCCGGTCGTCGCGTTGACCGAGGTGCCCGCCTCTTTCTTTCCGGAGAGCGACCATGTGACGAAGCCGCTCATGCTGCCGATCCCCTTCGCCGTCGCGCTGAACGCGTAGATGTTTCCGGGGTAAACGCCATAATCCGTATTGTATACGGTCGGGAGCGTGTAGCCGCCGCCGGTGTCCGGCATGATCCCGGTGAACACCGGGACCAGCTTGATCTGCCGCGAGACCGATTTCGTCGCGGTGGCGCCGGAGATTGTGACCGTCGCCTTCGCGCTGAGCGTGATGTCGTAGTTTTCGGTGGTGCTGAGGGTTAAGCCGGTGGATAGGTCGAAAAACCCGTCCGGCTTGCCGTCCGTGCGGTTCGTCAGGTAGATGTTATGGGCGGAATCCTGCGCCGAAAGCTCCGTCGCCACGTTGCCGGAGGTCAGGCTGTCGAGGTTGGTGCCCGCGAGCTCGGCGACCACGCGGTAATAGCCGCCGGTCTCGACCTTCGTCGGCTCGGTGTCGCTGAGGAGTATGTAATCCGCATAGTCGGTGATATTGCCGCTCGCGTCGGCGGGGTAGAGCCGCAGGTTTATGCCGTCGACGGCCGTGGCCCCGGCCGAGACGCTGGCCCCGGTGGCTTTCCCGAATTTGCCCTGCGTATAGAAAAGGACTTTAAAATAAAGTTTGACGGAATCGTAGAGCTCGGAGGCGATCCCCTTGACGGTGACCGTGCCGTCGGCGGCGCCGCTCGTCCAACTGATGGTCGGGTTTTGCGGCGTGGGGTCGAGCCAGCTCATCGTCAGCTTTCCGATACCGGATATCGTCCAAGCGCTCCCGCCGGAGCCGTTTAAGATGCCCGCCGTGGTGCCGTTGTTGAGGTCGGAGACCAGATAGGAGCTGTTTGCCACAGGTCCCGCGGCGGTGGCGTAGCAGGCCCCCGACGAGGCGGTATACGAATAGGAGTAGGAGTTTACCATCGCCATGTTGCTGGCCGTGGTGGAGCCCAGCACGGCGCTCGTCATGGCGACGTTGGTGGGCACGCTCGCCGCGGTCATGCCGTTCGCGATGACCGCCGCGGAGGATTTCCCGTCATATTTCACATATTTGGCCGCGTTCGCCCTGCAGCAGTCCTGCATGGACGAGTAGTTGAACATATTGATCATGTAGTCGAGGATATACGCGTAATCGTACGCCTGCTGGTAGCAGGAGGCGGTGACGTAGGGATTGGCCGGCGCGCAGTTGGAGATGGTGTTGCCCGAGGAATCCCCGCAGCTGCCCGCGATGCCGCCCGCAAAGACCTTTTGCCCGAACGCAAAGCCGCTGAACGCATAGACGCCGCTGCTCTCGGTTTGGGAGTCGTTGGCGAGGGCGGAGACCGACGCGTTGGTGTAGCAGTTTCGGATCGTCGTCCCGGCTTTGCAGACGCCCGCGATGCCGCCCGCGAAGACGTCGTAGTAATTCTCGTTCGCGTCCCCGGAGACATAGGAGGAACCCACCCAGCCGTTCGCATGCGTATAGCGCGCGTCATTATATATCACAAAAAGGCCGACGTCGAACGTGGACCAGACCTCGGAGACGGAGCCCCCGCCCGAGCCGCCCACCACGCCGCCGACATAATAATCCGTGCGTTCGTTGCATTGTTCGAGGGAGACGCCCCGGATCGCGGTTTCGTTAAATTTGACCGCGCCGCAGAGGGAGGAGACCTTCTCGATCTTCGCGCCGTTTTCCATATAGCCGACGATCCCGCCGATGTAGAGGGAGTCGTAGATGTCGTTGCCGTCCGACGCCGTGCCGGTCGGGTCGACGTCGTCGAAGCCCGCCGCGTCAAGGTAGACGACCGTCTCCGCGTTGTTGGCGAACGTGCAGTTCAGGAGCTGGACGGTGCCGCCGTTCAGGTTGCCGATGAGCCCGCCGAGGCAGGCCTTCCCGGTGTCCGGGACGCGGGCGCTGTTCGTCAGCAGGTTCCGCGAAAAGTCCGCCGCGCCGCCGGAGTTTCCGGAATAAGTAAACGTGACGGTATTCATGTTGCCGGCGAGTTTGCCCTTGAATTCCTTCAGGGAGCCGACGCCCCACTCCACCGTGACGTCCCCGACGAGATAGAAAGTGTAGTCTTTCCCGTAGTCGTTTTCAACCGTCGACAGAATGTCGGCGTCGTCCTGATAGAGTTGATCGTTATTGATGAACTTCGCGAAATTCGCCCAGCCGTCCTTGCCGATATACCCGATCTTCTTGGTTTGATCGAGATGAAAATACCGATATTCCGTATAGGCGGCGGCCTCCGTTTTTTCGGCTGAGACGATCGCCGGAATCAGGATGGCGGAAACCAGTAGCACAAACGCAAGAACCGTGACCAGAACGCGCTTTTTCATTCTATCCTGCTCCTTTCCGAAGAGAACATCATCCCGAGCTTCTGGGGAAACGCCTTCCCTTGTTTCGTATATTCGAGCCGCGCCGCTTCCGCGACGTCGGCCATGGAGATCGCCCGTCCCTGCGAGGCGGCGAGATACGCCGCGTTGACCGCCGCGTTGCGGATGCCCGCGCCGGTCAGCTCCAGATGATCGGCGAGGAGCGCGTAATCGAGCTCCTCCTTCGGCGCCTCCTCCGGGAAGATATGCTCCCACAGCAGGCGGCGCATCCGCTCGTCCGGCACCGGAAAATAGACCATATACCCGATCCTGCGGCGGAAGGCCTCGTCGAAATTCTGAAAGAGGTTGGTCGCCATCAGGATGACGCCGTCGAACTGATCCGTCCGCTGGAGCAGATAGGCGATCTCGGCGTTGCTGTATTTATCCTGAGAATCCCCGGCGTCGCTCCTCTTGGAAAACAGGGCGTCCGCCTCGTCGAAAAAGAGGATGCAGCCGGAGTTTTGGGCGCTGTCGAAAATTTTTCCGATATTTTTCTGCGTCTCGCCGATGTATTTGCTGATGACCTGAGAGAGGTCCACGCGGTAGAGCCGCAGGCCGAGCTCGTTGGCGATGACGCTCGCCGCGAGGGTCTTGCCGGTCCCGGAGGCCCCGTAAAAGAGGGCGGAGATCCCGCGGCCGTAGGGGATCTTTTTTTCAAACCCCCAGTCCCGGAAGACCTTGTACCGGGCCTTCGCGAACGCGCAGAGATCCGAGATCTGCCGCTTTTGCGCCGGGGGGAGGATCAGATCCTCCATGGTCTTGTTTGTCCGAAAAAGCTCGGCGTTCCCGGCAAAATTCCGGCTGTTGGAATTGCGAAGCCCCTCGAGCATCTCCGCCTCGGTGAGGGTGTCCCGGCAGAGCGTCTCGCCCCACATCCGGCGGGCGGCCTCCATGATCTCTCCCGGCGTCATGGCGTAAAAGCGGGAGATCTCCTCCCACCCGGCGCAGCCGCCGCCGAACCAGAGCCGGAAGGCGGCGAGGCGCTCCTCCGCGCCGAGATCGGGCAGCTCCCGCTCGAGCAGGGCGCACTCCCCCGCCGGGTTAAAGCCGAGGTCCTCCGCCGAAAGGAGGAGGAGGCCGCAGCGCTCCGCGAGCGACGAAAGCCAAGCTTCCCGGCGCTCCTCCGCGCCCGGGACAAACACCAGCGCGTTGTAAAGCGCGGAGACCGCGGCGGCTGCGCCGACGTCCATCTCCGTTTTTAAAATCAGCAGATTGCAGCCGCGGCGCTCCGCGAGCTTGCGATAACTATATGTTTTGCCCTGCCCCGCTTTGCCTTTGAGCAGGACATAGGCCGGATAAATTCTTTTTTCCGCGGCGGAATCGAGAAAGGCCCCGAGATCCCGCAGCAGCGTTTCCCCGCGAAAACACGGGCCGACCTCCGCGCAGGGGTCAAGAACGGCGCCCTCCGGCAGGTCCGGCGCGCGCTCCATCAGATAATCGACCGCGGCCGGCTCGAGGCACCCGCCCCCCATGTCGCGAAACACCGGGGCGAGCGCCCGGTTCTCCATCCCGACGCGCGACATCCAGCCGAAGAGCTCCCGCATCGAGGGGACCATGTTTTCGGCAAACAGCTTCGCGCAGCACAGCTCAAACACGAGCGCCTCTTTTTCCTCAAGGCCGTAGACCGTTTCGATTTTTGCCGCGGGAAACAGCAGGCCGGAGGCGTCCCTTTGCGCCTTCAGTTCCCGGTGCATGGCGAAAAGCTTCTCGGCGGCGCAGCCCTTCGCGGCCGCTTCGCCGATGGCGCAGATCGCATCCCGATAGGAATCCGCGGTCATCTCACGCATCTCTCGTCAACCCTCCGCTTTCGTGGTTTTGGCGTCCTTCTTTTTATTCCGGCCGCCGGAGGCGTCCTCCACGGCGGCGGCGTTCTCCGCCTTCAGCGCGCGCTCGATCCGCACGGCGCGGTAATAATCGAACATTTTGATCTTCTGAAGATCAAAAACCATGTTGATCCTGTGGAAGAAGTTGATGCTCATCAGCTGTTTCTTGCTGAAGATGGCCTCGACGTCCTCCATCCGCCGCTCCGCGGCCACCTGCTCGGCGCGGAGCACGGCGACGGCGGCGTTCTTTTGGGCGAAATCCTCGGCGTTCTTTTCGCCGGAACCCTCGTCCTTTTTTCGCTCGTTGAGCGTCTCCCCGATTTGCCTTTTTCGCTCCGCCTGCTCGGCGAGCAGATCGAGGCGCTTCTCCTGCTCCTCGCTTCTCAGCAGGAACGGCATCGTCTTGCGCAGCGCCCCGAGATTCGCCCGGCCGAGATAGGGCCGCACGGAGGACTCGTCCCACGGCTTATTTTGCGCCTTATAAAGAATCACCGAGCTGTCCGCGATCCTGCGGGAGGACCACGCGACGTTTTGGTTCGCGTAGGCGCCGGTTTTGAGCTCCTTCATCCCGCGGATCTCCATGTAGGACCTCTGAAATGCGTACGGCGCGGAGTCGTAGACGGAGGTCTTGATGTTCGCGTAGAGAAAGGCCTGATCCCTGCCCGGGTGGTAGCCCATCTGGATGCGGCCGTAGAGGGTGTCGAGCTTCATCAGCCGGTCGTAGTTGTAATAATCTGCGGCCCGTTCGTTCTGCTTAAAATCCTCGACCCGCATATGCTCCTCGAAGCGGTTGTAGACGATGTGCTGCGGCGCGGAGAGGCGGTTTTGGAGCTCCTCGCGGTCGCGCTTCTCTTTCTCCAGCTTCTTTTGCCGAAGTTCCCTGCCGGCCATCCTCCCGCCTCCCAGAAAAAAGGGACATGCGTTCCCTATAATATGTCTAATTTTATTGTATGTGTTTCCACAAACATGTACAACTGACCGAAAGTACAGGTTTTTACAAATATTTTATGAAAAACGGGGAGGACACCCGTCCGCGCCGGGCGGAAAATAAAAAAAGGCCCGCGCGGGTCTTTCTTTCCATCCATATTTCGTATGTACGCCCGTGCTTTGCCCCGGCCGCCGGTCAGAGGATGCCGCGGTCCTTCGCCTCTTTTAGGGCGGCGGTACGGCTCGAGACGCCGAGCCTCTCGTAGACGTTGCGCAGGTGGAATTTGACGGTGGTGAGCTTGACGCCGACCTCCTGTGCGATCTCGCTGTTGGTCTTCCCCTCCTCCAAGAGCCGGAGCATCCGGATCTCGGCCGCGGTGCACTCCACCGGCGGCGGGCCCGGATCCTCCTTTTTTTCCAAAAGGTACTCCGGGTAGAGCAGCGCGAAGCACTTCGCCGATTCCATCAGCTGCGCCACAAACTTCGCGGAGCCGCCGCGCTGCGCCGGCTCGCGGCTGTATTTCCCAAGAAGATGGTACGCCGGCGCGCCGAAATCCGCAAAGACGCGGACATAGCCGTAGGGCTCCGCGGCGGCGATCGCCGCCCCGAGCTGCTCCATGGCGAGCGCGCCGCTGCCCAGCCGCTCGCAGGCGATCGCCTCGGTCACGCCGCACTCGATGATGTCCAGCGTCCGGCTCTCGGCGGCGAAGACCTGCTTGAGCTCCTCCGCAAGGGAGACCGCCTCGGTATTTCTGCCCAGCGCAAGGTAGACCCGCGCCTTCGCCATCATCCGGTAGCCGTTGTCGGGATGGACGCCGTCCCACTCGCTGCCCAATCTTTCCGCGAGCCAAGCCTCGGCTTGCGCCGTATCGCCGCTCAAAAGGGAGAAGCGGACCCGGAGCGCCTCGTAATTCGGCATGAGCCAGTCGGCGCCGCGCTCCTCCATAATGGTTTCGAAATGGTCGAGCGGCTCCCGCCAGCCGCCGCCGGAGGGATCGAGCGCGCGGATCCGCGCGAGGACCGCGTAGGCGGCGAACAGCACGTCCGCGTCCTTGGACACAAAGGCGCCGCCGACCTCCATGGAGGCGGCCGGGATGTTGTTTCTTTCATACAGGAGCTCCGCCTTCCCGCACTCGACCCGGCCGGGGCTGCCGCTGCCGTAAACCGCGCGGACCAAAGGCCGGACGATCTCCGCGACGGCGCCGTAATGCTGCCCCCAGA
>JAGOPP010000014.1:0-6347 GCA_017991935.1 Oscillospiraceae bacterium
TCTCAACAGCGAGGGCCGCGGCCTCTCCTTCTCGCTGCCCGTCAGCGCGGTCACCGGCATCTGCCACCTCAACAACGGAAAAGAGTGCTAATCGCCTTGGAGTAAAAGAAAGCCCCCTCCGCCGAAAAGACGGGAGGGGCTTTTTTTGATGTTTTTGTTCTGTTTTTCGCCGGGCCGCGGGGATTTGGGCGCGCCATGACCCGGCGGCAAGCTCATTCGCCGGTCGGCGGCCCCGCGGCCTGCCCCGGGGATTTTTTTGCTTCTCCGGTCTTCCCGTCAGCCCTTTTGCGGGGCCTCGGGCGCGCCATAATCCGGCGCCGCCGGGCCATTCCCCGTGTTCGCGGCGACCACCGCGGCGATCTCCGGATACCGCTCCATGAGCCGGTCGTAGTTTTTACGCAGATGCGGGAACAGGCAGTCCTTGCAGTTTTTCTTGCCGTCCGCCGTGAACGTGAAGCTGCCGCCGCAGCGGTCGCCCAGCGTGTACAGCGGGCAGTAGCAGAACATGCAGTTGAAATCGCCGGGGTCGTCGGTCCGGTGGCAGGGAAAAAACTCACATTCCCGGTGCTGAAAATATTTATAGTTTTCCGTCTTCACAGATGCTCCTCTCCGGCCGTCTCCAGAAGCCCGTCTTTCTTCGCCGCCTCGATCAGGTCAAAAAGCCGCCCGTTATAGTCGCCGCGCGGCACGCCCGCGTCGATGACCCGGCGGCAGCGCCGCATGGCGTCCAGCGCCTCCCGATAGGTCTCGTCGCGGATCGCGCAGAACGGCCGCTCGGCGATCACCCGCGAGGCGAGGCGGTTCGCCAAACGGCAGTCGACGTCTCCCGGGTAGAGGATGCCGGCGCAAAACGGCACGCCCTCCCGCTGGAGCCTCCGGAAAATCGGGACCCCGGAGCCGCCGCCCGCGATCACGAAGACCTCGGGCATGCCCTCCGGCCTCGGGAGCTCCACGCTGCCGAAGGAGACGTCGTAGACGCCCTCCCCAAGGTCGTAAAGCTCCCGGACGGTCTCCTCGCGAAAAATCTCCTCCGGCGCGCCGTAGCGCAGGATCGTGTCCCCCCGCACGCAGATCACCTTGTCGGAGATCTTCTGCGCGAGGTCGATCTCGTGCAGCGACATGACGACCGTGATACCCTTTTCCTTCGCCATGCGCCGCAGGGTGTCGAGCAGCTCCAGCTTATACCGGATGTCGAGGTACGCGGTCGGCTCGTCGAGAACGATGATCTCCGGCTCCTGACAAAAGGCCCGCGAAAGGAGGATTCGCTGCCGCTGCCCGTCGCTGATCCGGCCAAAATCCTGCGCCGCGAGGTCCTGCACACGCATGACCTCCATGGCCTCCCGCACGATCTCCTCGTCCCTCTCCGTCAGGAGCCCCATCCGGCCGGTATAGGGATAGCGGCCCGTCGCGACGATCTCCCGGCAGGTCATGAGCTCGGTGCGCACGCGCTCCGTGAGCACGACGGCCATATGGGAGGAGAGCTCTTTGAAGGACATCTTCGCGACGTCGGCCCCGTCGACCCACACCGCCCCGGCGATGAGCTTGAGCTGTTTAAAAAGGCTCTTGAGAATCGTGGATTTCCCGGCGCCGTTCGGCCCGATCAGGGTGACGATCTCGTTTTTTTTGACGCCGAGCGCGATGTCGCGGATCAGCGTCTTTCCATGATATCCAACGCAGAGGCCTTTTGTTTCTAAATACCAGTCCTCCATACGCTTAATACTCCCGCTGTTTTTTGAGCATGATCAGGATAACGATCGGCGCGCCGAAGACGGCGGTCACCGTGCTCACGTTGAGCTCCGCCGGGGAAAAGGCCGTCCGCGCGATCAGATCGCAGAGCATGCAGAAGACCGCGCCCCCGAGAAACAGCGTGGGGATCAGGACGATCGGCCTCGCCGTATGCAGGACCCTTTTGATCAGAAACGGCACCGCGGTGCCCACAAACGAGATCGGCCCCGCGAAGGCGGTGACGGAGGCGGTCAGGATGCTCGAAAGCAAAATGACGGCCACCCGCAGCAGCCGGATGTTGACGCCCACGCTCTGGGCGTAGGCCTCCCCCATCTGGAACGCGCCGATGGGCTTTGAGAGCAGAAACGTCAGCAAAAACGCGGCGGTGACGATCCAAAAGGCGGTATGCACGTTGTCCCAGTCGGCGCCGGAGAAGCTGCCGAGCGACCAGTTGTGGAGATTTACGATGTCGGAGTCGTCGGCGAAGGTCACGATGAAATCCGTGACGGCGGTGCAGATATAGCCGACCATGATGCCCGCGATCAAGAGCACCGGCATCTGCCGGAGCCTGCGCGAGAGGAGCAAAATAAAGCCGGTGACGAGCAGGGAGCCGAGCAGCGCCGCCAAAATGAGCACGGAGGAGGAGACCTCATGAAACCGCTCAAGAAAATAGATCATCACGAGCGCGACCGTCATCTTCGCGCCCGAGGAGATGCCCAGCACATACGGCCCGGCGATCGGGTTGCGAAAAAAGGTCTGAAGCAAAAAGCCCGACAGCGCGAGCGCCCCGCCGAGCAGCGCCGACAGCAGAATGCGCGGCAGACGGATCTGCCAGACGATCCGGTACCGCGCCTCCTCCTCCCCCACTTGCCGGGAGAGGATCCCGAAGACCTCCTCCGGGGCGATTTGCACGCTGCCGGAGTAAACATTGACGACCGCGATGGCGAAAAAGGCGGCGATCAGCAGCAAAAGGATGAGCAGATACCGGGACCGCGTCCTAAGCCGGTCCGTCATCCACGCGGCGGTTTTGCACTCAGCGTCCATAATCCCTCTCAGACTGTTTTTTTAATATAACTTATACAGAAACGTCGGCTCGACCGCCGCCCCGTCGCCGGAGGTCAGCATCAGGTGGATGTCATAGACGATCTCGCCGTTTACGCTGGAGGCCTGATACAGATACTTGGTCGTGCACCAGACGTTGCCCTCCCGGACGGCCTTGAAATCGGCAAACAGCTCGTTTTTGAAAAGCAGGCCGTCGACGGAGTCCAGCGGCTCGTCGATCGAGGCGTTATAAATGAGATAATCCGCGTCCCGCGCGGCGGCGTAGAAGGTCTCCATGTCCATCGTGACCGAGGAGGAGGCCGTCTCGGAGTCCCCGAGATCGGAAAAAACGTAGCGCCCGCCGGCCATCTCAATCATCTTGGGGATGTAGTCGGCGGATTTTTTGGTCACGATCGCGCCGCCCGAGTTGACATAAAAAAAGGCCACCGTCTTTTCGGTGTTGACAACGCCCGCAAGCTCCTCCGCGTACCGCTTCTGCCCGGCGAAGACCTCCTCCGCCTGTGCCTCCTTGCCCAGCAGCACGGCGTAGGCCTTGATCCACTCCGTCCTGCCCAGAGGCTCCGGCTCGCGGCTCGACAGGTCGACCCACACGGGGACGCCGAGCTCCTCAAGCTTCTCCTGCACCTTGGGCGAGTGGAGGATCATCGTGGACTCGACGGCAAGGTCGCAGTCCCCCGAGAGGATCAGCTCGTAATCCGGCGCGTTGTACTTCCCGGCATAGAGGATGTCTCCCTCCTCCATCGCCCGGACGGCGCTTTCGATGTACCAGCCGTCCGCCCGCGTCCCGGAGAAGCGGATGCCCGAAAGGCCGTCCAGCGCGTCAAACAGGCACATGGCGGAGGTCGCCGCAAGGTAGATGCGGTCGAGCGGCCGCCGCAAAACCAAAAACCGGCCCTCGGCCCCGGCGGGGACCTCCGCCCCCTCCGGCACGACCAGATAGCCGCGGCTGCCGTCGATTTCCACGACCGCGTAGCCGCCCTCATAGAAATATACGTCGAAGCATTCCGCGTAATCGAGCTTCATCGTGGACGCGTAGATCAGCCCGTCGACGACCGGGGCGTCCGGGTCGGCGGCGCTCTCCTGCGCGGCCGATGGGCCCGAGAGGTCCGGAGCGGCGGGGTCAGCCACCCCCGCCGCTCCGGACCCGGCCCCGCCGCATCCCGTCAAGAGCACTGTTAAAAACACAAGGAGGAGCGCGGCAAGCTTATTTTTCATGGATGGCGAGCACATAGTCGACCACATGCGGGGCGCCCATGGCGATGGTCTCGGCGCTGATCGGCGTCTCCCCGTTCAAAACGACCGGGATCACAAAGGTGGAGTCGCCGCCCTCGTTGGTGTTGTAATATTTTTCGCCGTTCACCTCGGCGTAGGTGTAGTTCGGGCTGCTGAAGACGATGGTGGCGAGGGCGGTATCCCCGGCGATCTCGACGCCGCCGCAGGAGATCGTGACGCGGCCCGACCCGCCCGTGAAGGAGAAATCATACGCGTCCTGCCCCCCTGCCGCGCCCGCCGGGGCGGAATCGGACGGTTCTAAGCTCGCGGAGAGGAATTGCAGCGTGCGGTCGTACCATTTCCCGGTGCTCTCCGAATAGACGGAAACCGGAATCACGTTGTCGAGCGAGGGGACGATAAACGTATAAGTATACGCGCCGGGCACGCCGGCCGCGCCGGGCACGCCGGGCACGCCGGACGCGTCCGCCACAGCCGGGACGCGTTCGGTTTCGGCGGCTTGGAGCGCGTCCTTCGCGAGGCCGATATAGAGCGCGCTATAATTTTGGTTGGCCGCGGTGACGGAAGCCGTCATCACACCGTCTTTCACCGTCAGTGTGCAGGCCGTGAGCGCAAAAAGCGAGGAATCGGAAATCGCCTCCACGGTGTAGACCCCGTCTTCCGGGACCGCGCCGAACGCGGCGGCGAGCGTCGCGGAGTCAAAATAGAGCGTATGGTCCGCCCACGCGCCGCTCGCGGCCGAATGGAAGGCGACGGCGACGTCTTTATCGAGCGACGGGATCTCTAAAGTGAAGCGGAGGCCCTCGGCGGGCATGGTCGCCCCCGCCGCCGCTCCCGCAAAGAGGGCGTCGCAGTCGGCGTCCTCCACGGTGAGCGTGGCGGTCATCGCGCCGTCCTTTACGGAGAGGACGCAGGCGGAAATTTCCGGCCCGTCCGACGCGACGTCGGCCGTGTAGGAGCCGTCTTTCGGGACGAGATCGTAGGGCTGAAGGTTCCCGGAGAGGAACCGCAGCGTGCGGTCGTACCACTTGGAATACTTGATCGACCACGAGGCGACCGCCGTATCGGCGTCGAGCGCCTCGACGGGCAGCGCGAAGGTGTGCGCGCCGTCCTCGTCGAGCACGCAGGGGATCCACTCGCTCTGCGGCACGGCGTCGGCCTCGGCGCCCGTGCCGGGGTAGAGATAGCCATATCCCAGCCCACTCATGGTCAGGACCGCCGTCATCTTCCCGTCGCGGACATGCAGGATGCACTTGACGACGCGGAACATCTCGGCGTTGGAGTCGACCCCGATCGCATAGAGCCCGTCGGGGATCGGCTCCTCCTCGGAAGCGGCGCTCTCCTCGGCGGAGCTTTCCGGCACGGAGCCGGTTTCGGAGGACGCCTCCGGCGGCACGGCTCCCGCGCAGGACGAGAGCGCGAGCGTCAGCAAAAGACAGGTCAGCAGCCCGGCGATAAGGGAAACTCTTTTTTTCATACCTTTTCTCCTTCAAAGTCCGCGGCGGCCGCCGCGAACCGCTTTATTTTAGAATGACTTCGGCTCAGAGCCCGGCGTCCGTGATCGCGGAGCGCAGATGCGCGATCACGATGCCGCGGACACCCTCGTTTTGGCCAAGGCCCTGAATCCGGCATTCCGTCTCGAAGCCTGCGGCCTCGAACGCGGATTTCCACGAATCCGCCTCGTCTCCGGCCATGTCGTTGTTGGCGTGGTCGCCCGCGACGATCATAAACGGATAGAGGACAACTTTACTCGCGCCATAGGCGGCGGCCGCCGCGATTACGTCGTCGACGGCGGGATAGCCCTCCACGGTGCCGACGAACGCGTTCTCGTACCCCTCGGCGTGCAGCACGTACTCGAGCTCGCTGTAAGTGGCGTTGGCGAAATGCTCGGTGCCGTGTCCCATAAAGACCACCGCGGTGTCGGTCGAGCCAGCCTCCGCCACCGTGGACATGACGGCGGCGGCGACGTTTTCATAGTCCTCCTCCGCGGTCAGCAGCGGCTTGCCGACGATCAGCTTGCTGAAATAGCCGGTATAGGTCCCGACCTCCGCGGCGATGTCGTCATACTCAAAACCGGGCATGACGTGCGTGGGCTGCACGACCACCGTGCCGTAGCCGTCCGCGATCAGGCGCTCGAGCGCCTGCCCGACGTTGTCGATCTGAAGATTATCTCGGGAGGCGAGCTTGTCGATGATGATCTGCGAGGTGAAGGCGCGGCGGACCTCCCAATCCGGGAAGGCGGCGGCGACGTCCGCCTCGACGGCCTCGATCGTCAGGGTGCGGCTCTCGTTGTAGCTCGTGCCGAAGCTGACGACCAGCACGGCCTTTTT
>JAGOPP010000014.1:6447-61513 GCA_017991935.1 Oscillospiraceae bacterium
GCGGCCGCGGCTTCGATCGCTTCGATCGTCAGGGCGCGGCTCTCGTTGTAGCTCGTGCCGAAGCTCACCATCAAAATCACTTTTTTCGCCTCGGCCGGCGGCGTCTCTGCCTCGGAGGACGGTTCCGGCTCCGAAGGGCCCTCCGTCCCCGTCGCCGCGCAGGCGCCGAGAGAGAGCGCCATCAGAAGCGCCATCAGCATGGCTATGATTTTTTTCATTTTTATGCCTCCTATTGTTCTGTCAAACATCCGCCGGCACGGGCTTGTTTCACCCGCGCCGGACCCGATTTACAAAAAAATCCCCCGGCGTCATACCGGGGGAATCCTGCTTTTTTCTATGGCTCCCTGCCGAACATACCTGCCGAGGGCACGGGAACCGTCGTCTACGCACGATATTATCCGAAATCCCGCGGAATCATAACGCAAACATATGGGCAAGTCTTCTGACTCCGGATTCCCGCGCCGCTTCCCTTCCCAAAGTTTCCTTCAGTGGATCTGAAACGGCGCCATCCGATTACAGCAACGGCATTGTGTGGGAATTTCACCCAACTTCCTTCTTGGCCCCGCGAAGGCGGAGGCTCATATGCGTGTAACGGTCGGTATTCAATTGTCGACGTTATTGTATCCCTCCGCCGCCGCCCTGTCAACCGTTCCGGCCCTTCGGGACGCCTTTCCCGCAAAAACGGACAGGATGTTACTCGCGGCGGTCCGCCGAGGCCCGATAGAGCAGCGCGTTGCAGATCGCCGCGGCCACGTTGCTGCCGCCTTTGCGCCCGCGCGCGACAATATAGGGGATGGCGCGCTCCGAGAGCGTCGCGATCAGCTGCTCCTTCGCTTCCACCACGTGCACGAAGCCGACCGGCACGCCGACGACGAGCAGCGGCGCGGGGACGCTCCCCTCCTCGAGCAGCTCGCACAGGCGAATTAAGGAGGTCGGCGCGTTCCCGACGGCCCAGACGAGCGGCACCCCCAGCGCGGCCGCCCGCTCCGCCGCCACGATGGAGCGCGTGCAGGCGCGGCGCTTCGCCTCGGCCGAGACTTCGGCGTCGGCGACAAAATTATAGACCCGCCCGCCGAAAGAGCCGAGCACATGGCCGTTGATGCCGGACTGCGCCATACGCGTGTCCGTGACGATCGAAGCGCCGCCGCGCAGCGCCGCGATACCGGCCTCTACCGCGTTTTCAGAGAAAACGAGGTTGTCCGCGTAGTCGAAATCGGCCGTCGTGTGGATGACGCGCAGCACGATGGGCTCGGTCTCCGGCGAAAAAACGCGCCCGCCGAGCTCCTCCCGGATCGTCGCCATGCTTTTTTGCTCGATCTCCATGGGGGTCATGGGCTCAAACTGGTAATTCATCGGTCTTCTCCAATATCTGATAAATTTTGTCCATATCGAGCGCCGCCCGGACGCCGGAGGCGAGCAGATCGTACTGTTTCTCCTTGTATTCGTCCCAGTCCTCCGCCGGGGCGGCGGGAGGGAGCCCCTTCGCGGCGAGCAGGCAGTCCACGAACCGCGAGGCGAACTCCGCCCTGTCAAACAATCCGTGGACATAGGTGCCGAAGACGTTTCCATGGCTGAGCCCGTCCGGGCGGTCCCCGTCCAGCAGCGCAAAAGCGCGATGCTCATGGGACGTTTTTCCCATATGGATCTCGTAGCCGTCAAACGCGGCCCCTTGCAGGGCCGAGAAAACGCCCTCCGCGTGCGCGACCGTCCCCGCCGTCCGCGTGCGGGTCTTGCCGGAGGCGAAGACCGTGTCGCAGGGCAGCAGGCAAAGTCCCTCGGCCTCGCCGCCGGCCTCCACGCCCAGAGGGTCGGAGAGACGTCTCCCGAGCATTTGGTACCCGCCGCAGACGCCCACGACCGCGCCGCCGGACTCCGCGTGGCGGCGGATCGGCTCCTCGAGCCCGGCTTCGCGCAGCCAAGCGAGGTCGCCCATCGTGTTTTTGGTCCCGGGCAGGATCACAAGATCGGGCCGCCCAAAGCGCCCGGGCGTCTCGACATAGCGTAGCGTCACCTCTCCCATCCGCTGTAAGGGGTTAAAATCCGTGAAGTTGCTGATGTGCGGCAGGCGGATCACCGCGACGTCGACCGCTCCCGTGCCCGCCTTTTGGGAAAACCGCTCCGAGAGGGAGTCCTCGTCATCCAGATCGACGGGCAGATAGGGCACCACGCCGACGACCGGCCGCCCGACAAGCCCCTCGAGCGTGCGGAGCCCCGGCTCCAAAATCGTCACGTCGCCGCGGAATTTGTTGACGATAAGGCCGCGGATGCGCCGCTGGTCGGCCTCGTCGAGCAGCTTGACCGTGCCGTAGAGCGAGGCGAACACGCCGCCCGGATCGATGTTGCCGCAGAGCAGCACCGGGGCGTCTGCCATCGCCGCCATGCCCATGTTGACGACGTCGTCCCGCTTGAGGTTGATCTCGGCGGGGCTGCCCGCGCCCTCGATCACGACGATGTCGTGCCCGGCGGCGAGGGACTCGAACGCGTTTTGGATCTCGGGGATCAGGGACTGCTTCATCGCGAAATACTCCCTCGCGGTGAAATCCCCGCGAACGCGGCCGTTTACGATCACCTGCGAGCGGGTGTCCCCGGTCGGCTTGAGGAGGATCGGATTCATCCGCACGGAGGGCTCGACGCCCGCGGCCTCGGCCTGCATGACCTGCGCCCGGCCCATCTCCAAGCCCTCGCTCGTGATATAGGAGTTGAGCGCCATATTCTGGGACTTAAACGGCGCGACGGCGTACCCGTCCTGCCGGAAAATCCGGCACAGCGCGGCGCAGAGAAAGCTCTTGCCCGCGTTTGAGGTGGTGCCCTGCACCATGATGGTCTTCGCCATGGAATCCCTCCTCTTCGGCGCGCCTGAAAACGCGCCGGCATTGTTCGGCGTCTAAACGGGGATACGGCATGCCGCCCGGCCCCCGAAACCCGTTTCGCCGACGGGCGCCCGGGGCGCCCGCGTCCGGCTCATCCGCGTCCTACCGCTCCGGGGAGCGGCGGAAACGGCGGTTCGCGCTCCGGCACTCCCGTCCGGCTTCCGCGGGGATGGGGGCGGGGTTCTTCCCGCCTTTGTTCCCCCGCGCTCACGTATTCTCTTATTTTATAAGCCCATGCTCATGCGGTTTTTTAGAGGAAAATCAGCGGGAGCAGCACAAACAGGGCCCAGCTGATTGCCGAGGTCACGAGCATCAGGCGGTTTGCCCGGCGGATGTCCTCCGCCTCGACCGGACGCGCGCCGTCCCCGAGATAGGGCTTCTCCACCAACACGCCGCCGTAATAATTCGGCCCGTTGAGCCGCAGCCCGAGCGCGCCCGCGCAGGCTGCCTCGGTCTGCGCGGAATTCGGGGAGGCGTGCTTGTTTCTGTCGCGTAGGAAAACGCGCCACGCGCCGCTCCCCGAAAGGCCGGCGAGCGGGGCCGAGAGGCACATCAGCACGCCCGCGACGCGGGCGGGGAGATAGTTGCACACGTCGTCAAGCTTCGCGGCGGCGCGGCCGAAATACAGATATTTCTCATTTTTATAGCCCACCATCGAATCCATGGTGTTCACCGCTTTATAAACCATCCCGAGCGGCGCGCCGCCCAGCGCCATAAAAAGCAGCGGCGCGATCTCGCCGTCGGAGGCGTTCTCCGCCACGGTCTCCACCGTCGCCCGGGCGACGCCCGCCGCGTCCAGCCGGTCCGTGTCCCGCCCGACGATCCCCGAGACCGCCCGGCGCGCCTCGTCAAGCGTACCTTTCGTCAGCGCGCGGTGGACGGCCATGCCCGCGTCGCGCAGCGACCGCGCCGCCAGCAGCTCGGCGCAGAGCACCGTCTCGAGCGCGAGGCCGATGTATGGGTGAAGCAGGTACGCACCCGCGAGGACGGCCCACGCGATCCCTCCGGAGAGCGCCGGCACCGCCGCCGCGAGCGCCGCGCCGGCATAAAGCTCCCCCTTCGCCGTCGCCGGGAATCTCTTTCGCAAAAGGCGCTCCAGCGCCGCGATCAGCCTCCCGATGCCCCGGACGGGGTGGGGCAGCCAGAGCGGGTCCCCGATCAGCAGATCGAGCAAAAAGCCCGCCGCAAGGGCGTATAAATGCATCGTCATCCTCTTTTCCTCCATTCCGCGCAAGATGTCACAAAGGCGGCGGCCGCCTCCGGGTGGCCATAGAGGTAGAGGTGCGGAAACCCGGCGTACAGATGGGCGTTCGTGTAACCGCATGGCCACCATGCGGCCGACTGCGGCCGCCGCGCCGTGAAATCCTCCCCCGGCGCCTCGCTCTCCCAACAGTGGAACTCGTGGGCCGGGCAGTTGGTTCCGGCTGGCCCCAGAAGGCCGTCCCGCTGTGCCGTCAGCGTCACGTAGCCGAAGCGCAGCAGCTTCCCCGCCGGGTAGGCCCGGCCCGAAATGACGCCCGCCATCGGAAAGGGGCGTCCTTGCGCGTCCTTGAGCGTGTCGTGCAGGTAGAGGAACCCGCCGCACTCCGCGAGAATGGGCATACCGGAACGGGCGGCCTCCCGCACCGCTTCCAGCATCGCGGCGTTCTCCGAGAGCTCTTCGGCATGGAGCTCGGGGTACCCGCCGCCGAGATAGAGCCCGGAGACCCCCTCCGGCAGGCCTTCGTCGGCAAGCGGCGAAAACGCCGCAAGCTCCGCGCCCAGTTTCTCTAAAAGGCGTAAATTTTCCTGATAATAAAAGCAAAAGGCGTTGTCCCTCGCCACCGCGATCCTCGGCTTCCCCGGCACGGGAGCGGGCAGCGGCGGCTCCCGAATCTCGAGCTCCGGCGCGGACTCCGCAAGCCGCGTAAGCTCGTCGATCCGGATCGTCCGCTCCGCCTGCTCCGCGAGGAGGCGGAGCTTTTCCTTAATATTTTCAATCTCCCCGGCGGTCACGAGGCCGAGGTGCCGGCTCTCGAAGGAGACCTCCGGCATTTTCGGCAGATACCCGTACGCTGTGAGGCCGGTCTCCTTCTCCACCATCTCCCGCAGGCGGCGGTACTGCTCCTCGCCGACGTGGTTGAAGATCACGCCCCGGATATTCGCGTCCGGCCGGAAGGAGGCCATCCCCTTGCAGACCGCGGCCGCGCTGAGGGAGCAGCTCTCCCCATTCATCACCAGCACCGCGGGGGTCTTGGTCGCCCGCGCCACCTCGTAGGCGGAGTCGGTCCCCGTCGGGCCGATGCCGTCGTAGTAGCCCATGGCCCCCTCGAGCACGGCCGGGCCGCAGCCCTCCGCGCTCTCCGCGAGCAGATAGCACAGCGTCTCCGCGTCCGTAAAAAACAGGTCGAGGTTGGCCGCCGGGATGCCGGTGACCGTCCGGTGAAACATCGGATCGATATAATCCGGCCCGCATTTGCAGGCGACGGGGCGCAGCCCGCGCCGCTGCAGCGCGCCCAAAACCGCGCAGGTCACGGTGGTCTTGCCGCAGTCGCTGCCCTGCGCGGTGATCAGGATTCTCGGGATCTTCCTCATACGTTACCCTCCCCGGAAAGAATATAGATGGGATTGCTTGCCTGCATCAGGTGGTACGCACCGGCGAGGCGCGCCTTCGAGACCGCGAGCTCTATGATCTCCGTGTCCCTCAGGTTCAAAATTTCAAAGCAGCGCGCCGTCTCCGCGAGCGTCTCGAGCGTGACCGCCGTCACGACGACCCGCGCGGCCGGATTTTTTTGCAGCGCCGCCCGGAGGATCTCCTCCATGGAGCCGCCGGAGCCGCCCACAAACACCCGGTCCGGCGGCGGCAGCGCCCCCAGCGCTCCCGGCGCCTCGCCCGCGACGATTTCCATATTGTAAGCGCAAAACCGCGCGCGGTTTTGGTCTAAGAGCGAGAGCGCCTCCCCGTCCCGCTCGACGGCGAACACCCGCCCGCCCGGCGCGGCGAGCGCGCACTCCACGGAAACGGACCCCGTGCCCGCCCCCACGTCCCACACGGTATCGCGGGGGGTGAGGCGGAGTTTCGAGAGGCAGACCGCCCGGACCTCCGACTTTGTCATCGGCGTCGACCCGCGCAGGAACGCCTCGTCCGGGATGCCGGGCAGCGGCACGCCCGCACGGACGGGCTTCTCGTTAAAAACAAGCAGTACGGCGAGGTCGGAAAATTCCATGCCGGAGAGCGCCCGGACCGTGCCATGCACAATCCGCTCCTCCGGGTAGGAAAGCCACTCCCCCGCGCACGCAGGAAGCTCCCCCATGCCGCGCTCCGTAAGCTCCCGGCAGACGTCCTGCACCCGGCGGCTGCCTCCGGTTAAGAAAAATGTTTTTTCATGGCATTGCGCCTCGCCTGCGCAGTCCGCCTCGCGCCCGTGCGCCGAGACACAGTATGCGTCCTGCCACGCCGTATGCGCCTTCGCGCAGAGGTACTGAAGCGAGGACAGCCCCGGCAAAACGTCGTATTCCCTGTCCCCTAATAGCGGGAACAGGCTCTCGGCCCCGCTGTAAAATCCCGTGTCCCCGGAATAGAGCACGGCCGTGTTTTTTCCCTCATGGGCGCGGACCGCCGCGGCCACGTCCTCCGCGCGGACGGCCGGGACCCGCTCGGCGGAGAGGCCGGAAAACGCCTCCAGCAGCCGCTCCGCGCCGATCAGCGCCTCCGCCTCTTCGACCGCGCGCTTCGCCGCGACCGTCAGCGTATCCGGATTTCCCATGCCGATCCCTATTAGGGTCAGTTTCCCGCTCATGGGCGGACCCCCTTTCGACACGCAAACCCGCGTCTTTCGCGGGCAGCCGTTTTTTGATGTTATCCTCATGCCGCGGATGGCGGAACGGCGGTTTCACCGAAAACCGGGCCTTTGCTCACCGCCACGGCAGGTTTTCCAAAGTGTCAAGCAGCTTTTTCCCCGGCAGCCGTTTTTTGATGTTATCCTCATGCCGCGGATGGCGGAACGCCGGTTTCCTTCAAAAAACCGAGCCTTTGCTCACCGCCGCGGCAGGTTTTCCAAAATATCGAGCAGCTCTTCCCGCGTCAGGCCGTCCTCCTCCCGCCTGCGGATCACAAGCAGCAGGGCGGCGGCCTCCTTCGCGGCCTGTGCCTTCTCGGCGAAGCCTCCCGCGGCACCGGTATCCTTAGTCACCAGCGCGCGGATCTCATATTCCAGCAGCATCGCGAGATTGAGCCTTTTGCTGAACGGCCCCTGCATGCACAGGAGATGGGAGGGCAAAAACCCGAGCCCCAGCGCCCGCTCGAGCGGCTCCGCCTGCGGCAGGATGCGGACATAGAGCCGCTCCCGGTAATCCGGCACGGACGTGAATTCCGAAAGTTCCTTGCTGCCCGTCGTCAAAAGCGCGTTGCCGGGGAGCGTGCTCAAAATCCGGGCGGCGTCCGCGGCGTTCTCCGCGAAACGGGTCTCGCAGCCGCAGGCGGGGACCTGCGGGCGCAGTAGGCGCAGGCAAGGCAGTCCCATCTCACCGGCGGCGGCGCGGATGTTTTCCGTCGCCTCGACGGCGTACGGGTGCGTGGCGTCCACGATCGCCGCGAAGCCGTTTTCTTTTATGTATCCTATCATTTCGGCCCGATCCATCCGGCCCGCATGGATCTCGACCCCCGGCAAGCCCTCCAGCAGCTCGCCGCCGTAGTCCGTGGCGACGCTGGCGGTCACCCCCCAGCCGCGCAGGAGAAGCGCGGCGGCCAGCTCCCGGGCGTCGGCCGTGCCGCCGAAGAGCAGGATCCGCCTATTCATGGAGCGGATACCCGCGCGGCGTGACCATGCGCCCGCCGATCTCCCGCGTTTGGGTGCTCCCGACAAACGCCGTGGTGAACATGTCGGCCGGCGCGTCCCGCAGCTCCCGCAGCGTCAGCGCCCGCATGGATTCCCCCTCCCGGCCGATCCGCCACGCCATGCCGCAGACCGTCCCCGGGGATTTTATCTCGAGCAAAACCTCGCAGGCGCGGGAAAGATAATCCGCGCGGTGGAGGCTCGCCGGGTTATAGAGGCAGATGATGAAATCGCCCTCTGCCGCCATGCGCAGCCGTTTTTCGATCATCTCCCAAGGCGTCAAAAGGTCCGAGAGCGAGATCACCGCGAAGTCGTGCCCGAGCGGCGCGCCCAGAAGCGCGGCCCCGCTGCACGCGGCCGTCACGCCCGGCACAACCTCGATCTCCACCGGCTCCGGCAGCGCGGCGTTAAGCTCCAAGCAGAGCCCCGCCATGCCGTAGACGCCCGGATCGCCCGAGCAGATCATCGCGACCAATTTTCCCTCGGCCGCCTTTTCGAGCGCCAAGCGGCAGCGCTCCTCCTCGCCGCACATGCCGGTAGAGAGAAACTCCTTCTCCGGGTAATCGTCCCGCACGAGCGACACATACCCGCCGTAGCCGGCGATCACGTCACACACCTCGAGCACCGACGCGGCCCGCAGGGTCATATCCTGCCCGCCTCCGCCGCCGATCCCAACGACCGTCAGTTTTCCCGCCATATCCTTTTCTCCTCAAATCGCACAATATAGGGGGCCGCAAAGGCCGCGACGGTCACGCCGCCGCCGGCCTGTTTTTGGATCCGCAATTCGCCCCCAAAAGACGCCGCCGCGCGCTCGCAGACGTTGTCCACGCCGACCGTGCCGCGCACAAAGTCGGACGCGGCGAATTCCCCGGGCACCATGGCGAGCTCCTCCGCCGTAAAAAAGCAAAGCGGCCAGCCCATATGCTCGGCAAACGCGAGCAGCCCGGCCTCGTCCTTTTTGACGTCGATGGTCGCGATCCGGCAGACCGCCCGCGGCGAAATGTGATGCTCATCGAGCGCGCCGAGCACAGCCGCCCGGATCTCGTCCTCCCGGATGCCACGGTGGCACCCCACGCCGACGGTGACGATCTTGGGGATCAGGCGAAGCGTCTCCCCAAACGGCGAGGCGTCCTCGTCGAGCGTGACGCAAAAGCCGAGCGCCGGGCGGGGCGGTTCCCCGCCGAATGCCCGCGCGGCGGAAGCCTCCGCCGCGCCCGGGCCCGGCGCGTCTTGCGCGGAAGTTTTCCCGCCCGCGGGGAAAACCCCGCAAACGCCCTCGGGCGGCGGGCCCTCGACCGGAAAATCGCAGGAGAAGCCGACCGCCTCTCCCCGCAGCAGCGCCGCGGAAATCTGTTTTGCCGCCTCCCGCCCGCAGATCGCGAGGCCCCGCTCCGCCGCCCAGACGTCCACGGCAAAGAGGCCGTTCACGTCGGTTGCCGTGGAGACGGCCGCCTCGCCGCCGGTCACTTCCGCGATTTGGCGGGCGAGCATGTTCGCGCCGCCCACGTGCCCGGACAAAAGCGAAATCACGAACCGGCCCGCCTCGTCCACGGAGACGACGGCCGGGTCGGTGAATTTATCTTTTACAAAAGGCGCGACGGCCCGCACCGCGATCCCGGCCGCGCCGATAAACACGAGCGCGCCGCCCTCGGCGAATCGCTCTTTTGTCCATTCATAAAGGTCCGGCAGGGGCGGCATGTCCGCGCCGAGCTTCTCGGGCGCCCAGACGGACGAGCCGGGAAACGCCGCGGCGATCTTTGCCGCGAGCCCGCGCCCCCGCATGGTAAACGCGGCGAGCGAAAGGGTCATTCCGTTTCCGCCTTCCGAAATCCGTGCGAAAACGCCGGGTCGTAGAGCTTCGAGCGGTCGTAGGCCCCATGCAGGAAGCCGCCCACGGCGATCAGCGCCGTGTGGGTGATCCCGTTTTCCTTGGCCGTCTCGGCGAGCGTCCCCACCGTGCAGCGAAAGACCTGCTCCTCCGGCCAAGTCGCCTTATAGACGATTGCGGCGGGCGTCTCCGGGGCGTATCCCCCGGTGATCAGGTCGTTCGCGACGGTCTCGAGCATGCCCGCGGAGAGAAAAATCACCATCGTCGCGCCGTGGGAGGCGAGATCCCGGAGTTTTTCGCCCTCCGGCATCGGCGTCCTGCCCTCCATGCGGGTCAGGATCACCGACTGCGAGACCCCCGGCAGCGTATATTCCGCCCGGAGCGCCGCCGCCGCCCCGCAAAAAGACGAGACGCCGGGGCACACGTCGTAGGCGGCGCCGAGCGCGTCGAGCCCATCCATCTGCTCGCGGATCGCGCCGTAGACGCATGGGTCCCCCGTGTGCAGCCGCACCGTGACCTCCCCGGCCGCCTCGGCCTCGCGCATCACCCCGAGCACCGCCTCCAGCGTCATGGAGGCGGAATCGTAGATGCGACAGCCCGCTTTGCAGACTTCCAAAAGCGCCGGGTTGACGAGCGAGCCCGCGTAGATGACGACGTCCGCCTCCCGCAAAAGCCGCTCCCCGCGCAGCGTGATCAGATCGGCCGCGCCCGGTCCGGCCCCCACAAAATGAATCATTCCGTCTCCCCCTCTATCGCCGGATGCCGCCGCAAGAGGGCATCCGCTTCTTTCGTCTTTCCGAGAAGACCATGCTTCTCCGTAAACATAACCGCCCCGATCTCGAGCTCCGGCCACGCCCGGCGCTTGAGATGCTGCTCCATTTTTTCCATCACGGAGGCGATCACGGGCTCCCGCAGGTTTGCCCTCTCCAAAATTTCAATCGCCTCGTCCACGGCGACGCACGCCATGACGCCGGCGATTACTTCCTGTTTTGCGCCGCACAGGGCCGCGTGGGCACAGAGCGTCTCCATGCGGCAGTCGGCATATCGCGAATGCGTGTTCATGACGCCGGAGGCCACTTTGACGAGCTTCCCGGCGTGCCCGACCAGCAGGACGGACTGGAACCCCTCGAGCGCCGCGAAGTCGATCGCCTCCCCGATGTGGTTGGAGCACTCCGCCGCGTGCGCCATGTCGAGCATGAGGCTATGCGCGTACGCCGCCCCGATGTTGCCCGGCGTGAGGATCAGGTCGCGGAGTCCTTCGGCCGCCTTCACATGGATCTCCGCGCGGATTGTGTCCACGATCGCCGCCTCGCTCATCGGGCGCACGATGCCGCCGGTGCCCAAGATCGAGATGCCTCCCGTAACGCCGAGAACCGGGTTGTAGGTGCGCGGCGCGCGTCTTTCCCCCTCGGGCGCGGACACCGTCACGCAAAAACCACCGCCATATCCATAGCGGCCCGCGGCGAGCCGCATCTGCTCCGCGATCATCCGGCGCGGCGTCGTGTTGATCGCCGCCTCGCCCGGCGGCTGGTCGAGCCCGGGCTTTGTCACGCGGCCGACGCCCTCCCCACCCAGAATGAGCGCGCCCGGCTCTTTTTGCAGGGCGACCTCGCAGAAAATCATCATGCCGTCGGTGGCGTCGATGTCGTCTCCGCCGTCCTTGCGCGCCCCGCACCGAGCGGAGTTTTCCGCGGCGCGGGTTTCCTCGATCTCCACGGACACGGCGATTCCGGAGGGCGTGTCGATTACGACTATCTCCGGCCACCGCTTCGAGAGCAAAAACTCGGCGGCGGCTCCGGCCGCGGCGGCCGCGCAGGTGCCCGTCGTATATCCGCAGCGCAGCCTGCGCCGCCCGACCTCCACATACTGTTCCAGCACGGCTACGCCTTCCCCGCCTCTCCGCGTCTTTCTTTCATAATAATCAGGGTGAAATAGCCCGCGCAGTCCGGGATACTCTCCGCGCCCCGGCAGAGCGTCTCGCCCTCCATGCCGCAGTTGACGGCCGCGAAAACTTCGTGGTTTTCGTCCTCCATGAGCCGCCGCTTGAGCTCCGGCAGGGCCGAGGCCGGCTTCATGAGCACCTTGGTCCCCGGCAGCCGAAACAGGTTTTCGTCCGGATAGGAGGCCGGGAAGATATGCAGCTCCTCGCCGTTTTCCGCGAGCCCAATGCCGAGCCGCGCGGCCGCCGCGCAAAAGGAGGGGACGCCGCTCACGATTTCCACGGCGTATCCGTCCGCCTCCGCGAGCCGGTGCAGGTAGAGGTAGGTCGCGTAGACGGCGGGGTCCCCGAGCGTCAGGAAGGCGACGCTCTTTCCCCGCTCCAAAAAAGCCTCGATCTCATCCGCCGCGGCGCGGTAAAACGCCGCAAGCGCCGCGCGGTCCTTCGTCATGGGCCAGTCGAGCTCCAAAACGGGCTTCCCGGCGACCTCCGGCACGGCCTTCTCCGCGATCCGGTACGCCGCCGATTCGCCCTTCGGCTTGGCCGGGGCGGCGATCACATCCGCCTCGCGCAGGAGCCGCGCCGCCTTGAGCGTGATTAGCTCCGGGTTCCCCGGGCCGACGCCGACGCCGTAAAGCCTTCCTCGCATGCTCTCTCCGATCTCCGGGCATGAAAAAACCCGGCCGCAAGACCGGGTAACCCTTGTGAGGCGCGTTCCGGTCTTGGCGGAATCGCGGCGACGCTCCCATGTATCTGACTGGGCAGCCTGAAACGGCTGCCGCACAGTGACCGACTCGTGGGTTTTTCTCCCTTTCCATGTTCCGCGTTTGCGGGCGGACGGAGCGTCGTGCAATATGTTGTTTTATTGCTCCCAATTATACCTATTTTTCGCGGCGTTGGCAAGCGGATTCTCTGTCCGTTTGTGCGGAGAATCATAAACATCATGAGCATGCAGGTTTTTACCCGCGCAAGGAGGCCTTTTGCGCAAAAAAACCGGCGCGGCAGGCGCCGCGCCGGTTTTCCCAATATCGTTTCCCCGCGCCCCGGCGAAACGGGGCCGCGGAAATAGGCGTTTACTCCATGCCGAGGTTTTTCTCAAGCGTGCAGAGCTCGTCGGAGAGCGCCTCCGGGAGCTTGTCGCCGAATTTCTTATAGAATTCGCGGATGCCCGCGGCCTCCTCTTTCCAGAGCTCGGGGTCGACGTCCAAAAGCCCGGCGATCGTCTCGGCCGTGATGCCCGCGAGGCCCTCGGTCTCGATGTCCTCCGGCCTCGGCTCGTAGCCGATCGGCGTCTCCACCGCCTCGGCGTCGCCGTCGCAGCGCCCGAGGATCCACATCAGCACGCGCATATTTTCGCCGTAGCCGGGCCAGATGAAGTTGCCGTCGTTATCGGTGCGGAACCAGTTGACGTTAAAAATCTTGGGGGCCTTGTCGCCGAGCGTCTCGCCCATCTCGAGCCAGTGCGCGAAGTAATCGCCCATATGGTAGCCGCAGAACGGCAGCATCGCCATCGGGTCGCGGCGCACCACGCCGACCGCGCCGGCCGCCGCAGCCGTCGTCTCGGAGGCCATGACCGAGCCGACAAAGACGCCGTGCTTCCAGTCTCTGGACTGATAGACCAGCGGGGCCGTCTTGGCGCGGCGGCCGCCGAAGATCATCGCGGAGATCGGCACGCCGGCCGGGTCGTCGAATTTCGGGCTGACGCAGGGGCAGTTTTTCGCGGGCGCGGTGAAGCGGCTGTTCGGATGGGCGCCCTTCTCCGTGGCGGTCTTGCCGTCCCACGGGTTGCCCTTCCAGTCGATCGCGTGCTCCGGCGGATTCTTATCGAGGCCCTCCCACCAGACGGTGTTCTGGTCGAGGTCGTGGACGACGTTTGTGAAGATCGTGCCCTTCCGGGTCGCGGCGAGGGCGTTGGGGTTCGATTTCTCGTTGGTGCCCGGCGCGACGCCGAAGAAGCCGTTCTCCGGGTTGACGGCCCAGAGCCTGCCGTCCGGTCCGACGCGCAGCCACGCGATGTCGTCGCCGACGCACCAGACCTTATAGCCCTTTTTCGCGTAAAATTCCGGCGGGATCAGCATGGCGAGGTTCGTCTTGCCACAGGCGGACGGGAAGGCCGCGGTGACGTATTTGACCTCGCCCTGCGGGTTTTCGATGCCGAGGATCAGCATGTGCTCGGCCATCCAACCCTCTTTCCACCCCTGCCACGAGGCGATGCGCAGCGCGAAGCATTTCTTGCCCAGCAGCACGTTGCCACCGTAACCCGAGTTGATCGACCAGATCGCGTTGTCCTCCGGGAACTGGCAGATGTAGCGGTTTTCCGGGTCGATGTCCTTTTTGGCGTGAAGGCCCTTGACGAAATCCGCGGAATCGCCGAGCTGATCGAGCGCCTGCTGCCCCATCCGCGTCATGATGCTCATGTTGAGCACGACATAGATGGAGTCGGTCAGCTCGACGCCGATCTTCGCGAACGGGCTCCCGATCTGGCCCATGCAATATGGAATGACATACATCGTGCGGCCCGTCATCGCGCCGTCGTAGAGCGGGCGGAGCCTCTCGTACATCTCGTCTTTTTCCACCCAGTTGTTGGTCGGGCCGGCGTTCTCTTTGTTTTTGGTGCAGATGAAGGTGCGGTCCTCGACCCGCGCGACGTCGTTGACCTTCGTCCGGTGAAGCAGGCAGCCCGGCAGTTTTTCCTCGTTGAGGGGCTCCACCTCGCCGGCGGCGATCGACTCTTGGCGCAGGGCCTCGAGCTGCTCCTCGCTGCCGTCCAGCCAGACGACATGATCCGGCTTGCACAGGGCAACCATCTCATCCATCCAATTTAATACGTGGGGGTTTTTGGTCATAGAGAAAATTCTCCTTTCAGAATCTTCAGAAATGCCACATGAAGCTTCCTGATATTCATATTATAACGCCGGCACTCGAAATGTTCAAGTACCGGCCCCTATAATTTGCAACTTTTTCAATTAAATCTTGCAAATAATTTTTAAAATTCTTCGTCGATGGCCATGCTCGGCGCGGCGTTGAGATCGAGGCCCGCAAAATGCCCGGCCAGCGCCTCGTAATAGGCCTGCGCGCCGACCATGGCGGCGTTGTCCCCGCAGAGCGAGAGCGGCGGCAAAAACAGCCGCAGATGGCGGCGCCCGCACTCCCGCACGAGCAGCGCCCTAAGCCCCGAGTTGGCCGAGACGCCGCCCGCCGCCGCGACGGTACGGTATCCGCCCTCCTCGGCGGCGATCATCAGGCGGTCGACCAGCGCGTGGCAGACGGCGTTTTGATAGGAGGCGCAGAGATCCGGGATATTGACCGTCTCGCCGCGCTGCTGTGCATTATGCAAAATGTTGACCGCCGCGGTCTTGAGCCCGGAAAAGCTCATGTCGAGCGGGCTGCCCTCCACGTGGGGCTTTGGCAGGCGAAAGGCGTCCGGGTTGCCCTTCGCGGCCTCCCGGTCAAGGGAGACGCCGCCCGGATACGGCAGGCCCATGGCGCGCGCGGCCTTGTCGAAGGCCTCGCCGGCGGCGTCGTCCCGCGTCCGGCCCAGCACGCGAAACCGCGTGTAGCCGTCGACGGAGACGATGTGGCTGTGCCCGCCCGAGACGACCAGGCAGAGAAACGGCGGCTCCAGCTCGGGATAGGCGAGATAATTCGCCGCGATATGGCCGCGCAGGTGGTGGACCGGGACGAGTTTTTTGCCCGACGCGAGAGAGAGGCCCTTGGCGAAGCTGACGCCGACGAGCAGCGCCCCGATGAGCCCCGGCGCCGCCGTCACCGCCACGCAGTCGATCTCGTCCAGCGTCACGGATGCATCCGAGAGCGCCTTTTCCGTCACGCCGACGATATTCTCCGTGTGGCGGCGGGAGGCGATCTCCGGCACGACGCCGCCGTAAAGACCGTGTTCCTCGACCTGCGTGTTGACGACGCTCGAGCAAATTTTCCGCCCGTCCTCGATCACCGCGGCCGCGGTTTCGTCGCAGGAAGACTCCAATGCGAGGATCTTCATATGGTCACCATCCTATATGTTATGCCTTCTCCGCCCGAAAAGTACAGGCAGATTTTTCCGGCATTCCGGCACGTTTTCCATTATAGCAAAACCGCCCCGCTTTGACAAGGCCGCCCGCTTGCGGGAAACCCGCCTCCCCCGCGAGCGGAAAAACGCAGCTTCCCCCGCCCCGGGCTGCATTTGCCGGAATACGAAAGCCGCGGGAGGGGCATGGCGAGACCCGGGCGGGAGACCGCCCCTCAAAACCGGACGCTCCGAAGCGGGGGCGGGTCGAAAAAAGGAACCAAAAGGCTCCCTTTCCCAAAAATAAAAGAGCCGGAGGGCGCGTTGCCCCCCGGCATCCCGGTAAAGTTTGGATCAGCCGTGGCTCTCTTGGAGCTTGACTTTTACGGTAAAGGATCTGTCGTTCTTGCCCGTGGCGGAATAGCGGTAGAGCGTGAGGGTCACCTCGTCGCCCGGCGCGTGGTTCGCCAGCTCGTTTTGCAGGTCCTCGACGGAGCCGATCTCGGTGTCGTTAAACGCGGTGATGATGTCGCCGACCGCCGCCTCCGTGCCGACCAAAGGGCTGTCGCTCGTGACGCTGATGATCTGCGCGCCCTGCGGCACATGGTAGTATTCGGCGGCCACCGAGTCGATGGTCTGGACGCTGACGCCGAGGATCGGGCGCCCGGAGACATAGCCGTAGGAGATCAGATCCTCCATGATCGGCAGGGCCTCCGCCGTCGGGATCGCGAAGCCGATGCCCTCGTAGGAGGTGGAGATCAGCTTGGAGTTGGTGATGCCGACGACCTGACCGTATTCGTTGACCAGCGCGCCGCCGGAGTTGCCGGGGTTGATGGCGGCGTCCGTCTGGAGCACGGTCATGGCGTAGCTGCTCTCGCTCGTGGTGATCACGCGGTTGACGCCGCTGATGATGCCGCTCGTGAAGCTGCTCTGCAGCGTCAGGCCGCCCGGGTTGCCGATCGCGTAGACGGTCTCCCCGACCTCCACCCCGGCGGAATCCCCGAGCTCGGCGGGGGTCAGGTTGGTCGCGTCGATCTTGAGCACCGCGATGTCGGTGCGGGAATCCTTGCCGACGATCTCGGCCTCGTATTCTTCGTTATTATAAAGCACGATCTTGATCGCGTCCGTGCCCTCGACGACGTGGGCGTTGGTCAGGATATAGCCGTCCTTGCTCAGGATGATGCCGGAGCCCTCGCCCGCGGCCTCGATCGAGGTGGAATACTGGTACTGCACGACGCCGACGATAGAGGGGCTGACCTTGCTGTAAATCTCCGTCGCGCCGAGCTTGCCGTCGGTGCTGACGGTGGAGCCGTCCTCCGGCTTTTCGGCGAGGCTGATGGAGGGCGCGCCCTCCGGCAGGTCGGTCCCCTTGGAATTCTGCGCGCCGCCCTGCGCGTTCTCCACGCCGGGCTCCTCCCCGGCCGAAAGAACGGCGTCGAGGCCGAGGAAGTCGTTGCCGACCAGCTCGTAAACGCCGAAGGAGGCCATCGCGATCAGGCAGACGCCGAGCACGCCGGCGACAAGGCCGAGAAACACTTTGAATCCCCTGCCGGATTTGGATTTCGGTTTCTTGCTTCCGGCGGAACTCTGGTCCGCGCTCTCGTATTTGGCAAAATCCCACTGGTAGGTATCGTTCTGCCGGACATAGGGGCCCGATGCCTGATACTGGGCGCGGTGCGGCGGCTGCGGGCCCGGCACGGTATTATAATATCCGTATTGCGTGCCGTACTGCGGGCGCGGCGGGACCTGCGCCCCGCCCTGCTGGGCGCTCTGGGGCGGCCGGTTTCCCTGCGGAGTCCCGGCGGGGCCGGCGTCCGGATCGGCGCCCGGCTGCCATGGGCCGCCCGGGTCCTTCTCCCCGCTGCCGTCCCACGAGACATATTGGTTGGTGTTGGCGGAATAGGACCAGCCGGAAGGGGCTCTGGTGTTCCTCTGCTCCCCGGAGGCGTCCTCCCCGGCGTCGGGCCGGGGCGCGGAGGCGTCCTGAAACGCGGGGATCTCCTGCTGGCCGGGCACCTGCTCCTCGGGCCTTTGGTCGTAACCCTCCTGTTCCGGCGGGTTGCTGCTAAAGTTTTTGCTCTCGTCCATGTATTTCACCTTCGTTTTGCGGATTTTTTCTACGCTTTTAGTCTATCCGAAATTTATGAAATGAAAATAAACGCCTGTTAAATATTTTATCTCACAGTTGTTTCCAATTTACCGTTTTTGCATGTTGAAATTATGATGTCTCGGCGGAACGGTGCTTTTTCATCTCTTTGACGGCCTTTTGGTCCGCGGCGTCCAGCGAGAACGCGAACTCGACGTATTCGCCCTCCGCGCTGCTGACGATCAGATCGCCCTTGTGGAGCTTGACCAGCGTCTGCACGATATAGAGGCCCAGCCCCACGCCGCTCTTGTCCTGACTGCGGGATTTGTCGGACTTGTAGAAGCGGTCGAACAGGCGCGGGATCTCGTGCTGGGGGATGCCCTCGCCGGTGTTGCGCACCGCGATGAAGACCCGGTCTTTTTCCTGTTTATAAGAGAAAGAGATCACGCCGGAGTCGTTTGTGAATTTGACCGCGTTGTCGATCAGGTTGAAAACGACCTGATGCACCAGATCCGTGTCGGCGCAGACATAGACCGGCTCCACGTCGAGGCCCTCGATCTCCAGATGCCGCGCCTCGATCTTCTGCTCAAACGAGAACACGGTGCGGCAGATCAGGTCGTTGACGTCGAAGACGGAGGGGATCAGCTGCGTCTCGCCGGCCTCGATCCGGGCGATGCCCAGCATGGCCTTCACCATGCGGGAGAGGCGCCCCACCTCCTCGGAGACCAGCGCCAAATAATCGCGCTGTTTCTCCTCGGGGATCGTGCCGTCCAGTATGCCGTCGATGAAGCCGCCGATCGTCATCATCGGGGTCTTGAGCTCGTGCGAGACGTTGGCGATAAAGCTGCGGCGCACGGACTCGAGATCCGCGAGCGACGTGGCCATGTTGTTGAAGGCCGTCGCGAGCTGGGCGATCTCGTCCGACCCGGTGACCGGGATCTGCGCGCTGAAATCCCCCTCCGCGAAGCTCTTGGTCGCCCGCGCCATCAGCGCGAGCGGCTTGATCTGGCTCTGCGTCACAAAATAGATGACGACCGAGGAGACGAAGATCGCGATGATCGCGCAGACAAAGTAGATGTCGATGACGTCGAGGATATACTGCCACAGCTCGGAGGCGTCCGCCGAGACGAAGACCACGGCCATCACGACGCCGTTATGAATCACCGGCGCGCCGACGGTGTAGTAGGAGCTCTTGTAGATGCCGTCCATCGTGCCGGCCTCAAAAAAAGTACCGGAAACCGCCTTCGCCATGGTGTCCTCGCTGATCGTGTACGTACGGTGGTCGCAGTTTTCGCCCTCCGTGCAGATCAGCGTCTGGCCGTCCGTATCCGTCAGGAAGATGACGGAGCCGGTCGTGGCGGAGATGATCCGGTAATCATTGAGCAGCGTGTTGTAGGAGATCTTGCGGTAGCCGTAGTTGGACATATCCGCGAGGGTCAGGACGGCGGCCTGCTCCGCGTTGACGGTCAGCTGCTTTTTTTTGCTCTCGCGGAAATATTTGATCGAGAACCCGGCGAACAGAAGCCCCACCAGCGTGATGCCGACGAGGATCATCGAGGAGCTGACCGAAAAATACCGCAGAAACAGCGATTTTTGATCGTTTTTAAGCATTATTCTTTCACTTCGAATTTATAGCCCACGCCCCAGACGGTCTTGAGGCACCACTGCTCGGAGACGCCTTCGAGCTTTTCGCGCAGGCGTTTGATATGGACGTCCACGGTCCGCGAGTCGCCGTAATACTCGAAGCCCCAGACCTGATCGAGCAGCTCGTCCCGCGTGTAGACGCGGTTGGGGTTGCCGGCGAGGTGGAACAGAAGCTCCAGCTCCTTGGGCGGCGTGTCGATGACCTTGCCGTCGACCTTGAGCTCGTATTTCGTCATGTTGACGACGAGCTTGTCGTAGGCGACCTCTTTGACGTCGTTTTCGGCCGGGGCTTTGCCGGTGCGGCGCAGGACGGCCTTGATGCGGGCGATGATCTCCTTGGGCTCGAAGGGCTTGACCACGTAGTCGTCCGCCCCGAGCTCGAGGCCGAGCACCTTGTCGAAGGTCTCGCCCTTCGCGGTGATCATGATGATCGGGCAATCGGACTTTTTGCGGATCTCGCGGCAGACCTGCCAGCCGTCGAGCATGGGCATCATGATGTCCAATAGGATGAGATCCGGGTTTTCGGAGGCGAATTTGGCGAGGGCCTCCTCCCCGTTGCCGGCGAGCACGACCGTGTAGTTCTCTTTTTCCAGATAGAGGCGGAGCAGCTCGCAGATGTTGCGGTCGTCGTCCGCGATCAGGATCTTTTCGTTGGCCATACGATTCCTCCGTTCTGAATCGGCAGCTTTTATTGTTTTTTATTATACAGGTTTCATAAAACGAATCGTGAATAATCCTTGAACCTTTTTCCTCTTTTCGGTAAATTGCACTTGTGAAAAAGGGGCGATCCAATTATAATCATAATAGCACCAAAGCGGCGCGTCTGCAATCCGTGATCCGCTTCCCCACCCCATCATTATTCACGAAGGACGGCGAATCTCCATGAAACTCGGCATCATCGGCCTCCCGAACGTCGGAAAAAGCACCCTTTTTAACGCCATCACCAACGCGGGCGCGCAGGTCGCGAACTACCCGTTTTGCACGATCGAGCCCAACGTCGGCGTCGTCGCGGTGCCGGAGCCGCGGCTCGACCGGCTCGCCGAACTGTACGACCCCGAAAAATATACCCCGGCGACCGTCGAATTCGTCGACATCGCGGGCCTCGTCAAAGGCGCCTCCAAGGGCGAGGGCCTCGGCAACAAGTTCCTCGCCAACATCCGCGAGGTCGACGCGCTGATCCACGTCGTGCGCTGCTTCGAGGACCCGAACGTCGTGCACGTCGACGGCTCCGTCTCCGCCTCCCGCGACATCGAGACCATCAATCTGGAGCTCGTCTTCTCCGACCTCGAGGTGCTCGAGAGAAGGATCTCCAAGGTCGAGAAGGAGTTTAAGGGCGGCAACCGCCAGTACGCCGACGAGCATGCGCTGCTGGGCCGCCTGCGCGCATTCATGGAGGCGGGCAATTCCGCCCGCGCCTTCCCGACAAACGACGACAAGGAGGAGGAGCTGGTCGCCTCGCTGCCGCTGCTCTCCGGCAAGCCGATCATCTACGCCGCCAACCTCGCCGAGGAGGATTTCTCCGCGGGATACGAAAATAATAAAAATTATCAGTCCGTAAAGACGATCGCGGCCGCCGAGCACGCCGCCGTGATGCCCATCTGCGCGAAGTTCGAGGAGGAGCTCTCCGGCATGGAGCCGGCGGACAAGAAGGAGTTCCTCGAGGAGCTGGGCTTTGAGGAATCCGGCCTCGACCGCATGATTAAGGAGAGCTACGCCCTGCTGGGGCTGATGAGCTTCCTCACCGCGGGGAAGAAGGAGGTCCGCGCCTGGACCATCAAGAAGGGCACCAAGGCCCCGCAGGCGGCCGGCGTGATCCACACCGACTTCGAGCGCGGCTTCATCCGCGCCGAGATCGTCAAATACGACGACCTGATGCGCGTGGGCTCGATGACCGCCGCCAAGGAGGAGGGCCTCATCCGCAGCGAGGGCAAGGAATATGTGATGCAGGACGGCGACATCGTGGTCTTCCGCTTCAACGTGTAACGAAAGACGACGGGAAAATGTGGAGAAAGGGAGGAATATCCAATGAAAGCACAAATCAATCTCATTACGATTTGGACAAACAATATCGATAAAATGAAAAATTTCTACAATCAAGTTCTCGGGTTTAGAATTGAAAACGAGCTTGATCATTACGTTGAATTTGAAAACGACGGAGTAAGATTTGCTGTCTGTGCGAGAGAAGTTATGGATGCGTATAGCGGCGAATATAAGAAAGAATCCGTTGGGCAGGGCTTTGAACTTGCTTTCCCATGCGAAAATCCCAACGATGTGGATGAATCGTTTAAGGAATTAGTCTCCAAAGGAGCCGTTTCCGTCCACGAGCCGCAAGATATGCCTTGGAATCAAAGAACCGCGCTATTTGCCGACCCGGATGGAAATATTCATGAAATTTTCGCGGAAATGAAATAGATCGCATGTTATGAAACACTGTTTTTAAACATCGCTTATATTAAAAAAGCCGCTTCGGAAAGGTTCCCGGGGCGGCTTTTTATAAATTAAGAACCAAAACCGCCGCGCGGTCAGGCTTTTTGATCGGTGATAATCGCAACGGGACAGTGGTCGCTGCCGAAATATTGTGTCAGGATCAGGCTGTCGACGATATGCGGCACGAACCGCTTTGAGCACAGGAAGTAGTCGATGCGCCACCCGGCGTTGTGCTCGCGGGCGCGGAAGCGGTAGCTCCACCACGAGTAGGCCCCGGCCTGCTCGGGATAGAGCAGGCGAAACGTGTCGACGAAGCCGGCGTCCAGCAGCTCAGTCATCTTCCCCCGCTCCTCGTCGGTGAAGCCCGCGCAGCCGCGGTTCGGGCCCGGGTTTTTGAGGTCGATCTCCTTGTGCGCGACGTTCATATCGCCGCAGACGATCACCGACTTCGCGCGGTCGAGGCTCGCGAGGTAGTCCCGGAAGCAGTCCTCCCAATCCATGCGGTAATCGAGACGCTCGAGCTCCTGCCGGGCGTTCGGCACATAGACGTCCACGAGGTAAAAATCCTCGTACTCCAGCGTGACGACGCGGCCCTCGTGGTCGTGGCGCTCGATGTCGATGCCGTAGAACACACAGAGTGGCTTATGCTTCGTGAAAATGGCCGTGCCGGAGTACCCCTTTTTATCCGCGCTGTTCCAATACTGGCAGTAGCCGGGCAGGTCGAGCTCGATCTGCCCGGGCTGGAGCTTTGTCTCCTGCAGGCAGAAAAAATCGGCGTCGATCTCCTGAAAGATCTCCGTGAAGCCCTTTCCCGCCAGCGCGCGCAGGCCGTTGACGTTCCACGATACAAATTTCATGCGACCGCCCCTTTCCGAAGCATTTTATGCTGCCCATATCCTACCCGATCCGGGGAAAAATTGCAAGCGCCGGTTTTCGGGCGTCCGCGCGGAGAGCGCCGCATCCCGGAAGCGGGCGAAAACCGGGGCCGAAATGCCCCGAAAACCGTCCCGGAGGAAGCCCGAAGCCCTTCCCCGGAAGCGGGCGGAAACCGGGGCCGGGGCGCTTTGGAAGCCGTTTCGGATGGAACCCGAAGCGCCTCACTCCGAAAGCGGACAAAAACCGGGGCCGCCCGTGAAACCCCCGGGCGCAAAAAAGTCCCGGGGCCGCCTTGCCTCGGGACTTTTCGATTTCTTCGATTATTTATGATAAAGCTTCCTCGTCTGATACTGCGGATCGCAGGTGAGCTGGATGCCGAGCTTGCGGAAGGTCTGGACGTCGACCTGAGAGAGAATGACCGTGGCGTGCGCCTGAGTGCCGCGCAGAGCGGAGAGCATTTCCATCGCCCTCTTGGCGGTGGGGTTCGTGGCGGCGCTGACAGAGAGGGCGACCAAGGTCTCGTCGCTGTGGAGGCGCGGGTTGTGGTTGCCGAGAATTTCGGTTTTGAGCATCTGCACCGGCTCGATGACCGAGCGGGCGATCAGGTCGATGCCGTCGTCGATGCCCGCGAGCACCTTGATCGCGTTGAGCAGGACGGAGGAGCTCGCGCCGAACAGGGCGCTCGTCTTTCCGGTGACGATGCGGCCGTCCGGCAGCTCGATCGCGGAGGCGGGCAGGCCCGTCAGCTCCGCCTTCTCCTTCGCCGCGACCGTGACCTTGCGGTCGTCGATATGGACGCCGGCCTTGTCCATCAGGAGCTCGATCTTATAGACCGGCTCGTCGCCGCACTTGCCTTGGCGCTTGTCGCAGAGGGCGGAATAATAGCGGCGGATGATCTCCTGCTTCGCGGCCGCGCAGACGATCTCGTCGTCGCTGATGCAGAAGCCCGCCATGTTGACGCCCATGTCGGTCGGGGACTTATACGGGCTCTCGCCGAGGATCGAGCGAAAGATCGCGTTGAGCAGCGGGAACACCTCGACGTCGCGGTTATAGTTGACGGCGGTCTTGCCGTAGACCTCGAGGTGAAAGGGATCGATCATGTTGACGTCGTCGAGATCGGCGGTGGCGGCCTCATAGGCGAGGTTGACCGGGTGCGCGAGCGGCAGGTTCCAGACCGGGAAAGTCTCGAATTTCGCGTAGCCGGCCTTGACGCCGCGCTTGTTCTCGTGGTAGAGCTGGGAGAGGCAGGTGGCCATCTTGCCGCTGCCGGGGCCCGGCGCCGTCACGACGACGAGCGGCCGGGAGGTCTCGATATATTCGTTCCGGCCGAGCCCCTCTTCGCTGACGATCAGGCGGACGTTGGCCGGGTAATTTTCAATCGGATAATGGAGGAAGGAGCGCACGCCGAGCTGGTCGAGCCGCTTGCGGAAGGCGTTCGCGGTGCTCTGGCCGTTATATTGGGCGATGACCACGCTGCTCACATCCAAGCCGATGGCCGAAAAAGCGTCGATCAGGCGCAGGACCTCCTGATCGTAGGTGATGCCGAGGTCACCGCGCACCTTGTTTTTTTCGATGTCGCCGGCGTTGATTACGATGACGATCTCCGCCTGATCCTTGAGCTCCGCCAACAGCCGGACCTTCGTATCCGGCTCAAATCCCGGCAGCACGCGGGAGGCGTGGTAATCGTCGAACAGCTTTCCCCCAAATTCCAGATAGAGCTTCCCGCCGAAAAATCGGATCCGCTCGCGGATCTTCTCGGACTGCATTTTGTAGTATTTGTCGCAATCGAATCCTGTTTTACTCATCTTCTCTTTCTCCATCTTTCTGAAAGTCGCGGGGGAGGCGGCGGGAACTTTCCGCCAAAGGGGATGACAAACGGGTGAAAACCGGCTATAATATGTCCAAACGGACATCTATTTCAAATAATACGCTGTTAAGTTTACCCCTATTTTATTTTCCCGTCAACCGATTTCCGGCTTTGTCGGAAAATATCGTTTCCTTGGAGGAAGCCTATGCTGAAAAAAATCATGGCCGTGCTGCTCGCCCTGCTGGTGACGGTGCCCGTCCTCTCCGGCTGCTCGACGGCCGAGAAAGTCGGCACTTGGATCCATAAGCTGACCGAGGGCGCCGGCGATATCATCCCGAACGACATCGAGTACCTGCTGGGGAATCTCTCCGGCGAAAAGGAAGAGACGACCGACCACCAGATCGTCTTTTCCACCGGGTACGTCAACATGCTCAAGAGCGGCAGCTACTTCATCAGCTACACCGCCGAGGACGGCACCGAGATCTCCTACGGCACCAACGGCATCCGCTGGGGCGTCTCCTACCCGATCGGCGGCGCCGCGGAGACGGCGCTCCCCCCGCCGGAGGAGTCCTCCGAAGCGGCTTCCGGCGAATCCACGGCTTCCGGCGAATCCACGGCCTCTGAAGAAGCCGCGGGGGAATCCGGCGAGGAAGCCGAGCCGGAGATCCCCACCGTCAACATCGTGCTGGAGGACGGCGTCTACTATCTGGTGGACGACGCCGCCGGCACCCTGACCACGGTCAACCCCGCCGATTACAAGGCCGCGCCATTTGCCATCGACGCCTCCGACCTCGCCTACAAGGCCGCCGGCGACAGGGAGCTCGACGGCGAGAGCCTCCGCTATGAGGAATACGAGGGCGCTGCGGGCACCGTGACGTTCTATTATTCCGGCAGCGATCTGGTCGCCATGGAGATCGACGAGGCCGAGACCAGCCTGCTGCTCCACGTCACGAGATTCAACAAATGGGTCGGAAACGGGCTCGTGAACCTGCCCTCCTCCTACAAAATCATCCGGGAATATACCGCGCCGTAACCGCGGCGCGCGGGGCGCATTCCGCCGCTTGACTGCGCAGAGCGCCGTTTTGCGGCAAAACCGCTTCAAAGCGGCGGAATTCAAGCCAAAACCGAAGCCTCCTCCCTGCCGGAAAGCGGAAACCCGCTTTCCGGTATTTTTTGCATAACCGCCCCGCAGGGCGCATAGGATGTCCAGAAAGGGAGTGAAAAAAATGCGGACAAGGTTTCTGATCGCGTTTTTCGGCTTGAGCATCGCATTTTTAATGCCGGCCGCGGCGGTGTGGTCCGGGTTTTTGAATCTGGGCGGGGGGGAGGCGCTTTCCTCGCTTCCGGAATCGGTTTCTTTTTCGCCCGGGGGACAGGACGCCTCCGGCGAGGAAACCGCCTCCGGGATGGAATCCCTCTCCGGCGCGGCGTCCGGGCCGGACGGGAGCGCGGAGGAGACCGGGCCGGAGGAGGTCGTCTTTCGCGTGCTGAGCGAGGATACCGGCGAGGTTTTGGAGCTCTCCGCTTCGGATTACGTCCTCGGCTCGCTCGCGGCGGAGATGCCCGCCTCCATGGAGCGGGACGCCCTGATCGCGCAGGGGGTCGCCTCCTATACGTTCGCGCGCTACATGGCGATGACCTACTATTGGCGGGAATACGACTTCGCCATCAACCCGGAGGCGCGGAGCATGTACCTGACCAAGGAGACCGCGAGGCAGGTCTACGGCGACAAGTTTGAGGAGAGCTGGGCCAAACTGACCGACGCCGCGGCGACCGCCATTCAATATGAGCTGCTTTATAACGGCGAGCCGGCGATGACCGTCTACCACGCCATCTCCGCCGGCAAGACGGAGAGCGCGCTCAACTGCTGGGGCAGCGAAGTGCCCTATCTCGTCTCCGTCGACAGCAGCGGCGACAAGGAGGCCGCCGATTATCAGACGACCGTGACGGTCGCCAAAGCGGACGCCCTGCGCCTGCTCAACGACGCCGGCGCGGGACTCACCGGCCTCTACCCCGACCAGTGGTTCGAGGGCGGGCGCTACTCCGAGGCGGGGTATCTGCTGAATGTCACCATCGGCAAGGTGGAATTCACCGGCGCGGACCTCCGCACGATGTTCGGTTTGCGTTCCGCCGCGTTCACCGTCGGCTATAAAGATAAGGCCTTCACCTTCACCGTCCGCGGGTACGGGCACGGGGTGGGGCTCTCCCAGATGGGTGCGCAGGCCATGGCCAAGGCGGGGGTGACCTTCGGGGATATTCTCGAATATTATTTCCCCGGAGCGGAGCTTGTCAAAGCCGAAGCCGCGTAGCCGCGGCGGCGGCCGCAAAACAAAAATCCCCATAAAAAGAGCTCCCCGAGCGGGAGCTTTTTCTATGGGGCGTCCGGGGTCACGCTTGATGCAGGCTTTGCAGGGCCTTGCGGAAAACCGGCGCCAAGAGCCACGCGGCGAAGACCGCCACCGCCGCGTTGAGCCCGGAGGTGACAAATTTGAGCCCGCAGGCCGCGACCGCGGCCATGAAGCCGCTGCCCTCCAGCAGCAGCGTGATCAGCGACTTCCCGAGGTGCAGGAAGAGATAGGTCCCCGCCCCGGACATGCAGGCGATCAGGTCCCGCTTCCGGCTCGGCTCCCCCGCATGGGACACCGCGCCGCAGACGAACGCCATGATAAAGAAAAACAGAAACGTAAACGGCGCCGAAGCGGTAAACGCGGGATCGGTCAGGTCGTAGAGCATCGAGCCGATGCCCGCCGCGAGGCCTCCCTTGGTCTTGCCGAACAAGAGCGCCCCCAGCAGGCAGATGATGTTTCCGGATTTGATCATCGTCGGGCCGGCCGGCGTCGGGATGGGCCCCACCTTGATAAACGCGGTGGCGACGAACACGAGCGCGGCGAGCACGCCGATCTCCGCGATCTCCCGGATCGAAAAACGCCTCTCCATGCTCCCCCTCCTCTCAAAAACAAACGAAATAAAATCGGATCTCTACCCGTTATTATATCCACGGCGGGCCGGACTGCAAACCGCGCCTCCCCGCCGCTCTTTTGATCCGTTTTGTATGGATTGATAAAGAATAACCGCGTCGGAGGCGGGCTCTTTTGCAGGTTTTATGCAAAAAGTCAGGTTTCCACCATGCCGCAAAAAACCGTTTCGGCAATTTGCACAAATTTTAAGGACTTCCCTCGAAGAGTTTATGCGAAGGGCAGAACTTTCGGTTTTTGGGCCGTTTTTTTGTTTTTATCGTTTAGAAAAGCGGACTTTGCCTTGAAAGAAAGCCGTTTTTTTTGTATAATGGCCTCGGTTTTTTCGGATAAATTTGTCTATCCGCGCATGATTTTTATGGAAAGGGAGTTTCACAAATGAACGTTGCCAACAAGAAGACCGTGAAGGACGTCGGCTTCGAGGGCAAAAAGGCCCTCGTCCGCTGCGATTTCAACGTCCCGCTCAAGGACGGCGTCATCACGAGCGACACGCGCATTGTCGCCGCCCTGCCGACGATCCGGTACCTGATGGAGAACGGCGCCGCCGTCATTCTCTGCTCCCACCTCGGCCGCCCGAAGGGCCAGTGGCTGCCGGAATTCTCCCTCGCCCCCGTCGCGAAACGCCTCTCCGAGCTGCTCGGCATCGACGTCCGTATGAGCAAGGATATTGTCGGGGAGGATGCTCACGCGATTTCCGATTCCATCAAGCCCGGCGAAGTCGCCCTTTTGGAGAACCTCCGCTATGAGAAGGCGGAGACCGACAACGACCCCGCCTTTGCCAAGGAGCTTGCCTCCCTTGCCGATATTTACGTCAACGACGCCTTCGGCACCGCCCACCGGGCGCACGCCTCCACCGCCGGCGTCGCCGATTACCTGCCCGCCGTCTGCGGATTCCTGATCCAAAAGGAGATCGAGGTTTTGGGCCGCGCCCTGAACGACCCGGTCCGCCCGTTTGTCGCGGTGCTCGGCGGCGCGAAGGTCTCCGACAAGATCGGCGTCATCGAGAGCCTGCTCGAGAAAGTCGATACCCTGATTATCGGCGGCGCCATGGCCTACACGTTTCAGAAGGCCAAGGGCGGCACGGTCGGCTCCTCCCCCTGCGAGGACGACAAGCTTGACCTCGCGCGGGAGATCCTCGCCAAGGCCGAAGAAAAGGGCGTCCGGCTGCTCTTGCCGGTCGACAACGTCGTCACCGAGGAATACGGCGCGGACGCCGCGTCTCAGACCGTCCCGTCCATGGCCATCCCGGACGGCTGGATGGGCATGGATATCGGCCCGGAAACCGTGGGCCTCTTCACCGAGGCGCTCAAGGGCGCGGGCACGGTCGTCTGGAACGGCCCGATGGGGGTCTTTGAGTTCGACGCGTTCGCGAAGGGCACCTATGCCCTCGCGCAGGCCGTCGCCGAGACCGGGGCCGTCTCCATCATCGGCGGCGGAGATTCCGTCGCGGCCGTCGTCAAGCTCGGCTTCGCCGACAGGATGACCCATATCTCCACCGGCGGCGGCGCCTCCCTCGAATTTTTGGAGGGCAAGGAGCTGCCGGGCATCGCCGCGCTGAACGAAAAATAAATTTTCTTTTGCCTACAAAAGAGCCGGGCGTCCCCGGATCCGCTAACAGCGCGCCCCGCCGCCCGCGGTAGATTCACCGGGCGGCAAGACGCCTCACGTGACCCCGGGCCGGGCCCCGCACACCAGAACCCGCTTCCCCGCGGGGGACCGCCGTGCTTTTCAGAATAAAAACGGTTCCCAAAACGACCGCAGGGCGCCGGGTCGCCCCCGCTCCGGACCGCCCGCCGGATTTTCCCTCACGCAAAAACGGGAGACGGGCGCTTCGCCCTCTTATAGAATAGAAAGGATTTAAACCTATGGATAAAACCAAACGGGCCGCCGTCATCGCCGGCAACTGGAAAATGAATAAAACCCGCGCGGAGGCACGGGCCCTGATCGAGGAGCTGATCCCGCTGGTGGGCGGCGCTCGCTGCGATGTCGTCGTCTGCGTCCCATACCTCGACCTCGAAACCGCCGTCTCCGCCACGAAAGGTACCGGCATCAAGGTCGGCGCGCAAAACTGCCACTGGGCGGACCACGGCGCGTTCACCGGCGAGGTCTCGGCCGCCATGCTCGCCGACGCCGGAGTGGAATACGCCATCATCGGGCACAGCGAGCGCCGGGCCTATTTCGGTGAGACCGACGGGACGGTCAACCAACGCGTCCATGCCGCGCTCGACGGCGGGCTTTCTGTGATCCTCTGCTGCGGCGAGCTGCTCGAGGACCGCGAGCAGGGCGTGACGGAGGAAGTGGTCGGCCGCCAAGTCAAGATCGCGCTCGGCGGCGTCACCGAAGAGGAACTCAAACGCGTCATCATCGCCTATGAGCCGGTTTGGGCCATCGGGACCGGGCGCACCGCCACCGCCGACCAAGCCGAGGAGGTCTGCGCCTATATCCGCGCGCTCGCCGCGAGGCTCTACGGCCGCGACGCGGCCGAGGCCCTGACCATCCAGTACGGCGGCAGCATGAACGCCGGCAACGCGGCCGAACTGCTCGGAAAACCCGACGTCGACGGCGGTCTGATCGGCGGGGCGTCCCTCAAGGCGCCGGACTTCGCCGCGATCGTCGCGGCGGCCTCCGAGGGCTGAACGCCGGAACCGGCTTTACGGCCTGCGGTCGCCCGCCGCCGCAGAAAGGATATTACATGAAACCTCTCGTCTTAATCATCCTCGACGGGTTCGGCGATAACCCCTCGGAGTACGGCAACGCGATCCGCGCCGCGAGGATGCCGAATTTTCGCAAAATCGAGGCCGCGTGCCCGCACACCCTGATCGGCGCGTCGGGCATGGATGTCGGCCTGCCGGAGGGGCAGATGGGCAACTCCGAGGTCGGCCACACCAACATCGGGGCCGGGCGCGTCGTCTACCAAGAGCTCACCCGGATCACCAAGGCCGTCGGGGACGGCGAGCTGCTCCAAAATAAGGCGCTCCGCCTCGCGATGGAGGAATGCCGCGACCGGGGCGCCGCCCTGCACCTGATAGGGCTCCTCTCCGACGGCGGCGTCCACAGCCACATCCGGCACCTGTTCGGCCTGCTCGACATGGCCAAAGCGCTCGGCCTCAAAAAAATCTACGTCCACTGCTTTCTGGACGGGCGGGATACGCCGCCGTCCTCCGGCAAGGGCTATGTGGAGGAGCTTGAGGCGAAACTCCGCGCCCTCGGCGTCGGCAGCATTGCCGACTGCGGCGGGCGCTATTACGGCATGGACCGCGACAAGCGCTGGGACCGCGTGAAGCGGCATTACGACACGTTCCTCTTCGGGGCGGGCGCGCGGTACGCCGACGCCGCGGAAGGCGTGCAGGCAAGCTATGATACCGGCGTCACCGACGAGTTCGTCCTGCCGTTCGTCTGCGACGAAAACGGCCGCATCAAGGACGGTGATTCCGTCATCTTCTTTAACTTCCGCCCCGACCGGGCGCGGGAGATGACCCGCGCGCTCTGCGACCCGGATTTCGACGGATTCGAGCGCCCCGCCGACCGCCCGGCCCTCCGTTTCGTCTGCATGACGCAGTACGACGCGACCATCCCGGGCGTGGACGTGGCGTTTCCCCCCGAGAATCTGGAAAACACGTTCGGGAGCTACGTCTCCGAGAAGGGGCTTTGCCAGCTCCGCATCGCCGAGACGGAAAAATACGCCCACGTCACCTTTTTCTTTAACGGCGGCGTGGAGACCCCCTACGAGAACGAAAGCCGCGACCTGATCCCCTCCCCCAAAGTCGCCACCTACGACCTGCAGCCGGAGATGAGCGCCTACCTCGTCACCGACAAGCTGCTCGAGGAGCTCGATTCCGGAAAATACGACGTCGTGATCCTCAACTACGCGAACTGCGACATGGTCGGGCACACCGGCGTCTTTGCGGCGGCGGTCAAAGCCTGCGAGGCCGTGGACGAGTGCCTCGGCAGGGTCATGGCGAAGGTGAAAAGCTTGGGCGGAGCGGCGCTCATCACCGCCGACCACGGCAACGCGGACACCATGCTCGCGCCGGACGGCACGCCCTTCACCGCGCACAGCACGAACCCCGTCCCGTTCCTTGTCTTTAACCACCCCTGCAAACTCCGGGAGGGGGGCCGCCTCGCGGACATCGCGCCGACGATGCTGGGGCTCCTTGGCCTGCCCAAGCCCGCCGAGATGACCGGGGAAAGCCTCATCATAGACTGATCTCTAAAGATATAAAGACGAAGCCCCGCGGCTTTTGCGCCGCGGGGCTTCGTTTCGTATATGGCGTCGCGGAAGGGCGGGCACCGGATTTCCCGGCGGGCGGGCTCTCCGCGCTTTGCCTCACGGACGGATTATAGAAAGGCGCGCCCTAAATTCCCCGGCGGGCGGGCTCTTCGCGCTTCGCCTCATGGATGGGTTACAGAAGGATGGGCCGCCCCTCCCGGTGCAGGATGCGCTGGACGGCGTATTTGCCCTGAATCGCCGCGCCGGGCAGGCCGCCGGGCGGGGAAAGCCACTGTCCGGCAAGGATCAGGTTCCCGATCCTTTGGATTTCCGCCGAGGGATACGGATTCTTCCGCGCGCGTTTGGTGAAGACGCAGGCTTGGTTGTAGCCCTGCCACGCGTTGCAGAACCGCTCATAGGTCACCGGCGTCCAAGCGTCGAGCAGCGTGATTTTCCCTGCATATTCCGGGAAACGCTCCTCGATTTTCTTCTCCAGAAGACCGGCAAGCTCGGCTTTTTCGGCTTCGTAGGCGGCTTGGTCGGCGGCGAGGTCCTTGAAATACCGGTAGGCCGACCGGTCGCAGCCCCAGAGCGCCTGAAGGATCTGTTTCCCCTCCGGCGCGAAGGACGGCTCGTAGGAATAGGTCTTCAGCGAGACGCGGCCGCCCATCCAGCTCTCCGTCCGGAGGTCGGAGACGTCGAGGTTCACCTCGCCGCAGAGCGGGTCCTCCGCCGCGTCCACGGCCCACGCCGCCTGAAACATGGAATAGATTTTATAATCTTCCGGCTTGGCGTAATATTCACGGAACATTTTGCCCATGTATTCCGTCCCAATCAGCTTCTCAAACAGATAAAACGGGTCCGCGGCCCAGATAAAGAAATCCGCCGCGACCTCCGCGCCGTCCGCGAGGCGGACGGAGACGACGTTTCCCTCCGCGAGCGCGGCCGATTCCACCGGCGCGCCGCAGCGCAGGACCCCGCCGAGCGACTCGAAACGCTTCGCCATGCGAAGGGCCATGGCCCTCGACCCGCCCGCCGGGACGCCGCCGTCCCCGGAGAGAAAATTGCCGTAGGTGATCGGGAAGCTGTGCGCCGGGGAATCCGCGGGGCAGAAATCCGAGAGCGCCGCGCGGATCAGAGGATGGCGAAACTTCGCGGCGAGATCGGCGGTGTCCATGCCCTTATATTTCCCCCAGAGCTTGAAGATCGGACCGCTCTCGCAAAGCAGTTTCAGGCCGTCGAGGCCCTTCATCAGCTCCGGGGGCATCTTCGCCGGGATCGCGACCTTTTTCGCGAGGCGGCAGTCGGCCATCAGATCCCGGATCGCCTTTCCGTCCTCCGGGGAGAGGGCCAGAAGCTCCGCCTCGGTTCTGTCCGCGTCGGCCCAGAGGCACAGACGCCGACCGTCTTTTTCCGAGGCATACATGAGGTCCCTGCGGCGGACTTCGACGTCCCCGAGCGCACCGGTGGTCTCCCAGATCTTATGAAGCTCGGTGCCGGGCGCAGTGCCGATCATCCAGTGGATACAGTTGTCGATGTGATACCCCTGCCGGTCCCAGCCGGTGCATTCGCCGCCGGGGATGGCGTTTTTTTCGAGGATTTCGGTCTCGAATCCGGCGAGGCGGGCATAGATCCCCGCCGTCAGGCCAGAGATTCCGCCGCCGATCACCGCGATCTTTTTCATGGTTTCCCTTCTCTTTTAAAGTCAGATTTTCTGATAGGGCTCCGCTTTTTTAATCAGGGCGGCGTCCACCATGGCGTCGAGCCTTGTGCCGTCATCGGTGAATTCCTCCGAGAGGATGCTGCCGCTCTCCCGGATCGCGGAGACGAGAGAACCCTCGCTGTACGGCACCAGTAAGGTCATGCGCACGCGGCTGGGCTTGAGCATGGCGGCGATCTTCTTTAGGAGTGCGTCGAGGCCCTCCCCGGTCGCCGCGGAGAATAGAACGCAGTCCTCCGGCAGGATCAGGTTCTCATGGGAGACGAGGTCGCATTTGTTGAGCACGTTGAGCACGGGGATCTTGTCGGCTTTTAGATCCCGGAGCAGCTCGCGGGTGACCTGCGTCTGCGCGTCCGCCTCCCCGGAGGAGATGTCGCAGACGTTGAGCAAAATGTCCGCCGAGGTGACCTCCTCTAACGTAGATTTGAACGCCTCCACAAGCTGGTGCGGCAGGCGTCGCACAAAGCCGACGGTGTCGATGAGCATCACGCTGCGCCCATCCGGCAGGGTGAGCGCGCGCGCGGTCGGGTCGAGCGTCGCGAAGAGCTGATCCTCCACAAGCACGCCGGCCGCGGTCAGGCGGTTGAGCAGCGTCGACTTGCCCGCGTTGGTGTAGCCGACGATGGCGGCTGTGACGACGCCCTCCTTTTTGCGGCGCGCCCGAATCAGCTCCCGGTTGGCCGAGAGGTGCGAGAGCTTCTCCTGAAGATACTGGATGCGGCGGCGGATATGGCGGCGGTCTGTCTCGAGCTTCGATTCGCCCGGGCCTCTGGTGCCGATGCCGCCGCCGAGCCGCGACATCGACTTGCCGAGCCCCTCGAGCCGCGGAAGCCGGTACTGGTACTGCGCGAGCTCCACCTGCAGTTTGCCGGCCCTCGTCTTGGCGCGGGAGGCGAAAATATCGAGAATCAGCATCGTGCGGTCGATGACGGCAATCTCCGAGGCTTTCTCAAGGTTGCGGATGTTGGCGGAGGTGAGCTCTTGATCGAAAATCAGCAGGTTCGCGCCGAGGTTTTCCGCCATCAGGCGAACCTCCGCGAGCTTGCCCCTGCCGATCACGGTCGCGCGGTCGTATTCCTGACGCTGCTGGACGATCTCGCCGACCACCTCGGCCCCGGCGCTCTCCGCGAGCCGCGCGAGCTCCGCGATCGACGCCTCGGCGTCCCATTCCCCGCAGTCGGCCGCGACCAGCAGCGCCCTCTGTACGGTATTTGTCTCCGATTCGTACATAAAAATCTCCTTATGAAAACACCGGAGAAACGGCTCCGCGCTCTCCGGTGTCGGTTTATTTGACGTAGGTGACGAGCTCCCCGAGCTCCTTGCGTTTTTTGGCCCCGGGCTTCCAGTCGTCCGCCGGGTAGCCGACGGCGAGAATCAAGGCGATCTTTTTCTCCGAGGAGATGCGAAAACGCTGCTTGAGCTTCTCCTCGTCCATCAGGCCGATGACGCAGGCGCCGAGACCCTCCTGTGCCGCTTCCAGCAAAAAGGCGTGGACCGCCATGCCGATGTCGAATTGCCGGAAATCCCTGCGCGCGGAGAAGGGCAGCGTTTTGATCGCCTCGGCGGACTCCTGCGTGACGAGGACAAAGGCCGGAACCCGGCCCGTCCAGCCGTTCATGTTGCCGATCTGCACGTTCGACGAGATAAAGGCGGCGGAGTCCGGGTCGTTGGCCACATAAAAGTGCCATGGCTGGGAATTCATCGCGGACGGGGAAAAACGCGCGGCGTTGATGCAGGAGACGATCTTTTTGTCCTCGACCGGCCTGTCGGCGTAGCTGCGGCAGCTCGATCTTTGCTCCAGCATGTTCATAAAATCGGTCATCACAAACCCATCCTTTCCGTATCTAAATCCACTCATAATCTACGCGTCCATTATACTACCGCGGCATGGATTCCGCAATGGTTCAGGCCGCGGGGCTTTGCAATTTTCTGAAACGCGCGACGCTCTGGAAGAAATCCTCGTGCGCGACGTTTCGCGGGTCGAATTTCACAAGCCGAAAGACGAAATTCATGATGTAGCCGACGGAGAGGATCTCGATCAGGGTGCCGAGCCCGATCGGGCCGCCGAGAAAATAGCCCGCGATCAGCACGACGCCATTCAAAATAGTGACCACCACGCCGATCTTCGCCTTGGGCAGGCGGCGGCCGATCGCAACCATCAGCGAATCCCTCGGCCCGCAGCAGAGCCCCGCGCCCATATAAAAGTACATGCCATAGCAGATGATAAACAGGCTGGCGACGGCGAGCGCCACGCCGCCGAGCACCGACTCCTGCTTGGGCACAAAGCCGATCCATGCGCAAAGGTCGATGCTCTTGCCGACCAGCAGCGCGTCCAGCAGCGAGCCGAAGCCCAGCCGCTCTTTGAGCAGCAGGTCGACGCCGAGGATCACGAGGCTGATGATCGTGCACGCGTCCCCGTAGGTGACGCCCCGGAACTGGTAGGAGACGCCCATGCTGAGCACGTCCCACGGCGCGAGGCCGACGTTCGCCTGAATGAAGAGATAGATGCCCACGGAGAAGATCTCGAGCCCGGCGATCGCCCGGAAGATCCGTTTAAAAAATTCTTTTTTTCGATCCAAATTTCTCCCCCAACCTTCCGCCGGCCCTGCGGCCGGCCAAGACTTCGCCGCGCCTCGCGGCCCTCCCTTACGGGAGCAGATATTCCGGCCGGACGAAGCGCGTCTCCGCGTCAAGCAGGTCGGAGTAATATAAGAGGCAGCCGGGGCTGTTTTGCGCGAGGATTTTTTTCTCGGCGTCGACCACGACTAAGGTGTGGTTGAAGGCGCCTCCGTCCGGCTCCCCGCTGCGGGAGCGCGTCTGGACGAGATCCCCGGCACGCAGCCCCGCGGCCCCTTTCGGGAACGAAGCTTTCAGCGCGCCGTTTCCGCCGCCGACATAGTTCCAGAAGCTGTTGACCCCTTCCCACGCGTCGCTGCCGCCGCCCGAGCCGGCGAACCACGCCGCCGTCATGTTGTCGTACGCGCCGACCGAGGGCTCCGCCCCCGCCGAAAATCCCCACCAGACGCACTGGGAGGCGTAGTTTTGGCAGTTGCCCATCCAGTCCCCGACGTCGTAGAAATCGGAGTTTTTCTCCATAAGGTATGTTTGCGCGTACCGGGCGGCGAGGGCGCCGTCGTAGGCCTTCGCGCCCGCCGGGGCCGGGACCGTTTCCGGCTCTTCGCAGGCGGCGAATTCCACCTTGAGCTCCGCAAGCGTCTCTTTATCCGAACGCTCGTCGAGCCCATCGGCCGAGCCGAACTTCCGCAGCGCGCCCGGGAAATAGTGATAGGCGACCTTCCAGACGCCGTCCTCTTTCCGCAAGAGGACGCTGTGCTGCGCGCCGGAGGCAAGGATCGGCGGGTAGGCCTCGCCCTCCTCGCCCTCCACGACAAAATGGAGCACGACGGCCTCCTCGTCTTCATCCGGGGCGAGCTTGCCGAGATGCCAGAGCCGCTCGTCCTCCACGTCATACTGCCCGATATAGGCGACCGCGTAGGGCTTTTTCTCCGTGTCCACAAAGCACAGGCCGCTTTCCGCCAAAAGGCGGCGGCGCTGTAATAGGGCCTCGGTCCAGAGCAGGATATACCGGATCTCCTGCTCCGACGTGTCGAGGATGGCGGTGAAATCGACGAGCTCGTTTTGGCAGTAGGAGAGATACATCTGCTCGAGATAGGCCTCGGCCGTCTCTTCCGCCGTCATATCCGCCTCCGGGCGATAGACGCCCCTTTGCGCCGCCTCGATCCGCGGGGCCTTCGCCCCGACCAAAACGGATTCCCCGGTGACGACCCTCGTCCCGGAGCAGCCGGCGAGCGTCAAAATCCCCAACAGCAAAGCGATCAGCCTTCTCACGCGGGCACCTTCCCAAACCAAAAATTTTTAAGAAAATGACGGCCGCCTCCGCGGGCCGGGTAAGAAAAGAGCCCCGTAACGCGTTCGCGGGGGCCCGGATTCATCTTTCAAAAAACATCTTGCGCAGCCGAAGCTGGCCGGTCTCCGCGTCCATCACGGAGATCCCGAGGAGCCTGCCGTCCCCGTCCTTGACGGCGACGTCGCCCTCCATCGGCTCCCAGCCGCGCTTTGCAAGATCCAGCGGCACGCCGTTGCAGTAGAGCCCGGCGTCCCGGTCGTTAAGAATCAGCTCCGGCAGCGAGGCGAAGATCCGCTCAAGCGGCAGCAGGGCGGCCTCCAATTTCTGCTCGGACGCGAGCCCCGCGATCGCGGAGAGGGTGTAGCAGTCATCCAAGGTGAAGCCGGCCGCCTGTGTCCTGCGCAGGGAGCTCATTGCCGCGCCGCACCCGAGCTTTGCGCCCATGTCGGCGATCAGGGTGCGGACATAGGTGCCCTTGCCGCAGGAGACGTCGATTCGCGCGGTCTGCTCCTCCCCGTTAAAAGCGAGAAGTTCAAGGGAATATACGACGATCTTTTTCGCCTCGCGCGGGATTTCCTCGCCGCGCCGCGCGGCTTTGTAAAGCGGGCTGCCGCCCACCTTGACCGCGGAATACATCGGGGGAAGCTGAAGCTGCTCCCCGATGAAGGAGCCCAATACGGCGCGGAATTCCTCCTCCGTCACATGGGACTCCGTCTGTTTGATCACTTTGCCGGTGACGTCCTCGGTATCGGTCGTAAGGCCGAAACGGACGCCGGCCTCATAACGCTTGTCCTCCTCGGGGAGGACCGCGCAGGCTTTTGTCGCGGAATCGAAGAAGAGCGGCAAAACGCCCGTCGCCATCGGGTCCAACGTCCCGGAATGGCCGATCTTCCTCGTATGTGACAGGCCGCGGAGCTTCGCCACCACATCAAACGAGGTGAAGCCCTCCGGCTTGTCGACCGGCAGAACGCCCGTCATGCCTTTCGTCCATCCTTTCGTATATAAAATCCCGGCCTTACGCCCGGGAGAGCTCTCTATTCCTGATAGTCGAGCGCGCGGCCCACCGCCGCTAAGATCTCCGCTTTCGCGAAATCCAAGCCCCCCTCGATGAAGCAGCCCGCCGCGCAGCGGTGCCCGCCGCCGCCCAGTTCGCTGCAGATGTCGGAGGCGTCGACCCGCTCGCTCGTGCGCAGCGAGATTTTGAAGCCGTTGTCCTTTTCGCGCAGCGTGATGCCGGCCTCCACGCCCTCGATCTGCCGCGGGATGGCGGCCACGCCCTCCAGCTCCGCGTCGAAGGCGCCGGTGCGCTCCATCATCTCCGTCGTGATCCAGACGAGCGCGCAGCGCTGGTCGAAATGGTACTCCACCGTGTTGAGCACCTCCTTCTCGATCGCGATGCGGGAGGGGGATTTCTGCTCGAACATGATGTAGTTGATCATCGCGTAGTCGCAGCCCGCCTCGAACATCCGGCCCGCGACATCGTGCGTGTGGGCGGTGGTGTTGGAGTAGCAAAAGCAGCCGGTATCCGTCGAGATGCCGGTGTAGATGCAGTCCGCGATCTGCTTCGTGAGCCGCGCCTCCGGGAACCCGGCGACGATGTCGGCCACGAGCTCGGCTGCGGCCGCGGCCCCCGCGCGCATGAACGTCTTTTCGGCGTAGAACTGGTTGGAGTTGTGGTGGTCGATGCAGAGGTCGATCTTGCTTTTGTAGGCCCTCATCGCGGAGCCCAAAAGCTGCTCGTCGGCCACGTCGACCGCGACGGTGAATTTCGGCTCGAACTCCTCCGGCTCATATTCCCGGCAGAGAAACGAGTACCGCTTAGGGAAGGCGTCGGCGCACTCCACGCGGGAGCGCTTGCCGAGCTGGCGCAGAAGATAATGGAGCGCGAATGCGGAGCCAAGGGTATCCCCATCCGGATTTTGGTGGCAGAGCAGGACGATATCGTCCATCCCCGCGAGTTCCCGGCAGCATTCCTCCAACCCGATCTGCATTTGCGCCCTTCTTTCTTTGAATCAAAATTAAAAATAAACGGTTTTGAAAGGGCCGCGTTATTCCTCGCCGATCTGGCGGAGGATCTTTTCGATATCGGCGCTGTGCGCGATGGAATCGTCCGCGATAAAGCGGAGTTCCGGCGACTTGCGCAGATCAAGCCGCCCGGAGAGTTCCTTCCGGATAAAGCCCTGCGCGTTTTTGAGCACCTTGACCGCGGCTTTCGCGGCGTCGAGCCCCTCCAGCGCGCTGAGGTAGACCTTGCAGCTGGAGGCGTCCCCGGAAAGCTCGATCCGGACGATGGACAGCATCCCTCCGGAGAGTCGGGGATCTTTCATATTGCGCAGAATATCCATCAGCTCCCGGCGGATATCCTCGCTCATTCGGTTTAGTTTATATCCTGCCATCGCTTCTCCTGTTCTCCGGCGCGATCGCGGCCCCGGCCCGCGCGGGCCTCGCCGGGATTTTGCGCCGCGAAACCGCGGGGGCTCCGGGTCCTCCGTTTTCTATTCTGATCCCGCCGGGGGTGTTTTATTTATTGTCCTTGGAGGAGGCTCCGGAGGCGTTATCCCGATACTGCTCGGTGATATAGGCCTCGAAGATGTCTCCCTCCTTGATGTCGTTAAATTTCGAGAGCGTCATGCCGCACTCGTAGCCGGTCGCGACCTCTTTGACGTCGTCCTTGAAGCGCCGCAGTCCGGCGAGCTTGTCTTCGGCGATCACGATGCCGTCGCGGACCACGCGGATCGTCGCGTTGCGCGCGATCTTGCCCTCGAGCACATAGCTGCCCGCGACCGTGCCGACGTTGCTGATCTTGAGGACCTGACGCACCTCCGCGCGGCCGAGTTCGACGTCGCGGAATTTTGGCGCGAGCATGCCGTTGAGCGCCGCCTGAATCTCCTCGATCGCGTCGTAGATGATCCGATAGAGGCGGATCTCCACGCCCTCGCGCTCCGCGTTGTCGCGGGCGGTCGGGTCGGGGCGGACGTTGAAGCCGACGATGATGGCGTTTGACGCCTGCGCGAGCATGACGTCGGACTCGTTGACCGCGCCGACGCCTCCGTGGATGACGTGGACGCGGACCTCCTCGTTGGAGAGCTTCTCGAGGGACTGCCGGACGGCCTCGACGGAGCCTTGGACGTCCGCCTTGACGATGATCGCAAGCTCTTTCATCTCGCCCTCGGCGATCTGGCTGAACAGGCTATCCAGCGTGACCTTCTGGTAGGCCTTAAACTGCTCCTGCTTCCCTTCGAAGACGCGCTGCTCGACAAGCTCCTTCGCGAGCTTCTCGTCCCGGACGGCGTTAAAGATGTCGCCGCCGGTCGGCGTGCTGTCGAGGCCGGTGATCTCCACCGGGATGGCCGGGCCGGCCTCCTCGACGCGGTTGCCCTTGTCGTCCGTCATGATGCGGATTTTGCCCACCGAGGTGCCCGCGATCACGACGTCGCCGACGTGAAGCGTGCCGTTTTGGATCAGCACCGTCGCGAGCGGACCGCGGCCCTTGTCGAGCCTCGACTCGATGACCGTGCCTCTGGCGAGGCGGTCGGGGTTGGCTTTAAGCTCCTTGACGTCCGCGACAAGCGTGATCATTTCGAGCAGGTTCGGGATATTTTGCCCGGTCTTTGCGGAGACGGGCACGCAGACGACGTCGCCGCCCCAAGCCTCCGGAACGAGCCCGTATTCGGTCAGGCTCTGCATGACTTTATCCACGTTGGCGCCGGGCTTGTCGATCTTGTTGATCGCGACGATGATCGAGATGCCGGCGGCCTTCGCGTGGTTGATGGCCTCGACGGTCTGCGGCATGATGCCGTCGTCCGCCGCGACGACCAGAATGGCGATATCCGTGCAGAGAGCGCCCCTCGCGCGCATGGCGGTGAAGGCCTCGTGGCCCGGGGTGTCGAGGAAGGTGACCCAGCGGCCGTCCGGCGTCTGCACGCGGGACGCGCCGATGTGCTGGGTGATGCCGCCCGCCTCGGTCGCGGTGACGTTGGTGTTGCGGATGCGGTCGAGGATCGAGGTCTTGCCGTGGTCGACGTGACCCATCACGCAGACGACCGGGTCCCTCGGCAGGAGGTTGCCGGCCTGATCCTCGCTGTCGTCGATCAGGCGGTCCTCGATGGTGACGACGACCTCGTGCTCGACCTTCGCGCCGATATCCATGGCGACCAGCGCGGCCGTGTCGTAGTCGATCACGTCGCTGATGGAGGCCATGACGCCGTTTTGCATCAGGCGCTTGATGATCTCGGTCGCCTGAATTTTAAGCTTCAGGGCAAGATCGCCGACGGTGATCTGCTCCGGAAGCGCGATCTCCAGTTTCTGGCGGCGTTGGCGCTCCATCTCAAGCTTTCGAAGCTTGAGCTGCTCCTGCTCGCGGCGGGATTGCTGCGGTTTGCCGCGCTGGGTGGAGCGCTGCGTCAGCTTCTGCTTATTCTGGAAATTATCTTTGACGATGGTGGCGGCCGGCGCGATCTGCTCGTATTTTTCGTTGTATTTATCGAGATTGACGCTGACGGCGCTCATATCGACATGGGCAGCCCCGGAGGCAAGGTGCTCGGCCGGCGGGAGGTTTGCCGGACGCGGCTTGCGCTCGATGGGTTTCTTCGGCTCTTTTTTGGCCGCCGGAGCGGGCCTTGGGCCGTCTTTGTTAAAACCGCCCGGCTGGCCGCCGAAGCCCGTCCTCGGCGGATACTGCGGACGGTCGCCGAAACGGCCTTGGCCGCCCTGCTGGGTCTGGCCCTGCTGCGCGCCGCCCGATTGGGCGTAGCCCGGCTGTGCATTGCCTTGTTGCGCGTAGCCGGGACGGTCGTTTCTCTGGTAGGCGGGACGGTCGCCGTAGCGGCCCTGTCCGCCGCCCTGCTGGGTCTGGCCCTGCTGCGCGCCGCCCGATTGGGCGTAACCCGGCTGTGCGCCGCCTTGCTGCGCATTACCCTGCTGCGCGTAACCGGGGCGGTCGTTTCTCTGGTAGGCGGGACGGTCGCCGTAGCGGCCTTGGCCGCCCTGCTGGGGCTGGCCCTGCGAAGGCTGCTCGGTTCTCGGAGTCCGCGGTGAGCCGGCGGATTTGAAGGGATATTCCACCTTCTGCTCCGACCCCTGCGCCTGTTCCGAGCCCTGAGCCTGCTCTGTTTTGGGGGCCTGCTCCGCCTTCGGGGCGGATTCCGCCGGAGCTTTCTCCGCCGGAGTCCTCTCCGCCGCGATCTCCGGCGCCGCCTCACGAACCGGTTTCTGTTCCGGCTGGGGCGCAGGCTCCTGCGCCTTCGGTTTCGGAACCGGTTTCGGCTCAGCCGCCATCGCGAAATAGTCGTTGAAGCTCGAAACTTCGTGCAACTTGGTGTAGTGCTCGAAGACGAGATCCAATTCCTCTTCCGTCAACGCGGTCTGATTCTTTCTTGGCACAGGAGAACGGGCGGCGAGTACGTCGATAATCTCTTTCGGCGCCACCTTCAGGTCCTTGGCCACATCGCTGACCTTGTATTTCATTAACATCTATGCAGTTCCTCCCCAGTTTTCGCTGATTGCGCGGCGTCCAGCAGCTCTTTGATCTTTTCCGCAAATCCCTTGTCGCAGACGGCGATGACCCCCGCGCGTTTTGACAGGGCGCGCCCTATCCCGTCCATATCCATGGGCAATTTTCTGATCTCCGTTTTATGTTCTCCGGCGAGCTTGGCGGCTCCGCCGGAAGTGCGTTCCGAGCAGTCCTCCGCGATGAGCACGAGCGCGGCTCTCCCGGCATTGACGGCGTCCATGACGGCGTCGTAGCCGAGTTCGAGCCGGCCCGCCTTGCGGCAAAGGCCCAGAATCCCGCAGAGCCGGTCAGGCATTTTGCTCCAGCTCCTTCTCCATCGAGTCGTAGACCTCCGGCGGGATGGCGCAGGAAAACGCTTTTTCCAGCCTCTTTGCCTTGCGCGCCTTGCGCAGGCACTCGATATTCGGGCAGACGTATGCGCCGCGGCCGGGCTTGCGGCCCGTGGTGTCGAGGGAGATCTCCCCCTCCGGCGATCTGACCACCCGGATCAGCTCCCGCTTCGGCTTCATCTCGCCGCAGCCGGTGCACATCCGCATCGGTATCTTTTTCATCTTGTCGCTCCGCAGGCCCCGCGTCCGGCCCGGGATTTTCAAAATCCCCGCCGCCCGCGAAAAACCCATTCGTTTTATGATCTCCGCCGCCGGGCCCTCGCATGAAGATCCGGCGGGACGAACCCGATTGAAATCCCCGCTCCCCCGGTTTTTTCCGGGGCGCGGGCCTTTGCCCGTCTGTTCGGGCGGATTTTCATCTTTATTCTTTCCTGATACGAGAAAGAATCCGATCTCCCGCCGCCGCGGGAATTTTTTTCATCCCGCCGCGGTTCTTATTGCACAGCGAAGGCGAATTCCGGAGCTCCGGAACGGGCCCCGCCGGGTTATTCTTCTCCCCAGAAGCCCGATTCGGGCTTGATGTCGATCTTCCAGCCGGTGAGCCTCGCGGCGAGGCGGGCGTTTTGGCCCTTGTTGCCGATCGCGAGGGAGAGCTGTTCGTCCGGGACGGTCACCTTGCAGGCTCTGGCCCCGTCCGGATCCAAGAGGACGTTCAGGACTTTGGCCGGCGAAAGGGACGCGGCGATAAATTCGGCCGGGTCCTCGGAATATTGGATGACGTCGATCTTCTCGCCGCCGAGTTCGTCGACGATCTTGGCGACACGCGCGCCCCTCGGCCCGATGCAGGCCCCGACGGCGTCGACGTCCGAATCCTTGCTCCAGACGGCGAGCTTTGTCCTTGAGCCGGCCTCGCGGGAGACGGCCTTGATCTCGACGGTGCCCTCGTAGATCTCCGGGACCTCGAGCTCAAACAGGCGCTTGACGAGCCCCGGGTGCGTGCGGGAGATCATGACCTTCGGCCCGCGCTCGGAGGCGACAACCTCGACCACATAGACCTTGATCATCTCGCCGTTTACAAAACTCTCGCCGGGGATCTGCTCGGATTTTAACAGGAAGGCCTCGTTGTGGTCGATCTCGAGCGTCACGGAGCCGCGCACCGGGTCGGTGCTGAGGACTTGGGCCGCGATGATCTCATGCTCCCGGCTCTGGAATTCTTTGAGCACTTGGCCGCGCTCGGCCTCCCGGATGCCCTGCTTGATGACGTGCTTCGCGGTCTGGGCGGCGATCCGGCCGAAATCCTTCGTCTCGAGCGGGATCTCGACGACCACGCCCGGCGTCGCCCCGCTGTCATATTTCCGGGCGGCGTCCACATTGATCTCGTTGGCCGGGTCCTCGATCTCCTCCACGACGGTCTTGCGGATCGCGACATAGAAGACCTGCGCCTCCGGGTCGATCCGGCAGGCGACCTCCTCGGTGCCCGGGAAGTCCCGACGGACGGCGATCGCGATCGCGTTTTCGATTCTCTCGCAGAGGTAATCCACGGAGATGCCTTTTTCTTTTTCCAAGCACAAAAGCGCTTCAAAGAAATCCTGATTCATTCGTCCTGTCCTCCTATATCAAATCCCGGAAACGTCGGGGTCCCGATCAAAATCATAATACAGTTTGATAAACGCGGCGTCGGAGCGCGGAAACGCGAGGGTGGAACCGTCGTCAAGCGTCAGCGTGACGACGCCGTCTTGCAGCGCGGCCAGGACGCCGACGAACTCCCGCTCCTTGTAGCCCTCGGGCGGCCGGACGAAGCGCACGTCCACAAGCGAGCCGAGGTAGCGGCGCACGTGCTCCTCCGTCAGGAGCTTGCGCTCGATGCCCGGGGAGGACACCTCAAGGCAGTAATGCTGCTCGATGGGGTCCGCCTCGTCAAGCACCGGGTCGATCGCCCGGCTGAAATTCTCGCAGTCCTCGATCGTGAGCCCGTCTTTATCGATAAAAAAACGCAGATACCATTCGGAGCCTTCCTTTTCGAAGCGGACGTCCCAAAGCTCGAGGCCGAACTTTTCCGCCACCGGCAAGGCCAGTTCCCGGCATACCTGCGCAGTATTCCCGTGTTTTTTTTGTTCCGCCAAATCGGCACCTCCGGTCAAAATTTTCCCGTTCAACAGAAAAGAGCGGGCTTTCAGCTTCCCACTCTTCATCCTACCGTACTATCCTATTGTTGATAATAACATAGTCATTTTTAAATTGCAAGCGGTTTTTCATGCGCGAGCCGGAAAAAGCGGCTCTTTCTTGCAAAAAACGGCCGGAAACCGTCAGAGACGGAGCGCGCGGCATGCCATGCGCCCCGTGAAGCCGTGCGCGGCCCGTTCTTAGTTCCCGCATTCGATGCTGATCGCGTTAAACAGCGAGAGCAGCTCCCGGGTGGAGGTGTTCGCCTTCTCCTCCCCCGCCTGATCGAGGACGACCTTGCCCCGATCCATCATGAGCAGGCGGTCGCCGTACTCGGCGGCGTAGCGCAGGTTGTGGGTCACCATGATGGCGGTCAGCTTTTTCTCCCGGACGATCTGATTCGTCAGGCGCATGATGAGCTCCGCCGTCCGCGGGTCCAAGGCCGCCGTGTGCTCGTCAAGGATCAGGAAATCGAGCGGCGTCAGCGTGGACATCACGAGCGCCGCCGCCTGCCGCTGCCCGCCCGATAGGCTCTCGAGCTTCTCGTCCATCTTGTCCTCAAGCCCCAGCCCCAGCGCCGCCAGCTGCTCGCGGTAGAAATCCACGCGGGAGCGGTCCACGCCGAAGGAGAGGCCGAAGCGCCTGCCCTTGTTGTCCGCGAGGGACATATTTTCGAGCATGGTCAGCGAGGGACAGGTGCCCATCGCGGGATTCTGGTAGACGCGGCCGATATGGGCGTAGCGCTTAAAATCCCGGAGCCGGAGGATGCTCTCCCCGCCGATGAGCACGTCGCCGCGGTCGACCGGGATGCTGCCGCAAATGATATTGAGCATCGAGGTTTTGCCCGAGCCGTTGCTGCCGACCACGGAGACGAACTGCCCGTCCTCCACCGTCAGATTGAAATCCTCAAACAGGCACATCTCGGTCACGGAGCCGGGGTTATAGGTCTTATAAATATGGCGCAGTTCAAGCATGCTGCTTCCCCCCCGTCTTTTGCAGGTTCCCGAGCGTCAGGATCACCAAAAACAGCACGGCCGTGATCAGCTTGAGCAGGTTCGCCGGGAGCCCGGCGAGGATCGCGAGCTGGATGCACGCCTTATAAAGAACGCTGCCGGCGACCACGGCGGTCGTGCCCTTCACGAAGGACATCTTGCGGAAAACGGTCGTGCCGATGATGACGGCCGCGAGGCCGAACACGATCTGCCCGGTGCCCATCGTGGCCGAGAAGGAGCGCTGCTCCTGACAGACGACGCTGCCGCAGAGCGCCACCAAGGCGTTCGCGAGGACGAGCCCGATGATCTTGACGGAGCCCTTATCCTTGGCGAGCGTCGTCACCAGCGTCTCGTTGTCGCCGACGGCGCGCAGCAAAAGGCCGCTTTTCGTCTTAAAATAGAGGTCGAGCGCGAGCTTCAAGACTAAGGCCAGCAGGAACGAGACGATAAGTTTCCTGTAAAGCAGCTTCATCCCGCCAAACAGCGCCATGGTCGGCGCGGCGGTAAAAATGGTCTCCACGGCCCGCTCGACCGTCAGGTTCGAGCCCGCGATCTGGAGATTCAGCGAGAAGAGCGCCGTCATCGTGATGATGCCGGCCAAAAGGTCGCGCACGCCGAGGCGCACATGGATGAGGCCCGTCGCGAGGCCCGCCGCCGCCCCGACCGCGACGGCAAAGAGCAGCGTCAGGTAGGGGTCGGCCCCGCGGGTCAGCAGGACCGCCGTGACGGCAGCTCCCAGCGGGAAGCTGCCGTCCACGGTCAGATCGGGAAAGTCGAGAATTTTATAGGTGATAAAGACGCCGTAGGCCAGCAGCGCGTACAGGAAGCCCTGCGTCAAGGTGCCGGTCAAGAGCTCCAAAACGTTTTCCATCATGCGATCCCCATTCCAAAATTTGCGTTATGCCTCGGAGGACTCCACCGCCCGCTGGGCGATCTCGTCCGGCACGGTGAGGCTCATCTCGGCGAGCGCCGCGGAGTTGACGTAGATGCCGTACTCGGAGATGGTCTCGTAGGGCAGGGTTTCGCAGGTGGCCGCCCCGGTCAGGATCTTCGCGGCCATGATGCCGGTCTGGATGCCCAGCTGGTAGTAGTCGATGCCGGCGGCGGCGACGCAGCCCTTTTTGACCTGCTCCACCTCGGAGCCGTAGACCGGGATGCCCGCCTCGTTCGTCTTTTCGAGCATGGCCGCGAGCACGCCGACCACGTTGTTGTCGGTGAGGTTCGAGAAGCAGTCGACCCCTTTGGAGATCAGCGTGTCGACGGCCTGCGTGACCTCGGACTGCGCGGTGACGCCGATGGATTCGATCGTGAAGCCGTAATCCCCGGCTTTCTCCTCATATTCGGCGATCGCGGAGACGGAGTTGGGCTCGCTCGCGGTGTAGACGATGCCGATGACGTCGGCGTCCGGCTGCAAGGCGCGGATCAGGTCGAGCTGGGCATCCACGGGGAGCTTGTCGGAGGTGCCGGTGACGTTGCCGGAATCAAGCTTCGCCTTGACCGGGTCGGTGATCGCGGTGAAGATCACCGGGATGTCCTTATCCTCGGCGGCGGCGTAGCAGGCGGTCGCGGCCGGCGTCGCGATGGCGCACATCAGCGCCGCGTTTTCGGCGGAGAAGCTCTGAGCGATCTGGGTGGTGACGGCGTCGTCAAAGCCCGCGTTTTGGTAATCGATCGTAAAGTCCTCTGCGGTCAGCAGGCCGGAGTCGACGAGGCCCTGCAAAAACCCTTCGCGGCAGTTGTCGAGGGAGGCGTGCTCGCCGTACTGGCAGACGCCGATCAGATACGGGCCGGACGGGCCCTCGCTCTCGGTTTCGGAGGAGAGCTCCGCCCCGGAGGCGGGACCGCTCTCCGCGGGCTCGTTGCCGGGGGCGCAGGCCCCGAGCGTCAGGATCATGGCGGCGATCAGAAGGACAGAAAGTAACTTTTTCATGATAACGATCTCCTTTTTTAGTTAAACATTCATCGGTACGGATTCGGGCTGCTTTTTAGCCAAAGTCGCCATCGTCTGGTCTGTCTCATCGTAACGCCTCCTAAAAGAAAACAAAAAGCTCCCGTCCCAATCAAGGGACAGGAGCTTACTTCCTGCGGTACCACCCAAGTTGATGAAAAAATCATCCGCTCTTTCCCGCACATGACATGCGGTCCGCTCTGATAACGGGCGCGGAACCCGTCGGCTACTACTCGCTTGCGCTTTCGGCCGCCCTCATAAGTCCATTCACGATGACTTCCGCTGCCGCAATTTCACCGCCTGCGGCTCTCTGGGAGGGATCGATCAACGCTACTATTCTTACTCAACGGTTTGGGTATTCGGTTGTTAGGAGCATTATACGATCAAACGCCGCAAATGTCAACCGGAATTTTTGACGAATCGGCGCGGGAATCCGGCGCCGGTTTTCGGGAAAACGCCCGATTTCGCCGCGGAGAGGGCGGGGCGGTTTTCGCTCAGGAGAGCAGCACGCGATCCGTCTCGAGCCCGCTGCCCGAGACCTCCGCGAATTTGTCGAGCAGATCCTGTTTTGTGAGGCGCTTTTTCTCCTCCCCGGAGATGTCGAGGATAATTTTGCCCTCGTTCATCATGATGAGCCGGTTGCCGTGGCGGATGGCTTCCCGCATGTTATGGGTGATCATCAGCGTCGTCAGATGGTGCTCCTCCACGACGCGGTCGGTCAGGTCGAGCACCTTTTTGGCCGTGGCCGGGTCGAGCGCCGCCGTATGCTCGTCGAGCAGCAAAAGTTTCGGCTCCTTGATCGTCGCCATCAGCAGCGTCAGCGCCTGCCGCTGGCCGCCGGAGAGCAGGCCGACCTTGGCCGTCATCCGGTTCTCCAAGCCGAGGTCCAGCGCCTTGAGCTTCTCGTGGTACTCCTCCCGCTCCGCCCCGGTGATCCCGGCGCGCAGAGTCCTGTTGTTGCCGCGCCGGGCGGCCAAGGCGAGGTTTTCCTCGATCTGCATGGTGGGCGCGGTGCCCATCATCGGGTCTTGGAAGACGCGGCCGATATACTGGGCGCGCCGGTACTCCGCGAGGCCGGTGACGTCGACGCCGTCGATCAGGATGTTGCCCGCGTCCACCGGCCACACGCCGGCGATCGCGTTTAGAAGCGTGGACTTTCCCGCGCCGTTTCCGCCGATTACGGTGACGAAATCGCCGTCGCGGAGCGTCAGGGAGAGGCCGGCCAGCGCGACTTTCTCGTTGACGGTCCCGGGATTGAAGGTCTTGCAAAGACCGCTCACCTCAAGCACTATGGACACCTCTCTTTCTATATCTCTGCGCCCATTTGGCCTTCCAGTACGGGACCGAGAGGAAGACCGCCACGATCAGGGCCGTGATGAGCTTCAGATCGTTGGTGTTGAGCCCCAGCTTCAGGACGATCTGGATCACGATATAGTAGATGACCGCGCCGATGGAGACGCTAAGCAGCTTCAGGGAAAAATTGCGGAAGATTTTGCCGAACACGACCTCCCCGATGATGACCGCCGCGAGCCCGATCACGATGCCGCCGCGGCCCATGTTGATGTCGGCGGCGCCCTGATACTGCGCGAGCAGCCCGCCGGACACGGCCACGAGGCCGTTGGAGAGCATCAGGCCCAAGACGATGTTGGAATTGGTGTTGATGCCCTCGGCGCGGGACATCTCGGGATTCGCGCCGGTGGCGCGGATCGAGCAGCCGAGCTCGGTGCCGAAAAACCAGTAGAGCAGCGCGATCAGCACCGCCGTGAAGAGCAAAAGCAGCGGCAGCGGGTTCTCAAGCGTCAGGTCGCGCACATAGCGCTGAGAGACCAGCAGGTCGTATTTATCCACGCCGATCGGCTGATTGGCTTTGTTGTCCATGATGCGCAGGTTGACGGAATACAGCGCGAGCTGCGTCAGGATGCCGGAGAGGATCGCGGGGATCCCGCAGAGCGTGTGAAACAGGCCGGTCGCGAGCCCCGCCAGCAGCCCGGCGGCAAACGCGCATAAAAGCGCCGCCCACGCGGGATACCCCATGCGGATCAGCATGACGCAGACCGCGCCGCCCGCCGCGAGCGACCCGTCCACCGTCAGATCGGCCACGTCCAGCACGCGGAACGTCAGGAACACGCCGATCGCCATGATGCCCCAGACCACGCCCTGCGCCGCGGCGCCCGGCATGGCGTTGAACAAGGACAGAACGAAATTCATACCGTAATTCTCCCATCAGGTTGAAATGACATCGCCGGGATCTCCGCAAAAAGGAGCGAAAAAGAAATTCTCTTTCGCTCGCTTTTTGCGGTTTGTTTTAAAATCGCGTCATTCCTCGATCGCCACATAGTTCTCGGGGACCGCGATGCCGAGGGCCTCGCAGTTGGCCGCGTTGAATTTCTTGACGGCATTGGGCGCGAACCGCACCGGCATCGTGGAGATATCGGCCTCGCCCGTCAGGATCTGGACGGCCATCTCGCCGGTGGTGAAGCCGAGCTCGTAGTAATCGATGGAAAGAGTCACGACGCCGCAGCCCTTGCACAGCCCTTCCTCTCCGGCGACGACCGGGATCTTGGCGGGCAGGACGATGTTGGCGATCGCCTCGGTGTTGGAGGCGGCCGTGTTGTCGGTCGGGATATAGATGACGTCGGAGGCGTCGCAGGCCGCTTGGGTCACGGAGGCCACGTCGTTGGAATCCGTGAAGGCGAACGGCGTGCAGGTGAAGCCCATCTCCTCAAGGAGCCCGGTCATCTGGTCGACTTGGTACTGGGAGTTGGCCTCGGCGGAGCAGAAGAGCAGGCCGATGTTTTCCGCGTCGGGGAACAGCTCCTGAATCATGACCGCCTGCTGGTCGAGCGGGGCGAGATCGGAGGCGCCGGAGACGTTGCCGCCGACGGTGCCGGTCCAGTTGTCGATCTCGAGCGCGGTCGCGTAGTCGGTGATCGAGGTGCCGAGGATCGGGATCTCGCTGGTGGCGGAGGCCGCCGCTTGAAGCGGGGAGGTGGCGTTGGCGAGGATCAGATCCACGCTGCTGGAGACAAAGCCGTTGACGATCGTGCCGCAGGTGGCCGAATCGCCGGAGGCGTTTTGCAGGTCGAAGGTGACGCGGTCGCCCAGCGCCTCGGTCAGGGCGTCCTGAAAGCCCTGCGTGGCGGCGTCGAGCGCCGGATGCTGCACGAGCTGGCAGATGCCGACCACAAAGGTCTCTTCGGGGGTCTCTACGACGGAGGTTTCGGGCTCGCCGGCCACGGAGGTGGACTCCGGCTCGCCGGCTTCGGGGGATTCGCCGCAGGCGGCGAAGGACAGCGCCATGACCAGCGCCATCGCGATGCAGAGTAATTTTTTCATGTTCGTTTTCTCCTTTTATTTTGTGATTTTTGAAAATTCCTATACAAAAGCGGCCCCGTCCAAATTGACGGGGCCGCTCAGTATCCACAGCAGTTGAGCGCCGGTCGATTCAGACGTCTTTTGGCCGCAGGAACGCATAATAATAGTAATAATAGCGATGCGAAGCCAGACCCGCAAAAGAGCGAGCCCGCTTCGCAAAGGAATCGACGCGGGAGCATGCCGCGCCCACGGACATCGTATGGGTTCTCAAATCGGTTCTCATGGCGGCGGCTCCTTTCGTCCAAATTCTTTCACGCTTTGTTGTGTTATAGTTTAAACCGGTAAAGCCAAAAAGTCAAGCGCTTTTTGCGTACAAATCGCATAATCCTTTTGCTTTAAATTTGTGGGATCTTACAAAAACAGGGCGATCGGGTATGGATTCGACGCCGACCGTGGGCCGGACGACATCAAAACGGGCGGGACATGCCGCTCCCGCAAACAAAAAAACGCGGGCGCGAAGTTGTCCGCGGCCGCGTCTGATTTGATTTTTTCGGGGGGGCCGCCCGTCCGGGTTTCGCGCAGGCTGGGGAAAAACCTCCACGCGGTTTTTCCGGGCCGGGCTCACTCCACGGTGACGGATTTCGCGAGGTTGCGGGGCTTGTCGATGTCGCAGCCGTTCTCCTTCGCCACATAGTAGGCGAAGAGCTGCAGCGGCACGATCTCCGCGGCGGCGATGAAAAGCGGTTCGGCCCGGGGGACGAAGAGCGCCTCGTCCGCCTCGGAGAAGATGCGCCGGCTGTCCTCCATGGCGACGCCGAGCACCGTCGCGCCGCGCGCCTTGACCTCCTCGATGTTCGACATCATCTTATCGAACAGGCGCTCCTGACAGCACAGCGCGACGACCAGCCGCCCGCTGTCGACAAGCGCGATCGTGCCGTGTTTGAGCTCCCCGGCGGGGTAGGCCTCCGAATGGAGGTAAGAAATTTCCTTGAGTTTTAACGAGCCCTCAAGGCAGGCCGCGTAGTCGATGTTGCGCCCGATGAAAAACAGGGAGCCGCTGCCGTGGTAGCGCGCGGCAAGCTCCTGCACATGGGCGTTGAGGTCGATCGCGCGCTGGATCTGCGAGGGGATCTCATGGATGGCCTCCACGAGCTCGTCGTAGCGCTCCGGGCCGACCTTGCCGAGCTTCTCCGCCGCCCAGACCGCGATCAGGCAGAGCATGGCGAGCTGGGTGGTATAGCCCTTCGTTGTGGCGACGGCGATCTCCGGCCCGGCGTGGGTATAGAGCACGCGGTCGGCGAGCTTCGCGATCGTGCTGCCGACCACATTGACCACGGCGAGCGCGTAGGCGCCCATCGCTTTGCATTGGCGCAGCGCGGCGATGGTGTCCGCCGTCTCGCCGGACTGGGAGATGACGATCAGAAGCGTATGCGCGTCCACGATGGGCTCGCGGTAGCGCAGCTCGCTCGCGACGTCGATCTCCACCGGCAGGCGGCACAGGGACTCTATGACGTATTTCCCGACGACGCCGGCGTGATAGGCGGAGCCGCAGCCGGTGATCAGAATTTTATTAAATTTCCCGAAGTCCTCCGGCGTCATGTCGAAATCGTCGAGCGCGATCCTGCCGTCCTTGATCCGCGGCTCTATGGTCGATTTCACCGCGCCCGGCTGCTCCATGATCTCCTTGAGCATGAAGTGCTCGTAGCCGCCCTTTTCCGCGGCCTCGATGTTCCACACCACGCGGGTGACGGATTTCTTGACCGGCATGCCGGTGCGGTCGAAAACCGTTATGGTCTCCGGCGTCAGCTCGGCGAACTCGCCCTCCTCAAGATAGATCATGTTTTTCGTATGGGAGACGAGCGCCGTCACGTCCGAGGCGAAGAAATTCTCCCCGACGCCGAGGCCGAGGATCAGCGGGCAGCCCTCCTTGACCGCGTAGAGCCTGCCCGGCTCGTCGGCGCAGAGGAAGCCCAGCGCGTAGGAGCCTTGCAGCCGCGCGGCGGTCTTCATCACGGCGGCCTTGAAGTCGCCGGTATAATAATGGTCTAAAAGATAGGGGATGACCTCGGTGTCCGTGTCGCTGAGGAATTCGTAGCCCTTCTCCCGAAGCTCCTCGCGCAGGGCGGCAAAATTTTCGATGATGCCGTTTTGGATCACCGCGAACCTGCCGTCCTTCGAGAGATGAGGGTGCGCGTTTATATCCGTGGGGGCGCCGTGGGTCGCCCAGCGGGTGTGCGCGATGCCGCTCGCGCCGTGCAGATCCGCCCCGTCGTTCGTCTTTTCGCAGAGATTTTTGATGACGCCCGAGATTTTCACCATCCGGATCCCGCCGTCCGCCTGCACCGCGATCCCCGCGGAGTCATACCCGCGGTATTCGAGCCGTTTGAGGCCCTCCAGCAGGACCGGCGCGGCCTCTCTCGCGCCCGTAAAGCCGATAATTCCACACATGCCCGATGTCTCCTTTCCTCAGTCCGGTATGGCCGCCTCCCAAAAAGGCGGGCGCGGGGGACAACATCCCGCGCGAAACCGCGCGCTCTTCAAAGAAGAGCCGCCGCGAAACCCACGCCGCTTTCTTGCGCGGCCGTGGGGAACAGCGCCCGCCGCGGTCCCGTTTCACCGGCCCGGCAGCCGTTTCAAAACGCCCCGGCCGCCCCAACCGGCCGAATCGGAAAGCCCGCCTTTGGAGCTTCCCGCTTGCCGTCGGCCCGGCCAAAAAAGAATTGCGGGGCGTCCGGCCCCGCATTCCTTCGGATTCCCGAATCGGTTTTTAGTTTAAATCAATGAGCTTCGCGGTGATCCCGTCGATGCGGTTCAGTTCCCGGACCAGCCGCTCGACCTCCTCTTTTTCCCCGCAGGGCTGCAGGACGATCAGCCCGTCCCGCGCGCACGCGTCCTCGCTCGCCTCATGCAGGCCCAGACGCGCCTTGATCTTGCAGCCGTTCCTTGTGAGCGCCTGCTGTAAATTTAAAGAATTGCCCACCCTGTTGTCCATTCTGACGCCTATGACATAATACGAAAGCATCCGTTTTCCCTCTTTCTTTCCTTATTATTGCGTGACTCTTACTCCCACTCGCCGAGTTCAAAGTTTGTTTTAAATAATTCTGTTTAGATTCCGTGAAAGGTGCATAGGAAAAATGAAAGCACTCCAATCGCAGTCTGTTAAATCTTATCGTATTTAATCGTCAAAACTCCCATATGACCGGTTTTGGTTCATATTGCCCTTTTTTGCTAATATCTAACACCTCAAAAACTTCGGCTTTGCATCCCAGCAAAAGAGAAAACATTGCAAGACCCCGTACTTGGCTTTCTCGGAGTTTATCGTACGTATCTAATCTTTTTGACTCCGCAAAGCGAATTTCCGAACCGTCCGGCTTGTATATAAATAAATCCGGTTGCTCAACTTTTGCAAATCCTCTAACTGCTTTGTAAAGCGTCCGGGCGCTCTCATATTTTTCACGCCCCATATATTTTATGAGAATTTCCTCGGCCAAAGGGTATTTTCCCGGTTTACAGGCACCAAAGACATCAAAATCATGGTGAATCCATAAATAACCCGCCTCGGCAAAAAAGTTGCCGACCAAATATTCACCAAATCCTTTGGTGCCTGGAAGACCTTTGCAATATCGGTCCGGACAGTCTTCCCTTTTTCCACTTAGCCAATTATTATATTGGTTTCTCGTAAAAGTGACTACATTAACTGGGATTTCGATTTTGATTCCCATAATTCTCACTCCCACTCG
>JAGOPP010000027.1 GCA_017991935.1 Oscillospiraceae bacterium
TCCTTAGGAATATCTCTTTGCAATATTTTACTCTTGAGAATTCAAGGGTTTCCTATGCTGTTCAATTTTCAAGGTCCCATGCCCCCGACTGAAAAATCGGGGCGCCGCCCCGCTTTTTGGGGGCAGAAGTTGTCCTTTTTGAGGGACAACCGCTGTCCTTTTTGGGGGACAGCAGCTGTCCTTTTTGGGGGACAGCTTTGTAATTATATCATCGAAAAAACTTCTTGTCAAGACCTTTTTCTACACGAAAATCTGTTGCTTTTTCTGTAATTTCCGATATAATATAGGATGTATTTGCGCCTGTAGCTCAGTGGATAGAGCACCGGCCTCCGGAGCCGGGTGCGTGGGTTCGATTCCCGTCAGGCGTGCCACTAAGAAAGACCGTTTACCGCTTTGCTGCGCGATAAACGGCCTTTTTATTTTTTGAGCGATACCGCAGCCGGCACCGTTTTTCATCTGAAAACCGGCGTTTCTCTCGGCTGTAAAACGGCGGGCGGGCGGCGATTTCCCCGCTGTTTATGATGGGTGGAAGGATTCCCTCTGTCTTTTTGCGCGGCGGCGGATCCCCCGGCCCCGGCGTGAACCCGTTGAAGAATTCCGCCGGATGTGATAAAATAAAAGGCGTCGATTTTCGGTTTTCTATTTTTTAAAGGTAATAAAGAGGAATCCTATGGATCATAAAAACGACGCTCAAAAAGAAGTTTGGCGGTTTGTCAAATTCGGGCTTTTCTCCGCCTCGGCCGGGCTCATCGAGACGGGCGTGTTTTATCTGCTGGGGCTCTTCCCCTCCTTCGGCTACTGGGCCTGCTATCTGCCGGCTCTTGTGCTCTCCGTGCTCTGGAATTTTGTGTGGAACCGCCGGTACACGTTCCGGTCGGCCGCAAACATCCCCGCCGCGATGCTCAAGACCTTCGCCTACTATCTCGTCTTTACCCCGCTCTCGACCATTCTGGGCGACTGGCTCGCGGAGGTGCGCTTCGCCCAGTACCCCGCCGCCTACGACATCGTCTATTTCGCCACGCTGCTGGTCAATTTCATCACCGAGTTTTTGTATCAGCGGTATTACGTCTTTCGCGGAAAAATCGACGACCGGAAAGAGCCCGGCGCCAAATAAAAGGCGAGGCGGGATGCCTTTTTCCTTTTTTCCATGCGGAAACGTTTTCCCGCGGGCTTTTTTCGTGTTCTTTCTTCCGTTTCGGGCCGCCTCTTCCGGACGCCCGGATTTTTTTATTTTTTATATTGACAAATTTCAATTTGACGGATATACTCTTATCACATTGAATATTTTGGATGTGATGAAAAATCATGGAGACGGAATACCGGGACCGCGCGAAGATTTTCCGGGCCCTTTGCGACGAGAAGCGGCTGCAAATTCTGGAGATCCTGCGCAACGGGGAGCGATGCGCGAACGACCTGCTCGCGCGGCTCGACATCAGCCAGCCCACGCTCTCCTACCACATGAAGATCCTCTGCCGCTCCGGGATCGTCGCCGGGCGGGAAGATGGAAAATGGACCTATTACCGCATCAGCGAGGAGGGCAGCGCCAACGCGTGCCGGATCCTGCACTCGCTGACGATCCTGTGCCCCGAGGACGCGGGGAATCCCCGCCCGGCGGCGGACAAATGCGAAAAGCGGACGGAAGCTCCGCGCCAAGATGGAAAGGAGAATTCTCTTGAAACAAAATAATTTATGGAAAAGGGCGGCGGCGCTCGCCGTCGTCATCGCGCTGGCCGGGATCTGGGCCGCCAAAAATATGGGCTCGCTCGATGCGTCCAACCCGCCGGAAAGCCCGGAATCCTCGGAAACCGCCGGAAACACGGATACGGAAAATACGGCGGGCTCCGAAAATACGGAGGGCTCCGCGGAAGCGGAGAACCCGGATTTCGCGCTGGAGGCGGACGCGATCGATTTGGAACAGCTGGCCTCCTACGAGCTGCCTATGATTATCGACTTCGGCGCCGGCTGGTGCGGGCCCTGCCTGCAGTTCGCCCCGATCCTCGAATCCGTCCATGACGACATGCTCGGCTCGGCGATCATCAAATATGTGGACGTGGATCAAAGCGGCGATCTCGCCGCCGAATACCCCGTCCGCGTCATCCCGACGCAGGTCTTTTTCCTTGCGGACGGCACGCCCTACCTGCCGGGGGAGGGCGTCTCCACGGAATTTCTTGCCTATAACGATAAAACAACCGGGGAGCGCCTGTTTACCGTCCACGAGGGCGCGCTGACCGAAAAGGAGCTCCTCGCGATCCTTGCGGACATGGGGGTATCGGAGTGACCGGCTTGCTCGAAAAGCTTGCGGATCTCATTTCGCAGGCCCCCGCCCTCGCCCCGCTCCTCGCGCTGGCGGCGGGCGTCCTGTCCTCCCTGCTGCCGTGCTCGCTCTCTACGGTGCCTCTCATCATCGGATATGTGGGCGGGACCGGCGAGCGGGACCTCAAGCGCTCCCTGCTGCTGTCGCTCACGTTCGCGGCGGGCTCCGCCGCCACCTTCACGGCCCTCGGGGTCGCCGCCTCCTTCGCCGGGCATATCATCGGCTCCGGCGCATCGTGGTGGTATCTGGTGCTCGGCGCGCTGATGGTGCTCATGGCCTTTCAGATGTGGGGGATCTTTGAGCTGATCCCTTCGAGCTATCTCGTCTCCGCGAACCGGAAACGCGGCTTTTTGGGGGCCTTCCTCGCCGGAATTCTGGCCGGCGTCTTCTCCTCCCCGTGCTCCACGCCGATCTTGATCGTCCTGCTGGCGGTCGTCGCCGGAAAGGGCAGCGCCCTGTGGGGCACGCTGCTGCTGTTTCTTTATTCGGTGGGGCACGGCGCTCTCGCCGTGGCCGCGGGGACCTCGGTCGGCTTTGTGCGGAAGCTCTCTCGCAGCGGGTCGTACGGAAAACTGAGCAAAATCCTTACGGCGGTCATGGGCGCGCTGATTTTGCTGATCGGTTTCTACATGTTTTATCTGGGCTTTTGACGAGAAAGGGGAAGAATCTTTCACGCCTGTTGTCCTGAAATCCCGGCCTCCTTTCTTTACAAAAAAGCCCTCCGGTTTTGCCGGAGGGCTTTTTATCGCCGCTTCCCGCCCGGCGGGCACGCGCGGCGGCCGGGGAACGTGGAGAGAACCGGCCGGAGCCGCAGGCCGGACCGCCCGCAAACCGGCGGCGTCTCGCGGCGGCCTGCCCATGGATCATTTTTCGCCCCCTTTTGACGATTGACAAATCCGCGAATCCGGATAAAATCTTAACTATATGGAAAGGCGGCGGTGGTTTGAAAAAAATCGCGGGGCTGCTGGCGCTGCTGCTCGTGCTCACAGGCTGCGCTTCGGCCAAAAAGTATCAGAAGGATTTCTTTGCGATGGACACGTTCTTTGAGCTGACGGCCTACGGCAAAAACGCGCCGGAGGCTCTGGACGCCGCCCAGTCGCTGTCGATGGAGCTTGACGCCGAGCTCGACGCGACGGACCCGGACAGCGCGCTCTACGCGCTCAACGAGGCCGGCGGCGGCTCGGCGGACGGCAACTGCGCCGCGCTTCTCGAAACCGCGCTTCCCCTCTGCGAATCGACCGGCGGCGCTTTCGACATCACCCTGCTCCGGCTTTCGCAGGCGTGGGGCTTTTCCGGCGGCGAAACGCGGGTGCCCGAGCCCTCCGAGATTGCCGCGCTGCTCGGGCGCGCCGGCTGGGAAAAGGTCGTCTACGGCAACGGCGCCGTCACGATCCCCGACGGGGCCGCCCTCGATTTCGGCGCGATCGCCAAGGGCTACGCCGGCCAGAAACTCGCGGAGCTTTTGGCCGCCCATGGCGTGGAATCCGCCATGCTTTCCCTTGGCGGGAACGTGCAGGTGCTCGGCAGAAAACCGGATGGGACCCTCTGGAGCGTCGGGATCGCGGACCCCGCCGACAAGGAACGGGTCGTCGGCAGCGTCGCGGCCGAGGATGCCGCGGTCGTGACCTCCGGGGCGTATCAGCGCTATTTTGAGGAGGGCGGCGTCCGCTACCACCACATCCTCGACCCGCAAACCGGGTATCCGGTGCAGAGCGACTTGCTCTCCGTGACGATCGTCACGGAAAACGGCGCGCTTGCGGACGCGCTCTCCACCGCCCTGTTCGTGATGGGCGAGGAAAAAGCGCTGGCGTACTGGCGCGAGCACGGCGGCTTTGAAGCGGTGCTCATTACGGAAGACGGGCGCGTGCTCGCGACCGGCGGGGCCGCGTTCACCCCCGCCGAGGGAACCGGCTACTCGTGCGCCGTCGTCAAGTGACATATGGGCGGCGATCTTTCGCCCTTTAGAAAACCGGCTCCGATAAAGCCCTTTTCCCATGGGCGGCACCCGACGGGCCGGGCGTTTATTCCCCGCCGAGGGAACCGATTACTCGTGCGCCGTCGCCGAGTGACATATGGGCGGCGATCTTTCGCCCTTTAGAAAACCGGCTCCGATAAAGCCCTTTTCCCATGGGCGGTATTCGGCGGGCCGGGCGTTTATTTTCCGCCGGATCGCCTCCCGGGTCGGGATTTTGTGAAACGGAGCGCAAAGCCGGGGCGATCTCATGCAAAACGGGCCGGCCGAAAGGACAACTTTCGGCCGGCCCGTTATTTGTTATCGCCGCCCGCTCATTTAAAAAAGCCGGCCGCGTCCACGAGGCGAAACCTCGTATTCTCGAGATTCCGCAGCTCCCGCGCATATTCCCGGATGGAAAAGAGCGTCTCAAAGCGCTCCCAGAAATCCAAAAAGAGCTTGTCGTCCGGGGAGGTGAGCCGCCCAAGCGCGGCGGCGTCGGCCGGCGCGTCCCCCCAGCAGCAGTGGCCGAACAAAATCTGCCTGCTGCGCGGGTTGGCGACCACCAGCCGGGAATCGGCGTACTCTTTGAGGGAGCTCCAATATCCGCCGACCGACGCGCCCAAAAACGGCAGGGTCCCGCGGCGGTTGCCACGCTGAAGGTATTGGCCGCAAATCTTGCGAAACGGGCGGCCGGACAAATAGGCGTCGATCTGTGCCGGCAGGCTCTCCCCGCCGACCGCCTCCCCTCTGCGGATGGCCGTGATATTCGGCATCACGAAGCGGAACCAAAACGCCAGCGATTCCTCGGAGATCGAGTAGATCCCCTTGCGGCTGACCCGGCTCTCCTCCCCGAACGGGGTCTCCCGCGTCACCGCCTGCATCTGCAGCAGCGTCAGCAGATACTTGTTGACCTTCGTGCTGCTCTCCCCGACCGCGGCGACGATCTCGTTGATGCGGCAGGCCCCGTCCGCGATCGCGGACAGGATCGAATGATAAAATTCCGGCTCGCGCAGCTCGTCCAAAAAGAGGCGCGGCGGCTCATAGAGGAGCGGGGCGCTCTCCGTCAAAAAGATGCGCCGGATGTTCTCCTCAAAGCTCTCCCCCTCCCGCACCAGAGACAGATACTCCGGGATCCCGCCGAGGCAGCCGTAAAAGCGCAGCTTATCCGCCGGGGAAAAACTCTGCGGCAGGAGCTTCGCGGCGTCGAAATAATCGAGCGAATCGAGCTTTGACACCACGGGCCGGCGCACCGAAGCCCGGGCGTCCGGGTCCTCGGCGATGATCTCGCTCTCGGTGAAAAAGACGCGGCCGCAGGAGGCCAGCACATAGAGGCCTGTCCCCTTCCACTCCCGGTTCATCGCGGCGCGGAAACTCCGGAAGATCTCCCGGTCGCCGAACACAAGATCGGCAAAATCCTCGATCACAAGCAAAAAACGGCCCTTTTGCGCAAAATCCGCGATGCGGGAAAACGCCTCTTTCCAGCTGCCGAAATGCTCCTCCTCGGAAGAATACGCCGAAACGGCCCGCTCAAACAGGCGGAGATTCATGTAAGAATTGAGCTTTTGGGCGGAAAAAAAGACGACCGGCTTCTCTTTCGCAAAAGCGGCGCAGACGGCGGATTTCCCGGTCTTGGGGCCGCCGTACAGCACCATAAAATGAAACTCCCCGGTCTTCCAGTACCTCTCCATAAAGTCCAGCTTGCTTTCCCTGCCGATCAGCACCGTTCCCGCCCCCGATTTATATATTTACAGGTATGATATTTATATGGATTTTTATTTTATCAGAGGAATCCGGCGATGTCAAGGGAAAAGCGGCGGATTTTCGGGTATTTTTGGAGATTCCGGCGTTTTTGCGCAAAAAACCGCCCGGGTGGAGAGGCCCGGGCGGTTTTGTTGATCGGATACGGTTGTTCCCGGTGGGGGAGCGCGGTTCCAAACAACCGGGGACTTATTTCTTCAGAGCGACCGCAGCGGCGGAAACCAGAGAGATCACGGCCAACGCGACCGCGACGCCGGCAACTTCGGCGGCGCCGGTGTTCGGGTTCTCCTCATCCACGATCGGAGCAGCCGTGGTGGCAAGCTCCACGTCGGAGAGGTAATACTGGCCGAGGGTGTCTCCCGCTTTGCGCTCGATCTCGACGTCGACCTCGTCGTCGCCCTTATGGACGGCAACCTTCTTCACGAGCTTGAGCTCGTCGCCGACCAGCTCATAGAGGAAGTAATCGCCGGTCTTGGCGGCGTCCTCGATCCCGAAGGTGTAGCTGATGGTGAAATCGGAATCCAGCACGTTGGTGGTGTCAAGGAAATTCAGCGCGGAGAGATCGGCGTCCTCGTCGAGAGCCTGAATGTCGTCGTCGACATCGGTGTCGGAGAGGAAGCAGATGGCGGACTGGCCCTTGACGATCTTGCCGATTTCAATGACCAGATCCTCCGCGGCCTCGACCATCAGCGTGGAGCCGATGATCTCAGCAAAGCTGGATTTCTCGATCACGTACGGGGTCTCGTCGTACTGTTCTTCCCAAGTATCCCAATCCCAGAAACCGTTCATCCAGGGGTCGATCGACCAGAAGAGCCAGTAAACGTGGTCCGTCGCCGGTACGTCCTCATAGAAATCGGCGAAATCTTCGTCTTCCCATGCATCCTGATACAGGAACATCGGATTCCCGTCGACAAGCTTCATCGGCTCGTCCTCGTCGGCGTAGGTCGTGACGTCATCTTCGTCGACGGCCCACGGATAGACGCAGAACCAGTATTTCTCGGTCTCTTTCACATGGTCGGCGCCGGTGGTGTTCTCGCGGAACTTCAGCGTGAAGTAGTTATCCATGCTGACTTTCGTGCCGGCGTAGGTCGGGAAGTCAAAATAGACGAAATACAGGTCGAGGTGGAGTTCGCCGTCGATCGGATGGAAAGCATACCATTCGAATTCCTCATCCATCTCATCGTAAGGAACAATGTCTTCCAGATCAAAATCCTCGAACGGCCAGCTGGATTTGGTCTTGATGCCGACGACTTCGTCTTCATCGTCATCTGCGAACTCAAGTTCCTTGACGTAATCGTCGAGTTTATAGACGGTGACGTCGATCAGGCCCTTTTCAGATTCGACCTTGACGGAGCTCAGCGTTCCGCCATCTTCTTCAACAAGATCAAAAAGTTCGTTCGCGGTCCCGGTGCCCTCAATCAGGGTGGCAAAATCGCCGAAATCATAGGGCAGAATCGCGACGTTTTCGTTGTTGACATCCCAGAATAAGTTTACCCAGGTAAAGCCCCAGTCGGTTTCGGTCTCGTCGTCACCCATCTCGACGATGGTAATGGCAAAGGAAGTGACGCCCATCGTCAAAACCATGATCAGCGCAAGAGCTAAAGCAAGTACTTTTTTCATGTCTATCTCCTCCTGTTGTCCTAAAATTTTATGCCCGGAAAAATATGCTCCCCAACATATTCTTCAAGTACAAGCATATTGTAACGCTATTGTAACCCTTTGTCAATACTTTTGTTGACAAATTGGACTTTTTTTACATTGTTTTCCCCATTAAATTCTATAGTGCCCTTAACGCCCATAGGCACGGCCTTTTCCCAATAAGACGCTTTCCGCCAAAAATAATTACAAAAAACCGCCCGGGTGGAGATTGCCCGAGCGGTTTTCTTTATTCGCTAAGTATGTTTCCTAAGGAACCGGGGTTCCATAAGGACTGCGGTTCTAAAGAACCGGGAACTTATTTCTTCAGGGAAACAGCAGCGGCGGAAACAAGGGAGATGACAGCCAGAGCAACCGCGACGCCGGCAACTTCGGAAGCACCAGTGTTCGGGTTCTCTTCGGGCTCTTCCTCAGCGGCAGCGGTGGCAAGCTCAACATCAGAGAGGTAGTACTGGCCAAGGGTGTCGCCGGCTTTGCGCTCGATCTCGACATCGACTTCATCGTCGCCCTTGCCGACAGCAACTTTCTTCACAAGCTTCAGCTCGTCGCCGACGAGCTCATAGAGGAAGTAATCGCCAGCTTTGGCGGCATCGTCGATCTCGAAGGTGTAGCTGATGGTGAAATCGGAATCGAGGACGTTGGTGGTGTCAAGGAAGAGCAGGGCGGCAAGCTCGGCGTCTTCGTTGATGGCCTGGACGTCGTCATCGACGTCGTCGTCGGACAGGAAGTTGATGGAGGTCTGGCCCTTGACGATCTTGCCGATCTCGACTTCGAGGTCATCGGCGACGCCAACGATCAGGGTAGAACCAACAATTTCTTTCCAAGCGTCCTTGGTGATGACGGACGGGAACTCGTCGCTCTCGACGTCCGGATCAAGGTAAACCTGCCAAGTGTTATCCTCGGTGACATCCTCATACTCGTCGGCCATCAGGTCGTCAAACACATCGTCGAGCATGAAGTAGCCGACATCAAGCTCCATGGCCTCGTCTTCGTCGGCGTAGGTCTCGACGTCGTCTTCATCGACGGCGAACGGAGAGACGCAGATCCAGACTTTCTCGGATTCCACAACGTGGTCGGTGCCGGTGGAGTTCTCGCGGAACTTCAGGGTGAAGTAGTTGTCCGCGCTGACTTTCGCGCCAGCATAGGTCGGGATGTCGAAATAAACGAAGAACAGATCAAGATGGATGTCGTCATCCTCATCAACGAGGAAATCGTCGGCATCAAAACCAGCGCCAACGGTAACAAGGTCTTCCAGATCGAAGTCGTCAAACGGCCAGCTGGATTTGGTATCGATGCCGGTGACAGCAGTGACGGCGCCAGTTACAGCATCGACGGTGCCGTCGATGGATTTGGCATAATCGTCCAGTTTGTAGACAGAGACGTCGACGATGCCCTTTTCGGACTCCACTTTGATGGAGCTCAGGGTGGCGCTCGTGACATCTTCAGGCCACAGTTCAGCAACGACAGCGGCTCCGCTGATCAGGGTGCCGGCGTCGCCGATGTCATACGGGACAAAAATGGCGGCTTCGTTGTTGATGTCCCAGGCCGCGCTAAAATCGGCGAACGGAAGACCATCGTCCGCAACAGTGCCATCAATAACGATGGTGGCTGCGAAAGAAGTGACGCCCATCGCCAGAACCATGACCAGAGCTAAAGCAAGAGCAATAACTTTTTTCATTGTTCAATTCCTCCATTAAAAAATTTTTCGTGATGTGCCGGAAATGCTCTCCACCACATTTCTCAAGTGCATCCATATTGTAACGCGCCTGTAACTCTTTGTCAAGAATTTTTGCAAAATTTTCGCATTTTTTTTTGCAGCGCGTTCCTTTCCCCTTTTTTCCCCTTATTATAAAAAAAGCCGCGCCGCCGCGAAGCGGGGCGGACGCCCGAAAGGCCCCGTTTTCCCATCACGAAAAAAACAAAATAGTTACAAAAAGGCCGCCCGGGTGGAGAGTGCCCGGGCGGCTCTGTTCTTTTTTTGATTCCGGAACGCAGTTTCGATGGAGGGTTATTTCTTCAGGGAAACCGCGGCGGCGGAGATCAGGGAGACGAGCGCCAGCGCGACCGCGACGCCCGCGACATCGGAAGCGCCGGTGTTCGGGTTTTCGGTCTCGGTTTCGGTGTCGGTCTTGGTCTCCTCTTTCTTCAGCTCGACGTCGGAGAGATAATACTGCCCGAGGGTATCGCCGCCCTTGCGCTTGATTTCAACTTCGGCCTCCTCGTCGCCCTTGTGGACGGCGACCTTCTGGTTGAGGACCAGCTCGTCGCCGACCAGCTCATAGAGGAAATACTCGCCGCTCTTGGCGACATCCTCGATCTCGAAGGTATAGGTGATGATGAAATCGCAGTCCAGCACGTTGGTGGTGTCGACGAAATTCAGGGCAACCAGCTCGGCGTCTTTGTCGAGGGCCTGAACGTCGCCGTCGACATGCGTATTGAACGCGAAGCTGATGCCGGTCTGTCCCTTGACGATCTTTTTGGTCTCGATGATCAGGTCGTCGTCGACCTCAATGATCAGCGTGGAGCCGATGATCTCGGCCCAAGCGCTCTTTTCGATCACATACGGAATCTCGCTCCACTGATCGTTCCACTTATCCCAATCAAAACCGCACTGATCCCAGTAGCCGTTCTTGATGGGGTCGACGGTCCAGAAGCACCAGAAAGCGTGATCTTCCGGCACATCGTCATAGGCGTCGGCAAAATCGTCGTCGTCCCACGCATCCAGAGGCCACGGGTGCTCGAAGTCGTACGCGATCAGCGGGAAGCCTTCGGCAAGCTCCATCGGCTCATCCTCGTCGGCGTAGTTCTCGACGTCATCCTCATCAACCGCCCACGGATAGACGCAGAACCAGAGCTTCTTGGAGGTCTTGATGTGGTCGGCGCCGGTGGTGTTCTCGCGGAATTTCAGCGTGACGTAGTTGTTAAAGCTGACTTTCGCGCCGCCGTAGGTCGGGAAATCGAAATAGACGAGATACCGATCCAGCGAATAGTCGCCGTCGTCGCCGTAGAAAGCGAAGTGGTCAAAATATCCATGGTATTTGGGGATGATGTCTTCCAGATCGAAATCGTCGAACGGCCAGCTGGATTTGGTCTTGATGCCGGTCACTTTCGAATCGTCGTCGGAGTCGTATTCGATCGATTTGACATAATCGTCCAGTTTGTAAACCGTGGCGTCGATCAGGCCCTTCTCGGTTTCCACCTTGATGGAGCTCAGCGTATCGCCCTCCGGCCCTCCTTCGTGGAAAAGCTCCCACGCGATTTGCGTGCCGTCGAGCACGATGGCAAAATCGCCGAAGTCATAGGGCATGATCAGGACGTTTTCATTGTTGACATCCCACTCGAATTCAAGCCAAGTAAAATCCCAATCGGTTTTGGGGCCGCTTGCCACCGACTCGACCGTGGTAATGGCAAAGGAAGTGACGCCCATCCCCAAAACTATGATCAGCGCCAGCGCAAGAGCAAGTACTTTTTTCATGTTTGTTCCTCCATTTATTTGTTTCGTGTCTCCGTGCCGGAAAGATGTGCTCTCCATCCATATTTTTCCATTGCAGGAATATTATTACACCACCGTAACCCCTTGTCAAGGTTTTATTTGGAAACTTTTTAAATAATTACCATTTATATCCATAACAAGGCCCGCAAGGTTTTTTCTTCGTCAAAAACTCCGTCTTTTTTCCCCGTCACGATGCGCCGAAACCAGTATGGACGGAAACGGGGGCATCTATGCCCTTTCTCCGCCCGATCGGAAACAAAATGATGTTTTTGCAAAAGAAAAAAGACAGACCCGTAACAAAACGAACGCCCGGCGGCAAACCGCAGGGCGTTCGGATCGGAAAAGGGCCTCAAAAAGGTGGGCTTATTTATAAAAACCCCGCCCGGGCAGAGAGCGCCCGGGCGGGGTTTCGTCATTTGGTGCGATCGTTTTCGCGGGGAAAATTGCGGTTCTAAAGAACCGGGAACTTATTTCTTCAGGGCGACCGCGGCGGCGGAAACCAGAGAGACGACGGCCAACGCGACCGCGACGCCGGCAA
>JAGOPP010000028.1 GCA_017991935.1 Oscillospiraceae bacterium
TTCATCTGCGCGCCGGCCATGGTCTGATGCCCGCCGCCGCCCAAGGCCTCCAAGATGACCTGCACGTTCATCGCGCCGAGGGAGCGCCCGGAGATCGAGGTTCCGTCGCCGGTCGAAAACAGGACGAACGAGGCGTTGGCGCCCTCGATCGTCAAGAGCTCGTCGGCGGCCTGCGGGGCCACGAGCGCGACGTCCGGGTAGGGCTTCGCGATGGCCACGGCGCAGCCCCGGTAGAGCTCCGCGCCGGCGACCACCTCGGAGCGCTCGCGGTATTCCTCGAGCGTGCCGGAGAATAGGAGCTTGACCGCCACGGGGTCCGCGCCCTGCCGGCGCAGGTAGGCGGCGGCCTCGAAGCATCTCGCCCCGGCCCGCACCGTGAAGCTTCTGGTGTCCAGCATGATGCCGGAAAGCAGGGCCTCGGCCTCGGGCTTGGTGGGCCGGCACGCGTCCGGGAAATATTGGAGCAGCTCCGTCACCATCTCGCAGGTGGAGGAGGAGTGGGGTTCGTGATAAAAAATCACCGCGTTGTCGATGTTGCCGAGCATACGGCGGTGGTGGTCGATGACGACCACGTTGCGGCAGGCGGAGTAGACCTCCGGAGACTCGAGGATATGCCGGACGTGCGTGTCCACGATGATGAGCAGGGTGTCCGGGCCGATCTTGTCGAGGGCCTCCTCCGGCGGGACAAACAGGCCGAGGTCGCCGTTCTTTTCGTAGCGGTGCACGAGCGGCATCGCGAGGCAGGTCTTGCGGTTGAGCACGATGCGCACCGGTTTGCCCATCAGCCGGACCGCGCCGGCCATGCCGATCGCCGCGCCGACGCAGTCGAGGTCGCCGGAGCGGTGCCCCATGACAAGGATGTTTTCGCTCGAGCCGATCAGGTCGACCAGAGCGGCCGCCACGATCCTTGTCTTGACTTTCGTGCGCTTTTCCACGCCCTTTGCGAAGCCGCCGTAAAATTCGTAGCCGGACAGATCGCGCACGGTGGCCTGATCGCCGCCTCTGCCGAGGGACATCTCCAGCGCCTGCGAGGAGGCGGTCTGCAGCTCCGGCAGTGTCGAATACCCGCGCCCCACGCCGATCGAGAGCGTCACGGGCAGCCCGTCGGAGGTGACGATCGCCCGCGCCTTGTCAAGGATGGTGAAGCGCTCCGCGATCAGTTTCGCGAGATGCTGCTCCTCCATCACGGCGATGAAGCGGTTGCCGTCGGCCTTTTTGAGCATCGAGGACGTGCTCAGGGCAAACTGCTCGAACATGCTCTCCACTTCGCCCATGATCCGGCTGCGCTCGCTCTCCTTGCAGTTCGCGAAGAGGTCCTCCAGATTGTCCATCACGATCATGAGCACGGCGGGGTGGGTGTCTTTGTAGAGTTTCCCGATGCGCTTCTCCTCGGTGCGGTCGATAAAATAGTGGAAGACGAGCCCCGCGCCGGGGTCCTCGCTGCGAAAGACCTCGTAATGCCGGTCGCCAATCGCGGCCATCCGGCTGTCGAGGAAAGGGGAGTCCTCGGTCAGCACCGGCGAGAGGTCGCCGATGTCCGTACCGAAAAGCTCGTTTTCGCTGGGCACGGTTTTTTGGAAATTCTGGCTGTACCAGAGGACAACGCCCTTTTTGTCGGTCACGAGCACCGGCAAAGGAAACGCCTCGAGCGCGGTCCGGTCGGGGGAGGAGAGCTTCGCCGCGACCGCCTCCAAAAAGAGGCGCGCCTCTTTTCTCGAGCGAAACACCCGCAGCGCGATCAGGGCGCCGACGACGGCCGTGATAACGAGCTCCGTCGCGAAGGCCGCCCAGTCGTAAAAGGCCGTCACCGCGGCGAAACCGCAGGCGAGCAAAAACAGCGTCAGCAGCGCGGGCCCCATGAAGCCGAGCCTCTTTTTCACGACGCCACCTCCTTCCGATGGAATTCCCTGTATATTTTATTATTATATCAGAACAAAAAAATGATTACAATACCCGCGTCCCCTTTCGGGGGCCCATAAATCCGCGCGGTCTTCGCGATTCCGGAAAGATTGGGCCGAGAAAAAAACACGCGCGCCCCGCTCATCACCCTAACCGGGCGGAAAGCCGGGGCAAAAAAAGGGAAGCGCACGGCGGCGCTTCCCGATTTTTTCGCTTATTTTCAGACGGCGGCCTTCGCGATCTCCTCGATGATCGGCAAGACCATCGGCGAGCGCTTCGTGAGGCCGAACAGGTAGCTCCCGACCGCGTCCTTGATCTTCGTTTTAAGGTTCTGCCAGTCGCGCTTGTTGTCGGAGACGCTCGCCTCGACGGTTTTGCGCGCGATCTGCCTTGCCGCCTCGAGCATATCCTCGGCCTCGCGCACATAGACGAAGCCGCGGGAGACGATGTCCGGCCCGGCGAGGATGTCCCCGGTGTCGCGGTCGAGCGTGAGGGTGACGATGATCAGGCCGTCCTCCCCGAGGCGCTTTCTGTCGCGCAGCACCACGCTGCCGACGTCGCCGACCCCGAGGCCGTCCACAAGGATGGCCCCCGCGGACACGGTGGAGGTGGCGATGATGCCCGCCTCGTTGACCTCGATCACGCGCCCGATCTCCGGGATCATGACGTTCTCCGGCGGCATGCCCATGCTCATGGCGAGCTCGGCGTGCTTTTTAAGGTGCTTATACTCGCCGTGGACGGGGATGAAGAAACGCGGCTTTGTGAGCGCGAGCATCAGCTTTTCCTCGTCTTGGCAGGCGTGCCCGGAGACGTGGATCTGGCTGTAACGCTCATAGACGACCTCTGCGCCGAGGCGCATCAGCTCGTTGACAACCCGCCCGACGTCTTTCTCGTTGCCGGGGATCGGGTAGGCGGAGATGATGACGAGGTCGCGGGAGGTGATGTTGATTTTGCGGTGGTCGCCCATGGCCATCCTCGTCAGGGCGGCCATGGTCTCGCCTTGGCTGCCGGTGGTGACGATGACCGCTTGGTTTTCCGGCAGGCGGCAGACGGTGTCGAGCGAGACGACGGTCCCCTCCGGCGCGTCCAGATAGCCCATCTCGAGCGCCTTGGCGGAGATCTGCTCCATGCTGCGTCCGACGACCGCGACCTTTCTGCCGAAGCGGACGGCGGAGTCGATCGCGAGCTGCACCCGGTGGACGTTGCTCGAGAACGTCGCGACCAAAATCCTGTGGTCGCCGGCGTTTTTAAACAGCAGGTCGAAGGACTCCCCGACGGTGCGCTCGCTCGGCGTGTAGCCGGGGCGCTCCGCGTTGGTGGAGTCGGAGAGCAGGGCCAAAACGCCCTTGCTGCCGAGTTCGCCGAAGCGGGCGAGGTCGATGATCTCGTCGTTGGTGGGCGTATAGTCCACCTTAAAGTCCCCGGTCTCGATGACGATGCCGGCGGGCGTGTGCAGGGCGAGCGCGCAGGAATCCGGGATGGAGTGGTTGACGTGAATAAATTCGACGTTCATGCAGCCCAGCGTGACGGTATCCCGCGGCTTTACGACGTTGAGGAGCGCTTTATTGAGCAGGCCCTTTTCGGCGAGCTTGCCCTCGATCAGCGCGATCGTGAAGCGCGTCGCGTAGATCGGGATATTCAGCTTTTGGAGCAGGTAGGGGATGCCGCCGATGTGGTCCTCGTGCCCGTGCGTGACGACGAGGCCGCGGATCCGGTCGCGGTTCTCCTCCAGATAGGTGAAATCCGGGATGACCAGATCGACGCCCAGCATCTCGTCGCCCGGGAAGGCGAGCCCGCAGTCCACGATCACGATGTCGTCGCCGTACTCAAAGGCCGTGATATTTTTGCCGATCTCGCCCAAGCCCCCGAGCGGGATGATTTTGAGCGGCGGAAGTTTGGCGGTTTTGGAGGGGCGGCCGCGCTTCTTTTGGTTCCAGCCCACCGGGGAATCGGGTTTCCAGTCCGCGGGGGCGCGGTTGAAGAGGCCCTCGCGGGGCGCGTTTTTCGCATGGCCGCCGGAGGCGCCGTTTTGAGGGTTCGGGTTTCTTTTTTGATCCCCGGGATTCCCTCTTTGGGCGTTCTGGTTTGCCTTTTGGGCGCCGGAGTTCCCCTGCTGCGGGTTCTGATGCCCCTTTTGGGCGCCGGAGTTTGCTTTTTGGGCGCCGGGATTTCCCTTTTGCGCGCCCGGGTTTCCCTGCTGAGCGCCGGAATTCCCCTTTTGCGTATCGGGGAGCTTCTTTTGCGCCTCCGGATTTTTCGGCGCGGGTGCCTCTTTTTGAGCGCCGTCCTTCGCCGGGGCGGCGGGGTTTTGCTTTTTGGGCGGGCGGCCGCGGCGTTTTTGTTTCTGCCGCTGCGGGCTCCCGGCCCCGGTCCCGGCTCCGGTTTCGATCTCGGTGTCGATCTCGGGTTCGGTCACGTGTTCGTGTTCATATTGGTTCTCCGGCAGATTTGCCAGCACCTGATCCAGCTTTTCCAAATTTGCCTTTTGCATTTTGGCCCGGGCCGCGTCTCTGACGCTCTGGTCGCCCGGATTTTGCTTGTTTTCCAAATAATTGCCTCCTTTTCAATAAAAGGCTTTTTTCCTGTTTCATTCGACATTTTTCCGTGATTTTTCGAAAAATAAAAAATAAAATCGAAAAAATATGTAGATTTCTTTCTGTTTGGGCATCAAAAACATGCCTTTCGGGATTCCGAAGGGCAAAAATCAATTCTTTTCGATTAATTCCGGTCCAAAAATCATTAAAATTATCATATATGAATCTGATTTATCTGTCAACATTATTTTATGAACAAGGGCAAAATTGTGATTATCCGCTTAAAAAACACGGGTAAAATAAGTATGGACGGAAATTTCGAAAATAAACCTCCGGCGTTCGCCGTAAAGTTTTCTTGCAAATCCTCTTTTTTTCTATTATTATAAAGATAAAGTTCGGCCGGTTTTTCGGCCTCGGGTGGTTTTTAACATGAAAGAAGTGACCATTTACACGGACGGGGCCTGCTCCGGCAATCCGGGGCCGGGCGGATGGGGCGCCATCCTTGTGTATAAAAATAAAGAAAAAATTCTCTCCGGCGGCGAGGCGCACACCACCAACAACCGCATGGAGCTTTCGGGCGCGATCGCCGCGCTGGAGGCGCTCCGGGAGCCGTGCCGCGCGCTGCTGGTCACGGATTCCCAGTATCTCGCGAGCGGGATCGGCAAGGGCTGGGCGGCCAAATGGCGCGCCAACGGCTGGAAAAAGCCGGACGGCAAGCCCGCGCAAAACGCCGATCTCTGGTCGCGCCTTTTGGAGCTCCTTGAGATCCACGAGGCGCGCTTCGAATGGGTGAGGGGCCATGCCGGCCACCCCGAAAACGAGCGCTGCGACGCGCTCGCGGTCGCGGAGTCGAAAAAAGCCGCCGCCGTCTGATCGGAAGAACGGGGGACGCACCGCCATGGCGCGCGGTTTTTCGGTTCTTTGCCGGATTATAAAGTTTTTTTAGAAAAATTCAGGGAGAAGTATTGCAATTCCTACTAAATTAGTATAATATGAAATCCTGAGAGTTTTTCAAAGAAAACGAGGAAAGTGGAATGAAAGAATCTGAAACAAGATTGGTATATGTGGACAACGCCGCCACAACCCCGATCACGCCGGAAGTGCTGGACGTCATGCTCCCGTGGCTGACGGAGGGATACGGCAACGCCTCCACGATCTACGCGAAAGGCAGGGAGGCGGGCTGGGCGCTCAAGCATGCCCGGGAGACCTGCGCCGCCTGCCTCGGCGCCGAGGAGGGCGAGATCTACTTCACCTCCGGCGGCTCCGAGTCGGACAACTGGGCCCTCAAGGGCGCGGCCGAGGCGATGGCGAAGCGGGGCAAAAAGCACATCATCACCTCCGCGTTCGAGCACCACGCCGTGCTGCACACCTGCATGGCGCTGGAGAGGCGGGGTTTCGAGGTCACCTATCTGCCGGTGTATGAAAACGGCGTCGTCCGCGCGGAGGACGTGGCGGCGGCGATCCGCCCGGACACGGGCCTCGTCTCGATCATGTACGCGAACAACGAGATCGGGACCATCCAGCCGATCGCCGAGATCGGCGCTCTGTGCCGCGAGAATAAGATCTGGTTCCACACCGACGCGGTGCAGGCGATCGGGCACGTCCCGGTCAACGTCAGGGAGCAGAACATCGACCTGCTCTCCCTCTCCGGCCACAAGATCCACGCGATGAAGGGCGTGGGCCTATTGTATATCCGCAAGGGCGTCGCGCTGCCGAACCTGATCGACGGCGGCGCGCAGGAGAAGGGCAAACGCGCCGGCACCGAGAACGTCGCCGGCATCGCGGGGCTCGCCAAGGCGCTGGAGCTCGCCGTCACGGACATCGAGGGCCGCGCCGCGAGGACGAAAGTTTTGCGCGACCGGCTGATCGACAACATCCTGAAGATCGAGCGCACGCGCCTCAACGGCGACCGCGAAAAGCGCCTCCCGGGCAACGTCAACATCTCGATCGAGGGCATCGAGGGCGAGGGCCTTCTGCTCTGGCTCGACCACTACGGGATCTGCGCGTCGTCCGGCTCCGCCTGCACGAGCGGCTCCCTCGACCCGAGCCACGTGCTGCTGGCGATCGGGCTGCCGCACGAGACCGCCCACGGGTCGTTGCGCATCACGCTGGGCGACCAAAACACCGAGGAGGACGCGGACGCGATCCTCGCGGTCTTGCCGGGCATCGTCGAGCGCCTGCGCGGGATGAGCCCGCTGTGGGAGAAGATCCGCGCGGGCGATACGACCGCGGTCAAAATGATCAAATAAAAAAATAAAAATTAACGATAAAGCGCCGCGGGAGCGGCAATACGGAGGATGAAAAATCATGTTATATTCCGATAAAGTGTTCGATCATTTCACCAACCCGCGCAATGTCGGCGAGATTCCGGACGCGGACGGCGTCGGCGAGGTCGGCAACGCGCGCTGCGGCGATATTATGAAGATGTACCTCAAGATCGAGGACGGCGTCATTCAGGATATCAAATTTAAGACGTTCGGCTGCGGGGCCGCGATCGCGACGAGCTCCATCGCCACGGAGATGATCAAGGGCAAGCCGATCGAGGAGGCCCTGAAGCTGACCAATCAGGCGGTCATCGAGGCGCTTGACGGCCTGCCGGCGGTCAAAATCCACTGTTCGGTCCTCGCGGAGCAGGCCGTCAAGGCCGCGCTTTCCGACTACTACACCCGCATCGGCGTCGACCCGCTGCCGATCGTCGGCCCGATCGGGGACGTCGCCTGCGCGGAATAATCCGTCTTCCCAAACCGGGAACGAAACCACCCGATTTTGACACATAAAGGAGATGCCATCATGAAATTCTATCGTTGCGTGCACTGCGGAAAAATCATTGTCATGCTGCATGAGACTCCCGTACCCACCATTTGCTGCGGCGAACCCATGCAGGAGCTGAAACCGGGCGTCATCGACGCCGTCGTGGAGAAGCATCTGCCCGTTGTGACGACCAAGTGCGGGCGTTACACCGTGTCGGTCGGCGAAGTCGCCCACCCGATGATTCCGGAGCATTACATCCAGTGGATCTGCTTCGAGACCCAGAAGGGCTTCCAGCAGAAATATCTGCAGCCCGGCGACGAGCCGCAGGCCGTTTTCGCCCTCTCGGACGACAAGCCGGTCGCCGTCTACGAGTACTGCAACCTGCACGGCCTCTGGATGACCAAACTCTGATCCCGCTGATCGGATCGCTCAAAAACGGCCTTTCGCTTTTATGCGGGAGGCTTTTTTTGCGCCCGGAAATTTCTTTGGCCCGGGGCGACGGCGCGAGAGGGGGGCTGTCCGTGCGGCCGCGCCCGGAGAGTTTATTTCACCCGGGGCGGCGGCGACATCCCGAATTTAAGGAAGGCGGCGCGGCGGTTACTGCGCGGCTTCCCCTGTCCGCAGGGAGAAGCCCCGCGGTTTTTGGGGTGCGGCGGTGACTGCGATCACGCCGTACCCCCGCCCGCGGCACACCCCGGTTTGCGTGAGGCGGCGGCGCAGGTGGCACGATATGGCATCCCTGCCCGCGGCACACCCCAGTTTGCGTGAGGTGGCGGCGACTGCGATCATGGCGCCCCCGCCCGCGGCCCCTAATTTCATATAAAAAGGCCCCCGCTTCCGGCGGAGGCCTTTTCTAAAACGTGCTTATTTTTGCTTAAACTCTCCCCAGTCGGGGTTCTCCGAGGGCGGGCCGGCCATGGGCGCGGGGTCCGGCTCCCGGCAAAGGTTTGGGTTTTCGGGCTCGGGGATGCCCCCCTCCTGACGGAGGAGGCCGCCGTCCTCGGCGCGCCCGGAGGTTTCCGAGACGCCCGCGAAGACGGCCCTTTGTTTTTTGAAGCGGTAAAGGAAGAACGCGAGCCCGAGCGCCGCGAGCGCGATCCCGACGCCGAGGGCGATCCAGAGCAGCGGGGAGGCCGGTCCCTGCCGCAGCTCAACCCAGAGCAGCAGGAACGGCGAGAGGCTGGTGAAGCCGATCTCAAAGGAGGCGGCGTCCGGGCTTTGGCCCAAGGCGACCTCCACGACCGTCGCGTCGTCGGAGAGATAGGCAAAGCGGGCCGGGGCCGCGGAGGGATCGGTGATCACGGCGCGGCAGATCCCGTGGCTCTCCGAGAGGGAGACGCAGTCGGAATCCTCGGCGCTGCCGTCGGAGAGATCGTACCACACCGTCTTGCCGCCGGTCAGCTTGTAGTAGCCGTCCCCTTCAAAGGCGTCCAGCGGCGTCACATGCGCGAGGGCGATCCGGGCGGCCTTATACGGCGCCTCAAGGATTCCGGCGCCTCCGTCCGTACGAAACAGGACGGTTCCGGCGGACTTGCCGTCATACGCGGCGCCGCCGCTCTGGAGCGCGAGGTCGAAGGCGGCCGCCGCGTCGCCTCTCTGGAGCAGGGAGGCGGTGGTGGGATCAACCGCGGAGGGGTCCGTGATCGGGCTGACGAGGAGCTCCGCGTGCTCAACGCCGTTTTCAAGGCGCACGATGATGCCGGAGACCGGCGTGTCGCCGGAGATGGAGTAGGAGAGGGTCTGGGAATCCTCGGGTTCCACGGCGGGCGCCGTCTCCTCGGGGACGGACTCCTCCGGCGCGGATTCCGGCTCGGAGACGGCTTCGGAGACGGCGGCCTCCGAGGAGGTCGTCTCCGGGGGCGCGGAGGTCTCCGGGACCCACTGGGCGGTGGCGGTGTCGTTGCCTGCGATCACCACGGAGGTGCCCTCCGGGATCACCGACTGGATGGAGCCGATCAGCCACCCGGCGAAGGAATACCCCGCGCGGGTGAACGTGTTTTCCGCGAGCGTGATGGTCTTTCCGGATTCATAGGTCTCCGTGTAAGCCGCGCCCTGCCCCTCGCCGGGCCGATAGGTCAGCTCGGCGGCGGCGTCCTTCCAGACCGCCTTGACGATCAGGCCGTCCCGCACGGAATATTTGTCGCCGGGGCGCAGGACCGTGCCCGCGACGTCCCATCCCGCGAAGGAGTATCCCGCCAGCGTGTAGGGGTTGTCGGGGAGCGTGTAGCTTTTATCATATTCCGCGTAGAAGGCGGCGGGGTCGGCGCCCTTCGCCTCGGTCGTGCCGGAGCGGAAGAAAACCGGGTAGTCGCCGTCGTCAAGCCAAGCCGCGGTCAGCGTCATGTTGTAGCTCGTGTTAAACGGCTCCTCGCTGACGTCGACCGTGTCGCCCTCCAAAAAGGTGTTCCCGATTTTATCCATCCAGAAGACGAAGCGGTACCCGTCCTCCTTAAATTCCGCGAAGTCCGCAAAAAGGGATTCCGGGGCCTCCGCCTCAAAATCGCCCGAATAGGTCTCCTTCACGGAGCTTTTGCCCGCGTCGCCGGCGCTGTAAGTGACGCCGTAGCTGATACCGACGTCCTCGTCCTCCTCGTCCCAGACGGCGGTCAGCTTCAGGACGCCGTCTTTAAAATTCCGGAACCGGACGGTATCCTTGGGCGAATATTCCTTGCCGTTCTGGTCCTCCCAGCAGTAAAATTCATACCCGTCCTCGACATAGTCGTCGTAGTCGTCGAAGACGGAGCCGGGGCGGAGGACGGTATAGATGTCGCCCTCGTCGACGTCTTTGCAGACGTAGGGCACGCGCTCGTCCTCGTCCGCATCGCCCGCGTAATAGTAGACGGTGTAGTTGCCGGCGAAGGCGGTCGCCGCGGCGGAGAGCGCGAGCGCAGCCGCGAGGAGAATGGCCAAAGACCGACGGATCATTTTCAAAAAACATTCCTCCTATCAAAATTCCCGCAGGATGAGCGGGGCGCGAGGCGTTCCGCAAAGATAAAACGAAGCCCCCGGAGGATTCCGGAGGCTTTTTTGCAAAGGGGAAACTTATTCTTTCTTCAGAAAGCTGTTCCAGCTGCGGTAGTTTTCATCGTCTTCCCCGGCGGTGGCGACGTCAAATCCCTTTTTCGCATCGAAATCGGGGGCGCGCTCAAACGCCTCGTCGTTGTAATAATGCGGGGCGGCGGGCGCGGCCTCTTTGGCGGCCATGGCCTTTTGCGGGGGTTCCCTGCGGGTGAGGCGCTCGGCCGCCATCTGCTCCGCCTTGGCGTTCCTGCCGCGGACCACAAGCAGGATCACGACCAGAATCGCGAAGATCAGAGCGCCGCCGATGGCGATCCAGACCCAGAGCGGGAGCCCGCCGCCGGCCGACTCATTGAGCTCCACCCAAGAGATCAGGAACGGGGAGAGGCTCGTGAAGTCGATGTCGAAGGTGTCGGCGTTGGCGTTCAGGAAGAGGCGGACCTCCACGATGGTGCCGGGCTCGGAGAGATAGGCGAATTCATCGGGCGCTTCGCCGCTGTCCTTGATGATGATGCGGCTGACGCCGTTCTCCGTCTGGAAGCCGAAGCATTTCACTTCGCTCTCCTCGCCGGATTCG
>JAGOPP010000029.1 GCA_017991935.1 Oscillospiraceae bacterium
GACCGAGAGATCCCTGCTCCCGCGCAGGATGCTCGGGTAATTCGACGTGACGGAGATGGAAAACGGGAGGACCGAATCCTTGTCGTTCGCAAGGACCGCGAGCATCAGCAAAATCTGAGCGTTGTCGGTCCGCGGCAGCATGAACGAAGCGCAGCAGATGCATTTTTCGGTCATGCTGCGGCAGGTGGTGTCCGCCTTGCAGCCGGTGCGGAGCCTCAGCAGGCGGGAATGCCAGACGCCGAAGTCCTCGCTCCTGCCCTCGTACCACGCGAACTGCATCTCTTGGATGCAGTGGATCGGCGAAGCCGCGCGGTCCTCCTCCGGGATCGAGGAAAAGAGCGCCCGGATCTCCTCCCGCTCCTCCTCGTTGAGGTGATGGACGTCCACCTCGTGGAGCGCGCGGACCGCCTGCGCGTAATCGGAGGCCGCGATGCTCTCACGGGCTTTCCGAAGAAGTCCCCTGTCGAGCATACCCGCACCCCCCGTCCTAATATTAGTCAAATTATAGCATTTTTTTACAGGGAAGAAAAGAAATAATTGAAAATAATTGTCTTTCTTTTTTGGAAGGCCGGAAGATCGCCCCGCGTTCCCCTGCCCGGCGCCCGAAAATATTTCGGAAAGCCCTTGATTTTTGGACGGGCATTCGGTATAATATCACAGTGCCGCCATAAGCGGCGGGACGTTCGCGCAACGATGGAGATGTCGCCTAGTTGGTCGAGGGCGCGCGACTGGAAATCGCGTAGGGGTCAAAAGCTCCTCAAGAGTTCAAATCTCTTCATCTCCGCCACTAAAGAAAGCCGGGAACCGCATGATTGTGCGGTTCCCGGCTTTTTCATTTTTTGGTAGGCACCGGAATAGGCACCGTTTTTTTGTACTGTTGATTTACGAGGTCGCCGACCTTTTTTCTCTTTTCCGTAAATGCGTATCTGCAAATCTTTTGCCGCTCGGCTCCGTTGCCGGGCGGATTTTTATGTTTTGAAACCATTGACAAGCGGCTACCATCGGGCATATAATATGCGTATATGAGCATATAGTAATTTGATAGGAGGCGAAAATCCAATGACCGATATTTTTAAAGCGCTGTCGGATGAAACGAGGCTCCGGATTCTGTCGCTGGTTCTGGAAGGCGAACTGTGCGTCTGCGAGATCGAGGACTGCCTTGGCCTGACGCAGTCGAACGCGTCGAGGCACCTGACCGCGCTCAAAAACGCCGGAATTCTCTCATATAGAAAGCAGGCGCAGTGGACCTATTATAGCCTGAGCGAAGTATTCCGCAACGAAAACCGGGAGCTGATTGACTATCTCTCGGAGAAACTAAAACTGCTTCCCATGTACGAATCCGACCGTCAAAAAAGAGAAGCCTGCAAGCAAAAAGACCTATGCTGCAATTCCTGCCGCTGATTTTTCGCAGACGGCGATCGCGCGGCGTCCTTCGGTTTCCGCCGCCATGCAGTAAATATAATTATTTTATAGGAGATGCGACTTATGAAAAAAATGGCGATCTACGAGCCGGCCATGTGCTGCCCCACGGGGCTTTGCGGGGTCGGCGTCAACCCGGAATTGCTTAGAATTTCCGCCGCCCTTGCCGCCCTCGAAAAAAACGGAATCAAGGTCGAACGATATAACCTGACCAGCGCGCCGCAGGAATTCGTGAAGAACGCGGAAGTCGGCATGCTGCTCTCAAAGGGCGTCGGGATGCTCCCCGTCACCGTGCTCGACGGAAAAGTGGTGCTCACCAAACGGTACCCGACGAACGACGAGTTTGTTTCCCTGCTGGATGTGCCAAGCAGCTATCTGACCGTAAGCAAGACCGTAGGGACGCCCAAAACTCCGGGCGGCTGCGGCTGTTCCGGCGGAAATTGCGGTGGATGAGGAAGGGATTTTGATGGAACCGTTTCGCCCGCTTGAGGCAAGTCTCACAAAATATCTGTTTTTTACCGGCAAGGGCGGCGTGGGCAAGACCTCGGTCGCCTGCGCCACGGCCGTCGCGCTTGCCGACAGCGGGAAAAACGTGCTGCTCATCAGCACCGACCCCGCGTCGAACTTGCAGGACGTCTTTGAAACCGAGCTGACGAACAAGGGCGTCCCCATCGCGGAAGCGCCGAATCTGACGGTGGCGAACCTTGACCCCATCGAGGCCGCGGCGGAATACCGCGAGGGCGTCGTCGGCCCCTACCGCGGCCAGCTGCCGGATACCGTCATTCAGAATATGGAGGAGCAGCTTTCGGGCTCCTGCACGGTGGAAATCGCCGCGTTCAACGAGTTTTCCAATTTTATCACCGATCAAAAGGCGCGCGCGGACTATGATTTTATTATTTTCGACACCGCGCCGACCGGCCACACGCTGAGGATGCTCCAGCTGCCGTCCGCGTGGAGCAATTTTATCAGCGAAAACACGCATGGCGCCTCCTGTCTGGGGCAGCTGTCCGGGTTGGAGAGCAAAAAAGACGTCTATCAAGAGGCGGTCGCCACGCTGGCGGACGGGAAACGGACCACGCTGATTCTGGTTTCCCGCCCGGAAACGTCGCCTTTTTTGGAGGCGGAGAGGGCCGCGAAGGAGCTCTCCGAGATCGGCGTAAACAATCAGATTTTGATTGTCAACGGCGTGCTGACCTCCTACGACGACACGGTCTCAAAAGGGATGTATCAAAAGCAGCGGAAGACGCTCTACAACATCCCAGAGGGGCTCAAAGGGATCCCCTCCTACATGATCCCGCTGCGGGCGTACGGCATCACCGGAATCAAAAACGTGAGGGCGCTGCTGACAAAAAACCAGTGCGTGACCAGCGAGGAAAGAATTGACGTTCCGGAAATTCCCCGCCTCAGGGACATCGTGGAGGATCTTTATACCGCGAACAAAAAAGTGATCTTCACGATGGGGAAGGGCGGCGTCGGGAAGACCACCGTCGCGGCGGCGATCGCGCTGGGCCTTGCCGCAAAAGGGAAAAAGGTACACCTCACGACAACGGATCCCGCGGCCCATCTCAAATTCGTGATCGACGAGAGCAGCGGCATTCGCATGAGCCATATCGACGAGCACGCCGTGCTCGCGAAGTATCGGGACGAGGTGCTTTCCAAAGCAAGAGAGACTATGTCCGAAGAAGATCTCGCCTATATCGAGGAAGATCTTCGCTCCCCCTGCACGCAGGAGATCGCCGTGTTCCGGGCCTTCGCCGAGATCGTCGACAAGGCGGAGGAGCAGATCGTCGTAATCGACACCGCGCCCACGGGCCACACGCTGCTGCTGCTGGAGTCGACCCAGAGCTACAACCACGAGATCAAACGCTCTCAGGGCGACATCCCTGAATCGGCGAAAAAACTGCTGCCGCGCCTGCGCAATCCTGCGGAGACCGAGGTGATCATCGTCACGCTCGCCGAGGCCACGCCGGTCTATGAGGCGCTGCGCCTCGAGGAGGATCTAAAGCGGGCCGGGATCGCGACCAAGTGGTGGGTGATCAACGCCTCGCTCTACCGCACCGGCACGACCAACCGCATGTTGTCCGCCAAGGCGGGCGGCGAGATCGAATGGATCAATCGGGTGGCCGCCCATTCCGGCGGAAACTTTGCGCTGATCCCGTGGAGCGCGGATGAGATCAAGGGCGAAAAGCTGAAGAATTTACTGAAATAACAAAAGTCACGCGCGCCGCGGCAACCCCCGCTTCGAGGTCCCGATCCCGCCGCGGCAGCCCTCTTTTCCCCGGAAATCGCGCAATTTACCTTCCAAAAATATAATAGGGTTCTGGGGCTTTACACATATTGACAAATCAATTTCGATGCGTTATAATTCATGTATGCGACGCGATGCGCAACGCATAATTTTTTAATCGAGGTATTCCATGTACAAAGACAAGACCCTCGTCTGCAAGGATTGCGGACAAGAATTCACTTTTACTGCCAGCGAGCAGGAGTTTTTTGCTGAAAAAGGTTTTACGAACGAGCCGCAGCGCTGCAAAGCGTGCCGGGACGCCCGTAAAAACGATTCCCGCGGAAACGGCGGTACTCGCCAGATGTACGACGCGGTCTGTGCGGAATGTGGGAGGCCCTGCAAGGTTCCTTTCCAGCCCCGCAGCGATCGCCCCGTTTACTGCAGCGACTGCTTCAAGAAATAAAAAGTGACTTCAAAGGACGCGCCCCGTTTGGGGCGCGTCCTTTTTTTATCCCCCGTTCCGCGCGGGACTTTCTTCGGGCGTTTCCTCGGTCGCAAGATCCCTCTTTTGTCAAAAAAGCGGGGCCGCCGGGCGGGGAAAAACGGGGAGCGGTTTTGCCCGCTCCCTGCGGAAAACCTCCCTTTCGCCAAAGTAGGGCGCCGGGCGGGGAAAAACGGGGCGCCGGGTGGAGAAAAACGGAGGGTGGTTTTGCCCCGCACTCTGCGAATCTCTTATCGTGAATCTGCGCATCGCGTGCCCTCACACAAAACGCTGCAAAAGCGGGTTGTTCGCAAAATAGTCCCATGTGACGCCGCACTCGCCGATGAATCTGGGGTCGCGGACGCCTTTTTTCCCGTCGTCGTGGTAGTCGGAGCCGCCCGATATGATGGCCAACTTGTCGGTGTATCTGTATCTGATCTCCCGCTCGACCTCAAAGCGCGATAAGGTCCCCTTATAGCTGGTTTTTTCATACGGATAACACGCTTCGATGCCGTCCAAGCCGGCGGCGATCAGATTTTCGATGTACTCATACCGAGAGATTCGCCCGTTTTTACGGGGGACCAGCTCGTCGATCAGGTGCGGGTGGGCGAGGATCGCGATTCCGCCGGCCGCGTGAATGATACGGATGGCCTCCAGCGGATCGATTTTTTCCCGCCTGACGTTGAAGACCGGGTTGTCCCGCACCATGATCTTCGCCTGATCCCACGAGGCCGCGTAACCCTTCTGGGCCATCGCCTCGAAAATATGTTTTCTTTGCACCTCTTTGGGCTTTCTGGGAGGCATCGTCCCGTTGCGCACATCGTCCCAGCTGACCTCGATGCCGTTTCCGCACAGGATTTCGGTGAGCCTTTTGTAGCTGCGCGTCTTGCTCTGCTCGGCGTCTTTTTCCGCTTTGAGGAGCGCGGGATGGCCGAAGTCGCAGCCCAAGCCCACAATATGCACGTCGTCCACGTCCGTGTCGCACGAATACTCGATGCCCGGGATGAAGACAAGCCCCCGCGACCGCGCGTAATCGACCGGCGAGACCGGGCTCCCGTCCTCCGCCTCGATCGTCTCGGGCGGGCGGATGTCGTGATCCGTCAGCGCGATCGCCTTCATCCCGGCCTCGGAGGCGTAGCCGATCAGCTCCCGCACCGTGTCGTTGCCGTCCGAGTGGACGCTGTGCGTGTGCAGGTCGACCGGATAATTCGGTTTGTTCATGCCTTGGCCCTCCCCGCGGAACCGAACATGCGGATATGCTCCTCCACGCACGCTTCCGTCTGTTCCATGACATAGTGATCCAGTTTCAGCGGGTTATTCTCGTCGGGGTGCTCGCGCAGATAGTCGCGCATCCCTTGGCAGTAGGAGATCTTAATCGCGGTCGAGACGTTGATTTTGGCGGCCCCGAGGCCGACCAGACGCGCGAACACGTCGGGCCGAAGCCCCGTTCCCCCGTGGACGACCAGCGGGCACGGGATTTCGGCGGAGAGCTTTTTAAAGAGATCAAAGTCGATGTCCGGCTCGCCCTTATAAAGCCCGTGGGCCGTCCCGATCGCGGGGGCAAAGGCGTCGATGCCGGTTTTGGCGACATATTCGAAGGACTTCACCGGGTCGGCGAGCGCGGACCGGCTCACGCGGATCTCGTCCTCCACCCCCACGATGGCGCCGAGCTCCCCTTCCACGGTCGCGTTTTTCTTTTTCGCGTATTCCACGATCCGCAGGGTCTCGGAGAGGTTTCTCTCAAACGGCGCCTGTGACAGGTCGAGCATGACCGAGGACCAGCCGAGGTCGAGGCACCGGATGACGTATTCCGGGTCCGTGCAGTGGTCAAGATGGACGGCGACCGGCACGGGGGCCTCCTCCGCGAGCGCCCGGAGAAACGAGATCAGTTCCTTGGGCCCGATCTGTTTGACCGTCGAGACGGAGGTCTGAAGGATGACCGGGGAGGACAGCTCCGCCGCCTTTTGCACGGCGGCCCGCGCCGTGAGGTCATTGACGATGTTGAAAGCGCCGACCGCGTATCCGCCCGCCTTTGCGTCCGAAAGCAGTTTCGCCAGATTGACATAGCCCATATCCATAGCTCCTTTTTAAAGGATAAAGGCGGCCACCGTTTCAAACGGCAACCGCCCTTATCCTCGAATATAGTTTGAGAAGATCGGCGGTCCCTTTGCGGAAGAACTGCCCATCAGGTCAGCCGATAAGATTGAGATAGCGCTCGAAATTCGGGTTCGCCATGTATTCTTTGCCCAGAATGGCCCGGTCGAGCCCGTACTGCCAGTAGAACTCGCGCTCCTTGTCGTTCGCGATCTGAACCAGAGACCACACGGACCAATAGGTGCAATAGATAAATTCATTGATTAGGATGCGCGCGCGCTGCTCCTCGGTCGGCTCGCCGCCGAAATAGGCGCGCATAAAGATTTCTCCGGCCTCCTCGCCCAACAGGTCCTCGGTGAAGATGCCGCTGACGTCGTAATACGGGTCGCCCATGCCGCCGTATTCCCAGTCAATCAGCTTCATGGTCTTGCCGTCGGACATAAAGTTTTCGGCGAGCGTGTCGTTGTGGCACGGGGTGAGGGCGGGCGGATTCTTCGCGTAGGCGTCGCGCACGCGCAGCACGGTCTTATAAATGGAATCCCAACCCTCGTAGCGCTCCTCAAACCCCTTTTGTTTCAGGATACTTACATAGTCCTCGATCCCTTGGACCGGGGCGAAGCCGCCTAAAAACTTGATTCCGCTTGAATGGAGGGTTTTCATGATCTGCGCCGCGTGTTTGAGCACGTCCGGATTCTTTTGGAAATCCTCGGCGTGCAGCGTGCGCATCTTTACAAATTCGACAAGTTGCGAACCGGTGTCGGTATCGAAATAGTACACCTCCGGGGCGATGCCCATGCCGGCGGCCATGGTGCTGTTGTGCTTTTCCGCTTTGCGGCTTATGTATTCGCCCGTGCCTCTGCCGGCGATCCGCATGGCGACCGTCAGGCCGTCCTCAAATACCACTTTAAAGCTCTTGTTGGTAAGGCCGCCCGCCAAGATCTCTATATCGGAGACCTTTCTTTTGAGTATCCTTGCCGCCAGACTCAGCAGATCCATAAAATCGTCGATTTCGTCAGCCTTGAGGATGCTCCAAAAATTTTTTACCGATTCATTGTCCATCTCAATGTGCTCCTATCTGTTGTGTATTGAAGATCCTTCTCCATGTAACGACATGATAACCCTTTGTGTTAGACAAATGTCAACCCTAACTTTTTTCGGATATCTTGCATAGTTCCTTCAAAGGAAAATAGGCGTTTTTACCGTATGACTTTTGCGTGTGGTTCGTATATAATTATAGAAAAAGGGGCCGGAGGGTTGTATATGAATGATAATTACTTGTCGATTACGGAGCTCGCAAAACTGCGGAAGGTTTCCAGCGAGACCTTGCGGTATTATGACAGAATCAACCTTCTCAAGCCCGCGTATATCGACCCGGAGACGAAATACCGCTATTACTCGGTCCGCCAGAGCGAAAAGCTCGGCGTGATCCGGGAGCTGAGGGAACTGGGCATGTCCGTGGAGGAGGTCAAGGATTATTTTAAAGACTGCAATCTGCGAAAATCCATCCAGATGCTCTCCGAATATTACTCGAAGCTGCAGGCCGACATCGAAAGAAAGCTGTTTTTGTGCCACACCATCACGCGGAAGCTCTCGTTTCTTGGGGAGCTCACGTCGTTAAAAGAAATCGACCACCCGTGCATGCGGTATCTCCCGGAGAGGAACATCATCACCTTCGGGCAGCCGGCCGGAGGCCCGAGGGAGCATGTGTACGCGCTGACAAAGCTTGAGTGGTATCTCAACGAGGTCGCGCCGATTCTCGCCACCGACTGCGTGGGCGTGTACGCCGGAGAGGAGCTTTTGGAGAAAAACGAGGACTATATCCACGCGATTCCCATGCTGTTTGTGGACAAAAACGCGGTAAAGGTCAAATCGGACTATATGCGCAGCGTCCCCGCCGGATATTATCTGTGCGTGGCCTACCGCGGCGGGCGGCTCGAAAAATACGACCCGTGCTTTGAAAAAGCCAAAGAGTATATAGAAGAAAATAATCTGAGGATCAGCGGCTTCATCTACCAGATCTATAAGATCGACGTGACCATGACCGACGACCGCAGCGAAACCCTTTTGGAGATCCAAATCCCCGTCGCCGTCAAGGAGTGACGGCGGCGGGCCCGGCTTTGCCGAAAAAACGGCCGGGTTTCGCCCGGCGGCCATGCAAAATCCATTCGTGACCGGGTCGGGGCGGGCCGGACGCGGGTCCATGTAGGCAAAAAGAGAATATCGGGACCCTTTTGGGGCCGCAAGTCCGTTCCACCGGGGCCAAAACGAATGCCGGAAGCAAAAAAAGAATATCGGGACCCTTCCCAAGGCGGAAAACGGTTATTCCGCGGAGGCTGGATCAAAATAAAAGCCAGCGCCATTCGGGCGCTGGCTTTATTATGCCCTTTCGGGGCGCGTCTTTCTTCCTCTCTTTTTGGGAGGCGGCATGCGTTTCGCTCCCCGCCGCGGCGTTTGGCCGGCGGGCAAAAAGACGGGGCGGGGAGCATACGTCGCCCGGCGTCCGCAAGAAGATAAAAAAGAAAAAAAGGGTATTGACATTGGTGCAGCACAAAGGGATAAAGTTGACGTCGAAAGGGTTTGAAAACCTCCGAGGACAGCTTCCGAAATCGCCGCCCTATTTAAAATAGGTAAAGATTTATCAAAGGCGCACGGGGCCCATGTCTCGAGAAACCCGCCAAAAGAGAAGGTAAGATCCCTGCGCGCTCGGGCGCGCCGCGCCCCATGCGGGCGCTCAAGCTTCCTGCGGCCGCTCGGCAAAGGCGGCGCCGATGTTGGCGCCGTGCGGATCGCACGCAGCCGCCTCCCGGCGGCAACCGCCGGCCGCGCGCTGCCGCTCCGGCCCCCGCCGGAAAAATTTTGGAGCTCCGGCGGCCCTATCGGAGGGCCGCGGCTGCCTCATGTCATGACGGCGCGCTTTGCGGGGCGTCATGCTCCCGGCCGCTTTCGCGGCCTTTGGCCCGGAAACGCGGGCCCGCTCTCCTCCCCCCGAGGAGGTGGTCAAGCGCCCGGCTTGGCTTTACAGTACAGCCTTCCATTCGGTTTACGCCGGTAAATTTTTACGCCGCCATGTGGGTCCTGAGCATTGCGGCGCGATGATTTAATAAGTTTATGAGGGGGAGATGTATAACGAAAAGAAGGACGACCTGAAGGTTATCGACTGGGAATATGCCTCCATGAACGACCCTTATTCCGATCTGGGTCTTATCGCCGGCGGCAACTACTTCACCGAAGATATGGATGTCAAA
>JAGOPP010000003.1 GCA_017991935.1 Oscillospiraceae bacterium
GATGTATAACGAAAAGAAGGACGACCTGAAGGTTATCGACTGGGAATATGCCTCCATGAACGACCCTTATTCCGATCTGGGTCTTATCGCCGGCGGCAACTACTTCACCGAAGATATGGATGTCAAACTCTGCATGATCTATCACGGTGGAAAGTTCGATGATATTGGCTTCGCAAAGATAAAGCTTTATCAAATTGTCAGCGATATCAAGTGGGGTTACTGGGCGCTGCAGCAGGTTGTCAACTCCGACGTTCCCTTCGACTATATGAACTGGTATGGAATGAAGGTAGCTCGTCTTCAGCATTTTTGGGAGGATCCTCGTCTTGATATTTGGATCAACATGCTTAACGGCAAGCCGGCCTTCAGAACAAAATAAAAGAATCCCACAGACAAAAAAGCGCATCCGGCAAAAGCCGAATGCGCTTTTTTTGCGTATTGGCGGGCGCTCAGAACCCGCGCCCGCCGCCGCCGTGCGTGGAGCCGCCGCTCGATGTGTGGACGGCGCTGCCTCCCCCGCCGCCGCCGCTATCCTTCGGGTGCGGCACGCGGACGACCGTGGTGCTCAGATACTGGTCGGTGCGCGCGGTGACGTCGAGGCTCCCGCTGCTGTGAAAATTATAACGGTAGGTGCTGCCCTTGAGCTCGTAGCTGTGCCGGACAAGGAAAAACGGCGCCGCGAACCCCGCCCCGCCCAGCAGCAGGGCGATCGGGATGAACAGGAGATTGAACGATTTTTCTTCCTCATACCGCCCGACGATGTTGCCGGTCTCCGGGTCATAGGCGTAGGAGCCGCCCGAGGGCGCGCCGGCCTTCACATACTCCTTGCAGCGTCTGAGGACGCCCTCGGCGGCGTCGTAATACGCGCCGTCGGTGAGGAAGCCGTTCGTCTCGTCGAAGACGGCGTCGATGCGGCTGTCTGTCAGGAGATAGATCATCTGGCCCGCGGTGCTGATCCACGCCTCGCGGTTATACATGTCGATCAGGTAGAGCATGCCGTCCGCGGCGAAGCCGTTTTGATCGTAGAAATCGTCCGCGCGCTCCATTGCGGAGGAATAGGCGTCGTCGGCCGTCAGGATCACGAAATCCATGCCGGTGTCCGTCCGGAAGGCGGCGGACAGCTCCTCGAGCCCCGCCTCCTCCTCGTCCGTGAAAAGCCCCGCATTATCATAGACCCACTGGCCGGCGAACGCCGTAACCGAAGAAAAAGCAAGCAGCAAACCGGCGGTCAAAATCGAAACAACGATCTTTTTCATGCGAACAGCCACCCCGCAATCAACGTGAGAATCGCGGCCGCGCCGCCGATGACCGCGCCGAGCGTGGCCACCTTGCCCTTGTCGACGGGCAGCTTGCCGCAGAGCGCGCCGGTCTGGCCGTTCATGGCGTAATGCCAGAGCTTGCCGGCGTGGTCCTTATAGGTGACGATCCAAGCCGGCAGCAGGACATAGCGATAGCGCTCCCCTTTCGGGTTGACGAGCGTGCTGCCGCTGACGCCGGTATAATGCATGTCCTCCCGGAGCATCGTGTCCGCGTACTCCTTGAGCTCGCCGATGATCTCCGGGCGAACGGCGTCCTTGTCGATATCGCGCTTTTCCGCGAAAAATCCGCTCAGGTAGGCCATGGAGAACGGCTTCAGGCTCTCCAGACGGTAGGGATGGATCCCGTCGCCGAGCTTGCGGTCCTGCTTTTTGAGCGCGGAGCGCATCACGTCGCGGAATTCGGCTTTTCCTTCCCGCGCGACGGCGTAGTGCTTTGTGGTGATGATGTCCTCGTCGCTCATGGAGATCTGCGTGACGATCTCGCCGGTGCCGCTGAAACGGGCGTCCATCTGGTAATCGGCCGCCCAATAGGGGTAATAGATCCCGGAGAGGCCGCTGATTTTCTTTTTATCAAAAAAGCCGGTCGGCACAAATTTCTTTTTGGAGGTCCAGCCGAGGAAACGCTCGACGGCGTCCTCCTTCGTGACCGTAAACGGCAGCACGGAGTCTGGGCGGTACTCGTCGGTCAGGCGGCCGGAGAGCACGACCGGGTTTTGGCAGAAATAGCAGAACGTCGCGGCGGTAGTCCCGTCAGTGACGATCTCGGCCCCGCAGCTCGGGCAGAGGTAGACAAGGCCGCCCTGCTCCTGCTCTTTGGATTCCGGGGCCGCCTGCTCCTTTTTCGCCCGCTCGGCGGCGCGCCGCTCCTCCTCCTTCGCGAGCTGCTCGAGATAGGGCTGCTCAAACGCGGAGTCGCAGAATTCGCAGTGGAATTTCTGGTTTTCCGGGTTAAAAAGCAGCCCCGCGCCGCAGTTCGGGCATTTGAATGTGACGGTGGACACTCCCATCCCTCCTCTTTCACAGTCATGTTATCGTAAGACCGTAAAAATTTGATTCTTTTGACAAAAACCATGCGTTTTTCGGCGGCGCGCGGCGGCCGGAAATACCCAGCCAAACAAAGCCCCCGTCGGGTCGTTTGCCGCTTCACGGCCGGGAACGAGGAACGCGCCCCGCGGAATTTTCCGGCGGTATGCGGCAAACGCCGGAGTGAAAGGCTGTTCTTCTTACCTCGAACCGCTGCCGCGGCGCGGGCAAGGAACGCCCCATGCGGGATTTTCCGATGGTATGCGGCGAGATGCCGGGGTGAAAGACCGTTTCCTCCCCGAACCGCTGCCGCGGCGCGGACAAGAGACGCCCCGCGCAGGATTTTCCGATGGTATGCGGCGAGATGCCGGGATGAAAAACCGTTTCCTCCCCGAACCGCTGCCGCGGCGCGGGCAAGGAACGCCCCATGCGGGATTTTCCGGCGGTATGCGGCAAACGCCGGGGTGAAAGGCTGTTCTTCTCACCTCGAACCGCTGCCGCGGCGCGGGCAAGGAACGCCCCGCGTGGGGCCTTCCGGCACTCCGGTTCGTTGCCAAAAGCCGAAAGATACATATCAGTTTATCGGGCCCGGCGGCGGAATATGCCGCCCGCAGACAAAAGGCGCGACCGGGCGGCGGACGGCGGACGCGCCAAAAGAGCGGCCCCTTCTCCCCCGCGTCGCGGCGCGGCTTTTCTCTATTTCATCAGGGCTTCGACCACTTTTTCCGCGCAGCGCAGGCCGTCCGCCGCGGCGCTCATGATGCCCCCGGCGTACCCCGCGCCCTCCGCGCAGGGATAGAAGCCCGCCGCGCCGACCGCCTCGAGGCTCTCCGCGTCCCGCACGATCCGGATGGGCGAGCTTGTCCTCGTCTCCGGGCCGGTCAGGACGGCCTCCGGGTCGTCGAAGCACCGGATCCGGCTATGAAAAGCGCAGAGGCCCGCTTTGAGCACGGAGATCATCTCCTCCGGGTAGAGCGAGGCGAGATCCGCCTCCGCGACGCCGCAAAAATAGGTCGGCGCCACCTTGCCGAAGCCCGCTTTTCCCCCGCCGAGGAATTCCCCGACGGTCTGGGCGGGCGCTTTGCCCCTTCCGAGCTCAAAAGCCCGCCGCTCGGCCTGTCTTTGGAACTCCATCGCGCGAAACGGGTCGCCGCCGAAGTCCTCCGCCGAGAGTGAGCACACCAGCGCGGCGTTGGAATTTACGCCGCCGCGCGCATGCATGCTCATGCCGTTTGTTACGATAATTCCCTCCGCGTCCTCGGCGGGGACGACAAATCCCCCCGGGCACATGCAAAACGTGTAGGCGCAGCGCCCGCCGACCTGCGCGGAGAGCTGGTAGTCCGCGGCGCCGAGCATGGGGTGGCCCGCGAATTCACCGTACTGTGCGGAGTCGATGTCGGCGCGCAGGTGCTCGATCCGAAAGCCCGCTGAGAAAGGCTTGGCCTCCAATAAAAGCGGCTTGTCCTTGAGCACGGCGAACGTCTCCCGCGCGCTGTGGCCGGCCGCGAAAATAACCTGCCGGGCCGGGACGCGCTCCCCTTGGACGACGACCGCGCGGACTTTGCCGTCCGCGATCTCAAAATCCTCCGCTTTGGAGAGAAAGCGCACCTCGCCGCCGAGGGCGAGGATCTCCCGCCGGACGCTCTTTACGACTTCGCGCAGATGGTCCGTGCCGACGTGGGGCTTCGCTCTGATTGTGATGTCCTGCGGCGCGCCGTGGGCGGCAAATTCCCGCAGCACAAAGCCGCAGCGCGGATCGCCGATGCGGGTGGTGAGCTTGCCGTCGCTGAACGTGCCGGCCCCGCCCTCGCCGAACTGGACGGAGGCGTTTTCGTCGAGCGGCCCGCCCCGCCAATACCGCTCCACGGCCGCCGCGCGCTCCTCCACCGCGGCGCCGCGCTCAAGGATCAACGGCCGGGCCCCCGCCCTCGCGAGATACAGCCCCGCGAACATGCCCGCCGGGCCGAACCCGACGACGACAGGCCGGTATTCCGGCTCTTTTTGGAGCCGCGGGATCGTCTCCTCCGCCTGCTCGTAAAAACGGACGTCCTTGGAAGGCAGGCGCGCCGCCGCCGCCTTTGCGCCCTCAAAATCCAACGTGACGGCGTACACGAGCCGGACGTCGCCCCGGCGGCGCGCGTCGACCGAGACCTTTGAGACACCGCAGACGGCGAACTCCTCCGGCTTTTTCCCAAAAAGGGCGGCGGCCTGACGGAGCGCGGCCCCCTCCGGCTCGTCCGGGGATAATTTGATCTCCGACACGATGATCGGCATGGCTGCGCCTCCTTCCTCAAATTTCGCAAACAGAAAGGGGGCCCGGAGCCCGGCCCCCTTTTTCTTTTTTTGCTTTCCTACCTCGCCGTGACGGTGACGGCACCGGAATAGCTCCCCTCCGCCCAGACGTTCTCATGGTTCGGGACGACAACCCGGAAGGCGACCAGATACTGCCCGGCCACGATGTCGCGGTCGCTGAGATCGACCTCGACGACGATGTCGTCGGAGGAGAGCCCTTGCAGGACGTCGGCCGGCCCGATCAGCGTCACCTTGAGCTGGCGGGCGTTGATTTTGACGTTATAGGAGATCGGGATCGTGGTGGTGATGAAGTTTTTGGCGTAGAAAATCTGCTCCGCGTAATTCGTCAGATCGAACTTCACCTCGACGTAATTCGTATTTTCCAGATTGACGAAGCCCTCCGGGAGATCGACCTCGAAGAGGAACGTCGAGGTCCCCATCGTGATGTTGCGCATGTCGATATACCCGAGGAAGATGTCGCTGTATTTGTTGATGGATTCGACGGGCGCCGCGACCGTGATGCTGTCGGCGGAGAGCGTGTAGGCGAGGCTTTCCGTGTTGAAGCTGCCCGGCGCGTTGAGGAATTCGAAGCGGAAGCTGAGTTTCTCCGTCTTGAGCATCGGGAGCGTGACGTTGACGCTCTCGCTGCTGACGCTGACCTGCGTGGAATCCACGGAGATCGTCTCCCCCTCCGCGTTGACCAGAGTCAGCGGAGCCACGACGGTCGTCGTCTGCGTCAGCGTGCCCTCCACCTTGGCCGTGGCCACCGCGCCGGCGATCCCCTCGACGTCCTCCTCCGGGCCTTTGACGGTGATCGTCCTTTCCGACAGGACGACGTCCTCTTGGAGGTAATCCTCCGGGACCTCGTATTCGCCCTCGATCACATAGGCGACCGGGATCTTTTTTTCCACCAGACGGTCGAACCGCACCTTCATGATCTGCGGCGAGACGGAGACGATCTCAAAATCCTTGCCGCTGTTGTTCGCCGCGACCAAGGAAAGGTCGTAGGTGCCCGCCCCGGTGACGCCGGAGAGCGACGCCGTCACGGAGATGTCCTCCGCGCTGATGCCGCCGATGATGTTTCTTGTGCCGCGGATCACGACGTCGACCGTCGTCTCGCCGCCGTCGATGGCGTTGAGCCCCATCTCCCCGATGAGGCCCGCCTGCGTGTCGATGTTGACGCCGACGCCCCCCACGGTCACGTCGCCGGTCGGGCTGATCAGCGTAGCGACCAGAAACCACCCCAGCACCGCGACCACAAAGGAAGTGACTGCGAGGACTTTTTTATTTTTTAAAAAGGCTCCCTGCTCTTTCATGCCTGTCCCTCCGATTCCTTCCGCGCTTCGATCCGCGCTTCCTCCGGCTGCCTCTCCGTGATCAGCAGCATCTCGAGCTTGCGCCGCAGCGTGCTCGGATCGAGCTCCCGGATCAGCTTGCCGTCGAGCGCCATCGTGATGATGCCGGTCTCCTCGGAGACGACCACCACCACCGCGTCGCTGTTCTCGCTCATCCCGAGAGCGGCCCTGTGGCGGGTGCCCAGCATGTTGCTGATCTCATAATTTTCCGAAAGCGGCAAAAAACATCCGGCGGCGTAAAGCCTGCCGCCGCGGACGATCAGCGCCCCGTCGTGAAGCGGCGCGTTGTGGAAAAAGATGTTCCCGACCAGCTCCTTGCTCGGATCGGCGTTGAGGACCGTGCCGGTGGAGATGATCTCGCCGAGCTTCGTCTCGCGCTCAAACACGATCAGCGCGCCGACCTCGGCCTTGCTCAGCTCCGCCACGCCGTCGCAGATCTTTTTGACGGCCCTGCGGATCACGGTGGCCTCGTCCGGTTTTTCATAGCCGAAGATCTGGAATTTGGAGAGCTTGGACTTCCCGACGCTCTCGAGCATCCGGCGCAGCTCCGGCTGAAAGACCACGATGATGGCGATGACGCCGAACGAAAATACTTGACTTAAAATATAAGAGGTCGTCTTGAGCTCCAGCTCCTGCGCCAGAGCCGCCACCACAATCAGGATGGCGATCCCTTTTACCAACTGGCCGGCGCGGCTGTTTCTCGCAAACTGAACCCCTTTATACACAATGTACGCAACGATCAGTACGTCGACAAAATCGAAGAATCCGAACGTTTTGGCGACGTTGATGAGATTGTTCCAATCAAATGTGAGTCCGTTCATGGTAGCTCTCTTTTCATCCTGTACTTTTCGAAGTCTATATATAATTATTTTATTCCTTTAAACGCATTTTTTCAAGCCGTTGCGACGGGTTCACAGAGATTTAATAATCGCGTAAATTTTCCCGACCGCGTTCTCCGCCTCGGGCATCCGGTTCATCGGGCCGGCGCTGAGACGGCAGGTGCCGCGCTCCTCGGTGCCCATCTTCCGGTGCGCCAGCGCCGCGCAGTGGAATCCGCCTCTGGTGGCGATCCCCTGCCTTGCGAGCAGGGCGGAGGTCTCCTCCCCGGTTTTGCCCGCGATCGCGAACGATAAGACCGGCGCGCTCCTGCCGAGCTCCGGCCTCGGGGCGAACAGATCGACGCGGTTCATTCTTGAGAGCGCGTCGTAGAGGTAGCCGATGATCTCCATCTCCCGCCTCCGAATGGCCTCCCGGTTCGCGCGCCGGACCCAGCCGATCCCCGCGCCCAGCCCCAAGATCCCCGGGACGTTGACCGTGCCGCTCTCGTACCGCTCCGGCGGCTCCTCCGGCTGGCCGGGCATCAGCGACTGGCTCCCGGTGCCGCCGTAGAGCAGCGGCTCCGGCAGGGTATCCTCTTTTAAGATCAGCAGGCCGGTGCCCATCGGGCCCATCAGCCCCTTGTGGCCCGGGGCGGCGATGAAATCGTAGCCGTCCGCGAGGCCGATATTCTCCGCGCCGGCGACCTGCGCGGCGTCCAGCAGAAACGGGATGCCGTATTCCGCCGAGAGCGCGGCGATTTTTTTGACCGGCAGCAGCGTGCCGAACACGTTGGAGGCTCCCGTCGCCACGAGGAGCTTCGTGTCCGGGCGGATCAGCTTGCGGTAGCTCTCCACCGCGGCCTCCGGCTCGGAGAGCGGCACCTGCGCGCAGTCGAAGCCGACGTGTCCGTCCCGCGAGAGCGCATAGACCGGCCTGAGCACGGAGTTGTGCTCCAAATCGGAAATGATGCAGTGCCCGCCTTTCGCGAGCATGCCGAGCAGGACCATATTCAAAGATTCGGTACAGTTTTTGGTGAAAATCACGTTTTCGGGCTGCGCGCCGAAGAATTCCCCGGCCGCGAGGCGCGCCCGGTAGACCTCGCGGGCGGTGTCCATCGACATCGGATAGCCGCTCCGGCCCGGGTTGGCCCCGAAATACCGGAAGGAGCCGCTCATCGCGCGCAAAACCTCCGGCGGCTTTGGAAACGTCGTCGCGGCATTGTCAAAATACAGCATGCGCTACACCTCCTTCGTTCCGGACACCCGGATCCCTTTGCTCCAGAGCAGATCCAGCATCTTCTCCCGGTCCCCGCCCGCGCGCACCACGTACCCGCAGCCGACCGGGTTGATCCCGGGATCGCGAAACGTCGTGGCATGCTGGCCCGCGTTGCGCAGAATGTCCTCCGCTTTCATCGCCGTCGTCACGGAACTGATCAAATAATAGGTTTCTCTATAAACTTCTTTCAAACTCATCACCGCCGTCCATCTCCGGATCTCGTATCATTTTCAGTATATGCCGGAAAAACCATGCTGATAAAAAAGCGGGAACCTTCGCAAAGGTTCCCGCTTTTGTGCTGTTTTTGGGGTTATCCGGCGCTTTGTGTCCCGGAGCTCTGTCCCTTGAGCGACTCGTTGACCGAATCGGCGTAGGCGACGTTGGCCTCGTGCTCCTCCATCGTGACGGCGTAGTAGAAGTTGCCCAGATCGTCGGTCACGAAGAAGTAATACCCGGTGTCCGCGGGATAGAGCGCGGCCTCGATGGCGTCGAGCCCCGGGTTGCAGATCGGCCCGACCGGAAGGCCGAGGCGGTAGTAGGTGTCGTACGCCTCGTGGTAGGCGTCCTGCTTTTCGGTGCTCGTGATCTTCTCGTCGCCGAAAATCTCGTCCCGGTAATAGAAATAGGTCACGTCCGATTCGAGATTCGGGAAGTTGACCGGGTCGGCGAGGCGGTTGCGGAACACGGAGGAGATCGTCTCCATATCCGTGCGCGCGCCGGCCTCCGCCTGAATCACCGACGCGAGGGTGATCGTGTCCTCCAGCGAGAGGCCGAGCTCCTGCATGCGGTCGTAATAGGAGGAGGTGATCTTATTGTTGAAGTTGCTGACCATCTTTGCCATGACGCTCGCGGGCTTCTCGTCGAGGTAGAACTGATAGGTGTCCGGGAAGAGGTAGCCCTCCCATTTGTGATAGATCAGCGGGTCGGCGCCCATCTGGGACTCGAAGTCGTAGCCGTACTGGGCGGTGTCCGCGGCCTCCATAAACTCGTCCGCGCCGCAGACGCCCTTCTCCTCGAGCAGCTCGGCGATCTCGCGCACCGTCATGCCCTCGATGATCGTGACGCCGACCTCCTGAATCGCGTATTCGCTGGCGCGCAGCGCGAGGAAGATCTGGTCGTAGCCAAGGTTGGAATTCAGCGTGTAGGTTCCCGGATAGAGGCGGTCCTGCATATTCTTTACACGGGCGTACACTTCAAACGCGAAAGGCTCGTCGATCACGCCCTTCGCGCCGAGCAGGTCCGCGATCTCGGAGAGCGTGGCGCCCTCCGGGATGACGACCTCGATGTCGCGGCTCTCTTTCTCAAAGCCAACGAGGTCGTTGATGCTGGTGACGGCAAAAATCGAGAGGTAGACCGCGGCCACAAGCACCGCCGCCACCCAAAAAACCGTGATGACCCCGGAGAGGCCCGTCCTGCGGCGGCGTCCGCGGCCGGGCTTCGCGCCCTCCGGCCCCCGGGGGCTTTTTTCCGCTTCTACTGGGCGTCCGGCGGGGTGTCTCCCCTCCGGCGGAGCCTGCGGCTCCTTTTTCTCCGGGGCGGGCCTCCCGGCGCCGCCCGCCTGCGGGGGCGTCAATCGGTCCCCTTCGCCATGGCCTTGCCCCTGTCCGGGGACGCCCGACGGGCCCTGTTTGCCGTCCCGCGCCGCGTCCTCGGCAAAAAACGCCGCGAACGCGTCAAGGTCATCGCCGGGGATGGGATCGCCCTCCCGGCCGTTTTCGTTCGCCCCTTCAAAGAAGCGGTCGAAATTTCTCTTATCTTCGCTCATAAAGACCTCCGTCCCCGGTTGGGATGGAACCATCCTGCGACCGGTTTCATAATATGTAACATACCGGCGCCGGCGACGTATTTCACAGCCGCGCCCGTATAAGATCATTCTCGTGAGGTGAATATCATGTTCTTCGGAGGAAACAACAGCTGCTGCTGGTGGATTATCATCTTGATTCTCCTCTTTACCTGCGGCGGATGCGGAAGCAACATCTGTGGAAGCAACAACTGCGGAGGCAACACTTGCGGCGCCAACAATTGCGGATGCAACGGTTGCGGCGGCTGTGACAACGGATGCGGATGCAACAACAACAATTGCTGCTGACGCAATGCTCCATAACCGGCTGCCCTGCGGATAACGCAGGGCTCTTCTTAAGTTAGAAGGAGGCCTGCAGCGCTGCGGCGGCTTGTCCGCCCAGCGCTGCTTCCGCGAGCAAAAAAGCGAATTCCGGCGCCGCGCCCGGCCCGTTCGCGGTGATCAGGTTGCCGTCCCGCTCGGCGCGGGCCCCGGTATAACGGCCCTCCGGCACCTCAAACCCCGGGTAGCAGGTCCACCGTTTCCCTTTGAGTGCGCCCGTGCCCGCCAAGACGACCCCCGGCGCCGCGCAGATGGCCCCGATGATCTTATCCCCCGCAAGGGCATTTCGGATCGCCCGGGATACGGCATCGGAATTTTTGAGATTCCGCGCGCCGGGCATCCCGCCGGGCAGCACGATCATATCCGGATCGGACAGGCCGGGGGCGTTCTCCGGAACGTCCGCCTCCACCGTGAGGCCGTGCGCGCCGCGGATCGTCTTTCCGCCGACGCCGACGATCGTGACCGCGAGCCCCGCGCGTTTCAAAATGTCATAGGTGGTGACGGCCTCCGTCTCCTCAAACCCGTTTGCAAGATAAAGGCAGACCATGCTGACGCCTCCTCCCGGTTTTGCCGGAAAAACGCGGCGAGCCCCGCCGCGGTCCCAAAAAACTTCCGATCCCGACTTTCTATGAAATTATGTTCGATATTTTCAAAAATAATAGCGTCGCCGCCGCGGGCGCGGAAAATCCCCCGTTCCCCCCGGCGCGGCCCCGTTTTTTTATCAGAGAAACTCCGCGGTGCGCGGACGCCCGCAGGACATCCTGCCCTCCGTGCACGGCCCGTAGGCGCAGGGCGGGCCCGCTTTGGCGAACAGCGACGGCGCGGCCGCTTTGCACAGGCGCAGCATCTCGTCCGCGACCGCGCGGATCTCCCACTGGGCGCGGTTGCAGCAGCGGAGCCGGAAAAAATTGTGCAGGCTGCGGGCGTTCATCGTCACGATCATCTTGGTGTCGCAGGCGTTGGGCAGCACGTAGCGCGCGTCCTCGATGGCCTGTTTTTCCACCGCTTTGCGGGCCTTCCCCTCCTCCATCCCGGAGGCGATCAGGCCGGAGGCGGCGTTTTTTTGGAGGATCGCGGTGAGCCGCGCGTAACTTTCCGCGGCGGCCTCCATCGCCTTTTGGAATTCCGCGGCCGCCTCCGGGTCCCCGGCGATCGACGGCGGGAGGACATATTCAAAGGAATCCTTTCGGACATACCGCTGGCTCTGGACGCTGTAAGAGGCGATGCGGTGACGCGTCATCTGCGCGAGAAACGCGCGGGAGACGCCCTCTATCGTGAACGTGAAACTGACATGCTCAAGCGGGCTGTCATGGCCCATCTCGGCGAGCATGTCCACCAATTTCTCCGCGCGTTCGATGCTCATGTCGTCAAACAGGACGTCCGCCCCGATGTCGCTGTAACAGAGCCTTGCCGCGGCGGCAACGGTCTTCTCCGGCTCCGGCGTATGGGAAAGCAGTTTTACGCTCGGCATGACCCCGCCCCCTCTCGTAAAATTTCTTGAAATACAGTGTAACACAGAAAAGAACAACGCGCAATCCTAAGCCGAAACGGAAAAAAAGCGGAGGTCCTGCGGCCCCCGCTCGGCAGGCGCTGCGCCTGTCATTTGACGGTAAAACTCATGCTGATCGCGTCGAGATATTGGCCCTCCTGATCGAGAAACTCGATCGTCGCCTGAAAGGTCCCCGCTTTTAACGCCTCGATCTCGAAGCTGCCGTTTCCGTCGAGGCGGCGGATCTCCGCGCCCGCGACCGTCTCGTCGCTGATCACCAAAAAGGCGTTGGCGCACTCGTCCGCGATCGTCACCGGGATGGAGATCTTGTCCCCCACGAGGTAGGCGGTCGGAATGTCGCTGATGTTCCCCTCGATGCCGTAATTCGCGACGTGGAAGACCCAGTCGCCCTTCTTGATCTCGCCGACGTAGCCCTTGATGTCGTCGACATAGAGCACCTCGCCGCCCATCGTGACATAATAGCTGTGGCCGGCCTCGAAGCTCTGGGAGGTCAGGCAGATCAGATAGCTGCGGACGTTGTCGGTGTCGTTCTTGTAATAGACGTCCTCGGTCGTGCGGATATCGTAATCCTGAAAGACGGTGTCGTCCTCATTGTAAATCGTGATGTGCCCAAGCACCGTCTCGGTGGTCGGGGAATTGGTGATGATCTGGATGCTGTTGCTCCCGGCGGCGAATTTTGTGGAGGCGTCCTCGCTCTTCGGATGAAAAAAGACCTCAAATTCCTCCGGCGTGGTATAGGTCTTTTTTGCCATCGCGGCGCATCCGGAGCCGAGCACGGCGATCAAAACGACGGAAACCAAGGTAAAAAGCAGCTTCTTTGTCATAGTTTTCAATTCATCCTTTCGGCGCTCTACTATGGTAGATATTATAGTATGATTCCGCCGCAAAATCAAACGGTATTTGCGGATGCCCAAAAATTTGACAGATTATTCATATTTTTGGGAGGGCGGGATCCTTGCCGCCCAGCGCGCCTTTTGCGGCGCTCCGAGCGGCGGATATTTTGGAAAATCCGGCGGCATCCCCTCCCCGGCATGAAATCCGTGCGGCGGGGAACGATGTTTTTTAGAAGCGAAATTGGGCGGCGTCGGGGTTCTGCTGATTTAAAGTGGCATCTTGTGAAACTGTTCAGGTTTTGCTCTCTATTCGCGCGCAATTTTGTATAAATATGTGTAAGATTTAAATTATGAGAAATTGATGTTGCTTTTTTTTTATATTAGGCATATAATCTCTTCAATTCTTCCTATTTTTCAGCCGTTTGTTCAGGAGGAAGGTGCTGGAAGGTGCAAAACTTTTCCGTAAAAACATTCATAGGAGGAAATGAAAATGAAAAAAGTATTGGCAATCGTCCTTGTCGTTGCCATGATGTTCGGCATGACGGCATGTTCCGGATCCGGCAGCGACACCATTAAAATCGGCGTCATCGCACCGCTTACCGGCGACGTAGCCGTCTACGGCAACGCGGTAAACGAAGCCGTAAAGCTCTACACCGACAAGGTCAATGCCGAAGGCGGCATCGACGGCAAACAGATCGAGCTTGTTGTCTACGACGACAAAGGCGATGCCACCGAGGCTGTCAACGCCTATAACAAGCTTGTCTCTTCCGACCAGGTCCTCGCCATCATCGGCGACGTGACCAGCACCCCGACCATCGCTGTTGCCCAGGCCTCCGTCGCCGACAACATTCCGATTATCACCGGCACCGCCACCCACCTCGACGTGACCTCCTTCGGCAGCAACATGTTCCGCGCCTGCTTCGTCGATGACCTTCAGGCCCGCACCATGGCCAACCTCGCCGTCGCGGAGGGCGTCACCAAAGCCGCCGTCATCTACAACGCGAGCGACTCTTACTCCACCGGCCTTCGCGACTCCTTCAAGACTTACTGCGATTCCCTCGGCGTCGAGGTCGTCGCGGACGAAGCCTACGCCAAGAGCGACGTCGACTTCAACGCGCAGCTGACCAACATCGCCGCCGCCAATCCTGAAGTCATCTTCATCCCGGAGTATTACAACACCTACTACCTGATCGCGAGCCAGGCCCGCGCCATGGGCATCACCGCCACCTTCTACGGCGTTGACGGCACCGACGGCGTCCTTGAGATCGACGGCGCCGACGTCTCCGTCTTCGACGGCATGTATTTCTCCAACCACTACACCACCGAGGATACCTCCGAAGTCGTGCAGAACTTCATCGCCGACTACGAGGAAGTTTACGGCCAGACCCCGAACGCCCTCGCCGCCCTCGGCTATGACGCCGCGATGATCCTCTTCGACGCGATCAAGCGCGCCGGCGTCTCCGAGCCCAGCGCCGAGAATTGGCAGGCCATCATCGACGCCCTCTACGAGACCGATATGCAGTGCGTCACCGGACACATCACCTACGATGAAGGAAACGGCACGCCGAACAAGTCCACCAAGGTTATCACCATCAATAACGGAGTCTACAGCTTCTACGGAGAATATTGATCCCGTTGCATTTTTCATCGGGAACGGCGGGACGCCCGCCGTTCCCTTTACTTTTAGCAAAGGACTGATACGATGACTTTTCTCACCCAAATCCTGAACGGCATCCAGATCGGCAGCATCTACGCCCTTGTGGCTCTAGGGTATACGATGGTCTACGGCATCATCAAGCTGATCAATTTTGCGCACGGCGACATCATCATGGTGGGCGCCTACGTAACGTGGTACCTGATTGCCAAGTTGTATATCTCCGAATGGGCCGCCATCGTACTGGCGGTTGTCGGCTGCACCGTGCTCGGTATGGTGATCGAAAAAGTGGCGTACAAACCGCTGCGCAAATCCGCCCGGATCTCCCTGCTGATCACCGCGATCGGCGTCAGCTTCCTGCTGGAGAATATCGCGCAGCTGATCTTCACCGCCAACCCCAGAATGTTTACGAACCTGTTTCCGGGCAATATGAATCTCGGGAGCCTGACCATCCCCAACAACACGGTCGTCACGATCCTTGTCTCCGTTGCGCTGATGGTCGGTCTGACGCTGCTGGTCGATAAGACCAAGATCGGCAAGGCCATGCGCGCCGTTTCCGAGGACAACGACACCGCCCAGCTCATGGGCATCAACGTCAACAGCACCATCAGCTTCACGTTTGGTCTGGGCTCCGGGCTGGCGGCGCTGGCGGCCGTCCTGTACTGCTGCTCCTACACGCAGATCAACCCGACGATGGGCTCGATGCTCGGACTCAAGGCCTTCGTGGCGGCGGTGCTCGGCGGGATCGGCAGCCTGCCCGGCGCGATGGTCGGCGGGCTCGTCATCGGCATCGCCGAATCCCTGACCAAGGGATATGTCGCCTCCAGCTACGCCGACGCGATCGTCTTCGGCATCCTGATCGTGGTTTTGCTCATCAAGCCGACCGGCTTCTTCGGGCGCACCATGAACGAGAAAGTCTAAGGGGGCGGCGGGATGGAAAAATTTCTTTCGAAAATGAAAAACCGCTATCTCCTCAATACGGTCCTCGTCGCGGCTTTCTACGGCGTCCTGATGCTGGTCATACAGTTCGGCCTGCTCAACCGCTACCAGACCAATATGCTGATCCCGGTCTGCTATAACATCATTCTGGCCGTCAGCCTCAACCTCTCGGCCGGCTTCCTCGGCCAGCTGCCTCTGGGCCACGCCGGATTCATGTCCATCGGCGGCTACACGGCCGCCCTGATTACCCTCGCGCTCGATCTGCCTTCGGTCGTGGAATTCCCGATCGCGCTGATCGCCGGGGGCCTCGTCGCCGCCGTGTTCGGCTTTGTGATCGGCCTGCCCGCCCTGCGCCTGCGCGGGGACTACCTCGCCATCATCACGCTCGGCTTCGGAGAGATCATCCGCGTGGTCATCACGAACCTCGGCTTCACCGGCGGGGCGTTCGGCCTCTCCGGCATCCAGAAGCACACCACGCTCTCCATCGCCTTTTTGTGCACGGTCATCACGATCTTCGCGGTCCACGCGCTGATGAAATCCCGCCACGGCCGCGCGATCCTCTCGATCCGCGAGAACGAGATCGCCGCCGAGTGCTCGGGCATCCCGACCACGTATTACAAGACCATCACCTTCACGATTTCCGCCTTCTTCGCCGGGGTCGCCGGCGGGCTGTACGCCCATTACCTGTGCATCCTCGATCCCTCGAACTTCGGATTTATGAAGTCCGTTGAGATCCTGATCATGGTCGTCCTCGGCGGACTCGGCTCCATGATCGGCTCCATCACCGCGGCGTTCGGCCTGACCCTGCTGCCGGAACTGCTGCGCGATTTCTCCGACTACCGCATGGTCGTCTACTCGCTGCTGCTGGTCATCGTCATGATCTTCAAGCCCTCCGGCCTCTTCGGAACCTACGATTTCTCGATGAGCCGGCTCCTGACCGATCTCAGCGAAGGCGATCTGTTTAAAAAGAAAACTCAGAAAAAGCTGATCCCGGTCGCCGAGGAGCTGCGGGGCGCGGAGATCGCGCCCGACGCCTCCATCAGCGCCGACCCAAGCATTCCTCCGGAGCCTGTCGAATCGCCGGAAGGAAAGGAGGAGGAATGATGTCCGGACAATCCATTCTTGACATTGAAAAATTGGGGATCGATTTCGGCGGCCTGCACGCCTTGGACGGCTTCAGCCTCCACATCGAGCCGGGCGAGATCGTCGGCCTGATCGGGCCCAACGGCGCGGGCAAGACCACGGTCTTTAACCTCTTGACCAGCGTCTACGCGCCGACCAGAGGCAAGATCGAGCTTCAGGGCGAGAACACGAAGGGCAAAAAGACCCATCAGGTCGCGAAGCACGGCATCGCCCGCACCTTCCAGAATATCCGCCTGTTCAGCAGGCTCACGGTTTTGGACAACATCCTGATCGGCATGCACAACAACATCCATTACTCCATCCTGCGGGCCATCTTCCGCCTTCCGCGCTACTGGAAGGAGGAGGCCGCCGCCAAGGAGAGAGCCCTCGAGCTTCTGGACGTCTTCGACATGCGAAGCGTCGCAAACGAGGTGGCCGGGAGCCTGCCCTATGGCGCGCAAAGAAGGATCGAGATCGTGCGCGCCCTCGCCACGGACCCGCAGGTCCTGCTGCTCGACGAGCCTGCGGCCGGCATGAACCCCTCCGAGACGGAGGAGCTCATGGCCAACATCCGCCGCATCCGCGACAAATTCGGCGTCGCCATCTTCCTGATCGAGCACGATATGAGCCTCGTCATGGGCATCTGCGAACGCATACTGGTCCTCAACTACGGGCTGGTGATCGCGGAGGGCACGCCGGAGGAGATCAAAACCAATCCGACCGTCATCGAGGCTTACCTCGGGCAGCAGCGCAGCGAATGAGGGGGTGCAGAATATGAGCGCATTTCTTACGGTAAACGACATCAACGTCTATTACGGGGCGATCCACGCCATCAAGGGCATCTCCTTCCACGTCGACGAGGGCGAAATCGTCACGCTGATCGGGGCCAACGGGGCCGGAAAGAGCACCACGCTGAAGACGGTCTCCGGCGTGCTCCGCTCGAAGACGGGCTCCCTCGAGTTCTGCGGAAAGGACATCGGCAATATCCCCGCCCACCGGCTGGTCTTTGAGGGAATCGCGCAGGTCCCGGAGGGGCGGCGCATCTTCCAACAGCTGACCGTCACCGAAAACCTCGAGATGGGCGCTTACAGCCGCCCGAATTCCGAGGTCAAGGAGAGCATCGAGCGGGTCTTCGACCGTTTCCCCCGCCTGCGCGAGCGGTATAAGCAGGTGGCCGGGACGCTCTCCGGCGGCGAGCAGCAGATGCTCGCCATGGGCAGGTCGCTGATGAGCCACCCGAAGCTGATGATGCTCGACGAGCCCTCCATGGGTCTCTCGCCGCTCCTCGTCAACGAGATCTTCGACATCATCGAGGAACTTAACAAGTCCGGCACGACGATCCTCTTGGTCGAGCAGAACGCGAAAATGGCCCTCTCCATCGCGCACCGCGCCTATGTTTTGGAGACCGGCCATATCCGCAAGGAGGGCAGCGCCAAGGAGCTGCTTTCCGACGAGGACGTCAAAAAGGCGTACCTCGGCGGCTGACCCCGAAAGAAACGATACAAAGCCCGGCGGGACTTGCTCCGGCCGGGTTTTTCTTTTTGCGGATTTTGCCCGCGCCCGCCGCCTGTGCGGAAACGGAAGGTTTTTTCGACCCGCGGCGGCAAAATTCCGCTTCGCCGGGCCGCTTTTTTCGCCCGCGCGGACACTTTCCGGAAAATTTCGGGCGTCCGGTCCGTTTTTTGGTTGACAAGCGGTCCGCGCGGAAGGATAATGATCTCTAATAATAAAAACCGGAAAGGGGCGTGCGGGCATGGCGGCAAGAAGCGAATGGAACGCGCTCGAGATCGTGCGGCGGATGGTCGCCTCAAGGGTGAAGCCGGGCGATTTCTGCATCGACGCCACCGCCGGGAACGGCGGCGACACGGCCTTTCTCTGCGGACTGGTCGGCCCGGAGGGGCGGGTGCTCGCCTTCGACATCCAAGAGCCGGCGGTCGAGGCCACCCGGAGGCTCGCCGCGGAGGGCGGCTTCGCGGATCGGCTGGAGGTCGTGCTCGAAAGCCACAGCGAGATGGACCGCTACGCCGCCCCGGAGAGCGCGGACTGCATCCTCTTTAACTTCGGCTGGCTGCCCGGCGGCGACCACGACGTCGTCACGCGCGCGGAGACGAGCGTCCCGGCGATCCAAAAATCGCTCGAGATCCTGAAGCCCGGGGGGCTTTTAAGCCTCTGCCTCTACTACGGCAGAAACAACGGTTTTGGGGAGCGGGACGCGATCCTTGAGGAGCTCTCGGGCGTCGACTTCCGCCGCTACACCGTGATGAAATGCGATTTTTTAAACCGGCCGAACAACCCGCCGTTTCCGATATTTGTGCTCAAGGAGGGCTAACATTTTGAACCGAACCGAACAGTTTCTGGAAAAATACAAGGAGCTTGAAAACGCCGCCGTCGACCTCTACGGCTTCGCCGAGGACGGCAGGGCGATCGCGAACCTCATGGATATGCAGGAATTCCGCAACATCCGCACCGAGCTTTCCTACTGCCGGGAGGTGCGGAACCTCTTGCAGCACCGCGCGAGGCTCGGCGGCGAATACGCCGTGGAGCCGAGCGAGGCGATGCTCGCGCTGCTCGGCGACGCCGTCGAGAAGGTGAAGCATCCGCTGCGCTGCCGGGACATCGCCGTCCCGTGCTCAAGGCTTCTGTGCAGCCGGCCGGAGGCCTTTGTGCTGCCCGCCATGAAGGAGATGCGCCGGCGGGGATTCACCCATTTGCCGATCCTTGAGGGCGGCCGGGTGGCCGGCGTCTTCAGCGAGAGCCGCGTGTTTTATTACTGCACCGACCGCGAGGCGGTCGGCATCCCGGAGGACCTGCGCTTTGAGGACATCCGGTCCTACCTCTCGCTCGACATGCACCACTCGGAGATCTACGCGTGGATGCCGTGGGACGCCTTCCTCTCCGAGGCGGAGGGCCTCTACGAAGAAGCGTACATGAAAGGCAAGCGCCTCGGGATGTACTTTCTCACCCAAAACGGAAAGCCGGACGAGAAGCTTCTGGGCATCGTGACGCCGAGCGACATCCTCGGAAACTGAGTTTCAAAGCCGCGCGATCGGCATTTTACTTTTCCCGTTCACAAATTATTCAGTCAATCCGTATCCGACGTTCAAAAAGTCATCATAGACCCGACACAAAACCATAATATGATCCGAATCAGGGAACAGAAAGGATGTGTGTCTATGAGCAGGCTGCTGGTCGTCGACGACGAGCTCCGCGTGCGCGATCTGATTAAAAAATATGCAAAATTTGAGGGCTACGAGGTCTCCGAGGCCGAAAACGGCCTCGAGGCGCTCGAGCTTTGTAAAAACCACGAGTTTGATCTGGTCATCATGGATATCATGATGCCGGAGCTTGACGGGCTCTCCGCCTGCCGCGAGATCCGCAAATTCAGCGCGATGCCGATCCTCATGCTCTCGGCCCGCGGCGAGGAATACGATAAAATCCACGGCTTTGAGTACGGCGTCGACGACTACGTCGTGAAGCCGTTTTCGCCGCGCGAGCTGATGATGCGCGTGGCCGCGATCCTCAAGCGCAGCGGCGCGCCCGTCCCGGAGCCGAAGGAGCTCTATACTTACGAGGGCCTCTCCGTGGACTTCACCGGCCGGATCGTCACCGTCGACGGGCGGCGGGCCGAGATGTCGCCAAGGGAGTACAGCCTCTTTTTCTTTTTGGTGCGCAACCGCGGGATCGCCCTCTCCCGGGAGAAGCTGATCAACGAGGTCTGGGGATACGATTTTTTCGGCGACGACCGCACCATCGACACCCACATCAAGCAGCTGCGCAAGACCCTCGGCCCCTACGCCCGCTGCATCACCACCTTGAGAGGAGTCGGATACCGCTTTGAAGAATGACCGGTTTTCCATCCGCTGGAGGCTGTTCTTCTACTTCACCGGTTTCGCGCTCGTCCTGCTCTGCCTGCTGTGGCTTGTGCAGACCGTCTTTTTGGAGGACATTTACAGCTCCATGAAAAAGCGCACCGTCCGCGCGCAGGCGGAGGTGATCGCTTCCAATATCGACAACCAAGAGCTTGAGAGCCTCGTCGTGGGGATCTCTCAGGAATACTCGATCTCGGCGTATCTCGTGAGCGAGGAGGGGATGGTCCTCTACTCCGCGCAGCGGATGCCCGGCTTCTCCGTGGGCAGGGCGACGAAAAATATGTACGACCTCTGGGCGCTCGCCGCGCAGGACGGCGGGACTTATATCAAAGAAATTAAAACAAGCGGCCTCATTGACGACAGCGGCACGGAGCTGACCTACGACCCCGGCAATTTCATGGGCAAGGTCCCGCGCGCCGAGCAGTTCGAAAAGGAAGGCATCCTCTGCGCGCGGATCGTGCCGCTTGACGGCGGCAGCGAGATGCTCTTGGTGCTCAGCACCTATTTGCAGCCGATGGATTCCACCGTGAAGATGCTCAGGGTCACCCTGATCATCGTCAGCGGCGTGATGATCGCCCTCTCCCTCGCGCTCGCCTTCGTGATCGCAAGGAGATTCTCCCGGCCGCTGATCGGGCTCTCCGCCTCCGCGAGGGAGCTCGCGAACGGCAAATACGACGCGGCTTTCACCGGCGGGGGCTGCAAGGAGATCACCGAGCTCTCCGAGGCGCTGAATTACGCGGAGGGCGAGCTCTCCAAAGTGGACCACCTGCGCCGGGAGCTGATCGCCAACATCAGCCACGACCTGCGTACGCCGCTCACGATGATTACCGGCTACGGCGAGATGATGCGCGACATCCCGGGCGAAAATACCCCGGAAAACGTCCAGATCATCATCGACGAATCGAACCGCCTGACAAAGCTCGTCAACGACCTGCTCGATCTCTCGAAGCTGCAGTCGGGAAACGAGACGCTCTCCCCCGCCGTCTACTGCATCACCGACGCCGTCGGGGAGATCGCCGACCGGTACTCGAAATTCGCGGCGCCGGGCGGCGTCGACGTGCGCTTTGTGCACAGCGGCAGCGTCCATGTGGCGGCGGATGAGACGAGGATCGCCCAAGTGATTTACAACCTCATCGCCAACGCCGTCGCGCACAGCAAATCCGGCGACACCGTCACGGTCTTTCAGAGCCTCGCGGCGGGCCATGTACGGATCTCCGTCGCGGACAGCGGGCCCGGCATCCCGCAGGAGGAGCTCCGGCAGATCTGGGAACGCTACCGCAAAGGCTCCCGCAGCGAGAACAGAAAGGGCACCGGCCTCGGGCTCGCCATCGTGCGCGCGATCATCGAGCTGCACCACGGGACCTACGGCGTCATGAGCACGGTCGGCCAAGGGAGCGTCTTTTGGTTTGAGCTGCCCGTCGCCAAAGCCCCCATGCCGCCCAAAAAAGGTATGCTCAAATCATAAAACTTCTCTCCCCCGGAATCTCTCCGGGGGCTTTTTTATAAAGACCCTGCGCGATAGGCACGGCCCGGCAAGGGAGCGTCTTCTGGTTCGAGCTGCCCGTCGCGAAAATCCCCGCGCCGCCCAAAAAGGGCGCGCTCAAGTCATAAAAAATCGCGCCCGGAGGCCGAAAGAGCCCCCGGGCGCGAATCATTTTCTTAGGAGAGGGCGGCGACGCTCTCGTGGAGCTTCGCGATGCGCTCCCGGAGCTTCGCGAGCTTGTCCCGCTCTCCGGCGACGACGCGCTCCGGCGCCTTCTCCGTAAACCCGGGGTTCTCAAGGCGGGCGGCGATCCCGGCGGCGTCCCCCTCGCACTGGGCGAGCTCCTTGCGGAGGCGGGCAAGCTCCGCCGCGACGTCCACAAGCTCCGCCATCGGGATATAGATCTTGGCCGAGTCGGTGACGATGAGCACGGACCCCTGTGCGTCGAAGCCGGAGACGATCCCGGTCTCGGCGGCGGAGGCGAGCCTCGTGAAGAACGGCGCGCCCCGCTCGAAGACCTCCGGGAAGGCAGTCTCGATGAAGAGGCTCGCTTTTTTGGAGGGCGGGACGTTCATCTCGCTGCGGCGGTTGCGGACCGCCTTGATGGCCTCCATCACCTTCGTGAAGTCCCCGGCCTCCGCGCGGAAATCGAGCTCCTCCCGCCAGACCGGCCACGCGGAGACCATGATCGATGCGCCCTCGTGCGGGAGCGCCTGCCAGATCTCCTCCGTGATATACGGCATGAACGGGTGGAGCAGCTTCAAAACGCCGGCGAGCACGTAGACGAGCACCTTGCGCGCGCCGTCCGCGGAGGATTCCTCCTGCAGGCGGGCTTTCGCGAGCTCGATATACCAGCTGCAATAGACGTCCCAGATGAAATCGACGACCTTCTGCTCGGCGACGCCGATGTCGTAATTTTCGAGGTTGGCGGTGACGTCCCGGACAAGGTCGTTATACTGCGAAAGGACCCATTTGTCCTCGAGCGCGAGCGCCTCCGGCAAGCCGGTTTCCGCGTAATCTTCCGGCAGATTCATCAGGACGAAGCGGGCGGCGTTCCAGAGCTTGTTGGCGAAGTTGCGGCAGGCCGTGACCTTCTCGTCGGTGAAGCGGGTGTCGTTTCCGGCGGAGATGCCGGTTACGAGCGCGAGGCGCAGCGCGTCGGCGCCGTAATCGGCGATGATCTCCAGCGGGTCGATGCCGTTGCCGAGGGATTTGGACATCTTCCGCCCCTCGGCGTCGCGCACGAGCCCATGGATCACAACATCCCGGAACGGGCGCTTGCCGGTGTAATTGAGCCCCGAGAAGATCATCCTTGAGACCCAGAACGTGATGATGTCGTACCCGGTGACGAGGACGTCCGTCGGGTAGAAATAATTATATTCCGGCGTCTCGTCCGGCCAGCCGAGGGTCGAGAACGGCCAGAGGGCGGAACTGAACCACGTGTCGAGCGTGTCGGGGTCCTGATGGATGTGCGCGCCGCCGCAGTGCTCGCAATGGGAGGGCTCGCCATCCGCGACGACCGTCTGCTTTTCGCAGTCGTCGCAGTACCAGACCGGGATGCGATGCCCCCACCAGAGCTGGCGGCTGATGCACCAGTCGCGGATGTTCTCCATCCAGTAGAAATAATTTTTGCTGAAGCGGTCCGGGAAGAAGCGGATCTCGCCGTCTTTGACCGCCTCGACGGCGGGCTCGGCAAGCTTCTTCATCGCGACGAACCACTGTTTGGAGACGCGCGGCTCGATCGTCGTGTGGCAGCGGTAGCAGGTGCCGACGTTGTGGCTGTGCTCCTCGACCGCGGTCAGGTAGCCGCCCTCCGTGAGGTCCTTGACGACGGCCTCGCGCGCCGCGTAGCGGTCAAGGCCCGCGTAGGCGGGATAGTCGGCCGTGATCTTGGCGTCCGGCGTGAGCATGTTATAAAACGGCAGATTGTGGCGCAGGCCGACCTCGAAATCGTTCGGGTCGTGGGCGGGCGTGATCTTGACCGCGCCGGTGCCGAACGCCGTGTCGACGTAGTCGTCCGCGATAACCGGGATCTCCCGGCCCACGAGCGGCAGGATCACGGTCTTCCCGACGGCGTCCTGATACCGCTCGTCGCCGGGATTGACGGCGACGGCAGCGTCTCCGAGACAGGTCTCCGGGCGGGTGGTGGCCACCTCGATCCAGCCGGAGCCGTCGGCGTAGGGGTAGCGCAGATGCCAGAAGTGGCCGGGCTGGTCCTCATATTCGACCTCGGCGTCCGAGATCGAGGTGAGGCAGTGCGGGCACCAGTTGACGATGCGCTCGCCGCGGTAAATGAGCCCCTGATCGTAAAGATCCTTAAAAACCTTCCGGACGGCCCTCGAGCAGCCCTCGTCCAGCGTGAAGCGCTCGCGCGCCCAGTCGCAGGAGCAGCCGAGCTTTTTAAGCTGCTCGGTGATCGCGCCGCCGTATTCGGCGCGCCAAGCCCACGCCCTTTGCAGAAAAGCCTCCCTGCCGATCTGCTCCTTGGTGAGCCCCTCCTTGCGCATTGCCTCGACGATCTTCGCCTCCGTCGCGATGGAGGCGTGGTCCGTGCCCGGCATCCAGAGCGCCTCGTAGCCCTGCATCCGCTTGGCGCGGATCAGGATGTCCTGTACCGTCTCGTCCAGCGCGTGGCCCATGTGGAGCTTGCCGGTGATGTTGGGCGGCGGGATCACGATGGTGAAGGGCTTTTTCTCGGGGTTTGGCTCGGCGTGGAAGAAGCCGCCCTCCAGCCAAAACCGGTAGACGCGGCTCTCGACCTGCTGGGGGTCGTAGACCTTATCGAGTTCTTTACGCATGTTGGTTCCTCTTTTCTGCAAAGTAGACTGACAGAAGAAATTATACTTGATTCTTCCTTATAGTTCAAGAAAATAACAAAAAAAGCCGGAAATCACGGCATACGAGACGTGACCTCCGGCTCCAAAGCTCTTTTTGGCCGCTCAGATCCTTCTGACAAGGAGATGGTCCTCAAATCCGCCTATGTACGGATCCTCGAAAGACTTCTTGTGGAAGAATCCCATGCGGGTATAAAGCTTCCTTGCGCGGGGGTTCCAGTCGTTTACCACGATACCGACCTCTTTGTGGCCCAAGCATCCGGCTACGCCTATGTAGAACTGGATCAGGTACTCGCCGATGCCGCGGCCGCGGCAGGCCTCCTTGACGCCGAGCAGCGTGACGTCCGGGTAGCCGAACATGCCGTCCATCTTAAAGCTGATCCAGCCGACCGCGTTGCCGTCGCGGTCGAGGGCCACATAGGCCTGCCCCGCGGCGATATTCTCGGTCAGCCACTTGTCGAGCAGCTCCGGATTTTTTTTGAAATAGTGGTTGAAAAGCGCGCTGTTATCGAAGATCTGCTTATATTCTCCGATCTTTTCCGGCGCGGCTTTTACGATCTCGATCTGGTTTGCCCGGATATAGCTTTCCGATACGAAGCCCATCTGTTTCTCCTCCTTTGGATGTATGGCGGCCGGCTTAACCGTTCGCGCGGCAGCCGCGGGATTTTCTCATCAGCAGATAGACGCTGTTGGAGGGGTCCATCCCGTCCGGGTACTGCATCATCTTTTGAAATCCCATTCTTACATAGAGGGCGCGCGCCCGGGGGTTAAAATCGTTGACGGCGATGAAGGCGTGATCGTAGCCGAGCTTCTCGTAGACCGCGATGAAGAATTCAAGCAGCTTCCGCCCGACGCCGTGGCCCCGGTAATCCTGCCGCACGCCGAGCAGGTTGAGATACGGTAGCCCGGCATAGACGCTCTCCATCTGCATCCACATCAGGCCGACCGCCTCGCCGTTTCGGTCCTCGGCGGTGTAGATATGGCCCTCCTCGAGGCCCGCCCGGATCCATTTGGCGAGCTCCGCGCCGTAGTGGATCTGGAGCTTGGAGCCGTCGAAAATATGGGTGTATTCCTCATACCGGTCCGGGACTCCCTGAACGATATGTATCTCGTGGAGCGCCATCGAATTCCCCCTGATCATAAGATAGAATCCATCGTTAGAATACAACGATTTTGCGGCAAAGTCAAGCCGAGTTTTGTATAAAATGAGAAAAGTTTCCTGCCCTGACCGCAGCGTGATCGGGACGCGGCCGCATCGCGGTCGGGATACGGCGGGGGCGCGGCGGGTCCCGGCCCGGGCCTCCCGGCGGCGGCGGACGCGGTTTCCCGGACCACGGCGGGGATGCGCCGGTTTCCTGCCCGGGCAAAAAAGGCGCCCCCCGGCTTGTGCCGGAGGGCGCCTTTTTTTATCCTAACTCAATCAGAGCGTGTGGCCGACATAGGCGAAGCTGTCGTTCGTGACGGCCTCCGTCGCGTCGGTGAGCCCGCTCATCCAGCCGTCGAACTGATCCTGCGCCATCTGGTCCCCCAGATAGGCGGTGAGGTAGTTCTGCCCCTCGCCGACAAAATACATGACGTGGTAGCCGTAGGTGCTCTTGACGATGCCGGTGCCGCCGGGCGCGCGGGTTTCGTCGTAGCACCAATCGTCGAAGGCCGTGACCATCTGCCCCTTGTAGACGTTCTCACAGAGACCGCCGTTTGCCTTGGTGCCGCCATCCTCGGAGCGCAGGGCTGCGAGCGTGGCGAAGGCGGCCTCCGTCTGTTCCCCGGCCTTGTATTCGGCGAGGGCGGCCTCGGCCTCGGCCTCGGCGGCCGCCCAGTTCTCGTCGGAGGCGATGCCGCTCTCGTCCGTCTCCGGCTGGAACAGGATGTGGCGGACGTTGACGGTCGCGTAATCCGGCGAATCCCGGTCAAGGAAGAAAAAGACGTAATAGCCGCTGTCGCTTTCGATCACCGTGGTGTCGCCGAGGGCGTGACCCTCTTGGAAGAGCCAGCCGCTGAACGTCTCCGGGACGTCGCCATAGGCGAGATCCTCGATCAGCGTGGCCTCGTCGGTTTCGTAATATTCCTTGTCCTCCTCCGGCGCGCCCGCGAGGACGGCGGCGACGAATTCCTCCTCGGTCTTCGCGGCGGCGAGCGCGTTTGCCTTTTCCTCCGCCTGCGCCATCAGGGCCGGATCGGCCGCGGCCTCGGACTCGGCCGCCTGAGACGACGCCTCGGCCGCGCTTTCGGATTCCTCCTCCGCCGGCGCGCCGCTAAAGAACGCGAAGCGGAAGGAGACCGTGTCGTAGAGGTAGCTCTCCGCCTCATAGGCCGCGCGGATCTCCTCGTCGGTGAGGGCGAGGGCGTCCCTGCGGAAATTGGAATACTCGGTCGCCTGCGCGATCAGCGTGACGACGCGCTCAAAGACCTCCGCCGTCGCGGCGGGGCCGTAAGTCTCCGTGAGGTAGGCCTCCTCGGTCAGGCCGACCTGCTGCGCGGCGTCGGTGAGATTCGTTTTTTGGGCGGCGACGCTCTCGGCCACGTCCTCGGAATACGCGTAGCTCTGCGCCTCCGCTTCGTTGAGGAGGGCGGCGACGCTTTTGAGGGAGTAGAGCGTGTACTGGGTCAGGTAATCGTTCCAGCTGACGTCCTGCGTATAATACTGCTCGTCCAGCGACTTGGTGGGGTCGAGAATGCCGGAGACGCTGTCGCCGTAGTTGCTGTAAAGCGAGTTGTAGACGCTCCAGAGGAGTTTTCGGTAGAGGAAATCCATCTCGGCGACGGTAAACTCCCGCCCGCCGGCCGTGACGCAGACGTCGTCGTAGACCGCCGGGTCGACGGCGGGTTCGCCGCTTTCGCCGGACTGCCCGTCCTCCGCCCCGGATTCCTCGCCGAGCTGCCTTGAGATCTCGCAGCCGGAGAGCGACATGCTGAGCATCAGGGCGGCAAGAAGGATCGCAATCAGTTTTTTCATATTCAGACTACCTTTCGGTGCATAAAATGACGGGACGGCTCTTGAAAGCCGTCCCTGTTCCACTTAAAAAATCAGAGATTGCAGCCTCTGGCCATCGCGGGCTTTTCGACGGCTTCATACGGGGAGGTCAGCCCCTCGATCCACGAGGCATACGCCTCGCCCCGGATCTTGTCGCCGATCGCCTTGGCGTAGTAGTCGTCCCCTTCGCCGACAAAATAGATCAGGTGATAGCCGTAGTCGGTCTTCACGACGCCGACGTCGCCGGGGAGTCTCGCCGCGTCGAAGCACCACTCGTCGAAGGTCTCGACCATCTGGCCCCTGTAAACATTCTCATACAGGCCCTCGCTCTCCTTGGAGCCGGGGTCCTCGTTGTGCATGGCCGCCAAAGCCTTGAACGTCTCCTCGGACGGATTGCTGTTGAAATCGGCGAGATACTGCGCGGCGTTTGCCTTCGCCTCGTTCCAGCCGGCTTCCGTGTAGCTGCCGTCCTCGGCGGTCTCGGTCGGCTGGAGAAGGATCTGGCGCACGTCCACCATGTTGTATTTCGGCGTCACGAGCTCTTTGAAGTAAAGGACATAGTAGCCGCCGTCCCCGTCGGCGACGTAGGTGTCGCCCGCGGCGCGGCCGCCGTCAAACAGCCAGTCCGCGTAGCCCGCGCTGGCGGAGGAATAGGAGGAATAGCGGTTTTCGGAGGCCTCCGCCTCGCATTTCTCGGTCACGAGGGCGCGGAACTCCTCCTCGGACGTCGCGGCGGCGATGGCGTCGGCCTTCTCCTTCGCGGCGGCAAGGGCGGCGGTCTCGTCGGTGATCTCCTCCGTGACGGCGCCGCTGACAAAATAGGACAGATACGTCACGGTGTCGAAATCCTTCGGGTTCTGCTCATATCTCGCGTCGATGCCCGCGGCGGTGATCTCGACCCCGCCGCTGTAATGCTCGGAGTAGGCGGCGGAGTATTCATAGAGCTCCGTCATCTTGCGCACGACCTTCTCGTTGACGCCTTTTCCATAGAGGGCGACCAGATAGTCGCTAAACGCGTAGCCGTTGTCCGTGGCGTCGGTTTTGAGGTTTGCGATCTCGTCCTCGACGTCCTGTTTGTATTCGTCGGGCAGCTCAAAGCCTTGGGCCTGTCCGTCGTCATGCAGGGCGGTCAGCTGCTTGAGGGTGCCGACGGTCTGCTCGGAGATGAAATCCTCCCAAGTCTTGTCCTCGGAATACTGCTGCTCGCTGAGGGGCTTGGAGGTATCGAGGAAATAGGAGACGTATTCGCCGTAAGAGCTGTAAAGATCGTTGTAGTAATTGTAAAACGTGGTCGTGTACAGGAAGCTGAAATCCGCGACGGAGTAGCTCGTATCCCCGACTTTGACCGCGGTGATCTTGCGGTTGATCATGTTGGATTCGTAGATCGCGAGGACGGCGAAGACGACCGCGAAAACGGCGAGGCCGATCTTGATCCAAATCCTCTGACGCCTGCCTTTGGCGGCCGCTTCCTCCTCGGCGCGGCGCTTGGCGGCGACTCTGTTTTCCGCCCGGGCCTGCTCCGGCTTGACGAGAAAGGCCGGATCGCCGATCTTTTTTTCCTCTTTGCTTCCCGCGGCGGACTCGCTCTTCGGAAGCTTTTTTTCGCTTTCGCTCATAATTTTTCTCCATCCTTATCCGTATCTTGCCGGAAAACCGGCTGATCAGAGTGATAACTATGTCATTATACCGAATTACATATAGGTTTGCAAGAGCAAAGAAAAAAACAAATTATGAACCCGGCGGCGCCGCAAACGCCATCCTGACGGCGCGCCGCGCCGGGTCGGGGCGGGCCGGTTTCGCTTTGCCAATCCGCCAAATATGGTGTATAATCATTCCGGGCAGCCGGGCCGGAGAGCGGCGGGCCGAGCCGTTTCCTTCGCGTCCCCCGGCGGCCGAAAACCGCTTAAAAAAACGATTCCCACAGAAAGAAGGCGCATCCCATGGAGGCGTTCACAAAAGAGGAGCTGAAAGAGGCCCTGCGGGCCATCGCTTCGACGATCGGCAAATGCGAGAAGGTGGAGCCGAAACTGAGACCGGGCACGCCGCAGCGCACCCTGCTCGAGCGCAGGATAAAGGCGTTTTCCATCGCGTCCGCGCTGATCGAAAGAGAGCTGTCGTCCGGCGAGCCGCCCGAAACAACAAAATAAAATGCCGGACGCCGCAAAGCGCCCGGTATTTTTACGTAGATCTAACATTTTCCAAAACGAAAACCGCCCTTTTCACGAAACCGGGCTCAGGAATTCGCGGCGCGGCGGGCCTCCTCGATCATCATATCCTTGATCTTCATCAGCCTCGTCAGGTTGCCGCGCTCGTTTTCGTCGAGCTTCTGGGTGATCGAGCGGATGGTCTCCCGCAGGGTCGGGATCTGGACATACTCCAGCGCGTTGACGCGGCGGCGGGTCTTTTCGATCTCTTCGGCCAGCCGCTGGGCGGATTTTTCCTGCTGGGCCAGCATCAGGAGGTCCGGCAGCACCGCCCCGAGCGCCGCGGCGGAGTCGTCAAGCTCGCCGGAGGTCGCCGCGAAGCCGTAGGAGCCGAGATCCCCGGACACGCCGCTGAAGCGGAATACCGGCACCTCGACGCTCATCACGTTTTTGATGCCGATCTCGAGCTCGACGCTCTCTTTCGGCAGCATCAGGGCCTCCTCGAGCATCGCAGGGCTCATCACGGCCGCCGCCGACTGAAAGCCGCCGTAGACCTCTTTCATCTTCTCCTCGACCTCCCGGCGAAGCTCCATGTTTTGCCGGACCAGCTCGAGGAATTTTTTCATCATATCGTCCCGTTTGTCCTTCAGGAGCCTGTGCCCTCTGGTCGCGGTGCGAAGCCGCGTTTTGAGGCGGAAAAGCTCCATTCGGGTCGGGCTGACGTTCATCACTGCCATAGCCGGTACCTCACTGTTCCCGCTTGGGCAGGTATTTTTCGGCAAGCGCCGGTTTGATGCGCTTGAGCTCCGTGACCGGCAAAATCGAGAGCAGCTCCCAACCGAGATCCAGCGTCTCCTCGATCGACCGGTCGGCGTCGTAGCCTTGGGAGACATAGCGGCGCTCGAATTCGTCGGCAAATTTCGCGTAGAGCTTATCCGTGTCGGAGAGCGCCGCCTCGCCGAGGATGGTCATCAGCTCCTTCGCGTCCTTGCCCCTCGCGTAGGCGGCGAAGAGCTGGTTCATCGTGTCGGCGTGGTCCTCCCTCGTCTTGCCCGGGCCGATGCCCTTATCCTTGAGACGGGACAGGGACGGCAGCACGTCGATCGGCGGGACGATATTCTTGCGGGAGAGCTCGCGGGAGAGGATGATCTGCCCCTCCGTGATATAGCCGGTCAGGTCCGGGATCGGGTGGGTCTTGTCGTCCTCCGGCATCGTGAGGATCGGGATCATCGTGATCGAGCCCGAATAGCCCTCTTTTCTGCCGGCGCGCTCGTAGATCGACGCGAGGTCGGTGTAGAGGTACCCCGGGTAGCCGCGGCGGCCCGGGACCTCCTTGCGCGCGGCGGAAACCTCGCGCAGGGCCTCGGCGTAGTTGGTGATGTCGGTCATGATGACGAGGACGTGCATATTTTTGTCGAACGCGAGATACTCCGCGGCGGTCATCGCCATGCGGGGCGTCGAGATGCGCTCGATGGCCGGGTCGTTCGCGAGGTTGATAAACAGGACCGCGCGGTCGATGGCGCCGGTCCTGCGGAAGTCGCCGATGAAGAAATCGGCCTCCTCAAAGGTGATGCCGATGGCGGCGAAGACGACGGCGAATTTCTCGCTCTTGCCCAGCACCTTCGCCTGACGCGCGATCTGCGCGGCGAGCTTCGCGTGCGGCAGGCCGGAGCCCGAAAAGATCGGCAGCTTCTGGCCGCGGACGAGCGTGTTGAGCCCGTCGACCGCGGAGACGCCGGTCTGGATGAATTCGGAGGGATAGGCCCTCGCCGCCGGATTCATCGGCAGACCGTTGATGTCGCGGCGGTCCTCCGGGATGATCTCCGGGCCGCCGTCGATCGGCTTGCCCATGCCGGAGAAGACCCGGCCGAGCAGCTCCTCGGAGACTGGGAGCTCCAGCCCCCGGCCCAAAAAGCGGACCTTGCTCCGCTCAAGGTTGATGCCGGCGGAGCTCTCAAAAAGCTGGACCAAGGCGTTGTCGCCGTTTACCTCGAGCACCTTGCAGCGGCGGACTTCGCCGTCCGGCAGCTCGATCTCGCCGAGCTCGTCGTACTTGACGTTCTCGACTTCCCGGATGAGCATCAGCGGTCCGGCGACCTCCTGAATGGTGCGGTATTCTTTGAGCATTAGTCCTCCGCTCCTTTCGCGACCGCCGCCGCAATCTGATCGGCAAGCGCTTTTTCCATCTCGGCGATGCCCGCCATGACCTCGTCCTCTGGGACGTATTTCATTCTGGCGATGCGGTCGCGCACCGGCAGGGCGAACAGATCCCCGACCTTCGCACCCCGCTGCAACGCGGCCGAGGCGTCGTTGTAATATTTGAGCACGAGCTTGAGCATGGCGACCTGCTTGGGCAGGGAGGTGTAGGTGTCAACCTCGTCGAAGCCGTTCTGCTGCAAATAGTCCTCGCGGATGCTCCTCGCCGCCTCCAAGGTCAGGCGGTCCGGAGCGGACAGGGAATCGTAGCCGACGAGCCGGACGATCTCCTCGAGCTCCGCCTCCTTCTGAAGCAGGAGCATGGCCTCGGTGACCTCCTTGGTCCAGTCGGGATCCACCCTGTCGCGCAGCCACTCGCCGATCTGATCGTTATAAAGAGAATAGCTCTGGAGCCAGCTAATGGCCGGAAAATGGCGTTTATAAGCGAGATCCGCGGTCAGGCACCAGAAGACTTTCACGATCCGGAGCGTCGCCTGCGCCACCGGGTCGGAGAGGTCCCCGCCCGCCGGGGAGACCGCGCCGATCGCGGTGAGGCTGCCCTCGCGGTACTCGCCGCCGAGGCAGACCGTCTTGCCGGCGCGCTCGTAGAACTGCGCGAGGCGGCTGGTCAGGTAGGCGGGATAGCCCTCCTCGCCCGGCATCTCCTCCAAGCGCCCGCTCATCTCGCGCAGCGCCTCCGCCCATCTGGAGGTGGAATCGGCCATGACGGCCACGCTGTATCCCATGTCGCGGAAATACTCCGCGATCGTAATTCCGGTATAGATGGAGGCCTCGCGCGCCGCGACCGGCATATTCGAGGTGTTGGCGATCAGCACCGTGCGGTACATCAGCGATTCGCCGGATTTCGGGTCCTTGAGCTCCGGGAATTCGCGCAGCACGTCCGTCATCTCGTTGCCGCGCTCGCCGCAGCCGATGTAGACGACGATGTCGACGTCCGCCCACTTCGCGAGCTGGTGCTGGACGACGGTCTTGCCGGAACCGAACGGGCCCGGGACCGCCGCGGTGCCGCCCTGCGCGATCGGGAACAGCGTGTCGATGACGCGCTGGCCCGTGATCATCGGGGCCTTCGGCGCGAGCTTCTGTTTAAACGGGCGCTGGATGCGCACCGGCCATTTGCGCAGCATCGTGACGTCGACGACCGCGCCGCCCGCCGTTTTTACCTTCGCGATCGGGTCGGTGACGGTATGCTCGCCGCTCTCGATGGAGACGAGCTCGCCCGCGACGCCGTTCGGGATCATAACGCGGTGGACGATGAGCGGCGTCTCCTGCACGGTGCCGATGATGTCGCCCGCGGTGACCGGATCGCCGGGTTTCGCCGTGGGGACAAACTCCCAGAGCGCCTCGTAGTCGATGGAGGCGACGGAGACGCCCCTGCTGATATTCGCGCCGGTCAGCGCCTTGATTCGTTCGAGCGGGCGCTGGATGCCGTCGTAGATGCGCCCGAGCATCCCCGGGCCCAGCTCGACGGAGAGCGGCGCGCCGCTCGAGACGACCTCGTCGCCCGGCCCGATGCCCGCGGTCTCCTCATAGACCTGAATGGAGGCCCTGTCGCCGCGCATCTCGATGATCTCGCCGATCAGCTTGTCGGCGCCGACCTGCACCACGTCGAACATGTTGGCGCTGCGCATCTCCTCGGCGACGACAAGCGGCCCGGAAACCTTGACCAGTTTGCCTCTGGCATTGGCCATCGTTTTCACCTACTTCCACAATATTGAGAAATCTGCCGTAAACTTACTCTTTAAAAAGAATGTCCGCGCCGACGGCGCGCTCCACGCTCCTGCGCACGTTTTGCAGGCCGATGCCTTCGCTCCCGCGGATACCGGGGATCGGGATGATGGCCGGAAGCATGGCTTCTTTGTATTCGCTCAAAATATCCCTGACCGGAAAAAGCGCCTCCTCGGTGACGAAGAGGATGCCGTAGCCCTCCTTGGCGAGGGCGTGGACGCGCTCCACGGTCTCTTGCGGCCCCGCCGTCTCAAACACGTCGAAGCCGACCGTTTTAAAGCCGAGGACGCTGTCCTTTTCGCCGATCACCGCGATCTTACTGCGCATAAGCATCCCTCAGCCTTCTCATGATGGTCTCCGGCGCGAGGCCGGATTTTTTGCCGCTGAGCACGATCCGCAGGCACTGCGCCTCGTTCTCCTTCGCGAGCAGCCACGCGAGCACCAACTCCGCGCCGAATGGGATATAGCGCGCCTCTCTGAGCACGGCCATCTCCGCCCCGTCGCAGAGCTTCTCAAAGCCCGTGAGCTCCTCGCCCTTTTTAAGCCCCTCAAACGCCGGCTCAAGGGCCTTCGCGTAGGGGGATTTGCGGATGAGCATGAAGATCTCTTCCCAATCCTTCTCCACGGCGGCGGCAAGCTCCTCCGCCCGGAATGTTCCGCCCTTTACGGCGGCCTCGCGCATCAGCCCGGCGCCCGAGCCCATCCGTTTGATCCGGACGAGCGCGCGGATGTTCGTGACATCCGACTTTACGTCCACGACGGCGCGCAGGTAGCGGTTGTCGTATTGCCCCGCCCCGTCCGCCAGCGCCTCGTAGGCGCCGCGGTCGATCAGGATGTCCGCCATGCGGGGGTCCTGCGTCTTCGCGAGCGATTCCGCGGCCTCCTCCGCCGCCCTTTTGAGCCGCGGGGAGATCCCCTCAATGGTTCCGGCCGCGTAGCGTTCCGCGAGCTTCTCGGGCGGGACGCTGCCGAGCCCGGAGAGCAGATAGGCGGCGTCTTTCCCCGCAAAGCGGCTTTTCACAAGCACTTTTAGGTTGTGGGCGTCGTAGCGCAGGCGGAACAGGCCGACCAGCTCTTTCTCTTTCAGCAGCTCCTCGGCCAGCGCGTAGGCGTTTTTTAAGGAGGCGGAAATCGCTTCCTCGTATTCCTCCGGGCCGTATCCGGAACAGATCCCGGAGTCGGCCGCGGCTTTAAAAGCCTCCTCGGGCGTGGCCGCCTCCGCCATCTTGCGGAAGGTGTCGGCCGTCAGCAGGTACTTTTCTATGGCGCGGATGCGGCCGGACGCATAAAGAAACTCGGTGTCGATCAGTTTTTTCAACGTTACGCCCCCTTATCCGAACAGCAGCGCGGCGATCTCTCCCTCGAGCTCCTCCCGGGCGGCGCCGGTCAGCGCCTCAAACGTGCCGTTGGTCTCGATCTGGCCCTCCTTGAGGATGAAGCCGCCGGCAAAGCCGCCGGTCTCGGCGGAGAGCGTGAGCGGCAGGCCGCCCTTGGCGGCTCCGACGAGCTCGGCGCCCAGCGCCTTCCGGTCCTCCGCGTTGAGGATCACCTCGGCCGCCTCTTTTTGGACGGAGCGGATCATCCCGGCCATCCAGTCGAGGTAGGTCTTTTTGTCCATGGAGCGAAGCACCGCCAGCGAGCGGTCGAACGCCTCCGCGATCGCCTCCCGCTTGGCCGCAAGGCACAGGCTCCGGGATTCGATGCCGCGCTGGGAGGCGAGGCGCAGGGCGATGCCGCCGGCTTTCCGGTCCGCGTCCGCGAGGATGTCGGCCGAAGCCTCCTCCGCTTCCCGGCGGACCGCTTCCAGCGAAGCTTCCGCCTCGGCGTTCGCGGCGGCAAGGATACCATCCGCCTTCTGCCGCGCTTCCTCCAGAATTTTTTCTTTTAACTGGGCAACCCCATTCACAGCGTCCACCCCGTCAGACCACTCTTTCGATCTGAACGTTAAAGACCATCAGCATGGAGATCAGGAAGGAGAGGATGGCGTAGGTTTCGACCATCGCCGCGGCGATCATGGCCTTGGAGACCTGATCCGGGCGCTTCGCGACGATGCCGACGCCCGCCACGGAGACTCTGGCCTGATGGATGGCGGAGATCATCCCGACAAAGGCGATCGGGAGGGAGGCGGCAAGGATGGAGGCGCCGGAGATCTGCGTAAGGGCGCCCATCGTGCCGCTCAGCATGCCGGTCTGGAGCATGACGATAAAGCCGATCAGGAAGCCGTAGATGCCCTGCGTGCCCGGGATGGCCTGCAAAACCAGAAGCTGGCCGAACTTGTTCGGGTCCTCGGTGATGACGCCGCCGGCCGCTTGGCCGACCATGCCGACGCCCTTGGCGGAGCCGATGCCGGGCAGGATCACGGCGAGGCCCGCCCCGAGATAGGCAAGAAAGTTGCCGCTCCCAAAAAATGCGATGATTTCCGGAAATGTCATAGTTCTACTCCCTTTCAGTCTGAAGGCAGGTCACTGCCTCGGTATATTTCGTCTCGGCGGCCAAGGGGCGGAACGGGGTTCCCCCGCCCTCGTAGAACCTGCCGAAAAATTCAACGTAATGGAGCCTGCTGGTGTGCACATAGGCCCCAAGCGCGTTGATGGCAAAATTGAGCAGGTGGCCGCCCGTGCCGACGACCAAGATCATCAGGACGCTGAGGATATTCGGGCCCGGCAACGTCCCGAAGATGTTGATGACGCTCGAGATGACGCCGGTCGCGAGCCCGAGGGCCAAAATCCTCGAATAGGAAAGCACGTCGGAGAAATAGCCGGAGATGTCGTAGAGCCCCACGAGGCCGCTGCCGACCCGCAGGATGATGTTTTTCTTCTCCCTGCCGCGGAAGCAGACGACCGTCAGCGCGCCCACCGCGGCCATGGCCATCCCGACTTTCTGCCAGACGCCGCCGAGCAGCAGCATCAGCAGGCCGATCAGGATCAGATACCAGACGCCGACGTCGACGATCGCGCCGAAGACGTCGTGCCGCTTGCACATCAGGTAGATGGAGAGCGCCATGCCCACGAAGGTGTGCAGGAGGCCGAGCGCCATCGACAGCGCCAGCACGACCATCGGCTCGCCCAGCGGGTCGATCAGCATCGGCAGCGCGAAGTCGGATTGGAAGAACGTCGACGCGATCTTCGCCGGCAGGTCGCCGAAGAAGCTGCCGTAGATGAGGCCCCAGATGACGGTCGACACGCCGCAGATCGTGAGCGTCTGGACGAGCTTCCTGCCGTTTGAGCCGAGATGGGCCTTTTTGAGCAGGAACAGCCCGCCCAGCAGCAGAATCAGGCCGTAGCCCGCGTCCGAAAGCATCATGCCGAAAAACACGAAGTAGAACGGCGCAATGAACGGGTCCGGGTCGACGCTGCCCGGCATCGGCAGGGCGTACATCTCGGTGATGGACTCGAACGGCCGCGCCCATTTGGGGTTTTTGAGAAGCACCGGCATCTCCGGGTCGTCCTGTGCCGCCTCGGTGAATTCATAATAACACGGGTACTCCGAAAAGAGCGCCCGGATCGTCTCCTCCTCCTCCCGCGGCACCCAGCCGCAGAGCAAGAAGGTCCGTTCCGTGTGGAAGAGCTGGCCGCCGGCCTTTGTGCGCTCCATCGAGAGGAGCAGGCCATCGCCCGCGAGATAGAGGGCGTCCATGCCCCGCGCGATCTCGGGCCAGAGGGCCTCCAAATCGGAGAGCTCCGTTTGGATCTCCCCCATCCGGCGGTCGGCCTCCGCGATCCGCTCCAAGGGCGTGCCATGTTTCCCTCCGAGCGTGATTTTGCCGATCTCCAGCGGCCGAAGCGCCTCTAAAACCGCGTCGCGGTCGTTTTTATGAAAGATTAAAATGAAATATCCGCCGGCCGTGTCCGCGCCGAGCGGGAAGACGGCCGCGCCGGCCTGTCCCGCCGCCTCCGCGAGCATGTCCGCCGAAACCGTATTCTTCGCGAAGACATACAGGATCTCGCAGCGGGCGGTGGAGGCGATCTCCACGGGCAAATCGGATTCCTTCCACGGCAGCAGGGACGCTTTCTCGGCCTCAAGGGAGGTGAGCTCCGCCTTCAAGGAGGCGGTCTTTTTCTGGTTTTCTTCCACCCGCCGGCAGATCTGCTCCGCGGCTTCGGCGACCCCCTGCCGGCCGTAGCGGTCGTAGGCGACCCGCATCCTCGGCTGGAACATCGCCATGCCCTTTTTCTGCACATAGGGGTTTAAAAACTCCATCACCGAGCGAAGCCTCGCGGACCGCTGCTCCTGATCGTAGAGGGCGGCGCTGTCCTGTCTGACGGAGCCAAGGAGCCCCGAAAGCTCCTCCACCGTCTCCGGGCTTCGCAGCTGCACACAGCCGCGCCGCATCAGCTCCCGCAGGAGCCTCTCCTTATCTTCAGAGAGGCCGCAGACCGCGAGCTTCTCCATTCTCACAATCATTCGGCCACGATCCTCTCCGCAATCCGTCCGGCCGCCGCGTCGAGCTTTTGCCGCGCCTGCAAAGAGAGCCGCCCCGCCTCGGCCTTGGCCGTTTCTCTGGCCGCGGCGAGGTCCGCGTCCGCCTGTCTTTCCGCGTCGGCGACCCGTTTTTCCGCCTCGGCCTTGGCCTCTGTTTTTTTCTCCTCAAAGAGCCGCCTGCCCCGCTCCTCCGCCTCCGCTTGGATGCGCTTCGCCTCGGAGAGCGCGTCCAGACGGATCTGTTCGGCCTCGGCCTCCGCCTCTTTGATCCCGTTTACCACGTCAAGCATCTATTCACCGCCTTACTGCTGCAGATCCGGCCGCGCGTCGTCGTAGGGATGGCGGCCCGTGCAGTGATAATAGTGTGTCCTTAAATAATAAAGCTGATCGAGCTTCTCCCGCGGAATCGGCTTCGCGCCGCCTAAGAGCTTCGCGTTGAGCGAGATCTGCGCCCAGTGCTCGAGCGTCTCCATCGCGAAATATGCGTGCATCAGATCGACGCCGACGGTCAGCGCGCCGTGGTTCGCAAGCAGGACCGCGTCGTGATTTTTGAGCAGCGGCGCGATCGAATCCGGCACCTCCTCCGTGGAGGGCGCCGCGTAGGGCGCGACCGGCACCTCGCCCAGATTGACGAAGGCCTCGATCAGCGCGTTGTCCGCGAGCGGGACCCCGGCCGCCGCGTAGGCGGTGGCCGCCGGCGGGTGGGAATGCACCACCGCGCCGATGTCCGGGCGCTCCATGTAGCAGCGCAGGTGCATCTTGATCTCGCTCGAGGGGCGGTACTCCCCGGAGGCCTCGACGAGATTCCCTTTTTCGTCTATGACGACCAGCATGTCCGGCTCCATCAGCTTCTTGCTGACCCCGGTGGGCGTCGCGAGGAACCTGCCCCCGCCGAGCTTCACGCTGACGTTTCCGTCGTTGGAGGCGCCCCAGCCGTTTTCGCCCATCATGTGGCAGACTTTGCAGAGCTGTTCCCTCATTTCGCCGATTTCCATAACGTCCTCCATTTGATCCGACCCGGACCGTATCCCCATGTCATATCCGGGCGGTTTCGGTCGCCGCCGCCCGATGGTCCAAAAGCGGCGGGCCCGCGCGGGTCCGCGCGGAAACCCCCGTTTTTTATAATTTAACGCTATTTGATTATTGTATAATATTTTTTAAGGTTTGGCAATCGAAGGCTGGCAGAAAAGTGTAAAAATTATGTTAAAATTCCGGTCCCGCCGCCGCAAAAGGCGTTGCCGGAAGGCGTCGTTTGTGTTATATTCCCTTTGTATTCTCTTTGGAAGGAGGCGGGATCATGGAACTGCCGGAGCGGTGCGCGCTCTGCCCGCGCAGGTGCGGGGTCAACCGAAAAAACGGCGAGACGGGTTTCTGCGGGGCCGGGGTCCTGCCGAAAGTCTGCCGGGCGGCGCTCCATTTTTGGGAGGAGCCGTTTCTCAGCGGCGAAACCGGCTCGGGCGCCGTCTTCTTTTCCGGGTGCACGCTGCGCTGCGTCTTTTGCCAAAACCGGGAGATCAGCCGCGGGAAAGCCGGCGCGGAGATCCCCGTCGAGCGCCTCGCGGAGATTTTCCTTGAGCTTCAGGAGAAAGGCGCGAACAACGTCAACCTCGTCACGCCGATGCACTACGCGCCGCAGATCGCGGCGGCGCTGGACCTCGCGCGGGCGGGCGGCCTCGCCCTGCCTGTCGTCTGGAACACCGGCGGCTGGGAGCTCCCGGAATCCGTCGCCGCGGTCCGGGATTACGCGGACATCTGGCTCACGGATTTCAAATATTTCGACGACGAGACGGCGCGGGAGTTCTCCGCGGCGGACGCCTATTTTGAGACCGCGGCGGCCGCGCTCGAGCAGATGGTCCGCCAGACCGGGGACCCGTTATTTGATGAGCATGGCATCATGCGGCGCGGCGTCGTGGTCCGGCACCTGATGCTGCCCGGCCACTACAACGACACGAAGCGCGTGCTCGAATATCTCTCCGAGACCTACGGGAACCGGATCTGGGTGAGCCTGATGAACCAATACACGCCGTTTTACGACGGCGGCCGCTATCCGGAGCTGCGGGAGACCGTCTCGGATGACGAATACGCCCGCGCCGTCGCCTGCGCCGAAAAGATGGGGATCGAAAACTGCCTGATCCAAGAGGGCGGCGCGGTCGGCGAGAGCTTTGTCCCGCCGTTCGATCTCGAGGGCGTCTTCCGCAAAGGATAAAGGCATCGCCCGCCTCGGGCATTCGTCCTCCTGCGCCGCGCTCCCCGGCTTTCCCCGGAAAAAAGCGGCATGGCCGGCGGAGGCGTCCCCCGCCGCTTTGCCCCGAAACAATTTTAAAGAAAAAACGCGCCGCAGCCGCGTCAAACCCGGCCGCGGCGCGTTTTTTGAAATATTTTTGAAAACCGCTTGCAAAATAAAATTTGGGGTGTTATATTGTTTTCATGTCAAAAACAGATGTTTTCAGGAGGTGGACTTTATGGCGGACAGCGGCAGGCGCATCCTCGTCAGCGCCGAACTTCTCCCCGAAGTTTTGTTAAAAGTGCTGGAAGCGAAGCGTCTCCTTGCCCAAGGCAAGGCACATAACGCCTCCGAAGCCGCGCGGGTGGCCGGGATCTCCCGGAGCGCGTTTTACAAATACAAAGACGGCGTGGCCTTTTACAGCGACGAGCGGGCCGTGAAGATCGTCACCTATTCGCTGACGCTGATGGACGAGCCGGGCGTCCTCTCCGCGGTGCTCGACCAGATCTCGGGCAGCGGAGCCAACATCCTGACCATCAACCAGAACATCCCGGTGGACGGCGTCGCGCCGGTGACGATCTCCTTCAGCGCGGGCGCGCTCAAGGTCCCCGAGGCGGAGCTCCTCGACGCGCTCTCCTCCCTGAGAGGCGTCGTCGGGTGCCGCTCCCTCCGGGACAATCCGTGATTTTTCTCACGGCCCCGCGCCGGAATCCCGGCTTTGCGGGTTTCTTTCCCTATCATTTACAAAGAAAGGACGGTTGATCTATGAAAGTCGCGCTGATCGGCCATGGCATCGTCGGCGCCGGGGTCGCGGAGCTGCTGCTCAAACAGGCGGACGTGATCAGAAACCGGACCGGCGGCGAGCCCGTCGACCTGAAATATATTTTAGAGATCCGGGATTTCCCCAACGCGCCCTATTCGGACCGGTTCATCCGGGATTTTTCCGTGATCGAAAACGACCCGGAGATCCAAACCGTCGTGGAGGCGGTCGGCGGCGTCGGCGCGGCCTATCGCTTCGACAAAGCGGCGCTGCTCGCCGGAAAAAACGTCGTGACCTCCAATAAGGAGCTCGTGGCCGAAAAAGGCGCCGAGCTGCTTGCCATCGCGAAGGAGAAAAACGTCAATTTCCTGTTCGAGGCCTCCGTCTGCGGCGGCATCCCGGTCATCCGGCCGATCTACCGCTCGCTCGGCGCGGCGGAGATCGGGCTCGTCGGCGGTATCCTCAACGGGACAACCAACTATATTCTGACCCAAATGCTGCGGGAGCATGCGGAATTTCAGGACGCCCTGCGAAACGCGCAGGCGCTCGGCTACGCGGAGACGGATCCCACCGCCGACATCATGGGCGACGACACCTGCCGGAAAATCTGCATCCTCGCCTCCCTGATCTTCGGAAAGAGCGTCCGGCCGGCGCAGGTGCCGACCGAGGGCATCATGAACATCCATTTTGAGGACCTCGCCTACGCCGAATCCGTGGGCGGCGCGGTCAAGCTGATCGGCTGCGCCGAGAAGCTCGCGGACGGAAGCCTCTCCGTCTGGGTGGCGCCGGCTTTCCTGAAAAAAGGTTGTCCGCTGCGGACGGCCGACGGCGTCTTCAACGCGCTGCTGCTGCGCTCCGGCGTGGCCGGGGATCTGATGTTTTACGGCATGGGCGCGGGCAAGCTCCCGACCGCGGCCTCCATCGTCGCGGACCTGCTCGAATGCGCGGGAGCGAAAGGCCATCTCCGCGGCGTCTTCTGGGAGGATTCCGCGAAGCCGGTGACCGCGGACGGCGGAAGCGTCCCGGGAAAACATTATGTCCGGCTGGCCGGGATCGACGAAGCCGCGATCGAAAAACTGTTCGGCCCGGCGGAGTATCTGCCGCCGGAGGGCGCCTTGCCCGGGGAGCGCGCGTTTCTCACAATCCCGATTTCCCCGAAAACGCTCAAAATGCTGCTCGACCTCGCCCGCGCGGAGGGCGCGGAAATCCGGTCAAATCTGCGCGTCTTTGAATAAGATAACACGGGAAGTGGAATAAAGGAGACGTCTATGATCAAAGTAAGAATCCCCGCCACCAGCGCGAATCTCGGCTCCGGCTTCGATTCTCTGGGCTTGGCGGTCACTTTATACAATTACGTATTTATGGAGGAAGCGGACGGCTGCCGGATTACGGCCATCGACGGCGCGGACATCCCGACCGACGAGAACAATCTGGTCTACGTCGCCGCCAAGCACCTCTACGCCCTCTGCGGCCGGCCCTTCCCCGGGCTGCGCATTTTGCAAGAGAACAACATCCCCCTTGCAAGGGGGCTCGGGTCCAGCTCGGCCTGCATCGTCGGCGGGCTCTTCGGCGCCAACGCGCTGCTCGGCGAGCCGATCGGCCGGGACGAGATCATCAACGTCGCCGCCACCATCGAGGGCCACCCGGACAACGTGACGCCCGCGATTTTGGGCGGCCTCGTCACGACCGCGCTCGACAACGGAAAGGTGTTTTACGTCAAGCAGGAGATCGCGACGGACCTGCGCTTCGTGACCTTCGTGCCGGATTTTGAACTCCAGACCTCGGTCGCGAGGGCTGCGCTGCCCAAGGAGATCAGCCATAAGGACGCGGTATTCAACCTCTCCCGCGCCGCGCTGATGAGCGTGTCGCTCTATTCCGGGAAATACGAGAACCTCCGGATCGGCGCGGACGATCGGCTTCAGCAGCCGTACCGCCTCTCCCTGATCCCCGGGGCGGAGCGGGCGTTTTCCATCGCCTACGACCTCGGCGCCTACGCCTCCTACATCAGCGGGGCCGGCTCCACCGTCATGGCGATCATCGACGCCCGGGACGAGGGCTTCGTCTCGCGGGCAAGAAAGGCGCTCGACGGCCTCGGCCTGAAATCATGGGGCTGCACGGACTACTCCATCGACAATACCGGCACGCAGATATTCTAATTTACATTAAGAGGTACGCATATATGTCAATTATCGTACAGAAATTTGGCGGCAGCTCCGTCGCCGACGCGGCGAAGCTCGACCATGTGGCCGGGATCGTCACCAGAACCTACGCGGCGGGCAGCAGCGTCGCGGTGGTCGTCTCCGCGCAGGGCGATACCACCGACGACCTGATCGGCCGGGCGAGGGAGGTCAATTCCTCCGCGTCGAAGCGCGAGATGGATGTGCTCCTCTCCGCCGGGGAACAGATCTCGATGTCGCTGCTCGCGATGGCGATCGAAAAACGCGGCTACCCGGTCGTCTCCCTGACCGGCTGGCAGATCGGCATGGTGACGGATTCCAACCATGGCATCGCGCGGATCCGCCGCGTCGACAAGGAGCGGCTGGAGAGCGAGCTCGGCAAAAAAAATATCGTGATTGTCGCGGGCTTTCAGGGCATCAACCGCTACGACGACATCACGACGCTGGGCAGGGGCGGCTCCGACACCTCGGCCGTGGCGCTCGCGGCGGCCCTGCACGCGGATCTCTGCCAGATCTACACCGACGTGGACGGGATCTACACGGCCGACCCGCGCGTCGTGCCGAACGCGCGAAAACTGGAGGAGATCTCCTACGACGAGATGCTCGAGCTCTCGAGCCTCGGCGCGCAGGTGCTCAACAGCCGCTCGGTGGAGATGGCCAAGAAATACTGCGTGCCGCTGGAGGTGCGCTCCAGCATGGAGGACGAAAAACCCGGAACGATACTGAAAGAGGTAGTGAAAGTGGAAAAGACGCTGATCAGCGGAGTCACCTATGACAACAACATTGCCAGGCTTTCTTTGATTGAAGTGCCGGATATGCCGGGGATCGCTTTCCGGATCTTCAGCCTTCTGGCCGCCAAAAACATCAACGTGGACATCATTTTGCAGTCCATCGGCCGCGGCAATACAAAGGATATCAGCTTCACGGTCTCCAAGGCCCAAATCCGGGAGACGCTGGATCTCATGCCGGAGTTCGTTGAGCTTCTCCACGCGCAGCGCTTCGTCTGCGACGAAAACATCTGCAAGATCTCCGTCGTCGGCGCGGGCATGGAGAGCCACCCCGGCGTCGCGGCGAAGATGTTCGGCGCGCTCGCCGATTCCAACATCAACATCCAGATGATCGCCACCTCGGAGATCAAGATCTCCGTCCTGATCGATCAGGCGGAGTCGGTCCGGGCCGTCAACGCCATCCACGACGCCTTCGAGCCGTAACGCGATAAGATAAACAAAAAAAGCGGAGAGGACCCCCTGCCGGGATTCTCTCCGCTTTTTGTCGCCGACCTCGCGCCTGTCGGGGATGCCGCGCGAAACGTGCCCCGGCCGGCGCTCCCTCGAAAAACGGGTACGGAAGGTTTCTATCTTCGCGGCATGGATGGATACGGTCCCGGCCCCATCGACGCCCGGCTCACGAAAACGGGGCGGGCCGCATCGGCCCCGTGCCTGTCGGGGATGCCGCGCGAAACGTGCCCCGGCCGGCGCTCCCTCGAAAAAGGGGTACGGAATGTTTCTACCTTCGCGGCATGGATGGATATGGTCCCGGCCCCATCGGCGCCCGGCTCACGAAAACGGGGCGGGCCGCATCGGCCCGCCCCGCGTTATGTTCTGAGTTTTGCCGGCAGATGCGCTGCCGGCCTCCCGTTATCCCCCGATCCGCCCGAGCAGAAAGCGCATATAGCTTGCGTAATGCGCGAACACGATGCCCGGCTCCTCAAGATCCGGACACCAGCGCTTCACCCACTCCAGCGAGACGAAGCCGTCGTACCCCTCTTTTTGCAGCAGGGACAGCGCGTCGTAAACCGGGACGTCGCCGTAGCCCATCATGCGGTATTCGGCGCCGTTTGGGCCCATCACGGAGTCCTTGACATGGATATAGCGGACATGGCCCCCGACATTGGCGTAGGTCTTCGCCGGGCTCTCGCCGAAATAGCGGAACGGGTGGTGGATGTCCCAGAGCACGCCGGAGCCCTCCTCCGGCACCCCTTCCAAAAACTCTTTGAGCACGGCGGAATCCGCGAGCACGCCGTTTGTTTCGATGAGCACGCGCACGCCGGTCCCTCCGGCGTACTCGGCGAGCTCCCCGTAGAGGCGTTTCGCCTGCGGGAGGTCCGTCTCGACCGGCTGCGGCGTCGCGGTGCACATCACGCGAACATATTGCGAGCCCAAGCGCGCGGCGAGGTCCACATAGGCCTTCGCCTCCGCGACAAAGGCGGCGGTGTCCCCCGCGCCGAGGCAGCAGGCGGAGGTCAGCATCGGCACCTCAAGCCCCGCTTCGGCGAGCCTCTCCTTGGTGGCCTCGAGATTCTCCGGGCACAGCGGGCGTGTCGCCGGGGCAAACATCTCGTCCTCGATGCCGCGGATTTCGATCCCGTCCATGCCGAGATCCTTCGCGACGGCAAAAATCTCGTCCCAGCTCCAGCCCGGGCAGCCGAGCGTCGAAAAAGAAAGCTTCATCGTCTCATCCTTTCTTTGCCGGAACTCCCGGCGTCCTCGGATTTACCAGTTTCTCACGACAATTACGCGCGAAGAGTTCTCCTCCTCGGAGCTCTCCTCCGTCTCCCCGCCGGCCCTCTCGTTGGCCCCGTAATAGAGGTAGACGCGGACGGTGGTGCCGCCGACGACGACGCTGTCGCCCTCCAAAAGCTCCGTGTGGTTCTCATTTGTCTGGGAATAGACCACCTGATAGTCGTATTCCATGCTGTAATTCGGCACGAGCTGATAGGTGATCTTCCGCTCCTGCATCGCCTTTTCCGCGTCCTCGACCGTCCGGCCGACCAAGCTCGGCATCCCGGTCGTCTCCGGGCCCTTGCTGACCTTCAGCGTGACGGCCATGCCCGGCTGGACGTTCGCTTTCGCGTTGACGGACTGCTCAAAAATCATCCCGGCCGGATACTCGGAGTTGTATTCCTCCTCGAAAACGAGGCCGAAATCCTCGTAGAGCGCGTTGCCCTCGACGTCCTTCCGCATCCTGCCGATGAAATTCGGCACGATCACGGTCTCCTCCCCACTCATCTCCGTCTCGGAGACGAGCGGGTTCCGGGAGGACTCCTCCTTCCCGTCGCCGAGGGTGTTTTCATATTCATTCAAAATCAGCATGACCACGACGGTCAGCACCGACAGGAACACGATGCCCGTGATGAGCCCCCAGCGCGCCCCGGCGTGGGCGCGGGTGCGGACTTTTTGGGGGGCGGCGGCCTGCGCGTGGGGCCGCGAAGGTTGGGCCGAGGCGGGCTTTTTGTGCTCCGGGAGCTTTTCCGGAAAGATGCCCGTGTCCCCCAAGCCGATGGAGACGCTTTTTTCGTCCTTTTTGGGATGCGTCTCATAGATCGCCGTGTTGGAATCCGGGGATTCCAGCAGCTCGGCGGTAAATTTATCCACGCTCTGCGTGCGGAAATCGATCGGCACCTGCATGGCGTGATGGATGGCCTTCGCCACGTTGACGGGAATGTAAGGGTTGAGCTGTTCCGGCGGGCAGAGGCGGTCGATCTCCATGCGGGAGCGGGCGTCCGCCGGAAGCGTGCCGCTCAGCGACTTATACAGCACGGCCGCGATGGAATAGACGTCGGTCCACGGGCCCTGCCACGCCTTCTCGGAGTACTGTTCCGGCGCGGCGTACCCGGCGCAGAGGTCGGAATCGAGCTCCGTCCCCTCGGTGCGGACCGCGCCGATGCCAAACCCGCACAGCAGGAGTTGGCCCCTCGAATTCACGCGGATGGTCTTGGGATTGATGCCGCGGTGAAGGACGCCGGCCGCGTTGAGATTGGAAATGCTGGTAAACAGCGGCATAAAAAGTTTTTTTACCTGCGCCCAAGTAAATTCGCCGCCGTTATGGAGAAGATAATCCCCATAGGAAATCGTTTTCACATACTTATACACGGCGTAGGCGGTGTTGCGCTCGGTAAATACGCTCAGTACCGGCAAAATGGACGAGCAGCGGCGCAGGTTTTGCAGCGCGACCGAGAGATCCCGGTAATCGGAGAGCAGCGTCTTATACTGGGGCTCCGTGCCCGGGACCGGCAGCACGATGCCGGTGAGCTCGTTGCGGGCGGCGATCCTCTGCGGCATGAATTCCCGCACGAAGACGCGCTCCTCTTTTTCTTTATCAAAACCGATGTAGGTGATGCCTTCTCCGTTCATCTCGAGCGTCCGGCCGACCAGATAGCGCCCGCCGACCGTGGTTCCCGGAGCGAGGCAAGCCGGGTCGACGGGTACCTCCGCGTCGTATCCGCAGCGGCATTTCCCGTTTTCGTCGAGCTTGGACATGCAGCCCATGCAGAGATTCAATTCCTCAGTCACCATAGATTACTCCCCTGATCAGATCCCCTCCTGTTCCTTTTTCCGCAGGTTCAGATAATCCGCGGCCCACTCTCTGAGCTTGAATTTCTGAATTTTGCCGCTGGCGGTCATCGGGAAGGAATCCACAAATACCACATAGCTCGGCACCTTATGCCGCGCCAGTTTTTCGGACATAAAATCTTTAATTTCCTGCTCGGTCAGCTCGGCGTCCGCCTTTTTGATGACGCAGGCCATGATCTCCTCGCCGTAGCGCTCGCTGGGCACGCCGATCACCTGAACATCCGACACCGCAGGATGGAGATACAGGAACTCCTCGAGCTCCTTCGGGTAGATATTTTCGCCTCCGCGGATGATCATATCCTTGATTCTGCCCGTTATTTTATAATAACCCATTTCGTCCACAGTTGCAAGATCCCCGGAGTGGAGCCAGCCGTCTTTATCGATGGCTTGTTTTGTCGCTTCCTCCATTTTATAGTAGCCCTTCATCGTGTTGTAGCCGCGGGAGCAGAATTCGCCGATCTCGCCCGGGCCGAGCGTCCTGCCGGTCTCGGGATCCACGATCTTGGTCTCGACAAAAGGCATGTGCCTGCCGATCGTCGCCACGCGCAGCTCGAGCGTGTCGTCCGTCGTCGTCATCGTCGTGGCGGGGGACGCCTCCGTCAGGCCGTAGGTGATCGTGATGTCCCGCGCGCCCATCTCGCTCACGACCTGCCGCATGACTTTGATCGGGCAGGGCGAGCCCGCCATGATCCCGGTGCGCAGGTGCGAGAAGCTGAATTCGTGGAACTGCGGGTGCTGCAAAAGGCCGATGAACATGGTCGGCACGCCGTGGAAGGCGGTGCAGTTCTCCTCGGAGATGGCCTTCATGACCTTCGGCGGCGAATAAAACTCCACCGGCACGAGCGAGGCGCAGTGCGTCACGCAGGCCATGATCGCGAGCACAAGTCCGAAACAGTGGAAGAACGGCACCACCACGCAGAGCTTGTCGTCCTCGGTGAATTTCATGCAGTCGCCGATCGCGAGGCCGTTGTTGACGATGTTATAATGCGTGAGCATGACGCCTTTGGGGAAGCCGGTGGTGCCGCTCGTGTACTGCATATTGACGACGTCCTGCGGGTCGAGCGAATCCGAGAGCTCCCGGAGCTCCTCCTCGGAAACGGCGTCCGCCATCGAATAGAGCTCGTTCCAGCCGAACATGCCCGCGGGCGTCTCCCCGTCCCCGGCGTAAATGACGTCCTTCAAAAACGGGAGCATGGGATTCTCATACATGCCGGGGGCGCTGTCCTTCAGCGTCGGGCACAGCTCGTTAAGGATGCCGGTGTAGCTCGTGTCCTTGAAGCCGTCGATCAGCACCAGCGCCTTGGCGTCGGACTGCCGCAGCAGGTATTCCAGCTCGAATACTTTATATGCCGTGTTGACGGTCACAAGAACCGCGCCGATCTTCGCGCTCGCGAACAGCGTCATGATCCAAGCCGGGACGTTGGTCGCCCAGATGGCGACGTGATCCCCCTTGTGAAGGCCCATCGCCATGAAACCGCGGGCGATGCGGTCCGTCTCCTCGTCGAATTCCTTCCACGTCCTGCGGTAATCCCTGTCGTTATACTTGATCATTTCCCGGTCCGGGAATTTTTTGGCGTCCTCCGAGAGAAGTTTTCCAACCGTGATCGAAATAAGCTCGTTCATGTCTGCCTCCCAATCGCTGAATTTTGTTCGGCGGTTCTTATTGTCCGTTTTTGGGCAATAAAAAAACCGCCTTTCGAAATAAATCGAAAGACGGATCTTTCCATATCCGCGGTACCACTTTCGTTGACGCCAAAGAGCGCCCCCTCTGCCGCGGCACGATGGCCGCGCTCCCCGTATACCGGCGGGAAATGACCGTCCTGACTTACTCTCCCGAAGGATTTCGGCCGGCCGCTCAAGGGTGAGTTCGCCGGCCCGGCCCTGCCGCCTTTCAGCAAACGGCGGCTCTCTGGGAAGGCGCGGAAAACGGCTACTGGTCCCTATCAAAGCGTTGAAAATATGTAATTGCGCTTATTCTATCAACTCCCGCGGCGTTTGTCAACAAGAAATTTTGGATTTTGAAAATTTGTTTTTCCACGGCCGCTTTTTGGGCAAAGAAAGCCGAAAAAACGCGCCGACGGGCGGCTTTTTCGCCCAAGCGGAAGCGCAGACGGCGCATCTCCGGCGGGCAATGAAGAGCACAAAGCGCTGGGGACGCGGGGGGAAGGCGGCGGGCGGGGCGATTCTCGAAATAGCTCTTCATGGTTGCGCGGGGCGGGCGGGGCAATCCCCGGAAACGGAAGAGGGCCCCGCCGGAAACAGACGCGTCCGGGCGAGGCCCTCTCCTCTGGAAGGAGAAAAAGATGAGGAAGACGTAAGCGAAGTCAAATGGCCTTGCGCAGCCCCGTGACGAGCATCACGATCCCAAGCCACGCGAGCTGGTAGCCGGCGATCCAGTGGACGCCCAAGCTGTCCAGATGCCCGGTGAACAGGAAGAACACGACGAGCACGAAGCCGAGCACGATGCCGATGATCTCCAGCAGCGCGGCGAGGAAGGAGGTCGCCCGGATGGCCCCGCAGGACGCGAGCAGGTCGGAGAGCGCGCCGAGGCTGCCGTCGTAGACGGCGGCGGCGGGGGCCTTCTCCCGCTCCCTTGTGAGCTCGGAACATTTGGCCTGATATTTGGAGGAGAGCAGCTGAATCTGGTCGGTCGGATAGCCGTAGAGCGCCGTGATCTTCTCGATCGTGACGTTCGGGTCGCTGCAGTTGACCACGAGGCGGATCCCGCGCTTCGCGAGCAGGCCCAACGACCGCGCGACCTCCGGGTCGGCATGATAGCTCAATACGAAGATGGCGGTCAGCTCGCCGCTGTTGGAGAGATACAGGATGTCCCGGCCGCCGCCGACATATTTTTCCTCATAGTCGTGGGACGGGATGTCGACGCCGTGGTTCTGCATCAACTCGCGGTTGCCGATCAGCACGCGCCTCGAATTCACCCACGCGGAGAGGCCCATGCCGTCCTCATAGACGATGCTGTCCACCGGCTTGAGCAGGCCGTAGTCCCCCTGAACGACGTTGATGAAGATCCCGGAGAGCGTGCTCCTCGTCGAGCAGATCACGGAGGCCGCGTCGAGGATGGCCTCGTCGATGCGCCCCTGCGCGAAGGTCTTGATCCCGTGCAGGACGATGCTGCCGTTCGGGAAAAGCTCGTCGATGTCGAGCAGGACCGAATCCGCCTCGGCGAAGGTCTCCGCCGTGTAGCCGCCGGCGATCATCGAGCCCTGCCGGTTGAGCTCCCTGCACGCGCGCATGACCGGCATCGTGCCGGCGGTCATCGCGGAGAGCGGGCTTGCGATGCACAGGATCGCCGCGAAGCCGTTGATCGCGGTCTGAATATTTCCGGTGAAGAAGAAGGAGCCGACCGCCGCGATGATCGCGGCGAAAAAGACGATCGGCGCGACCGTTTTGGCGATGCCCTCCGTCGCGTCGTCGCGATAGGAGAGCTCCAAAAAGCCGGTGAAGAATTTGGCCTTGGCCCCGCAGCACAGGCGCGGCACCTCGTCGGTCTGGCCGGTCAGCTCCCGGGCGAGATCCCGGTTGTGGACCGGAAGCAGGGAATGCTTGCCCTCCCCCTCGGTCAGCGCCCGGAAGTTATGGATGATGCGGCCGCTCGAAAACAGCTTGCCGACGGTATTAAACAAAAGAGACAAGATCGCGATCGGGAAATAAAGGTTGGCCCCGCCGGCAAGGATATTTTCCGGGCGGATGACCATGGAGACCCCCAGCACGCCCGCGCCGATGACGGCGGAGGCGGCGAAGCTGTCGTTGGTGGCGCGGAATTTGAGCAGCCCGATGACGCCGCTGCCCACCGCGTTGTTGCAGATGAGCGCCGCGACGCAGAGGACCGCGAGCTCCGCGGCCGGGAAAAACGCGCTGCCGGAGGCGTAGTCAAACGGCTCGGGCAGGGGCAGATTCAGCATCGGGGCAAAGGAGAGGATCGAGGAAAAGACCAGCATCAGCGCCGTGAGCATCAGCCGGACCGTCAGGCCCGTGCGCTCCATGGCGAGCTCTTTCGTCACGGCGTCCCTCTGGGAGGGATCGCAGTAATCCTCCGCCGCGGGCTCCTCCTCCGCCTCCGTCTGCCGTTCGGCCGCGGCGGCCATGATCTCCCGCGCCACGTCGCGGTTGCTGGATTCGGAAAATTTGATCTTATTCGGCGGATTCAGCGTCGGGATATTCTGCTCGGTCGGCTCCTTGGTCTGCGCCATGAATTCCTGCACCTTGCTTTTGCGCTTCTCCACATATTCATTATATAATTCCTTGTTTTTGGAGACGGTCACCGGCCCGTCCGCGGCGGACGGGGCCTCCGGCTCCTCAAAGAAATTCTCCTCCGGGATGCTGACGCGAAACGTCTCTTTTTCCGCGGGCGGGGCCGGGACCTCCTGCACGGGGATCTGATCCGGCGGCAGCGGCGTCGCAGATACCGCGGGCGTCGCGGCTCTTACGGGCGCGGCGGGTTTTTCGGCCGGCTGTCCCCGCTCCGAGACGAACGCGGCGCGCTCGAAGCCCCTCTCCGGACGCGGCACCGCGTCCTCCGGATTTTCTCTCCGGCGGCGGACCGGCTCCTTCGGCGGGATGTAGTCCTCGCGCGGCGGGGTGACCGCAAAGCCGTCTTTCGCCGACTCCGGCGCTCTCGGCGCCCTTGGCGCCTCCGCCGGGGCCGCCTCCTGCGGCCGCTCCGCGTACCTCGGCCGCTTGCCGTTTTTCCACTCCGTGGGCCCGAAATATTGGGAGAGCGTGTCGTCCACCTGAATCGTGCGGGTGGTCATCGGCTCCGAGCTGTATCGCTGCGTGTAGGCGGGGACGGCGGGCGCCGGCTGGGGACGGCTTTGCGCCGCGCCGGTCTGCCGCTGCTCAAAGAAGTCTCCGCCCGTGTGGGATTCCTCTTTGCGCGGGCTGTAACCGCCGGTTTCCGCGCCCTGCTTTTCTTTTTTGCGCTTAATTTCTTCCAGAATATCGTCAACAGAATATTTCTCAGACATCACGATCCCCTTCCGCATATCCGCACAATTTTTTTATTTTTCAGCGCGCGGAGATTCCCATCCTTTGGCGCGCCGCTTCGTACATCACGACCGACGCCGCGACCGAAGCGTTCAGCGAATCGATCTTCCCCCGCATCGGCAGCGAGATGACAAAATCGCATTTTTCTTTTACCAGACGGCCGACGCCTTCCCCCTCCGCGCCGACCACGAGCCCGATCGGGCCGCTCATGTCCGCCCGCCACACGGGCTCGCCGCCCATGTCCGCGCAGAAAATCCAGAGCCCGCGCTTTTTGAGCCGCTCGATCTCGTCCGTCAGGTTGGTCACCCGCGCGACGGGGACGTATTCGACGGCCCCGGCGCTCGTCTTAGACACCGCGTAGCTGAGCCCGACGCTTCGACGCTTTGGAATGATGACGCCGTGCGCGCCGCAGCACTCCGCGGTGCGGATCAGCGCGCCGAGGTTGTGCGGATCCTCCAGCCCGTCGGCAAGGATCAGAAACGGCGGCTCCCCGCGCTCCTCGGCAAGCTGGAACATCTCCTCGACCTCCGCGTAGCGGTGCGCCGCGGCAAAGGCCATCACGCCCTGCGCGTTGGCTCCGGCGGATTCCTCCTCGATCTTGACCGGGGAGACCTCCTTGACCGGCACGCCGGCGTCCTTCGCCATCGCGTACAGCCGCCCGAGCCCCTCCGCGCCCTTCGCGACGAGGATGCGGTCGACGCTGCGCCCGGCCTTGAGCGCCTCGATGACCGGGTTACGGCCGACGATCTTTTCGCTCTCCTGATTCTCTTCCGCGGCGGCGCGGGTGTGTTCGGGCATAAACAGGCTCCCCCTATCGGATTGTATTCGGCGCTCAGTCGCCTTTCATCAAATCGGAAATCGACACCACGGTCTCGATCCAGCAGTCGCGCAGCTTCATGCAGACCTCGCGGCCCCTCGGTGTGCGGACGTAATATTTTCGCGGCTTGGAGCCGTTGGTCTCCCACTCGCTGCGCAGAAGGCCCTGCTTCTCGAGGCGGCGCAGCAGCGGGTAAAGCGTGTTGCCGTCCACCGGGACGCCCTTATCCGACAGCTCCTGCACCAGAGAATAGCCGTATTTCGGCCGGTCGAGCTGATTGAGCACTCCGAGAACCACAGTCCCCCTGCGCAGTTCCGACGCGAGGTTTTCGATGATCTCCTCGTTGTTCAAGCAGCCCTCCCCCTTTCCGAACGCGGTTTTCCTGATCGCAAAACCGTTTTTTCGCGCGAATTCCCTCTATCGGGAATCTGCACCGATCCATTTGGAATTATACTGTATTAGATCTTCCATTGTCAAGCAAAAAATACCATTTTTATCGGTTTATTTCTAAAAATAGTTATTTTTATTTTTGTTTATTTAAAATATGACATAAATTTTATTTAAACTGCTTATTTTATAATTTACTGTGCGTTATCTGAAATTACATAAAAAAACGTCCGAAACAAGCGAACTGTTTCAGACGTCTATCCCATTCTCAGCCTCAGCGCACCTGCGGTTCCGCCTCGGGCGCAAACTTTCCGCCGCCGGCGCGGAGCACGCGCCCATTTTCTGCGGCGAGCTCCCCCGCGAGGAACACCGCGCGCGGCCGCCCGCCGAGCTCCATCCCGGCATAGGGCGTAAAGCCGTAGGCCGCGAATCCGGGTTTTTCCTCGTCGGAATCGCATCTCCAAGCGTCGTCCCAGACGACGATGTCGGCGTCCGCTCCCTCGGCGAGCACGCCCTTTCTGGGAAAGAGCCCGAACAGCCGCGCCGGGTTTTCAGACAGAAGGCCGCACATGCGCTCCGCGCTGAATTTGTTTTCGCGGACGCCGAAGCTCCAGACGAGGCTCGCGAGCGTCCCGACGCCGGGCAACCCGGCCGGCAGCTCCCGGAAATCCTCCGAAGTCCTCTGCGCCGCCGGCCAGCCGAAATGATCGGACGAGACCGCCATCAGCTGGCCGCCGCCGGCCGCTCCCCAGAGCATGGCCTTCTCCCTGCCGGCGCGCAGCGGCGGGTCGCAGAGCAGCCTCGCGCCCTCCGGGGCGCTGTACGCCGCCTCGTCGAGCAGCAGGTACTGCGGGCTGGTCTCGGCGAAGACGCCTTTGTTTTTGCCGCGGGCGCGGGTGATCTCGCCGAGGCTGCGGATCGTGCTGATCCCCAGCAGGTTGACCGGCGTGCCCGCCGTCTCCGCGATCATGCAGGCCCGGACGACAGCCCCGACCTCGGAGAGCTCCGGCCGGGATTTCGCGAACCAGTAGGGCTCCGTCCGCCCCGTCGTGGCATAGGCGTCCTCCATCGCTTTCGCGATCGAGCCGTTTCCGCAGCGGCAGCTCAAAACGCCGTCGGCCTCGCCGACGGACTTAAAAAGGCGGTAGAGATCCCCGTCGGAGACGCTCTCCGCGGCGGTGAGATCGGCCAGAAAGCAGCAGACGCCGTCGGTTTGCAGCTCATAAATTTCCGTGTCCGTGGCGTCGTCCCAGCGGCCGACTTGCAGGTGCGCGGCATAGTCGCACGCGCCGCCCGCCATACGGGCCTTCCAGCGCGCGAGCGCGTCTTTTAGGCTCTCGCCCCGCTCCGGGGCCGCGCAGTCCACAACCGTGGTGACGCCGCCGCAGAGCGCGAACGCCGAAGCCCGCTCCGGCTCGTCGCTCGAAAAGGTCGTCAGTCCGTCGACGAAGCCCGGAAAGACCAAGGCCCCGGCCGCGTCGTAAAGCTCCGCGGTCTCCGGGCAGCCCTCGCCGATCGCGGCGATGACGCCGTCTTTGATGAAAATATCGCCTTCCGTGACGCCGGTCGGCGTCACGATGCGGCAGTTGATGATGCGTTTTTCCATTTGACTCTCCTTGTTTTGCGCGGAATTTTTGCGGCCACCGGCGTTCCGGCTTCTCTCCGGAAGGCTCGGGGCCGGGCCCGGAAATCCCCCGAGCGGCCGAAGACCGCGCGGCAGGCGAAAAATGTGTGGCAGGCAAAGACCGCGTGGCGGCCAAAGATCGTGCGGCGATAGAGATCGTGCGGCGGCGATGTCCCGCCTTACCGCTCCTGCGGATTTTCGGGCGCTTCGTTATTTTCTTTCTTTATCTCCACGGTCGGATTCCCCTGCTCCGGCAGCGTGCCGGGCGGGACCGCCGGGCCTATTTCACGGAGTTTGACTTGGATCCTCGGGTTTACGCATTTCCGGCAGCGTCGGCAATGTCCCATCTTAGTGTTCCTCCGACTTCACCAGCACCGAATATTTCTTGATGATCTCCACGGCGACGTCCCGGAGCTCGTCCGGCAGCATCCCCATCGGGCCACCGACCGGGTCGTACTTGAACACGCTGCCCCGGTAGCGGAAGCGGCAGTTGTTGCCCTCCCCGGTCACAAAGAAGCCATCGTTTTTGCCGTTGCGGAAATCCTCCTCATTGAGGTAGAGGGTAAATTTCTCGCGGTAGGGCTTCCCGTCGTACGGGCAGTAGCAGGCGCAGGCCCCGCACTCGTCGCAGAGCTCATAAATATGTAAGAGAAAGCGGGCGCCGTCCGGCAGCGCGACGCGGAGATACGCGCGGTTGGGGCAGCACTCCGCGCAGAACTCGCAGACCGTCTCGCATTCGAGGCAGCGGCTGCTCTCCGGGCATTTGGCGCAATCGGCGATCACCTTGCCCCGCTTGGGCAGGAAAGCGAGATCCGGCGCTTCGTTATAAGGCAGCCAGCGGTCGCCGTGGAAGCGGACCAGCTTGGCGGCAAACCGCTGCGCGTCGGCGGCGGCCTCGGCGACGGAGGTGCGGCCGTGCGCCGCGTCGCCGACGACGGAGACGTCCGCGCCGATCTCCTCAAAAAGCGGGGACGCGGGGCGCTCGCCCAGCGCCGCGATCACGCAGTCGGCCTCGACCTTGTCCTTCTCGCCGGTATCCTCCATCGGGATGGTACCGTCCTTCTGCGGCTCGCCCGGCGCGGCCCGGTGGCAGAGCAGCCACCCGCCGCGCAGGCCGGTCGGCAAAAGGAGCTCCCGGAAGCGGACGCCCTCGCTCTTCGCGGCGGCGATCATCTCCGGACGCGCGGCCATTTGCTCCATCGGGCAGTCGGCCACGACGGTGACGGATTCGACGGAGGGCAGGCGCTTGACCGAGCGCGCGGCGTCCACGGCCTCTATGCCGCTGCCGACGACCGCCACGTTGCCAAGATAGGATTCCGCGAGGGAATCCGGATTTTCTTTATATTTTTCGAGGAATTCCAGCGCGGGGGCGCTCTTCCCGAAGGCGAGCTTCAGCGGGATCGGCTCCTCGGCGCCGACCGCGAGCACGATATGCTCATAGCCGAGATCGCGCAGCTCATCGAGGGACGCGACCTCGTGCTCAAGCTCGAGCTCGACGCCGAGCGCCTGCGTCAGCGTGACGTCCCACTCGAAGTCCGAATCCGGGACGCGGAATTTCGGGATATATTTCTGGATCGCGCCGCCCGGGCGCACGGATCTGTCAAAAACGGTGACCGGGCAGCCCCTCCGCGCGAGGAAGGCGGCGGCGGCGATCCCGGCGGGTCCGCAGCCGACCACGGCCACCCGCAGGTTATCCTTTTTGGTCTTGGAGGTCGCGTCGAGCACGTCGAAGCAGGCCTCCTTGGCCGCGCGGTACCGCTCGCCCCGGATGTCGATCGGGCACTCGTAAAACCGGCGGGTGCAGGCGTCCATGCACGGATGCGCGCAGAGCGCGCCGGTCGTAAACGGCAGGGGGTTGCGCTCAAGGATGACGCCGAGGGCCTCTTTTTTCTTCCCATCCTTAATCAAGCGGAGAATATAGGGGATGTCCTGCCCCAGCGGGCAGGCGCTTCTGCACGGGGAAATGTGGCAGGGGCCGGCCGGGATCGGGCCGGGCGCTTTCGGCGCGCGGCGGAGATAGCGGTTTTTATACCTCCCGCTCTCGTAGGCCTCCTTCTCGATCTCCGGCAGGTCGCTTGTGAAAATACCGGAAAACTGCGCGTAATCGCAGCGGGAAACCGCATCGGCGATCTGTTTGAGGCGCAGGTGGGCCCCGGGCTTCATCAGCTCGGACGCAAAGGTGACCGGCCAGACCCCGGCTTCAAAGAGCTTCGCGGCGGTGGCGATGTCGGCGCCCCCGGCGTAGGAGACGCGCAGGCCCCCGCCGAACTCGCCCGCAATCTTTTCGGCCAGCGCGAACGTGACCGGGAACAGCGCCTTTCCGGTGAGGAGCATCTCGTCGTAGAGCAGGTCGCCCCGCTTGCGAACAGGCAGGCCGCCCGCGATCTTCACGCCGAATTCCAGACGGCGGGAATCCGCGAGCGACTGGAGCCGCAGGAACATGGCCTTCGCGTCGTCAAACTGGAGGTCGCGGTCGAAGCGCTCCTTCTCGAGCTCCAGATCGCCGTAGCCGCCGATGTCAAGGATGCCGCGGACGCCGTAATAGCCGAGCATGGTCGGCTCGATGCGGACAAAGGTGTGGAGCCTCTTTTCCCCGATGAGCCACGCGGCCGCGGCCTCGATCTCCTCGGCCGTGGCGCCGGGCCTCGGCACATAGGTGACGGAGTCGCTGACGCCGGCGCTGATGTCGGAGATATAGGAGCCGTCCACGCCGTCCAAAAGATTCATATGGGCGCGGGCCCAGTTTTCGCACTCGCGCCAGATCGGCGTGTATTCGGCGCTCTTGAGGCCCTCGATGAAGTTGTCGACCGGGCGGGATTTCAGCCCCTCGAGGCTGCCGCCGAGGGACATGTTGAAAATGAAGCCCTCCTGCACGCCGAGGCTGTAGCCTGAGGAGATCAGCTTGACCGCGTACCACGCCTTGACGTATTCGTTGAAGGCCTGCTCCGCGGAGAGCTCGGTCGCGCCGCCGACGTGAAACATCTCGCCGGGCGCGTCGATATAGGGCTTCGGCACCGGCTCCCGCTCCCCGGCATAAAGCGTGCGCAGCTCGATGTAGCGGGCCCCCGCCGCGTAGGCCGCGACGATGCCCTGCGCGAGCTGGGTGACCGGGCCGGCCGAGACGCCGATCGGATTCTCGATCCGCTGGCCGAAGACGGGGATTCTGGCTCTTCCCGCGTGATAGAGGTCCGTGACGCCGAAGATGCTTCCCCGGTCGTTATGCTCGGCAACGATCATGCCCATCAGCTTTTGAAAAGAGAACGGCTTTAAAGTCCTCATCCTATGGCCTCCATCCCTCGTTTTGCATCGTCCGCGGCCCGCGCCGTCCCCGCCGAAAGCGGAAATCGCCGCGAAAGCCGCAAAAAACAAAGATAATTATACAAAATAATCATAGCATGAACGGCGCGCGATTACAAGCCGCGCGGCCCCCCGTTTTTCCCCTTCCCCGGCCGGGACGGCATTTACAACCGCGGGCGCTTATAGTATAATAAACCATTAGATTGGATGGACGGAGGAGACCGATGAAGGCCGCGTTTTATACCCTTGGATGCAAAGTCAATCAATATGAGACGCAGATCATGGAGCAGGAATTCCGCAAGGCGGGGTTTGAGATCGTGGACTGCGAGCAGGAGGCGGACGCCTATATCGTCAACTCCTGCACCGTCACGGGCACCGGCGATCGGAAATCCCGTCAGATGGTGCACCGCTTCCGCCGGGAGCACCCCTCGGCCGTCGTCGCGCTGACCGGGTGTTTTCCGCAGGCCTTCCCGGAGCAGGCGGCCTGCGTGCTCGAGGCGGACATCGTGCTCGGCGCCGCCGACCGCGGCGGGCTGCTGCCCTCCGTGCTCGACGCGCTCGACGGCAAGCGCGTGGTCCACATCACGCCGCACACGCCGGACGAACCCTTCGAGCCGATGATGGCCGAGGGCATGCTCGACCGCACCCGCGCCTTCGTGAAGATCGAGGACGGCTGCGACAACCGCTGCGCCTACTGCATTATCCCGAAGGCGAGGGGCTTCGTCCGCTCGAAGCCGCTCGGGGACCTCGCGCGCGAGCTGGAGCTTCTTTACGGCAAGGGCTACCGGGAGGTGGTGCTCTCCGGCATCAACCTGCCGTTTTACGGCCGGGACCTCGGCCTGCGGCTCGCCGACGCCGTGGAGCTCGCCTGCGGGATCATGCCGCGGGTGCGCCTCTCCTCGCTGGAGCCGGAGCTTCTCCCAAGGGAGGACATCGAGCGCTTTGCCGGCATGGAGAGCTTCTGCCCGTCGTTTCACCTCTCGCTCCAGAGCGGCTGCGACCGGACCCTCGCCGCGATGCGCCGCAGATACAACACCGCGCGCTACCGCGAAGTTGCGGCGAATATCCGCGAGGTCTTTGAAAATCCCGCGCTCACCACCGACCTGATGGTCGGCTTCCCCGGCGAGACCGAGGAGGATTTTGAGGAGAGCCTCGCGTTCGTCAAGGAGATCGCCTTTGCCAAGGTGCACGTCTTCGCCTATTCCAAAAGGCCCGGCACCGACGCCGCCCTCCTGCCCGGCCAGATCCCCAACGCGGAGAAGGCGCGCCGCTCCGACCGCGTCTCCGAGGCGGCCGCCGAGACCCGCGCGGCGTTCCTGCAAAACATGCTCGGCCGGACCGAGCCGGTGCTCATCGAATCGGAGATCCGAAACGGCCTGATGCAGGGCTATACCAAAAACTATGTGCCGGTCACGATTCCGGCGGTCAAGAGCCTGCTGTGCACGGTGCAGGACATCTTAATCACCGGGACGGACGGGGACGTCTGCGCCGGGATTGTCAAAAACCCGCCGGTCGGATACCAACCGGGCGATATGTTTGGAGAAGAAGAATGACCGCTTATTCCGCGCTTTTTACTTCCTTTTTTAAAGTGGGCTCGCTGATGTTCGGCGGCGGCTACGCCATGCTGCCGGTGCTCGAGCATGAGGTTGTCGACCGGCGCGGCTGGATGACCGGCGAGGAGCTGACCGATCTCTTCGCCCTCTCCCAGTGCACGCCGGGCGTCATCGCCGTCAACACGGCCATCCACGCCGGATACCGCAAGCGCGGGGTGACCGGGGCAATTTTCTCGACGCTGGGCGTTATCGCGCCCTCCATCCTTATCATCACAATCGTCGCCGCCATGCTGCGCAACATCGCGGACATCCCCGCGGTGCAGTCGGCCCTCGCCGGCATCCGGATCGCCGCCTGCGCGCTGATGGTCGGCACGATGGTCAAAATGTGGAAAAGCGGCGTCCGGGATCCGCTCGGCGGCGTCATCTTCGCCGTGGTATTTCTGCTCTCCGTCTTCACGGAGGTCTCCACCGTCTGGCTGGTGCTCGCGGCGCTGCTGACCGGCATCCTCTCCTTCCACAACAGCCGGGAGGCGAAGCCATGAGCGATTTTGTCCTGCTCTGCTGGGAATTCTTTAAAACCGGCCTCTTCGCGGTCGGCGGCGGCCTCACCACGCTGCCCTTCATCCACGAGATGGCCCAGAAATACGACTGGTTCACCGAGGCCGACGTGGTCAACATGATCGCCATCTCCGAATCCACGCCCGGGCCGATGGGCGTCAACATGGCGACGTTCGCCGGCTACAAGACCTACGGCGTCCTCGGGGGAATCGCCGCCACCCTCGCGCTCGTGCTGCCCTCCTTCATCCTGATCATCCTGCTTTCAAAATTTCTCGATAAGTTTCGGGAGAACCCGCACGTGGCCGACGCCTTCTACGGGCTGCGCCCGGCGGTCGCGGGGCTGGTGCTCGCGGCGTGGCTCTCGATCTTTGAGATTTCGGTGCTGACGCTACCGCGTTTTGGGGAGACCGGCGCTTGGGCCGACCTCGCGAGCCCCGCCGCCATGGGGATTTTCGCGCTGCTGCTGCTCTCCTCCCACCGCTTCAAGCGGGTCCCGCCCGTGGCGTTTATCGCGGCGGGCGCGCTGCTCGGGATCCTGTTTTTATAACGGAATCGCCCCGCCCCGGCTTGGAAAAAAGACGAAAAAAAGCTCTTGACAACAGGGTCCTTCTTAGGTATAATAATCAGCGTCGGCCGTTTAGATGGTCACATGTGGCCCGGTAGTTCAGTTGGTTAGAACGCTAGCCTGTCACGCTAGAGGTCGTGGGTTCGAGCCCCATCCGGGTCGCCACTTGCTGATGTAGCTCAGTAGGTAGAGCACATCCTTGGTAAGGATGAGGTCACGCGTTCGAGTCGCGTTATCAGCTCCATCAAGCCTCCGAAAAAACGGCTTAAACAAGCCGAAAACGGAGGCTTTTTGTTAAACTTGGATTTTGCCCGTGCAATAGGAACCTCCATAGATCCGCGTTTGTTGACGGGGCCGCCCCGTCAACTTTTTATTTTCCACTGATCCGATAAAAGCCGCCCGGTATCCCGCCGGGCGGCTTTTTTATCATGATCCGGGGACGCCGCTTCGCTCCCATAACGGGCGGTTTCCATTGAATCATCCGCAAAAAACGGGAGCGCCGCCGCTCCCGACAGATGCCCGCCGACGCCGGACGGCCGGCGGGAGCCGCGGATCCGGACGTCTTTGCGGGCGCTTCCCGGTCCCTGCCTTTTGAGCAAACCGCGCGCGGCCGCAGGCATGGAGGCGTCGCCGTCTCTTTCCCGGCCGCGTGCCGCCGACCGGTCATAAATTTCCGCCTCTTTTCTCGTTTGCCGTCTTGAATATCCGGCCGCCGGCTGCAAATACTTTCTTTTGAGGTGATTTTATGCCGAAAGACAGCCAGCTCGACCCCAAAGAGGTGCGGGAACAAAAATCCAAAGGCGGCCCCACCCTCGCCGAAAGCGCGCTTGACGGCGAGGGCCGCAACAACAAAAAACAGTCCGGCAGCCGCCACAAGCCGGGAAACGATCGATAGCGGAGGTTATGTACATGGCGAAAGCAGGCATGCGCCGCCCCGACCCCAAAGAACCGCACGGAACCGAAGGCCATCAAAAGATGCACATTCCCAAAAACGACGCGCCCCCCGTGCCGGAACTGCAAGGAAAAGCGAAGTCGGCCGGAAAAAAGGCGAAGCCCCCGGCGGAACGATAGCCGCGCCGCCCAAGGAGAGCGCCGCTTCGGGATTCGCGAAACCAAGCGAATTTTTGAGCGGCACCTCCAAACGGAGTAAAGAAAAGACCGCTTCAAAGCGCAAAGGCTTTGAGGCGGTCTTTTTTTGATTTACGGGGCCGCTCCTGTCGGCCGCGCTCGGGCCCGCCTGCCCCGCCGCCGCGCGGCGGCGAATCCGTTTGCAATCCCCCGCGGCCGGAAGTATATATAATGAAGCCACGAAATTTTCCGGGGCGGGGACGCAAAGAACACCCCGCGCGGAAGGAGGGCCATCCCGGGAAAAAGAGCAAGACTCTCCAAAGGGAGCGCGTCAACCGCGCCCTCATGAGCATATTCGACTATCCTCTGACCATAGTGGAGGCCCCGATGGGCTACGGCAAGACTACGGCGGTGCGGGAATTCCTCGCCGCAAGGAGCGTGCGGGTCGTGTGGACGTCCTTCTATTCGGACAGCGACACGAGGGAGGCGTTTTGGGACCGGGTGGCGGCGGCGGCCGGCGGCTTAAACGAGGCGGCGGGCCGGCGAAATCCTCAAAAAGCTGCGTCAGGAAAACGCCTTCGTCTATTACGATGAGGCAAAGGGCGTCTACCGGATCCACCATGTGCTGCTGGCCTTCCTGCGGGACAGGCAGACGGACCCGGCGGAGGTCTCTTCGCTCTATCGGCGGGTGGGCGAATGGTTCCTGATGAAAAAGGCGCTCAAACCGGCCTATGCCTACCTCTGCCGCGCCGGGGAGACGGAGCGCGTCCTTTCCCTCTTGGACGAGGAGGACGCCATCACCAAGGATTCCTCCGAATTTGAGGGCTCCGCGGAGATATTCGCCGCCGCGCCCCGCGGGCTGCTTTTTCGGTACCCGCTCGCCTATCTGCAATACATCGTCGGGCTGCTCCTTTTTAGCGGCGGCGGGGCCGCCGCGCGGGACGCCGTGTCCCGTCTCGACGAGCTGGAGGCGCATTACGAGGGGCTTGCGGAGATTCGCCCCGGCCGCCCCGGCCGCCGCGACCGCGTCCTCGCGGAGATCAGCGTGGCGCGTATTTTCGTCGCGTTCAACGACGCGCGTCAGATGCTTTTTTTCACCCACAAGGCGCTGCGGCTGTTGGACGGCGGCGTCTCCTGCCTCGTCAAGCGGGACGCCGAATTCACCTTCGGCTCGCCCCATTTCCTCTACACCTATTACCGGGAACCGGGGAGCCTAAAGGAGACGGCGGAGTTTATGGCAGCCGAGTTTCCGGCGTTTTCAAGGCTTTCGTCCGGCTGCGGCGCGGGCTGCGACTATGTGACGCTGGCCGAATACGCGCTGGAAACCGGGGACTGGCAGGCGGCGGAGCTCAACGCCTTTAAAGCCATCTACAAGGCGCAGACCATGGAGCAGACCGGCATCATCCTCTGCTCTGGGCTGACGCTCGTGCGGCTTTATCTCTATCAGGGCAAGATCGGCGAGGCGCTGGAGCACCTGCGGCGGCTCCGAACCGACGCCTCCAAGGAGGAGAACGCCGTTTACAGCACCACGCTGGATCTGATCGAGGGCTACGCCTACGGCTGCATGGCCCGGCCGGACCGCATCCCCGAGTGGCTGCGGACGGGCGATCACTCCCCGGCCAATTTTATGTATCAGGGCATGGCGTTTCCCTTTCTCGTCCAAGGAAAGGCCCTGCTGCTGGAAAAGGACTACATCCGTCTGGAGATGCTGACGGAGACCCTCCCGCAATCCTTCGGCATTTTTCGGAATCAGCTCGGCTTTCTGCACAACGACATCCTCGCCGCCGCCGCCAGATACCGGCTGTACGGGATGAAAAAAGGCGCGGCGAGACTGGCGGAGGCGATCGACATGGGGCGGGCGGATCACCTGATCCTGCCCTTCGCGGAGTACGCGCCCGAAATAACCGATATGCTGCGGCATCTCGCGCAAAACGATTCCCGCGACGGCTACGTCGCGGAGCTGCTCGAAGCCTGCGAGCGCTACATGGAGAGCCTCAGGCGCGCCCCGGAGAATCCCGTGACGCTCACCGAGCGGGAGCTGTAGGTGCTGGCCCTCGCCGCCGAGGGGCTCGCGCGGGACGAGATCGCCGCGCGGCTGTATGTGTCCGGCGCCACGATCAAGACGCATCTCGCGAACATCTACCGGAAGCTGGAGGTCGGCGGCAGGGCCGCGGCCGTAAAAAAAGCCGAAAAACTAAAAATTCTTTGATTTTATGGAAAAATATACTTCATTCGGCCGATAGCGGTCGAAAAAAAAATCCCCTATACTCAGCAGTATAGGGGATTTTTTACTTTTTCATTGCCCCGAGGAAAGGAGGCAGAGTCCAATGAGCAAACTGCTCAAAGTGACGCCGGGGGACGATTATACCCTGCTTGTGGAATTTGAGCACGGCAACAGCATCCTTTTTCATATGAAGGATTTGATCGAAACCATGCCCTACAACAGCCTAAAGGATTTAGACCGCTTCAGAGACGTCACATTGGAGGAAAAGGCCATCCGCTGGCCCGACCCCAATCCGGGAGAGACGGCGCGATACCCCGTTCGTCTGACGGTGGACAACATCCTGTTCGCCATCAGGGAGTAACGCGGAAAACCCGCAACAATCAATCTATACTACGGGAGGAAACAGGTATGAGAGAGATAAAAAGAGCACTGTCCGGCGCGCTGGCCTTCTTAATGGTAGTTATGCTGCTGCCGCAAACGGCGCGGGCGGCGGGAACCGGCTTGGGAAAACTCGAGGCGGAGGATGCGGTACTCGGCGGGGGAGCCACCATCTTCGGGGCCGCTCAGGGCGTGGGGGCTTCGGGAGGAAAACAGGTCGGGAATCTCAGCACCGCGGGCGGCAGCTACGTCCAGTGGAACAGCCTGCCCGCGGCGTCTCTGCTTGAAATACGGTACGCGAGCGTAAACAGCGGAACCATCAGCGTCTATCAAAACGGCGCTCATGTCACGGACGCCGCGTTCGCCTCCACCGGCGGGTGGTTTGGAGAGGGGCGCTTTGCCAGCCTGTTGATTCCTTTGGAAATCGGCGGCGGCGACAACGCCATATTAGACAGCGGCAGCAAGGTCACGATCGGCGGCGACCTGACGGTGGACGGCGCGGGCGTCCAAGGCTTGGCTGTGGCGAATTACGACTGCACCGGCGTCGAGTTCCGGGTGCGCGGGGACATGACCGTGACCGGCGAGAGAGCCACAGGAATCCATTTGCGTTCCGATTTCGAGCTCGGCCCGCCGGAGGAAATCAGCGAAAAAATCGTGGTGGACGGCGCGCTGACGGTGAACGCCGGGAACACCGGCAGGATCTTTTGGTTATTCCCCTACAAGAGCAGCAACCTTATACTCTTAAACGGCGGGATCATCCGGTCGGCGAGGAGTTTTGTAACCGGGGACGCGAACGAACCCTCCGACTACGAATACTGGTCGGAAGACGACTACGTATTGGTGACGAAGCCCTTTGAAACCTACCGGCACTATTATTACGAAGGCGAGCTTGATCTCCACGTGAGGACCTCGAGGGTAAACCCCGCGATCAGCCCGGTCACCGCGCTCATGCCCGCCACGGCTTCGCTCACGCTGTAATTTCCCGCGCCGATGGAGGGCCTGACGGGTTTTGCGGCGGCCCCGCGGGCGGCGCGCCGCTTGACACATCGTTTTTACAGCCGGGTTTACCGTTTTGGGTAGGCCCGGCCGTCTTTTGATAAACCGGCGCCTCCCGCGTAATCCGGGGGACGCCGGGCTTATTTGTTATACCTTAAAATCGGATGGACTTCCGCCGCCGCCCGCCGTCCCTCTCCTTTTCCCTACTTGGAATAACGCCGGAGGCACAAACTTCATAGGATGGGATGGCGCCTTAACGGCGCAATGAAAAGGGGGCGAAAAAGGATGTGCTCTTGCAGATGCTTTCAATGGTGCCTCAACCGGTGCTTAAACCGGTGCATAAACCGTTGTTGTAATCGCTGTTTTAATCGCTGCCGCTGCTGCTAAGCGGCCCGCAGGTTTGCCGATCGGCCGGCCTGCGTACATTCCCGACGCGCCCCTTTTTGTTTTTTTCTATGGTTTCTTCGCGCGCCCCTCCTTTTCCTCTGGAAAAGATTGCGTTGAATTTTTCCTATCTAAATGATAATATATAAAAGAAAATTGGCGGCAAACCGAAGGGAGGAGCTTTATGAAACGAGGCATCGTTCTTGCGGGCGGCGGTTCCAGAGGCGCCTACGAGATCGGTTTTTGGCAGGCGATCCGCGAGCTCGGCATCGACTATCAGATCGTCACCGGCTCCTCGGTCGGCGCGCTCAACGGCGCCATGATGGCGTCCGGCGATTTTGAGAGCGCGAAACAGATGTGGCTTCGCCTGCGCACCGAGGATGTGATCCTGCGCTCCGGAAAGCGGCCCGCGACGATCGCCGAGGCAAAGTTTCTCCCGGAATCCATGAAGGCGGTCTTTCTCGATTTTTTGGGCGACGCCATCACCACGCGGATGGACCCCTCCCCGCTCAAAGAGCTGATGGGCGTCTGGTTCAGCGAGGAGAGGATGCGAAAAAGCGGCGTCGCGTACGGCATGATGACGACGGAATACCCCTCGATGAAGCCCGCGCCCTTTTTGCTCTCCGACATCCCGGAGGGCATGCTCCCGGAATATATGATGGCCTCCTCCGCGGTCTTTCCCTCCATGCAGCCCAGAGAGATCGGCGGAAAAAAATATATCGACGGCGGATACAGCGACAATCTGCCGGTCAATCTGGCGCTCGACATGGGCGCGGACGAGATCCTCGCCGTGGATCTCAAGGCCGCCGGCCTCGAGCGCAACTATGAGACCGACCTGCCGGTGCGCGTGATCCGGCCGCAGTGGTCCCTCGGCAAAAGCATGGAGTGGGACACCCTGCTCTCCGCCCGGAACCTGATCCTCGGCTACAACGACACCATGAAGAGCTTCGGATACCTCGAGGGCGACCGTTACAGTTTCATCCCCGGGACGGCCGGCCCGCTGACGCAGGCGTGCCGGGAGACGTTTCCGGCGCTGCTGCTTGGGACCGGGATCTATGCCGAAACCGCGGCGAGGGATTTTTTCCACACCAAGCTGGTGCGGAGCGCCGCGGAAAGCCGGCGCCTGCGCCCGGGAAGAATGCCCATCCTGCTCGGCCTTGTCTCCGCGGAGATCGCCGGGGAATGCTTCGAGGTCGACCCTACCCCCGTTTACAGCGGCGACGGGTTCACCTCGGAGATCCTGACCGCGTTCCTGCCCTATTGGAAACAGGGCGCGGAACGCGTGGAGCTCGCGCTCGGCGCCGAGCGGGACCTCCGCCACCGCTCCGCCCTGCTCCGAAAGCTCGAGCGCCGGGACATCCTCTCTTTTATTTACTCGCTGATCGCGCCCGCCATGACCGGGGCGAAGCTCCCGCACGAGTACCGGCTGCTGGCCGGGTTTGTGCCGCAGGAGCTTCTGGGGGCCCTGTGGCTTTACAGCGTCACGAATTTGACATCCGGGAAGTGATTTTTATGTGGAAGAAAACCGCCGCCCTGCTGCTCGCGGCGCTCGTCCTGCTCGGGGGCTGCTCCAAAACGGAGGACCCCGGGAAACAATACCGCTTTGCCACCGGCGGGACCTCCGGCACGTATTACACCTTTGGCAACTACATGGCCGCCATCTGGGACAAGTACGCGGGCTGCCACACGGAGATCTTATCGACGGACGGCTCCGTCACGAACCTCGGCATGCTCGCGAACGGGGAGACGGACTTCGCGATCGCGCAAAACGACATTTTGTATTACGCGCTGAACGGCGCGGAGATGTTCGCGGAACATAAGCTCAAGGGCGTCTCGGTCGTGGCCGCGCTTTACGCCAAGACCGTGCAGGTCGTCGTGCCGGCGGAGAGCGAAGTCACCTCCGTGGGCGGCCTCGCGGGTAAGGTTGTGGCCGTCGGCGAGTCCGGCACCGCGACCGAGGCCGCCGCCCGTGCGATCCTTGAGGCGCACGGCATCTCCTACGACGACATCACCGTCAAATACCAGAATTTTTCCGACGCCTCCGAGTCCATGGCCAAGGGCGCGGCGGACGCCGCGTTCGTCGTCTCCGCCCTGCCCAGCGCGGGCGTGCTCGAATATATCAAGACGCACGACGTCCGGCTTTTGAGCATGACCTCGGTGGCCTCCGCGAAGCTGATCGAGCAGTATCCCTTCTTCTCCTACGCCACCGTCACCGCGGACGTCTACGGCACCGACATCTCCTGCGCGACCCTCTCGGTCGAGGCGCTGCTGGTCTGCCGCTCCGATCTCCCGGCCGACGAGGTGGAGGCGATGCTCTCCGCCCTGTTTGAAAACTTGGACGAGCTCGCCTCCGCCCATGTGAAGGGCGCGGAGGTAAACGCCGAGACCGCCTATTCCTCGAAGGTCGGCGCCTATCACGGCGGCGCGAAGCGGTATTTTGAATGACCTTGGGCGGCGCGGCGTTTCTCTGCGGACGCCCGGATCGCGCCACCGGGCGGGGCCCCCGATCGATCGGCGGCCGTGGGCGACCGCCGGGCGAAGCTTTCGATAGACCGACGCCCGCGGGTGACCTCCGGGCGACCGCCGGGCGGAGATCGCCGTCCCTTATCGTCGCGTGAAAAAGCGCGGGGCCGCTCCGGGCGGCTCATGGAAACGTTAAAAAAAGAGCCTCTTCCGAGGCTCTTTTTCTTTTCTTATCTCCCGGCTCAGACCTTTTTGATAAAAGCCGTACCGCAGCTCGGGCAGCGGATCTCAATTCTGCCCCTGCCGCGGGGGACGCGGATCTTCTGCCGGCAGTTCGGGCAGTGGAAATGGCGGTACGCCTTTCGCTCCGCCGCGCCGCTTTGCAGGAGGCCCCACCGATTCTTCGCCTTCCACCAGAGGCCCACGAACTTCGCGTTCTCGGCCCGGCGCTTGCCCACGCTGCGCGAAAAGGTGCGGAAAAGGCTGTAAATGTAGCAGGCGAGCGACACCCCGTAGACCGGGATCCAGCCCGTAAACCGATAGAGGATCCCCAGCAGGACGCCGGCGGCAAGGAAAGCGAGCGCGAGCGCGTCGGTGCCGTTTCTCCCGTACATAAAATCCCGCAGTTTTTGCATCATCACAAACCATCCGCTCCTTTTTTTAAATCCGGTATTATTTTACACCGAAACGGCGGCAAGGCGGTGAACGAATTATAAATTTTTTCCTGCGCCGGAAAAGCGCCGCCCGGATTTTCGATTTTTTCGCATTTTGCTGTGGACAAGATCCGTTTCCCTGTGCTATAATAACGAAGCACATCTGGAGGCGTAGCTCAGCAGGTTAGAGCGCCTGCTTCACACGCAGGAGGTCTCCGGTTCGAGCCCGGACGTCTCCACCAAAGATTTCCGCATAAGTAAGCCGTCTTTCGGCTCGCCTATGCGGATATTTTTTGTCTTATTTTTGGTTTTGTTAGCAACGTGTTAGCAGCGTTTGCGATTTAATTTGCTAAATCGAATTATCTTTGTTCGCGCCTCCCGCCCCCGCCAGCTCCTCCACGCTGATGCCGAAAGCATACCAGTATCACCAGCAGACCTCGTCAGTTATAACGTTGCCGTTTTCGTCGGTGATTATGAGCCTGCAGCGGTAGGCCTCGTCTATCTGCCGTTTAACCGGATGAATATCCTTTGGGCATTGCTTAATTATGCAGGTTTCAATCAGTTCTTCCGGGATGCATTTGAAATCATCATAAGCATCAACGGTCGCACCGTCCGCCATTCGCACCGCGATCGTCGCATTTGGGTGCTCTGGCACCTGCAAGCGCGCATAAGCCAAAATAAATTCCCGTGAAACTCCCGTTAATTCCATATCTGCCACACCGTTAATATGCAACATTCCTTTTACCAATCCCACTTTTACAACCTCTCTCCGTACAATAACCGTGTATGGGCGTTGTGTTGTTGTTTATTTACCATCTTCATCTTCATCGTCATCATATCATACCAAATGCAAAAAGTAATGGCAATTCTCGACAGGGCATAAAAAATAGGCTCCCGCTGATTAGCGCGAGGGCTTAAAGATCCCACGGGGATGGAGCGATTGGCCCCACGTTGTCGCCTTATTTCCTAAAGATCCCCCTGATGGCCGCGAGTTGCCGGCCCGGCCGCCCGGCGGCGAAAAAACGGCTCTCCCACCGCCCGCCGGACTTGCAGGAAACCCGAAATCCGTATATAATAAAGTATATATTATAAAAATGTCAAAGGATGCCGAAAGATGATCCTGAAAATTTATGACGAAGACAATCAAAAAGAAAAGCTGATGTTCTTTGAGGACGAGTCCGATTCCATGAAGCTCGGCTACGAGATCGGCGGCATCCTCTATGAGCGGGAGGCCGAATGCGGCCAAAAGGTCATGATCTTTGAGCACAAGGACCTCGGAAAGACGCTCGTCATCGACGACATCGTGCAGTCCTCGGTCAACACGGAATTCCTCTACAACGAGATCATGGCGCATCTCCCGCTCGACTGCCAAAAAGACCCGAAGCGCGTGCTGATCATCGGCGGCGGGACCGGCCTCACGATGAAGCAGGCGCTGAAATACCCCGTGGACGAGGCCGTGCTCTGCGACATCTCCTCCGAGATCCTTGAGATCGCGGAAGAATACGAGCCCGAGGCGGTGGAGGCGCTGCATGACCCGCGCGCGAAGGTCGTGATCGCCGACGGCTTCGAGTACGTCAAGGGGCAAAAGGATCTCGACGGCATCTTGGTGGACAGCTGCGACCCGGTCGGGCCCGCGAAGGTCCTCTACTCGGACGAATTTTATCAAAACTGCATCGCCGCGCTCTCCGAGACGGGCGTCCTCTGCGTGCAGACCGGGGCCCCCCTGTTTTCGGCGGGGCGGCGGGAATACCGCGAGCTGATGCGCTATCTGCGGGGACGGGACGACGTCGCATACAAACCGGTCATCTTCACCTGCCCGATGATCGTCGGCGGGTTTTATATGTTCGTGCTCATCACCAAAAACAAGGGCACCGATTGGAACGCGCATTTTCACATCCGGCGGGACGACGTGGAATATTACGACCCGGAACTGCGGGCGCAATACTTTGACATACCCAACTTTATACGAAAGAGGCTGGAAACGGATCCGGAGAGGGACGCGGATTGAAAAATTATTCCGAACTGTTTAAAAATCTCCCCACGCCCTGCTTTGTGCTCGACGAGGAGATGCTCGTGCGAAATCTTGAGCTTTGCAGGAGGATTGAAGAAGAAAGCGGCTGCAAGATCCTGCTCGCGCAAAAGGCCTTTTCGATGTACCGGGTCTACGGCCTGATGGCGCGGTATCTCTCCGGGACGGCGGCGAGCTCCCTGTTTGAGGCAAAGCTCGCGGCGGAGCATTTTCCGGGGGAGGTCCACATCTACGCGCCGGCCTACCGCGAGGAAGAATTCGGCGAGATCCTCGGCTGCTGCAGCCACATCGTCTTTAATTCCTACGCGCAGCTCGAAAAATTCTTGCCCGAGATTCGGGCGAGCAAAAAGAAGATCGAATACGGGCTCCGCATCAACCCACAGGTTTCGACCTGCCCAAACCCGATGTACGACCCCTGCGCGCCGGGCTCCCGCTTCGGCATCCCGGCGGAGCGGTTCGACAAAACGGTCCGGGCGGACGGCCTCCACTTCCACACGCTCTGCGAGCAGGGCGTCGGCGATCTCAAAAAGACGCTCGCAAAGGTGGAGGAGGATTTCGGGGACTACCTGCGCGGGATGAAATGGGTCAATTTCGGCGGCGGGCATTTCCTCACCGCCGAGGACTACGACACGCGGGAGCTGATCCGGGTTATCCGGGACTTCTCCGAAAAATACGGCGTGCAGGTCTATCTTGAGCCCGGCGAGGCGGTCGCCTACAACGCGGGCTTTCTCATCTCGCGGGTCATGGACGTCGTGCAAAACGGCATGGACATCGCGATACTTGATGCCTCCGCCGCCTGCCATATGCCACAGGTCTTGGAGGAACATTATCTGCCCGAGGTCCTCGGGGCGGGGGCTCCGGGCGAGTATCCTTATGCCTGCCGCCTCGCGGGAAATACCTGCCTCGGCGGCGACGTGATCGGCGACTATTCGTTCCCGCGGGAACTAAGGCCCGGCGACCTGCTGATCTTTGCCGACATGGCGCACTACACGATGGTCAAAACCAACTTTTTTAACGGCGTGAATCTCCCCTCGATCGCGAAGCTCGATAGGGACGGGACAACCGAGGTGCTCAACACGTTCGGGTACGAGGATTTTAAATCAAAACTCTAAAAGCGGACGGAACCCCCGCCCGGCGGCGTGCTCATGCAGAGGAGGGGTGTTCCCTCTTTTCCATGGGAAACTCCCGGCTTTATAAAAGACCTCGGCGGGACAGGAGATTTACCCGGTGGCGTGCTCATTCGCAGAAAAAAGATTGCCGGGCCGCATGGGTTTCCCCTTTCCCCTCCCGGTTTTGAGCACGGCCGTCCCGGTTTTGAGCACGGGCGGCTTTTTTCTTGACAAACGGGGGCGTTTTGGCTATCATCATTTAGGATCTCGGACCGGAGGCGTTAGATATGGCAAAAAAACTGATGCTCATCCTGAACCCGTGCGCGGGTATGCGGGCCGCGAACCGCTGCCTCGCGGATATCATCGGGCTCTTTTGCGCGAGGGACTTCGTGACCACCGTGTTCGTCACCGGAAAGCGCGGCGACGCGACGCGCTGGGTCGGCGAATACGGCGCCCAATACGATGTGATCGCCTGCATCGGCGGCGACGGCACCTTCAACGAAACGCTGCACGGCATTTTGGAAAGCGGCATCCGGGCGCAGATCGGCTATATCCCGGCGGGCAGCACCAACGACTTTGCAAACAGTCTCGGCCTCCCGCTCGACCCGATGGCCGCGGCCGCGGAGATCGCCGAGGGCGCGCCCCGGCCCTTCGACGCCGGCAAATTCGGGAGCCGGTATTTCTCCTATGTCGCCTCCTTCGGCGCGTTCACCCACGCGAGCTACTCCACCCCGCAGGCGGTCAAAAATTTCCTCGGCCACCTCGCCTACATCCTTGAGAGCACCCGCGATCTGCCGTATATGAAGCCGGCATCCATCAAACTGGACGCGGACGGCGAAATCTTCGAGGGAGAGTACCTCTTCGGCGCGATCAGCAACTCCACCTCGCTCGGCGGCATCCTGACCATCGACCCCAACATCGTGGATATGAACGACGGCAAATTTGAGGTTATGCTGATCCGGCCGCCGGAGACCGCCGCCGATCTCGCGGAGATCGTGCGCGCGCTGATCAACCGGCAGTACCGCTGCGGGATGATCGACTTCGCCTCCGCGGGCAGGATCACCGTGCTCTCGAATCCCGAGACCGGCTGGTCGCTGGACGGCGAATTCGAGCCCGGGCAGGACGGCGTGACCATCGAAAACCTGCACAGCGCCGTGAACCTGCTCTGCAAGTAACCGCCCGGCGGCGCCTCCTCAAAAAAGCGACACGCAAAAAAGAAGATTTCGTAAAATCTCGCAAAAGATTTATTCACGGCCGGCGTGATAGAATAAAGGCGCAGGGAGGAAATCGTCAGGTCCTCCGGCAGTTTCCCCGCCGCCATGTCGGCCGGCAAGCAATTTTTTTCTTCACCTCTCTCCTTAATGAAAAAAGCGCCCGCTTTCGCGGGCGCTTTTTTCGTGCGGGGGCGGCGGGATGTTCCCCCGCTCTGCCGGTCATTTATATTTGTCAATGTGGTAGCGGTCGAAAAGACGCAGCAGGAGCGGCGTCTTTGCGGCTTCCTTTTTGCCGCTGAGGAGGTCGCGGATGCGCTTTTGTCTGCGCAGCCATCCGAAAAAGCTGCCCGCCATGGCGAGCGCGGTGTAGACGAGCGCCGTCTTCCACGCGGCGCCGTAGCCGGAGAAAAACGCCGCCGCGGAGCCGTAGCTCAGCAGGAACACCGCCGGGTAAAACGGCGGGCAGACGCCGTCCCGGTCGCCCATCACATAGCCGGTGGCCGCCGCGAGCATCGGCAGACCGGAGATCAGCAGCAGGTAGACGAGATAGACCTCCCGGTCCGCCTCCGCCATCCATCCGCCCGCCAAGGGCGCGAGCCAGAGCCCCGCGGCCATGATCGCGATATATTGCAGAGATTCTTTGATTTTAAGGGACGCCCAAAACGTTTTTGAGCCTCCCCCTCCCCCTTTACGCTCATTCATCGGCCAGATAGACCCGTTTCATCTTTTTGGCGTAGATGGGGCGCTCATTGCGCACCGCGCTCTCGGCGACGGCGTCCACGACGTCCATGCCCTCGACCACGCGGCCGAACGCGGCGTACTGTCCGTCGAGGAAGGTGCTGTCCTCATGCACGATAAAAAACTGGGAGCTTGCGGAATTCGGACTTTGCGAGCGGGCCATGGAGACGACGCCGCGCAGGTGGGAGATCGGGTTTTCCCAGCCGTTCGCCGCGAATTCGCCCTTCACTGTGATCCCGGAGCCGCCCATGCCGGCCTTCATCGGGTCCGCGCCGTAGGGGTCGCCGCCTTGGATCATAAAGCCCTTGATCACGCGATGGAAAACGAGGCCGTCGTAAAATCCGGTGCCGGCCAGAAGCTCAAAATTCTCGCAGGTGAGCGGCGCGGCTTTTTTATCAAGCTCGATCTTGATGATGCCACCGTCCGCCATTTCAATGATTACCATGTCTACGCCTCCATTTTTGAATATAGTTTATTTTACTATTTTGCGCGGAAGTTGTAAAGCCAAAACGCGGGCGCGGGGGTTTTCTCCGGGGCGGGGCCGCGGCCGACCGGCGCGGATGCCCATGCCGGAGCAAAAAATCCCCGGCGGGGCCGCGCCCGGCGTCCACCAAAAAACCCTCCCGGCGGAAACCGGAAGGGCCTTTTTTCATTTCAGGAAAGGACGCCGCTCACTCCGTGGCGAGGCCGAGGTCCTTCATCACCTTATCGTAGGCCTCTTTCGTCTTGGCGTCAAAGCAGACCATGTAGACGTCTTCGATGCAGGTGTCGTTCTCAAGGAAGGAAAGGATGGTCTTGACGGCGATCGGCGCGGCTTGATCGAGCGGGAAGCGGTACGCGCCGGTGGAGATGGACGGAAACGCGACGCTGCGGCAATTGTATTCCACGGCGAGATTCAGCGCGCTGAGGTACGCCCTGCAGAGCATTTCCTCCTCGTTGTTAAGGCCGCGGTTCCAGATTGGGCCGACCGCATGAATGATGTATTTGGCATCCAGTTTGAAGCCCGGCGTGATCACGGCCTCGCCGGTTTTACAGGTGCCGATCCTCCGACAGCAGCTGACGAGCTCCGCGCCCGCGGCGCGGTGAATGTACCCGTCGACGCCCTCATCGCCCATCAGGCTGGTGTTGGCGGCATTGACGATCGCGTCAACTTTCATATCGACGATGTTGCCCTTGATGACGGAAAAATTAGACATGGCACTCTTTCCTTTCCTTAATACTCAATCGCCCGAGCGGCATCTTCCAGATCCGCGCCGATATTGAGGGTATTGATGGTTCTGCGCTCCATGCGCTCCCGCTCCGACTGCTCGGCGATAAAATCCTTGACCTCTTTCGCGTGCCGGATGTGGCGCAGGGTGAGCTCCGGATGGGTGACGTCCCCGGTCCGGCAGACCACCGTGCCCAGCCCGAACAGGCGCTCGAACAGGGAGGTGCGAAAAACGGTATCTTGAATTTTATAGAGGTAGCAATCGTTCTCTTCCTGCCGCAGAAAGCCGGTGTTTACGGTCAGCTGCTCGCCGGTGACGGTGTATTTGGTAAAGGTCAGCGGCAGGCCGAACAGAAGCCAACGCTTTCTTTCGACGTATTTCATCACGGAATCCACCCCTTTTTAGTTAATTATAGCATAGGAAACAAAAATATCAAGGGGATTTCCGCCTTCTAAAAGCAAAACCGACGAAAGAAAGCCCTTATTTTGGCTCGGCGTCCGCCGGAGCCTGATGTTCGAGCTTCGCGCGGGCGCGTTCCGCGCTCCGCCGGCGCAGCTCGTTGACCGAGCTGAGGATCACCCAAAGCACCGTCAGCGCGCCGGGCAGCACAAGCAGCCAGAAAAAGCCGACGATCCCCCGGTTTTGATATTGAAAGCGCGGGAAATAATAGAAAAACCAGAATACGTCGCAGGCGAAGGTCGCCGCCAGCATCGAGAGAAGCCCCCAGAGGACGCCCTTTTTGTTGCGGTTGCTCCGGTTGGCAAGGTAGGCGGCGAGGTAGACCCCCCAGCAGACGCCGATCCCGATCAGCACCGCCGCGGCCCCCTCCACGCGGGACAGAGCGTACAGCCACGTAAACATGTTGTCATTTCCTTTCTGCAGTCATTTCTCCGGCGGCGGCTCCCGGCGCGAAAAAAGCGGAGCCCTCCGGCGTTTTTTTAAAAAAGCGTTTGCCGCCCCTCCGAAGCCCCCTTGAAACCGGGACGGCCGCGCGGGGTTCCCCCGGCATATTTTAGGTATCGCTCACCTTGGCCCAAGTGTCCTTGAGGCCGACGATCTCGTTCCAGACGCCCTCGTATTTGCTGTCCCGGATGAAATATCCGCTGCGGACAAACTGAAACCGCTCGTCGTCCCCGGCCGCCGCGAGGGATTCCTCGAGCTTGCAGCCTTTGTGCACGACGACGGAATTCGGGTCGAGGAAATCGCCGAAATCCCTGCCCTCCGGCAGCGTGATCATGTTGGCCTCGGAGAAAAGGCGGCCGTACTCGCGGACCTCGGCGTCGACGCAGCGCGCGGCCGAGACCCAGTGGATGGTGCCCTTGGTCCTGTGGCCGTCGGCGGGCATGCCGTTGCCGGTCGCGAGGTCGGCGGTGCAGCGGATCTCGGCGACGTTGCCCTCCGCGTCCGTGTCGTAGCCGGTGCAAGTGACGAGGTACGCGCCCATCAGGCGAACCTCCCCCTCGGGCTTCAGGCGGAAAAACTTCGGCGGCGGCTCGGGCAGGAAGTCGCCGCGCTCGATCCAGAGCTCCTTTGTGAAGGCGACCTTCCGGCTGCCGGCGGCTTCGTCATTGACGTTGTTGGGCAGATCAAAATAGACCGTCTCCCCCTCCGGGAAATTCTCGACGACGAGCTTCACCGGGTCGACGACCGCGAGCCGCCGCTCGGCGGCGCGGTTTAATTCGTCGCGGATGCAGTGCTCAAGCAGCCCGATGTCGACCACGCTCTCGGCCTTGGAGACGCCCGCCGTCTTGATAAACTCAATGATCGAGGAGGGCGTGTACCCGCGGCGGCGCATGCCCTTGAGCGTGGGCAGGCGCGGGTCGTCCCAGCCGTCCACGACGCCGTTCTCGACGAGCATGCGCAGATAGCGCTTGCTCATCACGGTGTGCGTGACGTTGAGGCGGGCGAATTCATACTGATGCGGCACCGGCTCCGGGAAGCCGATGTTCTCGACCACCCAGTCGTAGAGCGGGCGGTGGTTCGCAAACTCGATCGAGCAGCACGAGTAGGTGATGCCCTCGAGCGCGTCCTGAATCGGGTGGGCGTAATCATAAAGCGGATAGATGCACCATTTGTCTCCCTGACGGTGGTGCGTCTCGCGCTTGATGCGGTAGATCGCGGGGTCGCGCAGATTCATATTTGGGCTCGCGAGGTCTATCTTCGCGCGGAGCGTCTTGGCCCCGTCCTCAAACTCGCCGGCGCGCATCCGGCGGAAGAGATCAAGGTTTTCCTCCGGGGCGCGGTCGCGGTAGGGGCTGGGCCTGCTGGGTTTGCCGGCGTCGCTGCCGCGGTATTCCTGCATCTCGTCGCGCGAGAGGTCGTCGACATAGGCCTTGCCCTCGACGATCAGTTTCTCGGCGAACTCGTAGCACTTGTCAAAATAATCGGAGCCGTAGTAGATCCCGCCGGTCGGCTCGTAGCCGAGCCACCGGATGTCGTCCAGAATGGACTGCACGTATTCGTCGTCCTCGCGGGCGGGATTCGTATCGTCGTAGCGCAGGTTGAAAAGGCCGCCGTATTTCTCCGCGGTGGAGGCGTTGATCCAGATCGCCTTCGCGCTGCCGATGTGCAGGTAGCCGTTGGGCTCCGGCGGGAAGCGGGTGTGCACCGGCTTCGCGAAACCGGCCGCGCGGTCGGCGTCGATGATATCGTGGATGAAATTGGACACTTCTTCCGGCATGGTGTTCTCCTCTATTTCAGCTATTTCAGCATGAATTCTTCGGCAAAATATTCGCCGCAGGCCCGGCGGCGTCCCGCCGTTTTTGGGAAGCTGCCCGGACAACGGCGCACGAGGGCCCTTATGGGGCGGCGAGGCGTCCGCAAAACCGGCGGTGTCCCGTTTTTTTCGGGAAGCCGCCCGAAAAACGCGCGCAAAAAGGTTTTGGCGGCGCGGCCTCTCCGGTATTCCGAAAATGTTATTCCCGCGGTCCGGCGAGACGCGCGAGGGCCGAGGCGAGCCGCTCCCTCACTTTTTCCACGCCCATGACATGCATCACTTCGTACATATCGGGGCTGTTGACCCTGCCGGTGACCGCCATGCGCAGCACCGCGGAGATGTCGCCGACATGCCCTTTGTAAAGCTCGGGATGCTGTCGGTATTCTTTGGGCTGGGCGGCGTAGCCGTGGGCCGTGCAGAGATCCCGGATCTTCTGGAACCACGCCTCCTGATCGTCATGCTCATCATATAATTCCCGATATTCCTTGAGCACGGCCCGGACGTCCTCCATGGGCACGTTCTCCGGGTACTCCGCGCCGGGGACGAACAGCCCGTCGAAGAAAAAGGCCATGTAGTCCTGAAACTCGCTCCAAACCGCGATGTCCTTCCGCGGCTTGGGGACGCCGCGGCCGATCGAGAGGATCGCCTTCGTATAGTCCGGCCTGTCCGTAAGGATCGCGTAAAACTCCGGCGCGTACTCCCTCGCCCACTCGGTCAGATAGCCCCAGACCTCCTCCGTCGTCATCATGGCGACGACGTTGCGGGAGACGTCGCGGAGCTTGTCGAGATCAAAAAGCGAGCCGCTGACGCTCATTTTTCCGGTCGTGAATTTGAAATCGCCGACGGGCGCGGCCGGGTTCGCGAGCCGCCACTCCTCAAAATTGGAGTTGAGCAGCGTCAGCAGGTACTCCATCACGGAGGGGACCGGGTAGCCCTCGGCGAAATAATAATCCAGAGCGAGCTCCGGGTCCTTGCGCTTGGAGAGCTTGCGCTTGCTGCCGCCGTCCATCTTCATGAGCTGGGCGGTGTGGACGTACTTCGGCGGCTTCCAGCCGAGCGCCTGAAAGAGCTGGGCGTGGAACGGCCAAGTCGCGATCCATTCCTCGCCGCGGACGACATGCGTCGTGCGCATCAGGTGGTCGTCGATCACGTGGGCGAAGTGATAGGTCGGGATGCCGTCCGATTTGAGCAGCACGATGTCCTGCTCGTTTTCCGGCATGTCGATCTGCCCTTTCACAAGATCGGTCAGGTGGAGGTATTTCGCCGGGTCGCCCTCGCTGCGAAAGCGCAGCACCCACGGCTTGCCGGTTTCAAGTTCCTTTTTGATTTCCTCTAAGCCGCGGCCGCGCCAGAGCGCCCATTTGCCGTAGTAGCCGGGGTTCTCCCCCTCCGCCTCCTGCCGCTCGCGCATCCCGGCGAGCTCCTCCTCGGAGCAAAAGCACGGATAGGCCTTGCCCTCCGCGACGAGCCGCTTCGCGAAGACGTGGTAGATCTCCGCCCTCTGGCGCTGGCGGTAGGGGCCGTAAGATCCGAATTCGCCCTCGTTTTCGAGCGCGCCCTCGTCAAATTGCAGGCCGAATTTATGGAAGACGTCGAGGATCTTTTCCACGCCGCCCTCGACCTGACGCTTTAAGTCCGTGTCCTCGATGCGCAGCAGGAACACGCCGCCCGACTGGTGGGCGAGGCGCTCGTCCGTCAGCGCGCCGAAGAGGTTCCCAAGGTGCATGAAACCGGTCGGGCTCGGGGCGATCCTCGTGACTTTGGCCCCCTCGGGCAGGTTCCTCTTTGGGTATCGCTCCTCCATCTCCTCGGGCGTCGCGGCGACGTTTGGGAAAAGAAGCTCGGCAAGCGCCGCGTCCTCCATCATTCCAGCATCCTCCAGTCGGTAAATTTTACATACGTCATAAAGATACCATAAGCGGGCGTTTTTCGCAAGAATCTGTTGCTTGGAATCCGATTTTTCTTATAATTTTATGAATTTCAGAGTTTTTTCTGTCTGAAACGTGGAAAAGCGGAATCCGGCCTGTTATAATGGAACCGGGCCTTTTGAAAAAACGGCGGCGCAAGCCGCGGAAAGGACAGAAACGATGCAGAAAAGGAAAAAAAGACTCGGCGACCGCTACGACGGACGGAAGATCCGCACTTTGCCGCCGATGGACTATGTCGCTCCCTTTGTGATGAAGACGCGGAACGACGCGAGCAACCTTTTCGGCGGATCGGCTGAACTGGGCAGAATCGACAACTATATCCGGGAGAAACGAAAAGAGGACGGCTTGGAGGGCTTCGGTTTCATGCACGTGATCGTGGCGGCCTACATCCGGCTCGTCTCCCAGAAACCCGGCCTCAACCGTTTCGTCGCCGGCCAGCGCATCTATCAGCACGAGGACTTTACCCTCTCGATGATGGTGAAGAAAACCATGGAGCTCAATTCGCAGGAGTCCGGCATTAAAGTCGTTTTCCAGCCGGAGGACAGTATTTACGAGGTCTATCATAAAATGGAGGATGCCATCGCCGTCGCGAGGCGGGCGGGCGATTCCACCTCCCTCGATTTCGTCGCGCGGGCGCTCGTGTGGATGCCGAGCGGGCTGTTTCGCCTGTTTGTCTCCCTGATCATGCTCCTTGATTATCTGGGCATCATGCCCAAGGCTCTGCACAAAGCCTCCCCTTTCCACTGCAGCCTTTTCATCACAAACCTCGGCTCGCTGGGCATCCCGCCGATCTACCACCACCTCTATAATTTCGGCACCTGTCCGGTGTTTATCGCGTTCGGCGCGAAGCGGACGGTCTATGAGACGCAAAAGGACGGCTCCGTGGAGAAGCATCGCTACATAGATTACAGAGTCACCTCGGATGAGCGGATCTGCGACGGCCATTATTTCGCCACCTCGTTCAAGTATTTTGAGCAGATTCTCCGCCGCCCGGAGGTGTTGGACAAACCGCCGGAGTCCGTCGTCGAGGATATCGACTGACGGCGCGGGCCCCACGCCTCGTTTCCCGAACTTTATTTTGCCCGTTCCCGGGGGCCCATTCCGCTTTTCTTGATAAAAAAGGCGGGCGGGGCGCTTCCCGTGGATTTTCTCCCCGATTTTTTGCTTTTCCATATCGTGGGGCCAAGGCCGGCCGTCCGGCGAAAAAAACAGAGCTGTTTTCCTTCAAGGAGGTTTTATGGATTTTACGACTGCCTTTGTAATATTGGTGATCCTCTTTCTGGCGCTCGCGTGCGCGATCGTCTGGATGACCACGCCGAATCATTACCGCCCGTTTGAGCTGCCGCTCGTTTGGGCGCATCGGGGCCTCCACGACGCGGCGAAGCCGGAAAACTCGCTGGGGGCCTTCCGCGCCGCCGCGGAGAGGGGGCTCGGCTCCGAGCTCGACGTCCGCCTCACGAAAGACGGTGTGCCAGTGGTTTTCCACGACGCGAACACGGCGCGCATGTGCGGGATCGACCGCACGGTCGCCGAGACCGACTGGGCCGTGCTCAGGGAATTCCGCCTCGGCGGCACGGAGGAGCGCATCCCGCTGCTCTCCGAGGCGCTCGACGCCATGGAGGGCGCGCCGCTGCTTTGCGAGATAAAATACGCGGCGGACCCCGCCGACTGCGAGGTCTGCGAAAAGACCATACCGCTGCTCGACGCCTACGAGGGGCCGTTCGTCGTCGAATCGTTCAGCCCCTACATTTTGAAATGGTTCCGCGAGAACCGCCCGGACGTCATCCGCGGCCAGCTCTCCTGCGACCTGCGGCATCTGACGGACGCCAAGCGCACCTTGGCGTTCCTGCTCGGGAACCTCTTTACGAATTTTTTGGCGAGGCCGGATTTCCTCGCATGGAACTTCCGGGACTCCACCTTCGGCTTCCGGCTCTGCCGCTATTACGGCACGCGGATCGCCGCGTGGACGCTGCACTCCGCGGACGAGGTCGGACAGGCGGTCGAGGCCGGGGCCAGCTCGTTCATCGCGGAAAATTTCGATCTCTCGGAGGTTTGACGGGGCATGAAGGAACTTTTTGTCGAAGGCAAAACGCTGCCGGAGGCCTACCATAAAGCCATTCTCGCGCTATACGAACAGGGCGACGTGCTCCCCTGCTCCGACTGGGGCCAGACGCAAAAGGAGGTCGGCATGACCTTCGCCGTCGACGAGGCCCTCGCCGAGCCGATGGTCAGCCGCCTCTACATCGGCGGCTTCTACGAACTGCAGCAGTATGTGATGGAGATCCTTGACGGCATCCTCGATTTCAAGATCGGCGAGGGCAACTGCTGGGAATACACCTACCACGACCGCTACGCGGGGCAGCTGCCGTTCATCCTTTCGGAACTCCGCCGGAATCCCGACACCCGCCGCGCCGTCATGAATATCCGGGATTTTGAGGTCGACAGCAAAAACGCCGACCCGGCCTGTTTACAGAGCATCCAGTATTTCATCCGCGAGGGAAAGCTCCACTGCAAGGTGATGATGCGCTCCAACGACGCGCCGCAGGCCTCCTTTATGAACGCCTTTGCCTTCATCATGCTGCAAAAGAAGGTGGCGGGCGAGCTTGGCGTGCCGGTCGGCTCCTACACCCACCGCGCCAACAGCTACCACGCCTACGAAAAGACCTTTCGCATGCTGGAGCAGTACGCCGACGCCATCCGCACGAAGCCCATCGAGGAGCTGACCTACGAATACGAGGGTTTTTATAAAGAGATGATGGAGGAGAGCGTCCCCGAGATCCTCTCCGCCGTGGAAAAATTAAAGGAGCGATCCCGCGTATGAGCAACAAAGAGGACAAGACCAACGTCATGCGGATGCTCGAGCAAAAAAAGATCCCCTATACGCCGCATGGCTACGAGCACGACGGGGATGAGGCGGTGGACGCTCTCTCGGTCGCGGAAAAAATCGGCATCCCGCTCGAACGGATCTATAAAACGCTGGTGACGCAGGGCGCCTCCGGCGGCTATTTTGTGTTCGTCGTGCCGGGCGGGGCCTCGCTCGATCTCAAAAAGGCGGCGAAAGTCGCCGGGGAAAAATTCGTCGTCATGGTGAAGGTCCCGGAGCTCTTGCCTCTGACCGGATACGTGCGCGGCGGCTGCTCGCCGATCGGCATGAAAAAGCCCTTCCCCACATGGTTTGACGAAGCCGTGCTCGGGTGGGAGACCGTCGCCGTCAGCGGCGGGCGCATCGGCAGGCAGGTGGAGGCCGCTCCCGCCGATCTGATCCGCATGGCGGGCGCGAAGACCGCGGACCTCTGCGGCGAGGAAATATAAGGGAAACCGGCGGGCCCCATCGGGGCCCGTTTTTTTATTGTTTTTGATTCCACCAACGGAAGCGCGGCTCTCGCCGCGTCGCCTTCGGCCTTGCCTATTTTTCGCTCTCCGCATTTTTTGGTTTCCTCTCTTGCCTTTTATCCCCCGCCTTCCGAGCCCCGCAAAGCGGCTCCTCGAAGCTCGGCTTTTTTTTGCCGCTTTTCATACCCGGACGGAAGCGCGGCTCCCGCCGCGCCGCCGGGCGGCGTTTTTTTACAGATAGTAATATTTTTTCTAAAAGAACGGCCGCGCATTTTTTGCTTGGAGGAGCGCAACCGTTTTTTTGAAAGCCCGTATTTTCCCTTGACAGAAGCGGGACAAGCGGCTATAATAGGAAAACCTTCTACATTTGTCGAAGCAGTTTCAGCGGAAAGAGGGGATTCTGATGGAAAGCGGCATTCGGACACTGCCCGAGACGGAATTGGCCGTTATGATCGCACTCTGGGATTCGGGATCGCCGCTCACCGGCGCGCAGATCGGGGAGGCGCTCGGCGGCAGCCGCGGCTGGGCGACGACGACCGTGCTCACGTTTCTTTCCCGGCTGGTCAAAAAGGGGTTCGTGCTCTGCGAGAAAAAAGGGCGCGGCAATCTCTATTCCGCGAGGGTCACGAAGGCGGAATACCTCGACGGCGAAAGCGGCCATTTTTTGGACCGCTTTTACGACAGCTCCATTATGAACTTTTTTATCTCCTCCTGCGTGCCGGACGCGCTTTCCGACGAGGAGGTCGAACAGCTCAAAAAGGTTGTCTACGGGATTCGCAGCCAAAAAAGCCCCGCGAGCTGACCGCGCCCGCAAAGCAAACGTTCGCGGCGACCGGAGAGCTTTTCCTCGGTCCGGAGACGGCGGGCGGCCCCCCAAAAGCGCCGTTTTCGCCCTGATGGGACATAATTGGACTTTATAATATAATAATTTAATTTATATACCGATTTTATTTGGCTTGTGGAAGCCATTTTTTTATTAGGAGGTGAGAAGATGGAGAAGGCGATCAAAGAGGAGCTGCTCTCTCTCGCCGAGCCGGAATATGCCGCCTTCGCCGGGAAGCTGATCCCGCAGGAGGAGCATTTGCTCGGCGTCCGCCTGCCCAAGCTCCGCGAGACGGCGAGGCGGATCTGCAAATCCGATTGGCAGGGCGCGCTCTCCTCCGGCGGAGACGAGTTTTTTGAGGAGACGATGCTTCGCGGGTTTGTGATCGCGGGCGCGCGGATGCCGGCGGAGGAGCGGCTGCGGCGTGTCGCGGATTTCCTGCCGCGGATCCGGAACTGGTCGGTCTGCGACAGCTTTTGCGTCTCCTTCCGCGACGTCGGAAAGAATCGGCGGGTCTATCTGGATTTCCTTGTTCCCCTGCTCGCCGACGAGCGCGAGTTTGCCGTCCGGTTCGCGGAGGTGATGCTGCTCGACCACTTCGCGGAGCCGGAGTTCGTCCCGACCCTGCTGGAGCTTTACGGCTCCGTCCGGCACCCGGGAGCTTACGCGAAAATGGCCTGCGCATGGGGCATTTCGGTCTGCTACGTCCTCTCCCCGGAAGTCACGGAGTCTTGGCTGCTGCAGGCGCATTTGGAGCGTCAGGTTTTTTTGCTGGCGCTCAAAAAAATCTCCGAATCCTTCCGGACCGGAGAACGCGGCAAAGAGCTGTACCGGGTTTATAAAAATTTATAATCCGATCTGTATAAGAAACGACGCGCGGCCCGCGAGAAAAACGGCGTCTGAACAATGCTCACAGTTCTTCCGCCCAAGGAGGCAACGTCGCCTCGCGCCTGTTTTCTTTTATCGCCAACGTACAAAAAAAGTTCCCGTCCGAACCGGACGGGAACTTTTTATTGCTTTTTAGCGAACTTATCCGTCGATCTCGATGACGACACCGGAACCGACCGTGTGGCCGCCTTCGCGGATGGCGAAGCGGAGGCCTTTTTCGATGGCGATCGGGGTGATCAGCTCGACGTTCATCTCGACGTTATCGCCGGGCATGCACATCTCGACGCCGGCCGGCAGCGTGATGACGCCGGTGACGTCGGTGGTGCGGAAGAAGAACTGCGGACGATAGTTGTTGAAGAACGGAGTATGACGGCCGCCCTCATCCTTTTTCAGGACGTAAACCTGACCGACAAACTTGGTGTGCGGGTGGATGGAGTTGGGCTTGCAGACGACCTGTCCGCGCTGGACGTCGGTTCTCTGGATGCCGCGGAGCAGCAGGCCTACGTTGTCGCCGGCCTCGCCGTAATCAAGGATCTTGTGGAACATCTCGACGCCGGTGATGACGGCTTTCTTTTTCTCATCGGTAAGGCCGACAATTTCCATCTCTTCGCCAACCTTGACCTGTCCGCGCTCGATTCTGCCGGTGACGACGGTGCCGCGTCCGGTGATCGTGAAGATGTCCTCGATCGGCATCAGGAAAGGCAGGTCCGCTTTGCGCTCCGGAGTCGGGATATAGGTGTCCACCGCGTCCATGATCTCCTGAATGCACTTATAGCACTCGGCGTTCGGGTCGTTGGAGGTGTCCTCGAGGACGGCAAGGGCGGAGCCGGCAACGATCGGGGTGTCGTCGCCCGGATAGCCGTACTCGGTCAGCAGTTCGCGGACTTCCATCTCGACAAGCTCGAGCATCTCGGTGTCGCCGTTGAGCTGGTCGACTTTGTTGAGGAACACGACGATATACGGAACGCCAACCTGACGGGAAAGCAGGATATGCTCACGGGTCTGGGGCATCGGGCCGTCGGCCGCGGAGACAACCAGAATCGTGCCGTCCATCTGCGCGGCGCCGGTGATCATGTTTTTGATATAGTCGGCGTGTCCGGGGCAGTCGACATGCGCGTAGTGGCGGTTTTCGGTCTCGTATTCGACGTGGGACGTGTTGATGGTGATCCCGCGGGCTTTTTCCTCAGGAGCCTTATCGATGGCGTCATATGCCTCATACCGGGCCAGACCCTTCAGGCTCAGATACTTGGTGATGGCGGCGGTAAGGGTGGTCTTGCCATGGTCGATGTGGCCGATGGTTCCGATATTCACATGGGGCTTGGTTCTCTCAAAATGTTGTTTGGCCATTTGATTATCCTCCTTACAGTTTGGCGTTTTGTATCGTGACTCTTATTTTTCTTACTACAAAGGTAGTTTAACAAAATCTTCCGGGAAATGCAAGATGTAAATGGATTCTGCGGCCGGCTCAGCGCTCTTTGACGATTTTCTCGGCGAGAGACTTCGGCACCTCGACATAATGGCTCGGTTCCATGACATATTGGCCGCGGCCCTGCGTCTTGGAGCGCAGGTCGCTCGCGTATCCGAACATCTCGGACAGCGGGACGTAGGCGCGGATCTCCTGAGCGCCGAAGGTCGCCTCCATGCCTTGGATCTGCGCGCGCCTCGAGTTGAGATCCCCGATGACGTCGCCCATGTATTCCTCGGGCATGCTGACGGAGACCCTCATGATCGGCTCGAGGATGACCGGATCGGCCTTGCGCATGGCCTCTTTGAAGGCCATGGAACCGGCGATCTCGAACGCCATCTCGGAGGAGTCGACCTCGTGGAAGGAGCCGTCGTACAGAGTGCAGATGACGTCGACCACCGGATACCCGGCGAGCACGCCGGCCAGCGTCGCGCCTTGGATGCCCTTGTCGACCGCGGGGATATACTCCTTCGGGATCGCTCCGCCGACGACTTCGTTGTGGAATTCGTATCCCTTGCCGCTCTCGTTGGGCTCCACGCGGATCTTGACATGGCCGTACTGGCCCTTGCCGCCCGACTGGCGCACATATTTGGTCTCCTGCTCGGCCTTTTTGCTGATCGTCTCTTTGTAGGCGACCTGCGGCTTGCCGACGTTGGCCTCGACACGGAACTCACGCAGCAGGCGGTCGACGATGATCTCCAAATGGAGCTCGCCCATGCCGGCGATGATCGTCTGGCCGGTCTCGCGGTCGGTGTAGGTGCGGAAGGTCGGGTCCTCCTCGGAGAGCTTTGCCAAGGCGATGGCCATTTTTTCCTGACCGGCCTTGGTCTTGGGCTCGATGGCGAGGCGGATTACCGGCTCCGGGAAAACCATCTGCTCCAGCAGGATCGGGTGCTTCGGATCGCAAAGGGTGTCGCCGGTGGTGGTGTATTTCACACCGACCGCGGCGGCGATATCCCCGGCGTAGCAGGTCTCCAGATCCTTGCGGTGATTCGCGTGCATCTGAAGGATCCTGCCCATGCGCTCGTGCTTCTCTCGGTCGGGGTTATAGACGCCCGAGCCGGAGTCGACGGTGCCGGAATAGACGCGGAAGAAGCAGAGCTTCCCGACAAAGGGGTCGGTCGCGATCTTGAAGGCCAAGGCCGCGAAGGGCTCGTCGTCGGAGGTTTTCCGCTCGAGCTTCTCGCCGGTCTTCGGATCGGTGCCTTCGACCGGAGGGATGTCCAGCGGCGAGGGCAAATAATCCACGATCGCGTCCAGCAGCTTCTGAACGCCTTTATTCTTATAGGAGGTCCCGCAGGTGACCGGGACGAGCTTGTTGTCGACGGTGCCTTTTCGGATGGCGGCCTTGAGTTCCCCGATCGAGGGCTCCTCGCCTTCCAGATATTTTTCCATCAGCTCGTCGTCCATCTCGGAGGCGGACTCGATCATCTTTTCGCGGTACTCTTTGGCAAGGTCCGCCATATCGTCCGGAATCTCGCGGACTTCGACGTCGGTGCCCATCTCGTCGAGGAAATAATACGCTTTCATTTCCAGCAGATCGACGAGGCCGGTGAATTCGGCCTCGGCGCCGATCGGGAGCTGAATCACAATCGGGTTGCACTTGAGCCGCTTCACCATCATATCGACGACGTGAAAGAAATTTGCGCCCGTGATGTCCATCTTGTTGACGTACACCATTCTCGGCACGCGATATTTATTTGCCTGACGCCAGACGGTCTCAGACTGGGGCTCAACGCCGCCCTTCGCGCAGAGGATGGTTACGGAACCGTCCAACACGCGCAGCGAGCGCTCCACCTCGACGGTAAAATCGACGTGTCCGGGGGTGTCGATGATATTGATGCGGTAGCCGTTCCAATGGGCGGTGGTGGCGGCGGAGGTGATCGTGATGCCACGCTCCTGCTCCTGTTCCATCCAGTCCATCGTGGCATTGCCGTCGTGCGTCTCGCCGATCTTATAATTCACCCCCGTATAATAGAGGATGCGTTCGGTCGTCGTCGTCTTGCCGGCGTCAATGTGGGCCATGATCCCGATATTTCGGGTCATCTCAAGGGAAACGTCTCTTGGCATAAAAACTCCTCAATTGTAAAATAAAAGTTGCGGTCGGAAGGAGATCACCATCTGAAATGGGCGAAGGCTCTGTTGGCCTCGGCCATCTTGTGGGTGTCCTCTTTCTTCTTGAAGGCTCCGCCCGCATTGTTGAGCGCGTCCATGATCTCGCCGGCGAGGCGTTCCTTCATGGTGCGCTCGTTGCGGCCGCGCGAATACGACGTGAGCCAGCGCAGGCCGAGCGTCTCGCGGCGCTCGGGGCGGACTTCCATCGGGACCTGATAGTTCGCGCCGCCGACACGGCGGGATTTGCACTCCAGCGCGGGCATGATGTTTCCCAGAGCTTCCTCGAAGGCCTCCAGCCCGTTTTTACCGGTCTTGGCTTCCACGATATCAAAAGCCCCATAAACGATCTTTTGCGCGACGCCTTTTTTGCCGTCGAGCATGATGTTGTTGATCAGACGGGTGACCATCTTGGAATGATACAGCGGATCAGGCAAGACGTCCCGTTTTGCGATTTGTCCTCTTCTTGGCACTTTACTTCCCTCCTTCATAAAATGAATTCATAGGTACTCGAAAGCGACAAACTCCCGTTGTGCCGAATTGCGGACGATGGTTATATCTCTATATCGATCGCCGCCTCCCGGCAGCAGTATTGCATTCATAAACAGGAAGTTCTCTTACTTTTTCGCAGCACCGGCTTTCGGACGCTTGGCGCCGTATTTGGAGCGGGCCTGCATCCTCTTCGCGACGCCCTGCGCATCCAGAGTTCCGCGAATGATGTGGTAACGGACGCCCGGGAGGTCTTTGACACGGCCGCCTCTGATAAGGACGACGCTGTGCTCCTGAAGGTTGTGTCCGACACCGGGGATGTAGCAGGTGGCTTCAATCCCGTTGCTGAGGCGGACCCTCGCGATCTTGCGAAGCGCGGAGTTCGGCTTTTTGGGCGTCGCGGTACGGATGGCCGTGCAGACGCCTCTCTTTTGCGGGCTGTGCTGATCGATCACCGTCTTCTTTTTGGAGTTCCATCCGCGAAGAAGCGCCGGGGCGGTGGACTTGGTTTCCAGAATCTCTCTTCCATGACGAACGAGCTGGCTAAAAGTTGGCATGAGTTTCCTCCTTTCTTCTGATTTTTATATCCTAAGGGCGGAAAACCGCCCCAAAGACCGAAAATAACCCCTTATTTCAGGCGTCACCAAGGGTTAATCATATCATTTCAGGCATTTTTTGTCAATCCCTGTGTTTATCAATATTCCACAAAAAATGCCTGAAACGTTTGTGCGATCTCTCAGTCGTTGACCGCCTCGACGGCCTCCATGACGCTCGCGTACTCGTTGGAGCGCAGGTCCGGCATCGGTCTGGGTTCCGGCATGACCGGCTCGATCTCGACGTCGTTGTAGCACGCCATGCCGGTGCCCGCCGGGATCAGCTTGCCGATGATGACGTTCTCCTTGAGCCCGAGCAGGCGGTCGGTCTTGCCCTTGATCGCGGCCTCGGTCAGCACCCGCGTTGTCTCTTGGAAGGAGGCGGCGGAGAGGAACGATTCGGTCGCGAGGGAGGCCTTCGTGATGCCGAGCAGCATCGGGATGTAGGTGCCCTCCCGCAGCTCGGTCTCGCCGGCGGCGATGCGCTTGCGGATGTCGCGGTTCGCGGCGAAGAGATCGGCGCGCTCCACGACCATGCCGCTGAGCAGGCGGGTGTCCCCGGATTCGTCGACGCGGACTTTCTTCATCATCTGGCGGACGATGACCTCGATGTGCTTATCGTTGATGTCGACGCCCTGCAGACGGTAGACCTTCTGGACCTCGGCGATCAGATAATCCTGAACGGCGAGCGCGCCGTTGACTTCCAGATACTTATGCGGGTTGACGGAGCCCTCGGTCAGCAGGGTGCCGGCCCGGATGTGGTCGCCGTCCTGCACGGTGGGCCGGCTGCCGTAGGAGAGCAGATACTTGCGCTCCTCGTTCGTCTCCTTGTTGAAGACGACGATGTGGCGGTTTTTCTTGATCTCCTCGATGCGCACGTCGCCCTCGATCTCGCTGATCAGGGCTTCGCGCTTCGGCGTGCGGGCCTCGAACAGCTCCTCGACCCGCGGCAAACCCTGCGTGATATCCTCGGCCGTCGCGATGCCGCCGGTGTGGAAGGTACGCATCGTCAGCTGGGTGCCCGGCTCGCCGATGGACTGCGCCGCGATGACGCCGACCGCTTCGCCGATGTTGACGAGCTTGCCGTTGGCAAGGTTGGCGCCGTAGCACTTGGCGCAGACGCCGTGCTTGGCCTCGCAGTTGAGGATGGAGCGCAGCTTGACCTCGCGGATGCCGGCGGTGATGACCTTATCGGCGTCGTCGTCGTCCATCATCTTATCCTTGCTGACGAGGAGCTCCCCGGTCTTGGGATCGAGGACGTCGTAGCAGGGATAGCGGCCGATCAGACGCTCGGCCATCGGCTCGATCATCTCCCCGCCCTCGCGGATGTCGTGCACGACGATGCCCTCGTGCGTGCCGCAGTCCTGCTCGCGGATGATGACGTCCTGCGAGACGTCGACGAGACGCCGGGTCAGGTAGCCGGAGTCCGCGGTACGCAGAGCGGTGTCGGCGAGGCCTTTTCTCGCGCCGCGGCTCGAGATGAAGTATTCCAGAATGTTTAAGCCCTCGCGGTAGTTCGCGCGGATCGGGATCTCGACGGCGCGGCCGGAGGTGTTGGCGATGAGGCCGCGCATGCCGGCGAGCTGGCGGATCTGGTTCATGGAGCCGCGGGCCCCGGAGTCGGCCATCATGAAGATCGGGTTGTAGCGGTCAAGGTTATCCTTCAAGGCGTCGGCGACCTTCTCGGTCGTCTCGTTCCAAGTGGAGATGACCATCTTGTAGCGCTCCTCGTTGGACATCAGGCCGCGGCGGTATTTTTTGGTGATGGAGTCGATCTTGGCCTCGGCCTCGGCGAGCAGCTCCTTCTTTTTGGGCGGGATGACCGCGTCGTTGACCGAGACGGTGATGCCGCTCTTCGTGGAATATTTGTAGCCCTGCGCCTTGATGCGGTCGAGCACCACGCCGGTCTCGGCGGTGCCGTGCTTCTTGATGCAGCGCTCGATGATCTTGCCAAGCTGCTTCTTGCCCACGAGGAAATCCACCTCGAGGTCGAAGGCGTGCTCGGGATTGCTGCGGTCGATATATCCGAGATCCTGCGGGATCGGCGTATTGAAGATGAGTTTGCCGACGGTGGTGTTGATGATCTTGTGCTGCATGACGCCGCCGATCTCTTTTTCCACGCGCACAAAGACCGGCGCGTGGAGGCCGACGTCGCCGTTCAGGTAGGCCATGACGGCTTCGTCGATGCCGCGGAACGCCTTGCCCTCGCCGGGCTCCAGCCCGGGCTTGACGAGCGTGAGGTAATAGGAGCCGAGGACCATGTCCTGCGTGGGCACGGTGACGGGCTTGCCGTCGGCGGGCTTGAGCAGGTTGTTGGCCTCGAGCATCAGGAAGCGGGCCTCCGCCTGCGCCTCCGTGGAGAGCGGGACGTGCACGGCCATCTGGTCGCCGTCGAAGTCGGCGTTGTAGGCGGTGCAGGCCAGCGGGTGAAGCTTGATGGCCCTGCCCTCGACGAGGATCGGCTCAAAGGCCTGAATGCCCAGCCTGTGCAGCGTGGGGGCGCGGTTCAGGATGACCGGGTGGTCCTTGATGACGACCTCGAGGGCGTCCCAGACCTCCGGTTTCGCGCGCTCGACCATCTTCCTCGCGTTTTTGATATTGGTGGCGGCGCCGACGTCCACAAGCCGCTTCATGACGAAGGGCTTGAAGAGCTCGAGCGCCATCTCCTTGGGCAGGCCGCACTGGGACATCTTGAGCTCCGGCCCGACCACGATGACGGAACGCCCGGAATAGTCGACGCGCTTGCCCAGCAGGTTCTGGCGGAAGCGGCCCTGCTTGCCCTTGAGCATATCGGAAAGGGATTTGAGCGGGCGGTTGTTCGGCCCGGTGACCGGACGGCCGCGGCGGCCGTTGTCGATCAGGGCGTCGACGGCCTCCTGCAGCATGCGCTTCTCGTTGCGCACGATGATGTCTGGCGCTCCGAGCTCGAGGAGCCTTTTGAGCCTGTTGTTGCGGTTGATGACGCGGCGGTAGAGGTCGTTGAGGTCGGAGGTGGCGAAACGCCCGCCGTCGAGCTGGACCATCGGGCGGATGTCCGGCGGGATGACCGGCACGACGTCCATGACCATCCACTCCGGGCGGTTGCCGGAGAGACGGAACGCCTCGACCACTTCGAGCCGTTTGAGCAGGCGGACGCGCTTCTGGCCGGTGGCCGTCTCCAATTCCTCGTGGAGCTGGGCGGAGAGCCCCTCAAGGTTGATGTCCTTGAGCAGCATCTGAATGGCCTCGGCGCCCATGCCGGCCTGAAAGTCGTTTTCATATTTTTCACGCATATCCCGGTATTCCTTCTCGGTGAGGAGCTGTTTTTGCTCCAGCGGGGTGACGCCGGGATCGGTGACGATATAGCTCGCGAAATAGAGCACTTTTTCGAGCAGGCGCGGGGAGACGTCAAGGATCAGGCCCATTCTGGACGGGATGCCCTTGAAATACCAGATGTGGGAGACCGGGGCGGCGAGCTCGATGTGGCCCATGCGCTCGCGGCGGACCTTCGCTCTGGTGACCTCGACGCCGCAGCGCTCGCAGATCTTCCCTTTAAAGCGGATTCTCTTATATTTCCCGCAATAGCACTCCCAATCCTTGGTCGGCCCAAAGATCTTTTCACAGAAAAGGCCGTCCCTCTCCGGTTTGAGCGTGCGGTAGTTGATGGTTTCGGGTTTCTTCACCTCGCCGTAAGACCACGCGCGGATCATCTCCGGCGAGGCAAGGCCGATCTTGATAGAATCAAACGGATTGATTTCCATGTTGCAGCCCCCCCTCACATATCTTCATCGTCGGAGCCGAGGCTGAGCGAATCCAGCCCGGACAAAATCGTATCGTCCGGCTCGGATCCCTCGTCGTCGCCCTCCTCGATGGTATAACCGTCGCTAAAATCTTCCTCGGTGGCGATGCTGTCGTAATTCGGCAGTTCGTCGCCCGGAATCAGGCCGGCGTCTTCGTTGTCGTAATTCTGCTTGAGGTCGATCTCTCTGTTTTCTTTATCCAGCACCTTCATATTCAAACCGAGGGACTGAAGCTCTTTGATCATAACCTTGAAGGACTCCGGGATGCCCGGCGTCGGGACGTTGCGGCCCTTGACGATGGCCTCGAACGTCTTGACGCGGCCGACCACGTCGTCCGACTTGACGGTCAGGATCTCCTGAAGCGTGTAGGCGGCGCCGTAGGCTTCGAGGGCCCAGACCTCCATCTCTCCGAAACGCTGGCCACCGAACTGCGCCTTGCCGCCCAGAGGCTGCTGCGTGACAAGGGAGTACGGGCCGGTGGAACGGGCGTGGATCTTATCGTCGACCAGATGGTGCAGCTTGAGGAAGTACATGTAGCCGACGGTGACCTCGTTGTCGAAATACTCGCCGGTGCGCCCGTCGCGGAGCTTCGATTTGCCGCTCTCGTCGAGCCCGGCCTGCTGCAAAAGCTCGCGGATGTCGCGCTCGTGCGCGCCGTCGAAGACCGGGGTCATGACTTTGTAGCCCAGCGCCGCGGCCGCCCGGCCGAGGTGCACTTCCAGAACCTGTCCGATATTCATACGGGACGGGACGCCCAGCGGATTCAAAACGATGTCGAGCGGGCGGCCGTCCGGCAGGAACGGCATATCCTCCTGCGGCAGGATGCGGGACACGACGCCCTTGTTGCCGTGGCGTCCGGCCATCTTGTCGCCGACGGAGATCTTTCTCTTTTGGGCGATATAGCAGCGCACCACCATGTTGACGCCCGGATTCAGCTCGTCGCTGTTTTCGCGGGTGAAGACCTTGACGTCCACGATGATGCCGTACTCGCCGTGCGGCACGCGCAGCGAGGTATCCCGGACCTCTCTCGCCTTCTCGCCAAAGATGGCGCGGAGCAGGCGCTCCTCGGCGGTGAGCTCGGTCTCGCCCTTCGGCGTGACCTTGCCGACCAGAATATCCCCGGCGCGGACCTCGGCGCCGATGCGGATGATGCCGCGCTCGTCGAGCTCCTTGAGGGCGTCCTCGCCGACGTTCGGGATGTCGCGGGTGATCTCCTCGGGCCCGAGCTTGGTGTCGCGGGCCTCGAGCTCGTATTCTTCGATATGGATGGAGGTAAACGTGTCGTCGCGGACCAGCTTTTCGTTGATCAGGACGGCGTCCTCGTAGTTGTAGCCCTCCCACGTCATAAAGCCGATCAGCACGTTTTTGCCCAGCGAAATCTCGCCGCTGCAGGTGGCGGGGCCGTCGGCGATGACCTGCTTCTCGGCGACATGCTCGCCCTTGACGACGACCGGGCGCTGGTTGACGCAGGTGCCTTGGTTGGAGCGCAGGAATTTGACCATCCGGTAGACGTCCTCGCCCTCGCCATCGTCGCGGTGGACGACGATCTGATCGGCGCAGGCTCTGGCGATATAGCCCGCGTGCAGCGCGAGCACGGTGACGCCGGAGTCGATGGCGGCCTTGTATTCCATGCCGGTGCCGACGATCGGGTTCTCGGTCTTGAGCAGCGGCACCGCCTGCCTCTGCATGTTGGAGCCCATCAAGGCGCGGTTCGCGTCGTCGTTCTCCAAAAACGGGATCATGGCGGTCGCGACGGAGACGACCATCTTCGGCGAGACGTCCATGTAATCGACGCGGGAGGTCTCGACCTCGATAAACTCATCTTTATAACGGGTGTTGACCTTGGGTTTCGCGAAGCGGCCGAACTCGTCGAGCGGCTCGTTGGCCTGCGCGACGACATAATCGTCCTCGACGTCCGCGGTCATATACTCCACGTCGTCCATGACGATGCCGGTGGCTCTGTCCACCTTGCGGAACGGCGCCTCGATGAAGCCGTATTTGTTGATCCTCGCGTAGGTGGCGAGGTAAGAGATCAGACCGATGTTGGGGCCCTCCGGCGTCTCGATCGGGCACATGCGCCCGTAGTGGCTGTAATGGACGTCGCGCACCTCGAATCCCGCGCGGTCGCGGGAGAGGCCGCCGGGGCCCAAGGCGGAGAGGCGGCGCTTATGCGTCAGCTCTGCCAGCGGGTTCGTCTGGTCCATAAACTGGGAGAGCGGCGAGGAGCCGAAAAATTCCTTGATCGCGGCGACGACCGGCCGGATGTTGATTAAGCCCTGCGGCGTGATGGTTTCGCTGTCCTGCGCCTGAATCGTCATGCGCTCGCGGATCACGCGCTCCACCCGGCTGAAACCGATGCGGAACTGATTTTGCAGAAGCTCGCCGACGCAGCGGACGCGGCGGTTGCCCAGATGGTCGATATCGTCCACGTTGCCGAATCCCCAGTAGAGATTGCACATATAATTGATCGAAGCGTAGATGTCGTCGATGACGATATGCTTCGGAACCAGCTCGTCTGCGTTGTCTTTGATGAGCGCGACCAGCGTCTCCCTGTCGTCCCCGGCCTGCTCCATGATGTCGCACAGCACGGTGAAGCGGACTCTGTCGTCGACGAAGAGCTTCTCGAGCTCCTCTTTGCTCATCGGCAGGAAGTCCTCGGCGTTGACCATGTTGTTGGAGATGATCTTGATCTCGCGGCCGCTGCCGGAGTCGACCCAGACCTCTTTGACGCCCTTTTTGTCGAGCAGCGCGCCGTCGGCTCTCGTGAGCGCGGCGCCGGCCTCGAACAGCACCTCGCCGGTCAGCGGGTCCGCGGCCGGCCTTGTCAGCGTGGCCCCGGCGACGCGGCGCGCGAGGGAAAGTTTTTTGTTGTATTTATAGCGGCCGACGTTGGAGATGTCGTATCTCCTCGGGTCGAAAAACAGGTTTGCAAGGTGAGTCTGGCTGTTCTCGATGGTCGGCGGCTCGCCCGGGCGGAGCTTGCGGTAGACCTCGAGCAGGGCCTCCTCCATGGATTTGGTGGCGTCCTTTTCGATGGTGGCCTCAAGGACCGGCTCGTCGCCGAAATAATCGCGGATCTGGGCGTCGCTGCCGAGCCCGAGGGAACGGATGAAGGTTGTGACCGGGAGCTTGCGGTTTTTATCGATGCGGACGTAAAACACATCGTTCTGATCGCTCTCGTATTCGAGCCACGCGCCGCGGTTCGGGATGACCGTGCTCGAAAATAGTTTTTTGCCGGTTTTATCATAAGCCAAGCCGTAATAGACGCCCGGGGAACGAACGAGCTGGGAGACGATGACCCGCTCCGCGCCGTTGATCACAAAGGTGCCGCTCTCCGTCATGATCGGGAAATCGCCCATAAAAATATCCTGTTCCTTGATTTCGCCGGTCTCTTTGTTCTGGAGCCTTGCGCGGACGCGCAGCGGCGCTGCATAGGTCACATCGCGCTCTTTGCATTCCTCGATGGAATACTTGGGCTCTTTTTCGAGATGATAATCGATGAAATCGAGGATCAGGTTGCCGGAATAGTCGGAAATTGCGGAAACGTCGCGGAAAACCTCTCTAAGTCCCTCGTCAAGAAACCAGTCGTAAGAAGCCTTCTGTACCTCGATCAGGTTGGGCATCTCGAGGACTTCATTGATCTTAGCGAAACTCATGCGGACATTCTTGCCGAGCGTGACAGGTTTCATATTTACCAAATTTAGCCCACTCCATTCATCCGTATTTACGTCATTTTTTTCGTTGGGACCACTTGCATTCCCGCACAATTTGTGGTAAGATAATCTTTGTACGGCACAGCTATCCATGATGGTACATTTTATTATTATATTGCTTTTAAGAAAAGGTGTCAAGTTCTTTTTTGGGCTTTACGCCTATTTTTTTATCTATTTCTTAGTTATAAACGAAAAAGGCCTCTTTTGCGGATTCTTGGCCAAAATGTTCCAGCCTATGCGGCGGCGGCTAAGTTTCCGTTTTGCGCCCCGCGCGGTGAAAAAACGTCCCACTCATCCGTGTGTTTCATTTGTGCATATTCTTGCGTGTATTTTGTCTTTTATGGAACATTATGCACTCCGTTTTCCGTGGAAAAAGCGGCTTTCCGGGCCCGGAGACTCCTCGGCGGGAGCCGCCCCGGCCGGGCGGCCCGGCCCCGCTCCCCTCAATCGTCAAAAAGCGACATTTTATTTATAGGTAACATAATAAAGAGGAGGCCGGGGAACCCGGAGCTTTTTTTCGGGCCTCGGGACGCCCCTCTCGGCGCCGCGCCGGGCGCCGCCGGGGGAGCCTCCGGCCGGTTCGGCAAAATTTCGCGGGTCCCGAAGGAATCCGGCGGTTTTTTCTTCCCCCCTGCGCGCGGCGGCACAAAAAACGCATCGGAGACGATCCTGCATTTTCGGCGAACAAAAAAGAAGAGGCCGGGGGATTTCATCCCTCGGCCTTTTCTAAAATCCGGAGAAAGAGGCTCGCCGACTCAGCCCGCAAAACCGCCGGCCAGACGGAGTTTCCATGGCGCGGGCGGTTTAAAAGCGCCTCGAATCGTCGGCGGCGCGGAAAAAGCGGCGCAGAAGAAGCCCGGCCGTCAGACGGCCCCGTGCTCGGCGCGGTGGAGCATGGAGTCCTTGAGCGACCAGAGTTTCTGAGAGAGGTCGACGTAATACTTGTGCGGATACTCGAGGCGGCGGAGTTCCTCCCAGAGGGTATCGAGTTGCGCGGCGCAGTATTTCTGCACCTCGCGCAGCGGCGGGCACGCGTAGACCTGCTCGCCGTGGCGGAAAATTGGCATGAGCATCTCCTTTACCTCGACGTTCTCAAGCCTTTTGCGCTTCCATGTCGCGTTCGGGTCGAAAATCTCAAACGGCGCGGAGGTGTCCGGCGCGGGCTCGTCGCGCAGGCAGATGTAGTCCGCGTTGGCCTTGCCGGTGTCTTTGTCGTAGAGGCGGTAAAACGTCTTGAAGCCGGGGTTCGTGATCTTCCCGACGCTCTCGCTGATCTTGATGGCGGGCTCGAGCACGCCGCCGCGCTCGACGGCGGCCAGTTTATAGACGCCGCCGAAGACCGGGTCGCTCTTGGCCGTAATCAGATTCTCGCCGACGCCGAAGCTGTTGACGCAGGCGCCCTGATGGATCAGGTCGCTGATTAGGTACTCGTCCAGCGAGTTGGAGGCGACGATGCCGCAGTCTGGGTAGCCGGCGTCGTCCAGCATCTTCCGCGCCTGCTTGGAGAGAAAGGCGATGTCGCCGCTGTCGATCCGGATGCCCTTAGGCCGGACGCCCATGGGCTTCAGCACGTCGTCAAAGACCTTGATCGCGTTCGGGACGCCGGTTTTCAGCACGTTGTAGGTGTCGACCAGCAGCACGCACCCGGTCGGGTAGGTCTCGGCGTATCTTCGGAACGCCTCGTATTCGGATGGGAAAAGCTGCACCCAGCTGTGGGCCATGGTGCCGACGGCGGGGACGCCGTAGTCCCGGTCGGCGATCGTGCAGGCGGTCGCGCCGACGCCCGCGATATAGGCGGCCCGCGCGCCGAGGATCGCGGCCTTTGCGCTCTGGGCGCGGCGGGAGCCGAACTCCATGACCGCCCTGCCCTCCGCGGCGTGCATGACGCGGGCGGCTTTGGTCGCGATCACGGACTGGTGGTTGAGCGTGAGCAGGGTCATCGTCTCGACGAGCTGCGCCTGAATGACCGGGCCCTTTACGACGACGATCGGCTCGCCGGGGAAGATCGGCGTGCCCTCCGGGACGGACCAGACGTCGCAGGTAAATTTAAAATGCAGGAGGTACTCCAAAAACGCCTCGCTGAAAATGCCCTTTCCGCGCAGATATGCGATGTCCTCCTCGTCAAAGGAGAGGCTGTTGTAATAGTCGATCAGCTGCTCCAGACCGGCGCAGACGGCGAAGCCGCCGTGATCCGGTACCTCCCGGAAAAACATGTCGAAGACGACCTCCGTGTCCCCCATCCCCTCGAGGAGATAGCCGTTCGACATGGTCATCTCGTAGAAATCCGTGAGCATGCTCAAATTATAATTGTCTTTTGCCATAAAACCCTCGCTTTCGCGCGTCTCGCGCCGGTTCTTTCTAAAGTTAGAATACCACGATCCGCCGCCATTTTCAAGGAAAACGCCCTTATTCCGCAGGCTCCCGATAAAAAAAGCCCCGCCCGGTACGGGCGCGGCTTTTTGTGCAGCTATGTAGTCTCGATCATTCCTCCGCGGGAACGTCGGCGGGCGTCTCCTCCGGCTCCTCGTCCGGCTCTTCGGCCGGAACATCCTCCGGGGCGTCCGCGGGTTCTTCGACCGGCTCTTCGATTAGAGCCTCAGCCGGGGCTTCCACCGAAATCTCCGTCGGCTCCTCGACCGGCTCTTCGATGAGAGCCTCAGCCGGAGCTTCCACCGGAGTCTCCGTCGGCTCCTCGACCGGCTCTTCGATTAGAGCCTCAACCGGGGCTTCCGTCGGCTCCTCGACCGGGGCTTCCACCGGAAGTGCGGCGGAAACTTCGTTCCTGGCCAGCGGCTCGAGCAGCGCCTTGATCGAAAGGCTCACGCGCTTTTTATCAAAATCGATGTCGGTGATCTTGACCCCGGCCTCCTGCCCGACGGAAAGCACGTCCTGCGGCTTCGCGATGCGGTCATAGGAGATCTGGGAGATATGGATCAGGCCGTCGATGCCCGGGATGACCTGAGCGAAGGCGCCGAACGCGGTCATGGAGACGATCTTTACGGTGCAGATCGTGCCGACCGGATAGTCCCTCCTCAGGATCTCCCAAGGGTTATTCTCCTGCTTTTTGTAGCCGAGAGAAATCTTTTTGGCCTCTTTATCGACATCTTTGACATAAACTTCAAGGAAATCGCCAACTTTGACGACGTCGGACGGATGGGCGACCCGCAGCCAGCTCAGCTCGGAAACGTGGACCATGCCGTCGACCCCGCCGAGATCGACAAACGCGCCGTAGGAAGTCAGGGATTTGACCTTGCCGGTGTAGATCTTGCCGGGCTCGATCTCATCCCAGAAGGTGGATTCGCGGGCTTTTCTCTCCTCGGAGAGGACGGAGCGGATCGAACCGATCGCACGTTTGCGGCCCGGGTTGACTTCAAGGATCCTGAAGCGGACATTCTGTTTCAGCAAACCTTCCAGGGGCTCGTTGCGGGATGCGGTTGCTTGAGAAGCGGGGATAAACACGCGGATTCCGTCAGTGACGGCGATGGCGCCGCCCTTGACGATCTCGACCACGACGCCTTCAAGAATCTCTCCGGACTCAGCGGCATCCGCCACTTTTTGGAAATTCTGCTCGGCGTCAATTTTCTTTTTGGACAGGGAAACGGTGCCTTCTCTGTCGTCGACGTGGAGTACGATCAACTGAAGCTCATCGCCGACTTTGACGATATCCTGCGGCTTGGTGCTCAGGTCTTCGCTCAGTTCCTCCGGAGCGATATAGCCGGTGTGCTTGGTCCCGACGCTGATGATGACCTCATTCATCGGGGTGAACCCTTCCACTCTGCCGGTGACCTTTTCGCCGTTGTGGATGCCGTTTTTAAAAGATTGGTCGAGCAGCTCCGCAAAGCTCATTTCCTCTTCCGGTTTGTTTTCCAGAATCTCACTCATTGTTTCAAGAACCTCCTTAATGATGCCGGGCGGAGTTGACGCACCGGCAGTGACGCCTATCACCTTACTGCCTGTCCAATCCATCCGCCGAAGCTCGGAGGGGTCCTCCACCAGGACGGAAGGACAATTCCCTGCACAGGTTTCGTAAAGCCTTGCGGTATTGGAGCTTTTCCTTCCTCCCGCGATGATCATGCGGTCACAGCGTTTGGAAAGAAGCTCCGCCTCCATTTGTTTAGTATGGGCATCATGGCATATTGTATCAAATATTTTTAAATTTGTATAGACTTTTTTCGCAAATTCTTCGCATTTTTTCCATTCGGAGCTTAAAAATGTGGTCTGGGAAAGCAGCGTATGACATTTTTCGCCAAAAGGGGCTTCGTTTCGCACATATTCCTCCAGCTCCCCCAGATCCCGCAGCACGGCCGCGCTCCCGCCGCAGTGGCCGAGGATGCCTTTGGTCTCGGCGTGCTCGGGATCGCCCATGATGAGCAGGATATCCCCGGCGGCGGTGCTCGCGTCGGCGAGGCGGTGGATCTTGGCGACAAACGGGCAGGTGGCGTCGCAAAACGGAATGCCCAGCTCCGCGATCTGCCGCATCACCTCCGGCGAAACGCCGTGGGAGCGCAGGATCAGCGTGGCCCCGGGCGGGCACTCCCGCGGCGAGGTGACCGGCGGCACGCCTTTTTTTGCGAGCCGCGCGACCACCTCCGGGTTATGGATCAGCTCGCCCAGCGTCACGGCGGGCTCGCCCCTATCTGCAAAGCGCTCCGCCATCTCGACCGCGCGCTTTACGCCGAAGCAGAAGCCCGCGCTCTTCGCAAGTCTCAGTTCCATTTCGCCGCCTCCAGCATCGCGTCCACCCGGTCGTGGATCACGCCGGACGCTCTATGCAGCGAGTTTCCGAGCTCCTCGCCCGGAATGAGCTCCCCGTAGCGGACCGTGACTTTTTGGAACAGTTTCAGGTTTCCTTTGAAATCGACCGCCACGGGCAGGACGCCCGCGCCGGTGCGTTTGGCGATGAAGGCGGCCCCGGTCTTAAACGGCCCCATCTCGGCGCTTTGGCTTCTGGTGCCCTCCGGGAAGATCATCAAAATGCTCCCGCCCCGCACAAACTCCGCCGCCGCCTCGATGGCGGCCATGTCGCCCTTGCCGCGCTCGACGCCGAAGCAGCCCAGTTTCTTCAGGATCCATCCCACAACGGGCCACCGCAGGGCCTCGGCCTTCGCCATAAATTTCACCCGCTCGAGCGGAAGTTGGCAGCCGACAAAAAAGGGGTCCAAGTAGGACCGGTGGTTTGGGCAGACAAGATAGCCCCCGCCCTTCGGGATGTTTTCGAGCCCCTCGAATTTCACGCGAAAAAAGCAGTGGAGCAGCACATATACCGTGATTCTAATAAAATTCATGGTTCCGCATCCGCCGCCCTTTTTACGATTTCGGCGACGCGCAGGGCCGTCTCCCTCTCGCCGAGAAAGGAGCTGTCCAGCAGCACGGCGCCGTCCGCCATTTTGAGCGGGGCCGCCGCCCGGTGGGAATCGTTCCAGTCCCGCTGCCGCACATCCGCGAGCACGTCCTCATACTCGGCCCGGACGCCTTCCTCCGCAAGCTGCAGCATCCGCCGCTTCGCGCGGATCTCCGGCTCCGCGGTCAGGAAGATCTTCACCTCCGCGTCCGGCAGCACCACCGTGCCGATGTCCCGGCCGTCCATCACGACGTCGTTTTGCTCCGCGATATCCCGCTGCAACCGGAACAGAAATTCCCGCACCTCCGGGATCGCCGAGATCGCCGAAGCGCCGCGGGAGACCTCCTCGGTCCGGATCAGGGCGGAGACGTTTTCGCCGTTGAGAAGCACGCGCTGCTCCCCGTCTTGGTAGCAAAGCTCCGGCCTCATCTCGGCGAGCAGCGGCAAAACATGCTCCGCGTCGCCGGGGGCCACGCCCCTGCGGATCGCAAAGAGCGCCGCCGCGCGGTAAAGCGCGCCGGTGTCCACATAGAGAAATCCCAGACGATCCGCCACCGCCCGCGCAACCGAGCTCTTCCCCGCGCCGGCGGGGCCGTCTATCGCAACTTTCATGGATCGTACCTTCCTTTTGTCATCCGTTTTTATGCTTGGCCTTGCCCTTCGGCTTTCCCGCCGCGTGCCGTGCCCCGCTCAAGGATTCCGGGGTAGGTAGATTTCATATCGGGCTTCGCCGGAGGATCATGGAGGGACTCCGTTATTCCCGCATAAAGAAATGTAATGGCAGCCCAGTTTCTCCGCCGCGGCCGCCCGGGAACGATGCGCCGGTTGGCGAACGCGAAATAAAACCTTTGTACGCCGCGGTGCGCCTCATCGCGTTGGGTGGGTATAATAAATATCCCCGTTCATAGGCGTTCCCGGAAATTTCTTATCAAAAGCGGCTTGCGCCGTTTTTACCTATCTAAATGGCGCTCCCGGCGCAGAAGCCGGTCGCGAAGGCGATTTGCAGGTTGTAGCCGCCGGTCTCGGCGTCCACGTCCAGCACCTCGCCGGCAAAATAAAGCCCCGGCAAGCGCTTCGACTCCATGGTCCTCGGGTCGACCTCCTTGACCGAGACGCCGCCCGACGTCACCACCGCGCCCTCGATCCGGTCGAGCGCCTTGGGCGTGACCCGAAAGGCTTTCATCGCCGCGATGAGCGCCATGCGCTGCTCCCTCGTGATCTGGTGAACCTTTAAATCGCGGGGAATGCCGCTCTGCGCGACCACAAAGGGCATGGCCGCCGACGGCAGCAGCGCGTCCAGCGCGTTCGCGAAATCGCGGTTTTGCCGCTCCCCGAAATCCCGCAGGATCCGCCGGTCGAGCTCCTCCGCGGAGAGGCCGGGCTTCCAGTCGATCTCCATGCGGTATCTTGCGCACGGCTCCCTCATATAGGCGGAGGCCGTGAGCACGAGCGGGCCGGACACCCCGTAACGGGTGAACAGCATCTCGCCGTCCTCGGAATAGACCGGTTTCTTTTTGTCCTTTAAAAATAGCGTGAGCTTCACGTTTTTGAGCGAAAGCCCCTCGAGCGCGGAGAAATCCTCCTCTGTGAGCACGCCGACCAGCGAGGGGCGCAGTTCCGTGACCGTATGGCCGGCCTGCCGCGCGAGATCGTAGCCGTCGCCGGTGGAGCCGGTGGCCGGATAGGTCACGCCGCCGGTCGCGATGAGCACGCGCGGCGCAAAGTAGACCGCCCCGTCCTCCGCGCGGACTCCGGCGAGCGCGCCGCCCTCGATTTGCAGGGAAACGGCGCGGCCCTCGGCTACGGTGACGTTTTTTTCATGAGCCAGCCGCTGCAGCGCGTCGGCGGCGTCCATCGCCCGATCCGAGACCGGAAAGACGCGCCGGCCGCGCTCCGTTTTGAGCGGGACGCCGAGGCTCTCAAACAGCTCCATCGCGGCCGCGGGGGGAAACCGGCTGATCGCCCCGGTCAAAAAGCGGGCGTTGCCGCGGACGTGCCGCAGGAATTCCTCCGGCGGGCAATCGTTCGTCAGGTTGCAGCGGCCCTTCCCCGTGACGAGGATCTTGCGCGCGGGGCGCGTATTTCGCTCCAAAAGGAGGATTTTTCGGCCGCGCCTTGCGGCGAAGCCCGCCGCGACGCACCCGGCCGCGCCCGCGCCGACGACGATCGCGTCGTATTCAGGCATTGGACAGATCCCGGTCGTCGGTTTTCGCATAGACGTCGTACTCCTCCCAGATGCTCTCGAGCTGGGCGAAGGTTTGGGAGATCTCGGCCTTGCGGCGGTTGCCGATCGCGACGATCAGCGCGTTGATCAGCGAGAGCGGCGCGACCAGCGAATCGGCGAAGGAGGCCATGTCGCTGCGCGCGAGCAGAAGGTTGTCCGCGTAGGCGACGATCGGCGCGGTCGGGCTGTCGGTCAGCGCGATCACGGTGGCGCCCTTATCCTTGGCGAATTTGGCGGCCTTCACCGTGCGCTGCGAATACCGCGGGAAGGTGATGCCGATGAAGACGTCGCCCGGGCCGATATTCATGATCTGCTCAAAGACCTCGCTCGTGCTGCTGGTCGCGACGTTGCGGACGTTATCAAAAATTTTATAGAAATAAAAGCTCAGAAAGCCCGCCAAAGAGGCGGAACTGCGCACGCCGAGGATATAAATATGGCGCGCGGTGACGATGGCGTCGGCGACCTTGTTGAATTCCTCGACGGAAGTCTCCTCGAGCGTCCTTCTGATCTTCTCAATATCCATGTTGAGCACCTTGGCCAGCACGTCGGAGCTGCTCATGCGGTCGCTGGTGATCTCGATGCGCTGCACGGTGGTCAGGCGGTTGCGGATCATCTCCTGCAACGCGCGCTGAAGCTCCGGGTAGCCGTCGTAGCCGAGCTCCGACGCGAACCGCACGACCGTGGATTCGCTGACGCCGACGGCCTCGCCCAGCCGCGCCGCGGTCATAAAAGCCGCTTTGTCATAGTGTTCCAGAATAAAATTGCCGATGCGCTTCTGTCCCTTGGAAAATTCATGCATCCTCTCGGAAATGCGGTGAAGCAGATCTTTCGCCATTTCAAATGTGCCTCCCATTCGTCTATTCTGTGATTCATAATACCGCTTCTTCCTGCAAAAATCAAGGGGCGTGTTTGGATTTTAGGCTAAAATCCGGTAATTTTTGCATGAAATTGCAGCAAATGCGTGATTTCTATTCATTCTTTCATTTATGGGAGGCGATCGGCCCTCCGCCCGGGCGCGTCTGTCCGGCGCGAAGGCCCGCGCCCGAAAACTTGCATGAAAAAAGGCGGCTCGCGCCGCCCGTAAAAACGGTCCCGGTTCAGCCCTGTGCCGCATAGGCCTCCGCAACCGCTTTTTTATACGCCTCGATCCGGTCGAGCAGGATGGCATCCACCGCCTCGGAGAATTTCTCCCGGTCGCCGGGATTTTCCTCCTTCGCGGCCCTGATCTCCGCGCCCAGCCCTTTCGCCGCTTTTCCGGCCTCGCCGATGAGCTCCGCCGTCGCTTTTACAAAGCTCCCCTCGCCTTGGAGATAGGCCTTCGCGGAGTCGGCGGTCTCGTCGGCCGCGGCGCGGAATTCCTCCCGCACCTCGTCGGAGGGCTTATATCCGTAACCCGTCAGCCGCTCCTCAAAGGAAGTCCAAGACGACTCCGCCTGCTGGCGCCACTCCTCCCCCTTCTCCGCGAGGTCGGACGCGTCGCAGCCGGAAAGCGCCAGCAAAACCGCGCATACCGTTATTATTGAAAGAAACCTCTTCATCAAACGGAGCCTCCTCCCCGGTTATTTTTATGGAACTATTTTCTTGCAACAACAAGTATATGCGCGTTTTCGCTCCCGAAAAAGCGCTATTTTGTGAACAATCGGAAACTCAGTCGTCCCTGTCGTCCCTGTCATCCCTGTCTTCTCTGGCGAGGCTCACCTGACGGCCGTTCGTGTCGATCGAATACTCCTTTTCGTAGATCAGATCCGAGACATTGACAAAGTCGTAGTCCTGATCGGTAAGCCCCTGCAGGATCTGCGCGAGGGCCGCCGGCGTGTTTTTCGCGCCGGAATGAAACAGCAGGATGCTGCCCGGGCGCACGGCCGAAAGCACGTTCTCCGCCATCTCCTCCGAGGACGGGTTCTGCCAGTCGCGGCTGTCGACGTCCCACTGGATCGTCTGATAGCCGAGCTTCGCCGCCACGTCGATCAGCTGGTTGTCATAGGCGCCGGACGGCGCGCGAAACAGTACCGGCTGGATCCCGCAGGCCCTTTTGATATGCTCCGCCGAGCGGTCCAGCTCCTCCCGGATCCTGCCCTCCCCGATGCCCGTCATATTCGGATGGGTGTTGCTGTGCGAGCCGATCTCATGGCCGGCCTCCGCGATCGCCCGCGTGGAATCGGGGTATTTTTCCGCCCATTGGCCAAGAATAAAAAAGGTCGCCTCCACGTCGTACTCGTCGAACAGCGCCAGCAGCTCCGGGATATCGGCGTCCCCCCACGCGCAGTTGACCGTGACGGCCACATCCTTCTCGTCGGTCTCCACCGAATAGATCGGAAGATGCGGGCCGCCTTCCGCCACCGCTTTATACACAAAAATCCCCAGCGCGAGGAAGATAACGAGCGCGGCACCCGTCACCGCCAGCGCGAGCCTCCATTTCTTCTTCCGTTTTTCAGACACATCCATCATAGCCCCCCCTTTCGGCTTCGATCAATCCTATTCGCGAAAGGTGGGCGAATTGTCAAAGAAGCGTCGCGGCGGGAAGAAAACGAAAACGAAATTTGAGTTTGGGCAGTTTGATGGCGCTTTTGGGTTGTCCGACATCGGGTGAGGCGGGGCCTCCGCGCCGGTCGGCGCGGGAAAAACGAACGCCGCATTCCTCCGGCGGGCACGCCCGGCGGGGCCGGCCCGCGCGCCGAGAAATAAGATAAAATGAACCTGTGAACAGAGATTCATATATGAATATTTCAGCCCTATTTTTTTCAGGCGGATCGCTTTTTTACGCTGTTTCCTTTCTTTTTCGCGATGGCTATTGACAAAGTTTCATTCATATATCATAATAATATTTTGTTCCCTGATTTCTTACGAAAAGAGGCATTTTTTATGCTGGATACCCTGCTCGACCTCCTGCTCGATACCGTCGTGGACGGCCTCAAGATGCTGCCGTTTCTGTTTGGCGCGTATCTGCTGATTGAATTTTTGGAGCACCGGGCCGGGGAAAAGTTTGTGACCTCCCTGCAAAAATTCGGAAAGGCGGGCGCGCTCGCCGGCGCGGTGCTCGGATGCGTGCCGCAGTGCGGCTTCTCCGTCGCGGCGGCAAACCTCTACGCAAATCGGCTGATCACGCCGGGCACGCTGCTCGCCGTCTTTATTTCCACGAGCGACGAGGCCGTGCCGGTGCTGCTCTCCCACCCGGAGAGCTCGGGAAAAATCCTGCCTCTGCTGCTTGCAAAGATCGTCCTCGCCACCGTGACCGGGCTCGCCGTCGATTTCAGCGGGGTCCTCAAGGCGCCGCAGGAGGACATCGAGGCCGTCCGGGTGGAGCACTGCCACTGCCATACCGAGGGCGAGGGCGGCATTTTGGTTTCCGCGATTTTGCACACGCTGCAGATCTTCGGGTTTCTGCTGGCCGTCATGTTTTCCCTCAACCTGCTGATCGAGCTGGTCGGCCCGGCGAGGCTCGGAGGGCTCCTGATGAGCGGCAGCCCGCTCCAGCCGGTGCTTTCCGCGCTGATTGGGCTGATCCCGAACTGCGCCGCCTCCGTCGTGATCGCCGAGCTCTACGCGGAGGGCGCGCTGAGCTTCGGCTCCGCGATGGCCGGGCTGTCGTCCGGCGCGGGGCTCGGCCTGCTGGTGCTCTTCCGCACCGACCGCGACCGCAAGGAGTGCCTGCACATCACGGCGCTGCTGTTCGCGGTCTCGGCGCTGACCGGGCTCTTGTTGCAGCTCCTGATCGGATGACCGAAGGGCCACGCTCCGGCTGGCGAGCACCCGCAAGTCCATAAATTACGGCAACGAAAAAAGCTGAGAGATGGGAAGTTTTTCCCGCTTCTCGGCTTTTTTATGATACGGAACCAAGCGGGCCATAAAGGGAACCGGGCGCTTTCTCCCCGATCTTTTCACCTTTTAATATCACGGAAAAAAGCGTCGGGCGGGGAGGCTTGACTGTTTTCCGCCCTTTCCGGCGGCTTTAAAAGCCCGGGGCCACGGAACGGAGTTCGCGCCACATTTTCCGTTTATATGATATAATCCCCGTTTGGAGCGTTTTTGGCGAGATCCTCCAGCGTGATCCCCTCGAAAAAACGGTCGATCAGGCGGTTCTGCTCGGCCCACATCGGCAGCGTTTTGCATGTCGCCGCGCGTGCGCAGGGATTGCAGGCGGGCTCGAGACAGGCGACCGGGGCGAGCGTCCCCTCCGTCAGCTTGAGGACGCTTCCCACGGTATATTCCCCCGGGCCGCGGCTCAGCTTGTAGCCGCCGCCCTTTCCGTGCAGCGCGTCGACAAACCCGGCCTTCGAGAGCGCGGCCATGATGCTCTCGAGATATTTCTGCGAGATCTCCTGCCGCTCGGCGATGTCTTTAAGAGGAATATAGGCCCCCGTCGTATGCTCCGCGAGATCCACCATCACGCGCAGGGCATACCTGCCCTTTGTCGAAACCATCATGCCGCGCTCCCCCGTTTCCATTTCTTTTTTTCGGCGGCGGTTTCCGAAAGCGCCGGATACCGCTTATAATCCGTTTCTGATCCCGTTTTCGCCTCTGTCTTCCGTCTCCCGCGAGCGGCGGGGTCACTCCGCGAACAGCGGGGTGGAGAGATACCTCTCGCCGGTGTCGGCGAGCAATGCCACGATGATTTTACCCTTATTTTCGGGTCTCTTGGCAAGCTCGGCCGCCGCCCAGAGCGCCGCCCCGGAGGAGATCCCCACGAGCACGCCGTCGGTCCTGCCGACCTCTTTTCCGGCCGCGAAGGCGGCCTCGTTTTCGACCGTGATGATCTCATCGTAAATTTTGGTATTCAGCACCTCCGGCACAAAGCCCGCGCCGATCCCCTGAATCTTGTGCGGGCCCGCGGTCCCGGCCGAGAGCATGGGCGAGGCTGCCGGCTCGACCGCGACGATTTTGATCGCGGGGTTTTGAGCCTTCAGATATTCGCCGACCCCCGTGATCGTGCCGCCGGTGCCGACGCCCGCCACAAAAAGATCGACCTTCCCGTCGGTGTCCTCCCAGATCTCCGGGCCCGTGGTGGCGCGGTGGATCGCGGGGTTCGCCGGGTTGGCGAATTGCCCCGGGATAAAGCTGTTGGGGATCTCCCGCGCGAGCTCCTCGGCCTTGGCGATCGCCCCTTTCATGCCCTTGGCTCCTTCCGTCAGCACGATCTCCGCGCCGTAGGCTTTCAGCAGATTTCTGCGCTCGACGGACATGGTCTCGGGCATCGTGATGACGATCCGGTAGCCCCTCGCCGCCGCCACCGAGGCGAGCCCGATGCCGGTGTTGCCGCTGGTCGGCTCGATGAGGACGGAGTCCTTTGTCAGCGCGCCCCTCGCCTCCGCGTCGTCGATCATCGCCTTGGCGATCCGGTCTTTGACGCTGCCGCCGGGATTAAAAGATTCGAGCTTCGCGAGGATTTTCGCGCCGAGCCCGTTTTTCGTTTCGAAATTTGTGAGCTCCAGCAGCGGGGTCTTCCCGATCAGCTGATCGACGGATGTATAGATGTTTGACATAATCGTTCCCCCTTGTTTTATACTATATTGTTACGGGCCCGAATCCGTGCTCAAGACCGGCGGGAATGCCGCCGATCCGCTCCGCGCCGCCCGGCGGGGAGCCGCGAGGCTTCAAATCCGTACGGATGATCCGGCGTGGAAACGTCTCGCCTTCCGGCGCGTCCGTCTTTTTACGCAGGGCGACATCGGCGCGCCCGCCCGAACCGGAAATCCGCCCGGGGGAACATCCCAAGCAAGTTTTTCATCGCTATTTACCTACCATTCTTGTAGACTAATAGGATAGTAGCATATCCTTCCCGCGAAGTCAATGGAAAGCTTGGAAAACGCCCCCTCTTTTTTCTTCGGCGGGGCGGGAAACGGTTACGGGAAAGGGGACGGATCTCCGATTTTGCTCTCCGGAATGTGGGTTTTATCTTGCAATGAGGTCAAAAATATGATAAAATTTCTTGTAAACCATTTTACCGAAGGGGCGAATGAGCGATGTCCGGACATTCCAAATGGAACAACATCAAACGTAAAAAAGAAGGAAACGACGCTGTAAGGGGCAAGATCTTCACGAAAATCGGGCGTGAAATGACCGTTGCCGTCCATGAAGGCGGCCCGGACCCTGTGAATAACAGCAAGCTGGCCGCCTTGGTCCAGAAGGCGAAGGCCAACAACATCCCGAACGACAACATCGACCGCACCATCAAAAAAGCCGCCGGCCTCGGCAGCAAGGAGACGTTTGAAACCATCTTCTACGAAGGCTACGGTCCCTGCGGCATCGCGGTCATCATCGAGGCGCTGACCGACAACCGCAACCGCACCGCCGGCGACATCCGCCACTGCTTCGATAAGTGGGGCGGCAACCTCGGGACCAGCGGCTGCGTCTCCTTCCTGTTCGACCGCAGGGGCGTCATCGTGATCGAGGACGAGGACCTCGACGAGGACAAACTGATGGAGGACGTGATGGAGGCGGGCGGCGAGGATTACAAATATGAGGACGGCGTCGCCGAGATCTATACCGATCCGAACGACGTCATCAGCATCGCCTCCGCGCTGCAAAAGATGGGCTATACCTACAGCTCCGCCGAGCCGGAATATCTCCCGCAGACCCTCACCGCCATCGACGACGAGCATCAGGCCAGCAAGATGACCCGCCTGCTCGAATACCTCGACGACAACGACGACGTCCAAAACGTCTGGCACAACTGGGATCAGCCGGACGAGGAGGAAGAGGAATAATCTTTTCCTCGATCGAACCAAAGACGCCCGCGCCGGAAAGCGCGGGCGTCTTTTTCATCCGGGAATCCCGGGGGGACGGGGACCGCGAAGCCCACGAGGTCCCGCGGGAGAGCGAATTTTTTAGAGGGTATCACCCGTCCGGGGCCGGCGGAACTGGAAAAGGCACCCCTGTTTCGGAAACAAAAACAGCGCCCGCATTTTTTTGATGCGGGCGTCTTTTTCATCCGAAAATCTCAGTGGGCGGCGATCTTGCGATTTAAAAACCTCAGAGCGCGGAGAAATACGCCTCGATCGCGGCGCGGTCCGCGCCGCAGCTCCCCTGTGCGAGCTCCGGCTTTCCGCCGCCCCTCCCCTTGCAGGCCGCGTTAAAAGCGGCGGCCAGCGGCCGGACGTCCTCCGTCTTGGAGGCGACGGCGTATTTCCAGCTCTGCCCCTCTCCGGAAAAGACCGCCGCGACCGTGAACCTCTCCGTGAGCACGAGGCAGTACCGGGCGATTTCATCCGGCGTCAGGCCGTGCTCAAACGCGCAGACCCGCGCCCCGGCGCCCAGTTTTTCGGCTTTCAGCTCGAAAAGCTCTCTCCTCAGGCCGGATTCGAGGATCTTGCGCTCGGTGATCTCGTGCTCAAGGCGCGCCACGGCAAGGTCCAGCTCCTCCGGTTTAACGGAGAGCCGGGACGTGACCGCATTCACATCGCGCACCTTTTTCTGGCAGTCCAGCAGGGCGCGTTTCCCGCAGAGGAGGGTCAGGCGGACGCCGCCTTTGTAATTCATGAAAGAGGTGATTTTGATGAGCCCGATTTCGCCGGTGCGCCGCACGTGCGTCCCGCAGCAGGCGCAGACGTCGTAGCCGGGCACCGTGACGATGCGGACGTTTCCCTCCAGCGCCTTTTTGCTGCGATATGGAATGGTTTGCAGCTCCTCCGGCGTCGGGTGCGCGATCTCCAGCGGGAGATTCTCCCAGACCGCCCGATTGGCGAGCGCCTCGGTTTGGAGAAGCTCCGCCTCCGTCATCGGGACGTCGAAGTCGATGGTCGTGGCGTCGAGGCCGAGGTGGAAACCGACGTTCGCCGCGCCGTAATATTTGTGGGCGAGGCCGGAAAGAATATGCTCGCCGCTGTGCTGCTGCATAAAATCGAACCGGCGCTCCCAGTCGAGCCGGCAACGGACGTCGGCACCGGGCTCGAAGGGCCGGTCGACGGTGTGCCAGACGATGCCCTCGCGCTCGTGCGCGTCGGAGACGAAAGCGTCCTCCATCGCGCCGTTGTCGGCGTACTGGCCGCCGCCCTCCGGGAAGAAGGCCGTCCGGTTCAGGGCGACCAGCCAGCCGCCCTTTTCCTCGCGGCAGGCGAGCACCTTCGCCATGAAATTTTGAATATACGCGTCATAATCATAAAGACGGATCGTCGGTTCCAAAGGCAAGCCCCCTTTTGCCAACCAGTATAGCACGCCATACGCCGGACCACAACCGCGCAGGCCGCGCTTTTTGAAAAGGCGGGCCGGAGATTCCCTGTCCCGGATTTTTTCACGAAGCGGCCGTAATCGCCGGCGCCGGGCTGCGATCGCGCGGACCGCATTTTTTTGAAAGAGACATGCCCCCGCCCCCTTCCGGATTTTTTGCGGGATCGGCCGCCGCGGCCGACGCCAAATCCCAATTGCGCGGACGGCGGTTCCATGGTATAATATCACAAAGCAGCCATGACGCGGGGTCTGATCGGCCCGGCCATGGCGGCGGCCAATTTTGTCATAACGCGGCCGCGTTATGACAAAATATAGGATAGAGGGAGGCGGCGGACGCGTTGGCAAAGGTCGTGCTCGTCACCGGCGGAAGCCGCGGCATCGGGGCCGCCGTCTGCCGGAAATTCGCGGCGGAGGGATATGCCGTCGCGGTGAATTATCAGAGCAGCCGCGAGAAGGCCGAGGCCGTCGCCGCGGAATGCGGCGGCGTCGCCGTCCAAGCCGACGTCTCGGATCGGGCGGCGGTGAACGCGATGTTTTGCGCGGTCGAGGCGAAGCTCGGGGACGTCTCCGTGCTGGTCAACAACGCCGGGATTCAGCGGATCGGCCTGTTTCAGGACTGCCCGCCCGAGGATTGGGAGCGGGTGTTTGCCGTCAACGTCCGCGGCGTGTACCACTGCTGCGAACGGGCGCTCCCCGCGATGCTGCGGGAGCAGGACGGCGCCATCGTGAACCTCTCCTCCGTCTGGGGCCTCTGCGGCGCGAGCTGCGAGAGCCACTACTCCGCCGCGAAGGCCGCCGTGATCGGCTATACCAAGGCGCTCGCGAAGGAGTGGGGCCCCTCCGGCATCCGGGTCAACTGCGTGGCGCCCGGCGCCGTCGCGACCGATATGAACGCGTGGCTCTCCGAGGCGGACAGGCAGGCCCTCTGCGAGGAAACGCCGCTGGGCCGGATGGGATTGCCGGAGGAGATCGCGGAGGCGGTTTTTTTCCTTGGAAGCCCGAAATCCGCCTTCATCACCGGCGAAATCCTCAATGTAACCGGCGGACTGTATATTTAGGTTATAATAATTATGATTATATATTGGAGGCATTGCCATGGTTAAACTTTCCGGAGCACAGAGAGAGCTGATGGAGATCCTTTGGGAAAACGGCCCAATGACGCTGCACGATCTGACAAAATGCGCGCTTGGCAACTTGGTCAGCCCGACCCGCACCGAGACCGTCCGCTATCTGCTCTTACAGATGGTCACGAAAAAAGCCGTGACCGAGGACGCCACCGTCTCCCCCCATATCTACACGGCGGCCGTCGGGCGGGACGAGACGGGGTTTGAGTCCGCGTTTATGGACGTCGGCAAAAACGAGGGCAGCGCGATTCTGACCGCCCTCTCGAGCGGCATAGGCACGGCCGGCATGATATTTAGCGAGAGCAGCGCCCAGAAGATCGACGAAAAGAAGGGCAACAAGGGCGAAGTGACCGACGAAGCCCGCAAAGAGGCGGTCAAAGAGATGATGGCGAAGATCTGCAAGGAACGCGACGAATACGAGGCCGAAAAAGCCCGCAAAAAGGCGGAGCAGCCGGAATCCCCGGACAAGGAATAAAAAGGGCCGATCCTTCCGCCCGAACGCGGCGCTTCGGCCCGCGACAGACACGGTGACTGACAAAAAAGGAGTGTTTCGAAGATGAAATGTCCGAACTGCGGCAAAGAGATGGAGGAGGGCTTCCTGCAGGCAAACGGAAGCTCGATCATCTGGAGCAAAAATACGCACTGCGCCTCCATGCTCGCGAATCCCCAAAAGGGCGAGGTGCAGGTGGCCCACAGCCTGCTGGAGGTCTCCGTCCCGGCCTTCCACTGCAAGGATTGCCGGTTCGTTGCGGCGAAATACTAAAGCGTTCTCCACGGGGCGCGGGGCACAAGATTTGAAAAAAGGCGAGGGGCCGGTATTTTTCCGGCTCCCCCGCCCTTTTTATTTGGAGTTTCCCTCCGGCCGCCTGTCCTCTATAATCAGAGCAGGGCACAAGATTTGAAAAAAGGCGGGAGGCCGGTATTTTTCCGGTTCCCCTGCCCTTTTTATTTGGAGTTTCCCTCCGGCCGCCTGTCCTCTATAATCAGAGCAGGGCACAAGATTTGAAAAAAGGCGGGAGGCCGGTATTTTTCCGGTTCCCCCTCCTTTTATATTTGGCAGCGGCCCGCCCGGCGGATTAACCCTTGACCTGCTGGGCCACGAGGGACTCGCCACAGTAAATCTTGCGGAGCTTCGGTTTCTCGATCTTGCCGGTGGGGTTGCGCGGCACGGCGGCGAAGATGATCTTCCTCGGGCGCTTATAACGCGGCAGGCCCGTGCAGAACTGCTCGATCTCCTCCTCGCTGCACGTCATGCCGGGCTTGACTTGGATGATGGCCGCCGCGATCTCGCCGAGGCGCTTATCGGGCAGGCCGATCACCGCGACGTCGCTGATCTTGTCGTTGCGGCGCAGGAAATCCTCGATCTGCACCGGGTAGAGGTTCTCGCCGCCGGTGATGATGACGTCCTTTTTCCGGTCGACCAGATAGATGAAGCCGTCCGGGTCCTCCATCGCCATGTCGCCGGTACAGAGCCAGCCGTCCTTCAGAACCTCGGCGGTGGCCTTCGGATCCCGGTAGTAGCAGAGCATGACGCCCGGCCCCTTGACGCAAAGCTCGCCGACCTCGCCCCGCTCGACCGGCTCCCCGTTTTCGCCGACGATCTTCGTCTGCCAGCCGTACCCCGCCTTGCCGATGGCGCCGACTTTATGGAGATTCTCGATGCCCAGATGCACGGCGCCCGGGCCGATGGACTCCGACAGGCCGTAGTTGGTGTCGTATTCGTGATTGGGAAACACGGTTTTCCATCTCGTGATCAGGGAGGGCGGGACCGGCTGCGCCCCGATGTGCATGAGCCTCCACTGGCCGAGCTGATAATCCTCAAGATTCACGTCGCCGCGGTCGATGGCGTCAAGGAGATCCTGCGCCCACGGCACCAGCAGCCAGACGATCGTGCACTGCTCCTCGGAGACCGCTTTCAAAATCCACTCCGGCTTGACGCCCCGCAGCAGCACCGCGCGGCTCCCGCTGAGCAGGCTGCCGAACCAGTGCATTTTTGCCCCAGTGTGGTAGAGCGGCGGAATGCAGAGAAAGCAGTCGCCGCGCTGTTGGCCGTGATGGGCCTGCTCGACCTCGCAGGAAAATACCAGCGCCTTATGGGCGTGGAGGATCGCCTTCGGGAATCCCGTGGTGCCGCTCGAAAAATAGATCGCGGCCTCCTCGTCGTCCGTGAGCGGGATCTCCGGATTTTTGGAGCTAAAGAATTTCTCCAGATGGTCGTAGCTCTCCGCGAAGGTGGGGCAGTTTTCGCCGACATAGAATTTTTGCCCGACGCGCGGGATCTGCTCGTAGATCGCCTCGACGCGGCCGATGAATTCCGGGCCGAAGACCAGCGTGTCCGCCTCCGAAAGATCGAGGCAGTACTTGATCTCGTCGGCGGAAAAGCGAAAATTCATCGGGACGGCGAGCGCCCCGGTGCGCAGGATGCCGAAATAGATCGGCAGCCACTCGAGGCAGTTCATCAGCAAAACGGCGACCTTGTTGCCCTTGCCGACGCCGCGGCTCAGGAGCAGGTTGGCAAAACGGTTGGCGCGGTCGTCAAACTCTCTCCACGTCATCTCCCGGCGGGAATGCTTGGCCGGATCCGTCTGCACGAGGTCGTATTCCTTCCAAGTCACGGCGCGGGATTCCGCCACCTCCGGGTTGATCTCCGTGAGGCACACCTCGTCGCCATAGAGCGCGGCGTTTTTGGCAAGCAGTTCGGTAATCGGCATAAAGCACACACCCTCTCAAAAAAAAGTTGTTCCCATCATACTACAAAAAAATTGTTTTGAAAAGATGCTTTAAAGCATAAAAACTTTAAATCGCGAAAATATTTTTATGCGTTCCGTATATTTTTCGACAAGCATTCCCATCCGTTATCGCGAAAAGCGCGTTTCACCGCCGGGAGGAGCGGCGCGGACGGAGGTTGTTTCCCAGCTTAATGTGGCGGGGGCGCGTTTTTCCGCCGGAGGAGCGGCGCGGACGGAGCCGCCGTCCGGCCATGCGCCGGAGATTGTTCCCCGGCTTGCTATCGCGGAGGCGCGTTTCGCCGCCGAAGGAGCGGCATGGACGAAGCCGCCGTCCGACCACGCGCCGGAGATTGTTTCCCGGTTCGCTGTGGTGTGGGCGCGTTTTTCCGCCGGAGGAGTAGCGCGGACAGAGCCGCCGTTCGGCCATGCGCCGGAGATTGTTCCCCGGCTTGCTATCGCGGAGGCGCGCTTCACCGCCGGGAGGAGCGGCGCGGACGGAGCCGCCGTCCGACCACGCGCCGGGGATTGTTCCCCGGTTCGCTGTGGCGGGGGCGCGTTTTTCCGCCGGAGGATGGCATGGACAGAGCCGCCGTTCGGCCATGCGCCGGAGATCGTTTCCCGGTTCGCTGTGGCGGGGGCGCGTTTTTCCGCCGGAGGATGGCATGGACAGAGCCGCCGTTTGACCGGGTCCCGGAGTTTGCCATAAAAAGAGCCGGCGTAAGCCGGCTCTTTCTTTATTTCTGTTCGGGTTACAGCAGCGAATCGTAGAGCTGCTGGGCGTATTTCGGGATGACGGTGCTGCCGACCAAAAGTCCGCTCTTGCCGGCCTCCTCGCAGGCGGCGGCGACGGCCGAGCGCACGGCGCCGACGTCGCCGGTCAGGGTGACATAGCCCTTCCCGCCAATGGCGAAGCCGGTCACGATGTTGATCAGGCTGATCTGCGCGTTTTTCGCGGCGACATCGGCGGCCTTGATCGCGGAGGTGATGGAATAGAACTCCATCACGCCGACCGCGTCGCCCTTGATCGGCTGGGCGGTGCCGGAGATCGCCGGGATCAGCTGCGGATGGGCGTTTTGGATCTGCATGACGTCCACGACGCTGTCCCCGCCGTTTTGCTGGCCCGCGAGGATGGATGCCTTAATCGCGCCGGTGTCTCCGTAGATGATGACGATATATTTGCCGGGGCAGACGGTGGAGGTGCGGACCAGATCCACCCTCGCCGCTTTGAGCATGACATCGCAGGACTCGATGCCCTTCGCTATGCTGTTGAATTCGAGCATCCCAAGCGTCTGAGCCATTATTTATCCCTCCTGATCACAATTCTGTCGGTAACCGATTTCACGGTGCCGCCGACGCTCGCATGGACGTTGGCGCCGAGCTTGCCCTCGTCGATCTGCCCGATCAGGGCGCCGGCCTCGACCTTATCCCCCGCGGCGACGCAGGCGGACGCCGGCGCGCCGATGTGCATCCTGAGCGGGATGGCGACCTCGTCCGGCTGGAGCTCGACCGCGTCGTCGCTCGCCAGATGGCGGCCGTAATATTTGTTGAGCTCCAGACGGGCCACAAGGCGGTCCGTCGGGATCTTTCTGAGCTCCATAGTCTCCCTCGGAATCGGGTTTTGCAGCTTCGGCACGTCGATGCCGCGCTCCCGCAGCAGCGTCTTAATATAAACGTTGACCTTTCTCGGGGAGAGCAGCATCGGGCAGGCGAACATCTCGCAGATGCCGCACTCGGAGCAGTTGACCGCGTCGCCGAAGGCCCGGGTGAATTCCTCGTCGCCCATGTTGCCGTCGACGCGCCAGAGGTTGCGCATCACGAGATTCGGGCGCATGTTGTGGCCGGTCTGGAAGCGCGGGCACATATCGGTGCACATCTTGCACTGGATGCAGGCGCTCCGCGTCTGATTCTTCATGGAGAGGGGCTGCAGCGCCGCGCGGCGGAAGAGATAGTGGTTCTTCGGCAGCACGATGATGTTGCCGTCGGTCTTCGTGATGACGAGCTTGTCGATCTCCGCGTCGTCGGTGACGGTTTTGCCCATCATCGGGCCGCCCATGATGACGCCGTAGTTCCGGATGGTCGGGCGGGCCGCCGCGACGCATTCCCGCACGGAGATTCCGACCGGGACATGGAGCATCACGGGCTTTTCCACCTCGCCGACCACCGAAAGATATTTGTCAGACACGGCCCTGCCCTGCTCCACCGCGTCGAGCACGCTCAAAATGGTGCCCACGTTCTCGACGACCGCGCCGCAGGCGATCGGAATCCCGCGCTCCGGCACGGTCTTCCCGGTGATCTCGCAGACAATGACCTGCTCGTCGCCGGCCGGATAGAAATAAGTCATCTTATGGAGCCGGATGTCGCTGCCCGCGCGCTTGATCGCGGCCTCCAAGAGGTCGATCTCGCGTTTGTAGGCTGCCTTTAGGGCTATGTATTTCTTCGTGGCGCCGAGCTCCTTTGCGATCAGCTCCACGCCGCGAACCAGATCGTCCGCGCGGGTACGCATCAGAAATTTGTCGGTTTCGATCAGCGGCTCGCATTCGGCGCCGTTGACGATAAAATATTCGGCCTTGGTCGTATTGAGTTTGACGTGCGTCGGAAAACCGGCCCCGCCTTGACCGACGATCCCGGCCGCTTTTACGGTATCAAGGAAACTCAACTTTCTCTCACCTCCGCAGGTCCGCCGCAAGACGGATGTCCTTTTCTTTATTCTACTAATCTTTTGGAATTATAGCAACTGTTTTTTCGATTTCCAATAAAATTCCCGCCGGAACCGGGCCCTCGGCCATCAAAACGCGGAAAAAACGCCCCGCGCGCCGCGCGGCTCCCCACAAAAAGGCCCTTGGCCGTCCCACGGTAAAGAAAACTTCCCCCGGGCGGAGAATTCGGCGGATAGCTCCTTCGATTCGCCGTTCCCGTCCGGGCGGCGCCGTGGATTTTCCATAGGAGACTCGCGCGAGGCTCCCGGCGGCTTTTTTCCGAACCGGTCTTTATCAGGATACCCGGCGAAATGAAATTGATGCGGGACGATCCCCTTCTAAAAAACGGATAAAAAAAGCGGCCCCCCTTCCGGTTTCCGGAAAAAGGCCCGCGTGGGATCAGGGGTTCGCGCCCTTGTCGTAATAGCTCTTCGCGAGGCCGCCCTCCGACGTCTCGCGGTAGTGGCCGGGGATGTCGCGGCCGGTCTCGTACATGGTGCGCACGACCATGTCGAAGGAGATCTTCCGCGTGTCGGTCAGGAAATTCGCGAGCGAGAGGGCGTTCATCGCGCGCATCGCGGCGACGGCGTTGCGCTCGATGCAGGGGATCTGCACGAGGCCGCCGATCGGGTCGCAGGTGAGGCCGAGCATGTGCTCCATCGCGACCTCGGCCGCGTATTCGATCTGCTCAAGGCGCATGCCGTAAAGCTCCGCCAGCGCGGCGGAGGCCATTGAGCACGCGCTGCCGATCTCCGCCTGACAGCCGCATTCGGCCCCGGAGATCGAGGCGTTGGTCTTGATTAAGTTGCCGATGATGCCGGCGGTCGCGAGCGCGTGCAAAACCTCCGTATCGGCGAGCCCGCGCTTCTGCTGGGTATAATAGAGGATGGCCGGCACGACGCCGGAGGCCCCGCAGGTCGGCGCGGTCACGACGATCCCGTTGCCGGCGCTGTGCTCGCTGACCGCGAACGCGTAGGAGCAGACGATGCGGTTTTCCCGCGTCTCGGCGCTCTCGTCCATGTGATATTGGCTGTAAAGATAGGCGGCCTTCCGCTTCACTTCAAGGCCGCCGGGCAGGACGCCCTCCTCCGAGAGCCCCTTGCGGATGGACTCCCGCATGACGGCCCAGATCTCCTCCAGAAAAGGCCAGATCTGCGGGCCCTCTTTTTCCTCCACGTACTGCCAGAGCCGGAGTCCCCGCTCCCGGCAGTAATCGGCGATCTCGGCGAAGGTGTTCTCCGCGTAGACCTCGGGCGCCTCGTGGTATTCGGAGCCGATCACCCGGATCGAGCCGCCGCCCACGCTCATGACGCGCCAGTTTCCAACCTCGGCGCCGCCCCGGTAGGCGAAAAGATCCATCGTGCAGGGATGCGGCAGATCCTCCTCCGGCGTGTCCGTGTCGAACAGGATCTCCGAGGGCATGGGGGCGAAGTTCTGGCGCAGAACCGCGTCCGTCATATGGCCTTTTCCGGTTTTGGCAAGCGACCCGTAGAGGATCGCCCGGAAGCCGTCCGCGTCCGGATACGCCTCTCGAAACAGCTCGGCCGCCCGGCCCGGGCCCATCGTATGGGAGCTCGAAGGCCCGTTTCCGATGCGGTACAGCTTCTGCAGGCTTTTCATCGTATTTCACACCCCGCGCGTTTTTATTTTTTGGTGTCCTTCCTTTTGTGCAGGTACAGGATGCCGAGGCAGCATGGCCCGCAGTGGCCGGAGATCGTGCTCCCGGCCTCGGTGACGAGCACCTCTTTAAAAGGCTGATAGCTGCGGATCTTTTTTTCCAGCGCGTGGATGAGTTTTGGGTCCACGGCGGTCCATGTGAAGAAAATGCGGTGGAGGTCGATGTCGTCGCGGTCCTTGAGGCGGTCGGCGATATATTCCTCGCAGCACTTCTCAAAGTTTCCGCGGTATTTTTTGCCGACGGCCATCTTGCCGTTCACAACCTCGATGCAGGGCTTGAGCTGCAACAGGTTCGCGCCCAAGGCCGCCACTCCGCTGCACCGCCCGCCTTTATAAAGAAATTCGAGGCTGCTGAGCACGAAGCTCGAATCCACGCGGCCCACGGATTTCGCGACATAGTCGGCGATCAGCGGCGCGCTGTGGCCCCTCGCGGCGAGCTCGGCCGCCATCAGGACCAGCTGGCCGATGCCGGTGGAGAGGTTACGCGAATCCACGACCCACACGTGCCCGACCTCCTCGGCGGCGAGGCGGGCGTTTTGGTAACAGGCGGAAAACTCCGAGCTGATGGTCAGGTGGATCACGTCGAACCCGTCCGCCACGGCGGCGGAAAAGGCGTCGATATAGTCCTGCACGCTCACGGCGGCGGTCTTCGGCAGCTCTTTATATTCATGATAATGATTAAAAATATCCGTAGCGTTGATTTCCACAAGGTCCCGGTACGTCCGATCACCCAGCGTAATATAAAGAGGCAAAACGGTGATGTTGAATTTCTCAATGAGCTCCGGGGATAAATCGGCGGTACTGTCTGTGAAAATTCGGATCGGTCTCGTCATGGGAAATCCTCCAATCGTTAAATTGTCCATTTATATCGGATATAGTATACACCTTTTTTATAAAACATGCCACTGTTTTTTTATTCACCGGCCGGATGCGAAACCGCGTGAAATGTGGTAGAATAGCCCAAGAAGGAAAGCGCGGCCATTCCGCGGCGATCCCTGCGGCCCGCCCATGGCGGCGGCTGAGGACGCCGCACGGGCCAGCGATTGCCGTGGAATCGGCGAAAAGCCGTGCTCACGCGGAAGCGTTTGAGCACGGCGAGGCGCGGGTCTTTTTATCAAAGGAGGTTTGAGCATCGTTGGAACTTTTCTATAAAGACGCGTCGGTGATCGTGTGCGATAAACCCGCGGGGCTTCTCTCCGAGGGGGGCTCCGGCAGGGGCGCGCCCGATCTGCTCGCGAAGGAGCTCGCCGCGCGCGGGGAAAACCCGGCGCTCTATCCGGTCAACCGTCTGGACCGCGAGGCGGAGGGGCTCCTGCTGCTCGCAAGAGACGAGAGTTCGGCGGCCGAACTCTCCCGTCAGGTCGCCGCGCGTCTGGTGGAGAAGGAGTATCTGGCGGTCGTTTTCGGCGAGCCGGAGGAACCGGCCGGCGTCTTGCGCGACTTGCTCTTTCACGACAGCCGCAAGAACAAGACCTATGTGGCCGACCGCCCGCGCAAAGGCGTCAAGGAGGCCGTTTTGCGCTATCAAACGCTCTGCACGGTGGGCGGCGTATGCTCGGCAGACGACGAATCGGTGAATGACGGCTCATCGGGCGAGGGCAGTCCGGCGAGTAGGGACTCATCGGGCGATGGCTCAGCGAATAACGGCTCATTAGACGACGGCGGCTCGGCGAGCGGTGGCTTACCGGGTGGTGATGGTTCGGCAGACGGTAGCCGCCCGGAGGATATTTTCTATTCCGTGAGTGGCCGCTGCTCGGTATCCGGCGGGGAAAAGGCGCTCAGCCTCCTGCGGATTTGGCTCGAGACCGGCCGCACCCATCAGATCCGCGTCCAGTTCGCCTCCCGGCAGATGCCGCTCTTCGGCGACGGGAAATACGGCGGCGGCCCGGGGAAGCTGGCGCTCCAGTCCCACCGCATCACGTTCCGGCACCCGTCGAGCGGGAAGACGGTCACGGTCTCCGCCCCTTACCCGGAGGGGGAGCCGTGGGACCTCTTCCCGGCGACCCACGACGCGGTTTCGATAAAATGAAGGCTCGCCGAAAAAACTCCACAGTAAAAAACGCCGCCGAATGCTCGGCGGCGCTTTTTTTGAATCAATAACGAGTGAACGGATTTCCCGGGCCGGAGGGCTTTCCCGAATCCGTTTTCGCGCGGCCGGGCCGCCCGCCGGTCTTCAGCTCTACGTCCTTTTGCCCGCGCAGCCTTGAGCGGGATGGCGAAGGACTTTTCCCGAGCTTATTTTTCCGGCGATTCGGCGGCCGGCTTGACCGCCCGAAGTTCGATATATCCTCTTGTGCCGACCGGCTCCAACTGGATGCGGGGATTCGCGTCGTCCCACACATACCCGATGGCCGCCGGGTGATACCGGTTCATCGCGGCCTGCACCGCTTCGATCGCCTCGCAATAGTCCTCCTCCGCGAAGGGCTCCCCCTGAAACATCAGGTATTTGGCCTGCGGCAGCGCGATCACGTCAAACCCATCGGGCACGGGGCCGTTATAATCGGCGGCCACCTCGGCGCCCTGCACGTATTCCGAGGTCCCGGGCCTGCGATACCGCTCGGGCAACCAGAGGCAGACCGGCTCCCCGGACAGGGATTTGATGCTCGTGAGCACGCCCCACACATCGCAGCCGACCTCCTGACAATAGGTCCAATACTCTGCCGCGGTCTGGCCGCGGCGGATGATAACATTTCGGGCAGGTTTGTCGACGATCTGAATGAAAACGTTCCGAATATGCTCCATGTTGTTTCGCTCCTTCCAAAGTTCTCTGAATTTGACGCCGTAGGAAGTGAAAAGGGACAGGGGAACCGGATTGAGCGCGTATTCTCTGGGGTTGCGGCCGAATTCCCGGAAGAACGCGCGCTGATACCCGTCCACGCTGCCGAATCCCATGTCGTAGGCCACGTCGATGATCCTGCAGGCCCCATCCCGCAGCCGAAGCGCGGATCTGGAGAGCTTGCGCCGCCGGATGTAATCCGCCGGGGACAGCCCTGTCAGCTCCTTGAACAGCCGGGCGGAATACCACGGCGAAAAGAAGGCGGCCCGGGACAGATCCGCCGGCGTGATGCGCTCCGTCAGATGGTCCTCGATATAGTTTTGCATCCGCTGGACAGCTTCCACCTTTTCCGACATCCCTATCGCCTCCCGGCAGTTATCATTATCCCGGTTTTTTAAAAAATTTCTCGACTTTCTTTGCTCGATCCTTCATGCGCGACGGAACGGCCGGCCTCTCGAATCCCGTTTTTACAAGGAGGGCGGCCCTGAATCTATCATACCACGCTTTTCCAAATAAGGCGACGGCGGAGAAAGCGTTTTGCGGCCGGCTGGCGTCGGATATAAATAAAAAGCAGGGAAAACGTGCCGATCATAAAGAAAAAACGTACCACCAATCGCTTGGTGATACGTTTTTTTAATGTTAGGGAAAGAGACGGAAGGAAAACGGGGGAAAAGCCGCGGGCAGCGCGCCCGGGTCTCAGTCCTTCAGCGGCATGACGATTTTTGTCAGCAGCTCGCTCTCGGGGCGCGGCATCCGTTCGGATGCCGGAGGATACGCGCCGTTATCCCGCGGATGAACGGAGAAAAGGAGGGCCTATTCCGCTTTCGCCTTTGGATGCTTGGCAAAAAACATGATGACCGCTCCCGCCAGAGACGTTACGGACGCGATGAGAAAGGCCGTGAATAAAATGTTGATGTCCAACACTTGGGGGTCGGCAGCCTTTGCCGCGTCGATGAAATATCCACCGATATAGGACGCCAAAACCGCCCCCACGCCAAAGCCGAGCAGCACCATCCCGTAGATCATGCCGACATGCTTCGGGCCAAAATAATCCGCCGTGAGCGCGGGGAACGTGCCGAGGTAGCCCCCGTATAAAAATCCGATCGCGGCGACCAGCGCGAAGAACAGCATGTTCGTGACGACCAATTTCACAAGGAGCACACATACGGCGGTGCTGACAAGCAAAATCAGGATCGTGGTTCTTCTGCCCAGCTTGTCGGAGATCCAGCCCCAAAACAGCCTTCCGAAGGAGTTAAACAACGTAACGGCCATAACCCCCGCAACCGCGACGGCCTTCAGTTCCGGTTGATAGCCCGCGATCGTTTTTCCAAACGCGATCATCATCAGACCCGCCATGCAGGCGAGCATCAAAGTAAAGGTGATCGCATAAAACTGCGGCGTTTTGAGGGCCTCCGAGGGTGTGAAATCTTGCTGCTTGACGCCGGACTTCGGAGCCGGCGGCGTCCACCCCTTGGGGCAATACTCTTTGGGCGGGTTGCTGATAAATAGTCCGCCTATGGTGCATACGATCAAGAAAATAAGCGCCAGCCACCGGAATGTGACAAGCTCGCCGACCCCGGGGACGCCTCCGCCGTATTTGGCGATCAGCAGTTCCGCAAGCGGTGTGAAAATAACGCCGCCGAATCCCAGAGCGGAGACGATGATCCCCGTGATGAACCCGCGCTTATCGGGGAACCATTTTTGGCAGCACGCGATGGTCGTCGAATACGTCATCCCCATGCCGAATCCGCCGATTACGCCGTAGGTGACCCATATCATCCACCCCGTGGCAGCGGAGGTAAAGGAAGCGAGGAAAAATCCAAGCGCGAGCACCAACCCGCCCGCAATGACCACAGGCCGCGTGCTGTACTTATTTTGCAGGTATCCGCCTATTGTGCTGCCCAGCGTGAGCATGCTCAACAGAATGGAAAAAGCAAGCCCCGCGTCCGCGTTGTTGCCGCCAAACAGATACGCGGCCACTCCTTTTTGGAACACGCCCCATATGTACGCCGTTCCCAAGCAAAGCTGAATCCCTATGCCCGCAATGACAGGGACCCATCGGTTTCGTTCCGCCCTCAAATTCATAAACTCAACTCCTCAATATAAATTCTTTCCATTATATTTGATAAGATTTCAAAAAGCAACATTTTTCTTTCAAAACGCGTTTAAAATCTTTCAAGGCCTTCTCCGGCGGCTACGTCTTCGTCATGTTTTGTTGCATTTGCCCATGGCGAAGCCACAGCTTCGGGCGATACGATGCAAAAAGCACAACGCCCGAAAGCGCCTCAAATACGGCGCTTTCGGGCAAAATAAAAACCACCCGCCGACAAAATCTCTTTGATCGGCAGATGGTTTCTGAATGGCAGGGGCAGAAGGATTCGAACCCTCAATAACGGTTTTGGAGACCGGGGTGTTACCATTACACTATGCCCCTATATGTAGGTCGCTTTTTGTGGTGGGCCTTCAGGGACTCGAACCCCGGACCAACCGGTTATGAGCCGGCCGCTCTAACCAACTGAGCTAAAGGCCCATAAATGATACTCCCGGGGCGTCTTTTTGCGGGCGCCCCGGATTGGCTCCTCCTGTCCGGCTCGAACGGACGACCCTGCGGTTAACAGCCGCATGCTCTGCCAACTGAGCTAAGGAGGAATACAAGTTCAGCGCAGCTCCTTGGGAGCTGCGCTGATGCCGGCATCGAC
>JAGOPP010000004.1:0-20373 GCA_017991935.1 Oscillospiraceae bacterium
GACTTCAACTTCTGCACCGAGTACAGCTCCCTGAAGCTGGTCATCTGCTTCAACCGCGCCTCCCGTAAGATCACCGACGGCGGCGGCCTTGTCGCCGAAGTCGCCATCTACGAGAGAGACACCCTCGGCTACACCGATCTCGCCACCGCCACCGCCGCCGGGGACACCCTGTATGTCCTTCAGGGCCGCGAAGAGAACGGTCTGCGCGGACTTCGCAACAGCAACGCCACGATGACGCTCGGCGCCACCGAGGAGAAGCTCTTTAAGAACGAGGATAACCAGACTCAGCTCCAGTACATGATCGACAACCAGATGACCGTCAAGGAAATCATGGATACGTTCGCTCTCAAGACTGCCGCCGATGCCGAAGGCAACGTCCTCGCCCTCAAGTATGGCTTCCTCAAAGAGTACGCGGGCTATCACAACATTGCCTGACTCCCACTCGGGATCAAACAAAAAGACGGGGCTTCGGCCCCGTCTTTTTTTGTGCGTTTTGGTCTGCCGTGAGAAAGTCCCCGCGGCAAGGGAGAAAGCATTTCCGGTCGGGCAGCTCCCGGCGTCCTTCGTACCGGCGCGGAGAAAGCATTCCCGACAGGGCACGGAGGGGGCATCCTCGAGAGCATCCGGCGTCCTCGGCGCGGAGGATGCGTTTCCGGCCGGGCGAGCCTCCGGCGTCCTTCGTTCCGGCGCGGAGAAAGCATTCCCGGCAGGGCGGCCTCCGGCGTACCGGCGCGGGAGAAAGCGGCCTCCGGCGGAAACAAAAAAAGAGCCGGGACTTGGCGTCCCGGCTCTTTGGCTTTTATTCCTCCATCGCGAGATAGCAGTTGGAGTAGTAATAAAGCAGGATCTTTTTGAAATTCCAGCCGTCGTTCTTTGCGTAATCGATCGCGCCGTACTGGGAGAGGCCCACGCCGTGGCCGTAGCCCTCGCACTCAAAGACGAACTCGTCGCTCGAGCTTTTGTAGCGGACGGTGAAGGCGGTCGATTTGAGCACGGTGGAGCCGAGGCAGTTTTCCCGGAGCTTGCGGGCCGTGGTGGTCTTATCGCCGAGCCGGATCTCGTTGATGTAATCGCTGTCCTCCCAGTAGCTGAGGATCTCGATCCAGTCGCCGGGGTCCCCCTCGAGCTCGATGTCGAAGCTGTCGGAGACTTTTTCGGCGAACTCGTCCGCGTCGATCTTCAGCGTGGAGGTCATATCGTCGTATTTGCTCCTCACGGAGAGCAGGTTGCGGTTTTTGTAGCCCCAGACCCATTCCGCCGCCGCCGTGACGCCGCAGCTTTCGGCGCTGTAAACCGCGTAGACATATTCGTCGGACCGGTCGTCCAAAAGGACGCAGCCGATCACCGCCTTGACCGCGGCCTTGACGTCGGAGGTGACCGGCGTCTTTAAGAAGGCGGTCAGGTTGTTGCCGGCTCTTTTTATGTAGGTAAACGCGGCGACCGCGTGCGCTTTGGTGGCCTCCTCCGGACAGCCCCCGCCGATCTCCGCCATGACGATCTGGCAGACGGCGTCGTATTCGGACATCTTTTTGCCGTTGACCGTGGCCTTGTTCTCCAGAGAGCTTTCGTAATAAGGACTTTCGTCCCCAAGATCGGGGAGCTCGTCGTCCTCTTCTTCTTCCTCTTCCTCCTCCTCTTCTTCCTCTTTCGAGGACGATTCTTTTCCCGGGACCTTGATGGTCGCCGGTGCCGACGAGGCCTCGGAGGAGGGCTCCGGCACGGAGGAGGATGCGGCCTCGGACGAGGACTGGGGCGCGGACGAGGACTGGGGCGCGGACGAGGACGCCGGGACCGACGAGGACTCCGCCTCGGACGAGGATTCCGGCGCGGAAGAGGACGCGGCCTCGGACGACGATTCGGGCGCGGAGGAGGACGCGGCCTCGGAGGAGGACTCCGCCTCCGACGAGGATTCCTCCATGGCAAAGAGGGCCGCCCCCGAGGATCTGCCGCCGTTTAGAAAGGCGTTCCACCATTCCTGCCCGGAATCCGAGCCGAAATAGACGGCAAAGCCCGCCCCGCCCGCGAGCAGCAGCCCCAGCGTCACGAGCAGGGGTACAATCAGTTTGTTTTTCCATTTGCTTTTTAACAAATCGGGACCTCCTTTATGGATCGCCGGGCCTGTCCGGCCGGGCGGCCCCGCCCCCGGTCACGGACGAGGAAAATGGGCGGAATCTCCGCAAAAGGCGAAGGCGGGCGGGGTTTTCACCCGCGGCCCGCCGAAAGGATTCCTTATGTCAGGGGAGGGAGCTCCCGCCGGAAGTACCGCTTCCGCCGCTATGCGGGACGCCGGAGGAGAGCTCCGGCGTCGAAGAGATCAGCCCGGAGGAGATCGGCGCGGACGACGACTGCGGCGCAGACGAGGGTTCCGGCGCGGACGACGACTGCGGCGCGGAAGAGGATTCCGGCACGGAGGACGACTGCGGAGCGGAGGAGGATTCCGGCGCGGACGACGACTGCGGCGCGGAGGATGACTGCGGCACGGAAGACGACTGCGGCGCCGAGGAAGACTGCGGCGCGGAGGACGACTGCGGCGCGGAAGAGGACTGCGGCACCGAGGAAGATTCCGCCTTGGAGGAAGAAAGCTCCTCTTCGCTCTCCTCCTCGCTCTGCGCCTCCGATTCGATTCCGGACTCATAGGCCGCGTCCGGATCGGCGGCCTGATTCTGGGAGATGGCCGTATACCACGCCTGCGGCATCAGCGGGTTGGGGTTATAATAGGCGGCGGAGGTGTCGATCGCGTCGACCTTCTCCCCATCCCGGACCATCCGCGCAAAGATCACGAACCGGGCGTCCTTGAAGTCGTAGGAGCAGGTCGAGAGCGTCAGATAGAGGTCGCTCTCGTTGTAATCGACGCCCGTCACGATCAGGGTGCGCTTGCCGATTTCGGAGACAAACTCCTCTTTGGCGGTCTGCGTTTTCGCGTTGATGAAATTGGTGTAGTCCCAGATCGGGCCGTCCTTCTCGTAGGCGTTCGTGATCACGACGCCCACGACCAGCCAGTCGTGCTCCTCGTAGATCGTATCAAAATGGAGCAGCGGGTGCGCCTTATAATATTTCAGTTTCTCGTAGCCCAGCAGCTCGCTGAACATCTGGCCGTCGTCGTAGATGTTGTGGCCGTAGATGATCATGTTGTCGCTCATGTCGGCGGGCAGCGCGTTGCAGCGGTAATCCAAAAACGGCGTGCCGTAAAGGGTATATTCGCTGTAAAAATCCCGGCGCAGGTAATACTGGCCCTTTTTGCCGTCGTAGCCGGGCGACGTCGTCTGGAGGACCGGATAATCCACGTTGGTCCCGTCGATGGAGAGATAGCCGATCAGATCGTTGTTGAGTTCATAGAGGGCGGCGTACTGGGGCAGGCATTCGTAGCCATTGGGCAGCTCCACGGCGTCGCCCGTGATCCCGACCAGCGAGCGCAGGCTCGAGGCGAGCTTCTTCTGCGCCGAGGAATCGAGCAACTGGGAGCCGAGGTATCCCATCGAGCCGACAAAGACCAAGACGCAGAGATAAAACACGCCCTTGCGCAGGAGCTCGCCCTTGGTGTCGCCCTTCGTCGGGATGAATCTCGAATACCAGCCGCGTTTGGGCTGCTTGGAATGGAACCGGGCCTTCCCGGAGATCGCGTCTTTAAGCGGCACCGCGTTCGCCAGCGTCTTGGGATAGGCGGAGGCGGCCGCGCGGGCCAGATGCATTAGAGTGAATTCGGCGCGGTAGACCAGCGCGGCCGGGCCCTCCTTGGGCAGGTCGATATGCTCGGTCCAGACGCTGTTGCCGATGGCCACGGCGACCTCCGCGCCCCGCTCCGGGATGTTTTCGGACGCCGCGATGGAGAGGCCGATCCCGGCGTTAAATTTTTTGCAGGCCTCGCCCGCGAGCAGGGCCGCGGTCCACGGGCTTGCCTCCCCGTATTTGCGGATCAGCTTCTCCGGGGAGCCGAGGCTCGCGGCGTCCGGCGCGGCCGCAAGAAACGGCGAGCCGTAGCGCCCCGCCGCGCCGAGGCGTTTGAGCCCCGCGAGGGAGACGCCGTTGACGGCGATCGCCGCGCCGAGCCCCTTGCGCGAGAGCTCCTGCTCCAGCGCCTGCCCGACGTTTTCCACGTCGATGCCGTAGACCGCCTTGCCGAGCTTGCCGCTGATGAGCTTGAGGCCGGCGAAGGCGGATTCCGCGGCGAGCTCCCGCGTCGCCCCGGTCGCGAAGATCTGAATGGCCGTCTCCGGGCCGTCGCCGAAGACCGTGACGATCGGGTTTTGTTGGTCAAAATATTTGAGCACCGTGTCGGAGGCTTCCTTTTCGCTCACGCCGAGCGCGCGCACGCTCCGCAGCGAAAACTGCCATCCGGCAAATTCGGCGAGATATCTCGAAACTTTATGGACGAGCAGCGACGGCAGCGCCGCCGGGTCCGACGGGAGCAGGATGACGCACTGGGTGCCCGCCGAAATCGCGCAGCCGGAGATCCCGCCGCTCGGGTTGCCGAGGATGGCCGCGCCCTCCGGGAACAGCTCCCCGTGCTTCGTGACCGTGCGGAAACCCACCGCGGCCGAGACGGCCTCCACCGCCAGATTCCCCGCGGCGTCGCCCATCCCTCCGGTTAAAATCAGAACATTCACTGCGGAAAGGGCCTCCGCCACGATGCCGTGGACCGCGAGCCTGTCCGCAGGGACGATACTTTCCTGCGCGGCGTCCATCCCCAATGCGGACAGTTCCTTCTGGATCAGCTCGATCGACCGCGAAAGCTGCTTTTTGGCATCTTCCCCGCGGCCGATCCCGATAATGCCGGCACGCATGAAATCATCTCCCCTTTCTGTGTAGAATTGATATGCGGAATTTCTCCCCGCGGAGAAATTATATTCCGTACTTGAGCCTTGTGTGCGTAACGACGCAGCGGTCAAGCAGCGCCGGGATATCGAGCGCCTTTTCGGCCTCCTCGACCATCTCGATCGTCGGCCTCGTGCGCGGGTGCTTCGGCGTGAAGACCGTGCAGCAGTCCTCGTAGGGCAGGATCGACGTCTCGAAGGTGCCGATCCTCTGCGCGGTCTCCACGATCTCCTGTTTGTCCATGCCGATCAGCGGGCGGAAAACCGGGATGTCGCAGACCGCGTCGGTGCAGGCGATGGCCGGCAGGGTCTGGCTCGCCACCTGCGCGAGGCTCTCGCCCGTGATGATCGCGCCGCAGCCCTCTTTCTCCGCGAGCCGGAGCGCCACGCGCATCATAAAGCGCCGCATGATGACGGTGAAAAGCTCCTCCGGGCAGGAGCGTTTGATCTCCTCTTGGATCTCCGTGAAAGCCGCGGAGAAAAGATCCACCTTGCCGCAGTAGTCGCAGAGCTTCTGGGCGAGCGCCTTCACCTTGAGCCAAGCGCGCTCGCCGGTATAGGGCGGCGACTGGAAATGCAGCGCCTCCACCTCAAGCCCGCGCTTGGCCATCATGTAGCCGGCAACCGGGCTGTCGATGCCGCCCGAAAGGAGCAGCAGCGCCTTGCCCGAGGTGCCGACCGGCATGCCCCCCGCGCCGGGGAGCTGGTTGCCGTGGATGTAGGCGGCGCGCTCCCGGATCTCGACCATCACGACGATGTCGGGGCGGTTGACGTCCACCTTGAGATGCGGGAACCGGTCGAGCAAAATGCCCCCGAGCTCCCGGCTGATCTCCGGGGAGGTCATCGGAAAGCTCTTATCCGAGCGCTTTGCCTCCACTTTAAAAGTGCGGCATTTCGGAAGAATGTCTGCAAGATAAATTTTTGCAGCCTCTGCAAGATCCGGAAAATTTTTTCCCGCCCCGCAGGCGCGCGTCAAAGCCACGATGCCGAAAACTTTTTGCAGCCGGGCGACCGTCTCGTCGAGGTCGATCCCCTCGTCCAGCGGCTCGATATAGAGCGTGGACTGGCTCTTCCAATAGTGGAATTCGCCGAGATCGCAGATGCGCCGCCGGCAGTTTTGAAGCAGGCTGTCCTCAAACCCCGATTTGTTGAGCCCTTTGAGCGCGATCTCCCCGCACTTTAATAATATAATCTCTTTCACTTTATCTTTCACCACCAAAAATTTACCGGCAAAGCTTTTGCACGGCTTCCCGGATCGCGTCCGCCAAGGCGTCCGCGCCCTCCGGGGTATTCTCTCTTCCAAAGCTGACGCGCAGGGCGCTGTCCCCCGGATCGCAATCCGTGCGTTCGGGCGAGAGGCCCATGGCTTTGAGCACGGGTTTGGATGTCTTTCCGGTCACCGGCAGAGCTTTTGCACGGCTTCCCGGATCGCGTCCGCCAAGGCGTCCGCGTCCTCCGGGGTGTTTTCCCTGCCGTAGCTGACGCGCAGGGCGCTGTCCACCCGTTCGGGCGAGAGGCCCATGGCTTTGAGCACGTGGCTTTTTTCCCCTCTCGCGCAGGCGGAGCCGCTGGAGACGTAGATGCCCCTCGCCTCAAGGAAATGGAGCATGATCTCGCTGCGGAGCCCTAAGACGGAGAGATTCAGGATGCCGGGAAACGCGCCCTCCGGCGAGTTTCGCACAACCTCCGGGATCTCCCGGAGACCCTCGAGCAGGCGGCGCTCAAATTCCTCCGCGGAGCTTTGGAACTCCGGCATGCCGGCTTTGGAAAGCTGTGCCGCCACGCCGAAGGCCGCGATCAGCGGGGCAGCCTCCGTCCCGCCGCGGATTTTCTTCTCCTGCTCGCCGCCGAAGCTCCGGGCGGCCACGCGGCAGCCCTTGCGGATCCAGAGCGCGCCGCAGCCCTTCGGCCCGCCGATCTTGTGCGCGGTGACCGTCACGAGGTCGGCCCCGAGCCTCTCCGCCGAAAACGGCAGCTTGCAAAACGCCTGCACCGCGTCGGTGTGCACCGCGACGTCCGGGTTTTTCTCTTTCACCGCCGCGGCGATCTCCTTGATCGGGTTGACCGCGCCGATCTCGTTGTTCATATACATCACGGTGACGAGGGTCGTCTTTTCGCCGACCGCCGCGGCCGCCGCCTCCGGCGTGATGACGCCGAGGGCGTTTGGCTTCAGGCGGGTGACGGAGAAACCCTCGCCCTCGAGGTATTTGAGGGATTCCATCACGGAGTCGTGCTCGTAGGCGGAGGCGACGATCTCCGTCCCGCGGCGCTTCTTTGCCAGCGCGGCGCCGATCACGGCGAGGTTGTTGGCCTCCGTGCCGCCGGACGTGAAGACGAGGCCCTCCGCGTCCGCGCCGAGCGCCGCGGTGATCTGCCGCCGGGCCTCCGTCAGGACCCGCTCCGCCTCGACGCCCTTGCCATGGAGCGAGGAGGGGTTTCCGTAGATCTCGGTCATCACCCGGTATGCGGCGTCGGCGGCCTCGGGATAGACCCGCGTCGTCGCGCTGTTGTCGAGATAGATCTCCCGCATGCTTCCGCTCCCTTTTTCGCGCAAACTCCCATGATCCTTCGCGGGATACCGCGGGCGCAGCGCGCGCGGCATCCTTGGCCGTCGCCGTGGGCGGGCCGATCAGATTGATTTATCATGGACGCCCCGCGGCTGTGATCCCGCGCGTTTCCGCTTCCTTTTCCGCATAGACTCCCATTATCCTTTGTATTATACAATAAAAACATCTTTTATAGCAAGGCCCCGGGCGCAAGATAACAAAACTGTATCCTCTGTTATTTTTAGGAAACAAAAAGGGAACGGTTTTCCGTCCCCTTTGTATCTTTTGATTCGGTTTAGTTTTCCGCGCGTTTCTGTTTGGCCTCGATATCGGCGAGGGCGTCTTTTCTCGAAAGATTGATGCGGCCCTGACTGTCGATTTCGACGACCTTGACCACGACCTCGTCGCCGGGCTTGACCACGTCCTCCACCTTCTCGACGCGCTTGTTGTCGAGCTTCGAGATGTGGCAAAGTCCCTCTTTGCCGGGGGCGATCTCCACGAAAGCGCCGAACTGCATCAGGCGGGTGACCTTGCCTTTATAGATCGCGCCGATCTCGGGATCCTTGGTGATGGTCTCGATGACCTGAACGGCGCGGCGGGCGTTCTCGATGTCGACGCCGGAGACATAGACATGGCCGTCCTCCTCGACGTCGATCTTGACGTCGCACTCGGCGCAGATCTTCTGGATGACCTTGCCGCCGGAACCGATGACGTCGCGGATCTTTTCGGGATCGATGATGACGATGAGCATCTTGGGCGCGTACTTGGAGAGCTCCTCGCGCGGGGCCGGGATCGCCTTGAGCATCACGTCGTCGATGATGTGGCAGCGGGCCTTATAGGTCTTTTCGAGCGCCTCACGGATGATGTCCTCGGTCAGGCCGTCGCATTTGAGGTCCATCTGGATGGCGGTGATGCCGTCCTTGGTGCCCGCGACCTTGAAGTCCATGTCGCCGAAGAAATCCTCGAGCCCCTGAATATCGACCATGGTCATCCAGCGCCCGTCCTCGGTGACGAGGCCGCAGGAGATGCCGGCGACCGGCTTTTTGATCGGGACGCCCGCGTCCATCAGGGCGAGGGTGGAGCCGCAGACCGCGCCTTGGCTCGTGGAGCCGTTGGAGGAGAGCACCTCGGAGACCACGCGGATGGTGTAGGGGAATTCGTCGACGGAGGGGATGACCGGCTCGAGGGCCTTTTCGGCGAGGGCGCCATGGCCGATCTCGCGTCTGCCGGGTCCTCTGGAGGGCCGGGTCTCGCCGACCGTGTAGGACGGCATATTGTACTGATGAATATAGCGTTTGCCGGTGACGCCGTCGATGCCGTCGAGCTCCTGCGCGTCGCTGACAAGGCCGAGCGTGGCGATGGAGAGGACTTGGGTCTGCCCTCTGGAAAACAGGCCGGAGCCGTGCGTTCTCGGCAGCAGGCCGACCTCGGCGTCGAGCGGGCGGATCTCGTCGAGCGCCCGGCCGTCGGCGCGCTTGCCCTCGTCGAGGAGCCAGCGGCGGACGACGTATTTCTGGAGCTTGTACATGGCCTCATCGAGCTTCGCGGCGCTGTCGGGATAGACGGCGTCGAATTTCTCGTGGACGGCGGCGGTCACCGGCGCGAGGTTCGCGTCGCGCTCCTTTTTATCGGTGGTGCAGAGCGCCTGCCGGACGTCCTCCATGGCGAATTCCTTGACGGCCTCGAACATCTCGGCCGGGACCTCGATGGACTGGAACGTGAATTTCGGCTTGCCGATCTCTGCGACGACGCCGCTGATGAAGGCGACCATCTTCTGGTTTTCTTTATGGGCGGTAAGGATCGCTTTGAGCATCGTCTCGTTGTCGACCTCGTTGGCAGCGGCCTCGATCATCACAACCTTCTCGGCGGTGGAGGAGACGGTCAGGTGCAGGTCGGAGGCGGCGCTCTGCTCGGCGGTCGGGTTGAGGACGATCTCGCCGTCGACCAGACCGACCTCGCATCCGGCGATCGGGCCGTTCCACGGGATGTCGGAGATGGCGGTGGCCATAGACGCGCCGTTCATGCCGCAGATGGCATAGGGGTTGTCCGGGTCGACGGAGAGGGCGCTCATCACGACGGAGCAGTCGTTGCGCATATCTTTGGGGAAGAGCGGGCGCATCGGCCGGTCGATGACGCGGGAATCGAGCATCGCGCGGTCGGTCGGGCGGCCCTCCCTCCTCGGGAACGAGCCGGGGATGTGGCCGATGGAATAGAGCTTCTCGTCAAAATCGACCGAGAGCGGGAAATAGTCGATGCCGTCGCGCGGGGTCGCGGAGGCGGTGGCGTTGCAAAGGACGACCGTCTCGCCGTAGCGGACAAGGACGGACGCGCCGGCGAGGGCGCAGAGCTTGCCGGTCTCGAAGGTCATCTTTCTTCCGGCGAATTCCGTCTCAAACACGCGGTAATTTTCAAACATAAAACAAATTCCTCCGTTTCATCTTTGCACGCAGCAAAAACAAAGCGGAGGCGGGAATGAGCAATTAATCCAAAACCCGGAAAAGCCGGGTCCTCGATTCACTGCTTATTTCCGACGTCTGCCGTTTTATGCCGCTGTGGTTTTTGGTTTTTCGGGCTTATATTCTCAAAGAAGTCAGGCGGGGAACACCCGCCTGACTTCGCAGAGACAGGGTTATTTACGAATGCCGAGTTTCGCGATGATCGCGCGGTAACGCTCGATATCCTTTTTCATCAGGTAGTTGAGCATGTTTCTGCGGCGGCCGACCATCTTGAGCAGGCCGCGGCGGGAATGGTTGTCTTTTTTGTGGACCTTCAGATGCTCGTTCAGGTCGTTGATTCGTTTGGTCAGGATGGCGATCTGGACTTCCGGGGAGCCGGTGTCGTTTTCGGCAAGGCGGTTCTCCTCAATGATTGTGGATTTTTGCTCTTTGCGAAGCATGGTTTCACCTCATACAATTTTATTTCCCTGTCTCAGCAGCGGGCCGGTGAGCGCCGCGCGTGTCCCGAAGGACTGACATAGCGGCAATACCCCGAAGCCGGGAGCGGGTTTTTGGCCGGTCTTCCGCAGACCAGCGCGATTGATTATAACATAGTCTGCCAACTTTGTAAAGCAAAAATCCTTTCGGGCTCAAAAAAATCCCGTTTTGCGGCCTATTTTTCGCCCAGCAGCGCGAGCAGGGCCTCCCCGTAGGTGTCGAGCCAGCTTTTTGCCTCGCCCTCCGCCTTAGAGGCGTCGGCGGCGATGTGGGCGAACAGCTCGATCTCGGAGCCGAAGGCCCTCTCCTCCCGCAGGTAAGAGAGGAAAAACACCGGCACGCGCTCGCCGTAGAGGTCGCCGCTCCAGCCGATCAGGTGCGTCTCGGCCATGACGGCGCCTTCCCGCGAGACGGTGGGCTTGACGCCGACGTCGGCCGCCGCCGGCCAGAGCTTCCCGCCGACCAAAGCGGCCGCGGCGTAGACGCCGAATTTCGGCACGCAGTAGCCCGCCGGGATCGGCTGGTTGATGGTGGGCAGGTCGTAGGCGGTGCCGAGGCGCTCCCCGCAGACGACGGGCTGGTCGATCACAAAGGGGTAGCCCGCGAGCCGGAACGCGGTGCGGGTGTCGCCGCAGGCGACGGCCTCGCGGATCCGCGTCGCGGAGATCGGCAGGCCCATGTCGTCCATCTCCTCGATGACGGTGAGCTCCATGCCGTTTTCCCGGCAGAGCGCCGCCAGATCCTCGACGCCGCAGCGGGCGTCCTTCCCAAAGCGGAAGTCATACCCGACAAACACCTTTTTCGCGCGGAGGCGCTCCCCGAGCACCCGGCGGACAAATTCCTCCCCGCCGAGCCCCCGCACCGAAGCGAACTCCGGCGCGTAGCAGTGCCGGATGCCGCAGCCCGCCATCAGCCGGTATTTCATCTCCGGGGAGAGCAGCAGCGCGGCCCCGGCCTTGCGCTCCGGGAGCCCGCCTTCCGCGAAGGTGAAGACCCACGGCTCCAAGCCGGCGCGGGAGGCCGCCTCCAGAATCTTGCGGTGCGCCCGGTGGACGCCGTCGAAGATGCCCAGCGCCACGGCGGTTTCGCCCTCCGGCGGCTCTGTCGTCAGAAACTCATTCGCCATCCTCTTCCCCGTCCTCATCGTAAAATACGTCGTCGAGATACAGCCCCTCCGCCCGGGCCGTCTTGCCGGCGCGCCCCCGGTCCTTGGAAGCGAGGATCCCCGGCAGCGCGTCGGGCGCGATCTTCCCGTCGTTCACCGCGAGCAGCGTGCCCGCCATGATCCGCACCATGTTATATAGGAACCCATCCCCTGTGACAGAAAAAGTTACAAGATTGCCCTCGCGCGAAACGGAGCAGTCGTAGATCTCCCGGACGGAGTCCTCCTGCTCGTTTTTCGCGCCAGCGAAGGCCGAGAAATCGTGCTTCCCGACGAAATCCGTGCAGACGGCGTCCAAAAGGTATTCGTCCACCGGCTTCGGGTGGTGCAGCGCGAGCCCCCGTAGAAACGGGCTCATGTAGGGCGCGTCCCAGATTTTATAAATGTACCGCTTGCCCTTGCAGGAATAGCGGGCGTGGAATTCTTCCGAAACCTCCCGGCAGGAGCAGACCGCGATGTCGTCGGGCAGCAGGGCGTCGAGCCCTCGCGCGATCCGCATGCACCGCGCCGGGTTCTCCGTACGGAAGCTCACGCAGTATTTGTTGGCGTGCACCCCGGCGTCGGTGCGGGAGCAGCCCTTGACGTCCGGGCGCTCGCCCAAGAGCGTCTCCATCGCGTTCTGCAAGACCTCGCAGACCGTGACGGCGTTTTTCTGCACCTGAAAGCCGTGGTAGTTCGTTCCTTTATAGGAGATCGTCAGAAGCAGGTTCCTCATGCGCGAATATCCTCTCGTTTTCAGAGTTTCAGGATCGGCGGGCCGTAGAGATTTAACAGGACGACGCCCGCGAAGCCCAGCGCGACAAAAGAAACTGCCGGAAGCGGGTTTCCCCTGCGCGAATATCCTCTCGTTTTCAGAGTTTCAGGATCGGTGGGCCGTAGAGATTGAGCAAAATGACCCCCGCGAAGCCCAGCGCGACAAACGCGGCCGCGACCCAGTCCTCCGGGCCCAGCGAGAGCTGCTTCATGCGGGTGCGGCCCTCCCCGCCGCGGTAGCAGCGGCATTCCATCGCGAGGGCGAGCTCGTCCGCCCGGCGAAACGCCGACACGAAGAGCGGGATCAGGATCGGCACCAATGCCCGCGCGCGCTGGAGGACGCTTCCGGATTCCATATCCGCGCCGCGCGCCTTCTGCGCCGCCATGATCTTGCCGGTCTCCTCGATCAGGGTCGGGATGAAGCGCAGGGCGATCGTCATCATCATGGCGAGCTCGTGCACCGGCACCTTGACCGCGGAGAGCGGCCGCATCAGGCGCTCGAGCCCGTCGGTCAGCGTGATCGGCGAGGTGGTATAGGTTAAGAGCGAGCTGCCCGCGATCAGGCACAGGATGCGCACGCACATCAGCCCCGCCGTCAGCAGGCCCTCCTTGGTGATTTTAAGGAAATAGAACGTCCACAGCGGCTCGCCCTCGATGAAGAGGACGTTGAGCGCCGCGGTGAAGACGATGATCGGCACAACCGGCTTCATGGACTTGAAGATGAGCTTCGCCGGGAGCCTCGCGAGCGCGTAAAATAAGACCACAAAGCCCACGCCGACCGTAAGCGGAATCATGCCGTCCGCCACGAACAGCATCGTGAGATACGCGAGCGTCAGGATCAGCTTGACGCGCGGGTCGAGGCGGTGGATCACCGAGTTGCCGGGGTAATACTGCCCGAACGTGATGTCTTTGAGCATCAGACGCCGCCCCCTTCCCTGAGAAGGCCAAGGACGGCCTCTTTCGCCTCGGCGACCGTGAGCACGCTCTCCGGCACCGGGATGCCGAGTTTGGCGAGCCCGGCGAAGACACGGCTGATCTGCGGCACCTCAAGGCCCATGCCCTCAAGCTCCTCGACGCGGCCGAAGATCTCTCGCGCGGTGCCGTACAGGACGGCGCGTCCGTGATCGAGAATCAGCACATGGTCGGCGAAGCGCGCGACGTCCTCCATCGAGTGCGAAACCAAGATGATCGTCGCGCGGTAGCGGTCGTGGTATTCCGCGATCTCTCCAAGGATGCGCTCGCGGCCCCGCGGGTCGAGGCCCGCGGTGGGCTCGTCCAGAATCAGGACCTCCGGGCGCATCGCGAGGACGCCCGCGATGGCGGCCCTGCGCTTCTCGCCGCCGGAAAGCTCAAACGGCGATTTTTCGAGATACTGCTCCGGCAGGCCGACCAGCTGCGCCGCCTCGAGCACGCGCTCCTCGATCTCCGGCTCGGAGAGGCCCATGTTGCGCGGGCCGAAGGCGATGTCTTTCCGCACCGTCTCCTCAAAGAGCTGATACTCCGGATATTGGAACACGAGCCCGACCTTAAAACGGAAGCGGCGGATGTTTTTGGGCTCTTTCCAGATGTCCTCGCCGCCGATATAGACTTTGCCGGAATCCGGCTTCAGTAAGCCGTTTAAATGCTGGATCAGCGTCGATTTCCCGGAGCCGGTATGCCCGATCAGGCCGAGGAACGTGCCTTCCTCCACCGAGACGCTGACGTGGTCGAGCGCGGCGCTCTCGAAGGGCATGCCCGCGGAATAGGTGTAGGAGAGATTCTCCGTGCGGATGATCTCGCTCATGCAAGCGCCCCCTTCCCGAAGAGGGCCGCGATAGCCTCAACACACTCCCGCTCGGTGAGCACGCCCTCCGGCAAATCGAGGCCCGCCTGCCGGAGCTCATGGCAGAGCTGCGCCGCCTGCGGGACGTCGAGCCCGTGCCGCCGCAGCAGGTCCACCTGCGAAAATACCTCTTTGGGCGCGCCGTCGAGCAAGATCTTGCCGTCGTCGAGCACGACGACCCGGCCGCATTGGGCGGCCTCGTCCATGTAATGGGTGATGAGCACGACGGTGATGCCGAACTCGCCGTTCAGTTGCCGGATGGTGCTCATGACCTCGTCTCTTCCCTTGGGATCGAGCATGGCGGTCGGCTCGTCAAGCACGACGCATTTGGGCCGCATCGCGATGATCCCCGCGATGGCGACGCGCTGCTTCTGCCCGCCGGAGAGCTGGTACGGCGCGCGCTCGCGGTAGTCGTACATGCCGACCTTCCGTAGCGCGTCGTCCACCCGCTCCCGGATCTCTTTGGGCGGCACGCCGAGGTTTTCGAGCGCGAAGGCCACGTCCTCCTCGACCACGGTCGCGACGATCTGGTTGTCCGGGTTTTGGAACACCATGCCGACCTCCTGCCGGATCTCGTAGAGCTTCTCCTCGGAGGCCGTGTCCATGCCGTCCACCGTGACCTTGCCGGAGGCCGGGATCAAAATCGAGTTAAAATGCTTGGCGAGCGTCGATTTGCCGGAGCCGTTGTGCCCGAGCACCGCGACGATCTCGCCCTCGCAGATCGACATGCTGACGCCATCCAGAACCAAGGGCGGGATCATCCCGTCGTAGCTCGGATAGGCGTAGCTGATGTTTTCCGCTTCGATAAACCTTTTTTTCGGCATCTTTTATCCTTTTAAAATTTATTCTTCACGCCGATTCATCCAGCGGACCGTCTTTTCCGCAAAGGTGAAACCGAGCTTTTTTTGGAGCGCGAGCGAGGCCTCGTTCCCGACGACGACATGGCCGTAGGGGATCAGGCCCTTTTCGAGCATCCGGTTCGTCATCGCGCTCTCCAAGGCCATGGCGACGCCCCGCCGCCGGAATTCCGGGAAGACCTCCAACAGACCCATGGAGCCCTCCCCGTGCACGCCGATGAAGCCGGCGCACGTCTCGCCGAAATAGGCGCCGATCATGCCGTATGCAAGGCGGCCCGCGATGTAGTCCCGGTCGCCGTCGGCGTGGGTGTATTTTTCCATCACCAGATCGAGCGCGTCCATGCCGAGATCCCGCAGCTCCATGCCCTCGGGCAAAACGACCGGCAGCGGCTCCGCCCCGAAGTAGGCGTGCTGCCGGCAGTGCAGCTCGCCATAACGGCCGAAGCGCCGGGCGATGATCTCCCTGCAAAAATCCTGATGAATGAGAAAGAGATCGGGGCTTTCCACAAGATCGAGCATCCGCGGCACGGCCTCCGGCGTCTTGGCGGTGAGCCAGTGCATATCGGCGCCCCGCAGACGCAGGAGGACGCCGTCCGCTTCCGCGTAGGCGGTCTCGGTGCGCGGGTCACGCAGCGCGCAGAGCATATCCGCGTAAAAATACCGGTCCTCGTCGAGTTCCTCTATGATTTCTTCTTTCGCCAGCACGTCAGCGCCCCGCTTTCCAGATCGCGGTGGAGCCGCAGGGCAGCGCCATGCCGGTTTCTTTCACCGGCAGGCCGATCTCGCCGGAGGAAAGGCTTCCGCCGAAGCTCCGCAGGTGCGCGCCGAGGACGTATTCCATCGCGGAGGCGGAGAGGCCGGTCGTGTAGGAATTGAGCATCACGAAAAGCGGCTCCTCGGTCAGCGCGCCCTTGCACAGCTCCACAAGGCCGTAGATCTGATCCTCAAGCTTCCAGACCTCGCCGGCCGGGCCCCGTCCGTAGGAGGGCGGGTCCAGAATGATCGCGTCGTAGAAGCTGCCGCGGCGGATCTCGCGCTCGACAAATTTTGCGCAGTCGTCGACGATCCAGCGGATGGGCTTATCGTCAAGCTTCGAGAGCGCGGCGTTTTCCCGCGCCCAGCGGACCATCCCTTTCGCCGCGTCCACATGGCAGACCGAGGCCCCGGCCTCCGCCGCGGCGAGCGTCGCCGCGCCGGTGTAGGCGAAGAGGTTGAGCACCCGGACGTTTCGCCCGGCGCCCCGGATCAGCTCCCGGGCGTCGTCCCAGTTGACCGCCTGCTCCGGGAAAAGGCCGGTGTGCTTAAAGCCGGTCGGGCTGATGCGGAAGCGCAGGTTTTGATACCCGATCTCCCACTCCTCCGGGAGCTCGCGGCGGAATTCCCAGCGGCCGCCGCCCGCGCTGCTGCGCAGGTAGCGGGCGTCCGCCCGCTCCCAGAGCGGATTCTTTCTCGGCGTATCCCAGATGACCTGCGGGTCGGGCCGGATCAGCACATAGCCGCCCCACCGCTCCAAGCGTTCGCCGCCGGAGCAGTCCAGCAGCTCATAATCTTTCCATTCTGTACTAAAGCGCATAGTTCCTCATTTCAGCAGGTCCGCAAGCGTCCGCGCGCATTCCTCGGCCAGAAGCGTGATGCGTTCCTCGTTCTTTCCTTCCGCCATGATGCGGATCAGCGGCTCGGTGCCGGAGGCGCGCACCAGAATGCGGCCCTCCCCCTGCAGGCGCTCCTGCTGGATGTCGATATAGGATTTCACCTCCGGGTCGGACAGGCGCGTCTTCGCCTCCTGCGTCGCGCGGATGTTGATGATGACCTGCGGATAGACCGTCATCAGGGATTTTAATTCCGAGGCCTTTTTGCCGGATTTCGCCAGCGTCTCCGCCAGCAAAAGCCCGGTCAGCTGCCCGTCGCCGGTGGGCATATACTCCAGAAGGATGACGTGTCCGGACTGCTCGCCGCCGAGGCTGTACCCGTGCTCGAGCATGGATTCCAGCACATACCGGTCGCCGACCTTCGTCGGGTCGCAGCCGAGGCCCCGCTCCTCCGCGAACTGAAACAGGCCCATGTTGCTCATGACGGTCGGGACGATCGCGCGGCTCGCGAGCCTGCCCTCCCGGTCGAAGCGGTCGGCCAGAATCGCTAAGATGTGGTCGCCGCTGATGAGCTCGCCGTTTTCGTCGATGGCGAGGCACCGGTCGGCGTCGCCGTCGAAGGCCACGCCGAGATCGAAGCCGTTTTCTTTCACAAACGCGCCGAGGCCCTCGATGTGCAGGGAGCCGCAGTTTTCGTTGACGTTGACCCCGTTGGGCTCATTGCTGAGATAGGCGACCTCCGCGCCCTTTTTATCAAAGATCATCTCCGCCGTCCTCGAGGCGGCGCCGTTCGCGCAGTCGACGGCGATCTTGAGGCCGTCGAGCCGCCCGGCCGCCGAGGCGATATAGTCCCCGTACATCCTTGCCGCCAGAGGGTCCTCGCTGAGGCGGCCGATGTGCTCGCCTTGGGCCTTCGGGTACGCCTCCTCCTCGGAGAGGACCGCGTCCTCGATCGTCTCCTGCTGGAGGTCCGTGAATTTGAGGCCCTCCGCGTTAAAGAGCTTGACGCCGTTATACATAAACGGGTTGTGCGAGGCGGTGATCATCACGCCGGCGTCCGCGCCGAGCTTTTTCACAAGATAGGCCACCGCGGGCGTGGCGATGACGCCGAGCTTGACGGTGTCCGCCCCGGCGGAGGTTAAGCCCGCGCAGACCGCGGATTCCAGCATGCCGCCGGAGATGCGCGTATCCCTGCCGACCAGAAACACCGGCGCTTTTCCTTTGACTTTAAACGCTTCCCTCGCCGCCGCGCCGGCCAGCGACATCGCAAGCTCGGGCGTCAGCTTTTCGTTCGCGATCCCGCGCACGCCGTCCGTACCAAACAAGGTTCCCATGGATCAATCCTCCAAACTGATTTGATCGAATGTTTCCGCAGCTCCCGCCTGCTCCGCGGGCTGCGGCGCCGCGAGGGTGAGACCGAGATGCCCGCAGGCCCGCGCCGTCGCGCAGCGGCCCCTCGGCGTCCGGTTGAGAAATCCGATCTGCATGAGATACGGCTCGTAGACATCCTCGATGGTGACGGTCTCCTCGCCGATGGCGGCGGCCAGTGTCTCCAAGCCGACCGGCCCGCCGTTGTAGTTTTGAATCATAACCTCCAGCATCCGGCGGTCGATGGAATCGAGCCCGAGCTCGTCGACCTCCAGCCGGGAGAGCGCCGCCGAGGCGATCTCCTTGGTGATCTTGCCGTCGCCCATGACCTGCGCAAAATCGCGGACCCGCTTCAAAAACCGGTTGACGATGCGCGGCGTGCCGCGGCTCCTGCGGGCGAGCTCGTAGGCGCCCTCCCGATCACATTCTATGCCGAGGATATCCGCGCTGCGCAGGGCGATCGTGCACAAATCCTCCGGACAGTAGAGCTCCAGCCGCGCGATCACGCCGAAACGGTCGCGCAGCGGCGCGGAGAGCTGCCCCGCCCTCGTCGTCGCGCCGATCAGCGTAAACTTCGGCAGGTCGATCCGGATCGAGCGGGCGGACGGGCCTTTCCCGATAATAATATCTAAGGCGTAATCCTCCATCGCCGGATACAGCACCTCCTCAACCGCGCGGTTGATGCGGTGGATCTCGTCGATAAAAAGGACGTCGTTCTCGTTGAGGTTCGTCAAAAGCGCCGCGAGGTCCCCGGGCCGCTCGATGGCCGGGCCGCTCGTGATGCGGAAGCCCACGCCCATTTCGTTGGCGATGATGCCCGCGAGCGTCGTCTTGCCCAGCCCCGGCGGGCCGTAGAGCAGCACGTGATCGAGCGGGTCGCCGCGCTGCTTCGCCGCCCGGATATAGACCGCCATGTTTTCCTTCGCCTTGGTCTGGCCGATGTATTCGCCGAGCGTCTTCGGGCGCAGGTCAAACTCCGCGTCCCGGTCGAGCGGCGCCTCCTCGGGCGTGACGATGCGGTTTTCGAAATCAATTTCGTTATGGAGCAAGGTTTTTCCTCCTTATCTCATCGCGAGCGACCGCAGGGCGGTTTTGATCATATCCTCCACCGACATCTCCTGCGGCAGCCTGCCGACGGCGGCGGCGGCTTCGGACGGGCTGTATCCCAGCGCGCCCATCGCCGCGACCGCTTCGGCCGCGTTGCCTTTGATTTGAGCGATCGGCCCGGACGGCTCCCCGAACCCGTACGTGCCGGCGGAAAGCCCGCCGATCATCTTGTCCCTGAGCTCCAGCACGATGCGCTGGGCCGCCTTCGGGCCGATGCCTTTAGCGCGGGTCAGGGTTTTCGTGTCGCCGGAGGCGATCGCCAGAGCGAGGGCGTCCGGCGTAAATTCGGAGAGGATCGAGAGCGCCGCCTTCGGCCCGATGCCGGAGACGCCGGTCAAAAGCAAAAAGCAGTCCTTCTCGGCCCGGTCAAAAAAGCCGTAGAGATCGACGCCGTCCTGCGTCACGTTGAGATAGGTGTAGACGAAAACCTCCGAGCCCGTCGGCGGCAGCTGCGAAAGCGTCGTCGCCGAGGCCTTGCACAGATACCCCACGCCGCCGCATTCGACGACGAAAAAGCCGTCCTCCACATGGCGGATCCTCCCGCTGAGGCTATAAATCATCGGGCCGCCTCCTTATTTTTAATATCGTAAAGCAGGGACCCGGCCGAGTAGCCGTGGCAGATCGCCGCGGCCAAGGCGTCGGCGGTGTCGTCCGGCTTCGGAACGGTTTCGAGCTTCAGGATCGTCTTGACCATCTCCATGACCTGCTTTTTCTCGGCGCGGCCGTAGCCGACGAGGGACTGCTTGATCTGGAGCGGCGTGTATTCGTAGATCGGGACCCCGGCCTGCACCGCCGCGAGCAGCACGACGCCCCTCGCCTCGGCCACCGCGATGGCGGTCTTTTGGTTGCTGTTGAAATAGAGCTTCTCCACGCTCACGGCGTCGGGCCGGAGCTCGGCGATCACCGCGGTCAGGTCGTCGTAGATAATTTTAAGGCGCTCCTGAAACGGCATGTCCGCCGGCGTCTCGACGGCGCCGTAGCGCACGGGGCGAAACTTGTTTTTTTCATAATCCAGCACGCCGACCCCCACGATGGCGTAGCCCGGGTCAATGCCGAGAATCCGCAAGCTTTCATCTCCCCCACAAAAGAGCCTATTTATAGTTTATTATAGCACGGCGCCCCGCCCTTTACAATTCAAAATCTTGAAGACCCGCCCCCGTGCGCGGGCGGGCGGCGGCGGGCATAAAAAAACACCCGCCTCGGCGGGTGTTTTTTGGTGGACGATGAGGAACTCGAATCCCCGACCTTCCGCACGTCAAGCGGAAGCTCTACCAGCTGAGCTAATCGTCCAAATTTCAGTGCGTTTATGATTATATTACAGCCGGCCAAAAAAAGCAAGAGGGAATTTTATTTTTGCAAAAAATCAGCCCGCGTCGAAGGTTTGAAACCGCGCCGAGAGCCCCGCCTCCGGGAATTCCGCCCGCT
>JAGOPP010000004.1:20473-63856 GCA_017991935.1 Oscillospiraceae bacterium
GCCCGCGTCGAAGGTTTGAAACCGCGCCGAGAGCCCCGCCTCCGGGAATTCCGCCCGCTCCGGCGCGAGGGTTTCCGCGTCAAGGTAGAGGGTGAAGCCGTCCCCCGCGGCGGCGGCCCGTTCAGCCCTCACCCGCGGCATAGGTCTGCTGGCGGCGATGTGCAAACGTGACGGTGTATAGTTCAGCCTCCGCCCGCGTCGAAGGTTTGAAACCGCGCCGAGAGCCCCGCCTCCGGGAACTCCGCCCGCTCCGGCGCGAGGGTCTCCGCGTCAAGGTAGAGGGTGAAGCCGTCCCCCGCGGCGGCGGCCCCGCCCTCGGTCCCCGCGAGCGTAAACTCCCCCGCGGAGAGGGCCGAAAGCATGGCGCGCAGCAGGATGGCCGGGTTTTCCTCCGGCAGGGCGGAGGCCGCGAAGGATTTCTCCATGCCCGCGTACCGCAGCGCGGCGGCCTCGCCGCAGAGCTCCGTCTCAAGGCCCGCGAGGGATTCCGGCGACGACGCGGTCAGCAGATAGGTCTCCCCGTCCCGGGAGAACGCGCAGACCGCCGTATTTTCTCCGTAAACAAGCTCCACTTTCGCGGAAAACGGCCGCGCATAATATGCCTGCACGTCCTTCGCGTCGGGAATCCTCGCGGCGGAGCACCCGCCGAGCAAAAAAAATATCAAAACGACCGCAACCCGCCTCATGAAAAACACCCCCCGAAAACCGCTGTGTCAAATATACGGTTCGCGGGGGGCGCATATTCCTTTTTGGGGCGGAATCCGCCGCGGGTTTTTCTCCCTGCCGTCTTCCCGCCGCCTTTGTGACTGGGAAACGGCCTCCCCGCCGATGTTCAGACCCCATGCCGGGCGCGGATCAAGAAAACCCCTCCGGGAGGCGGAGGAACCCCCCGATCCGATGGGCTTCCCTTCGCGCGGAAACCGCGCGAAGGGAGGTCAGACTCCATGCTCGGCGAGGATCGCGCAGAATTCCTGCGGCAGATCGGTGGCGAGCACTCCCCAGCTCGAATATTTCTCCGCCGCGCGCTCCCCGGCGAGGCCGTGCAGCCAGACGCCGCAGACCGCCGAGGCCGTGGGATTCATCTTCTGCGCGGCGAAGGCCGCGACGATGCCGGCGAGGCAGTCCCCGGAACCGCCCTTCGCGAGCGCCGGGCTGCCGGTCGGGTTGAAATAGACGTCGCCGTTGGGCGAGGCGACGACGGTAGAGGCGTCTTTGAGCACGAGTACGGCGTGATATTTTTTGGCGAAGGCGCGGGCGATCTCCACCCGGTTGTCCTGAATTTCCTCAATGGACGAGCCGCAGAGCCTTGCCATCTCCCCCAAATGCGGCGTCAAAATGACCGGGGACTTCGCCAGCAGCAACAGCTCCGGGCGGCCGGAGAGCGCGTTGAGGGCGTCCGCGTCCAGCACGACCGGGCCGGCGGAGCTTTTGAGCACCGTGAGCACAAGATCCTGAATGCCGTCCCCGCCGCCGAGCCCGCAGCCGATCAGGCAGGCCGTGCATTTCCCGAGCGCGGGTTCCAGCTTCTCGCAGGCGGAGGCGGAGATATGGCCCTGCCCGTCCGCCGGGAGCGGCAGAAACGTGGCCTCCGGGATGCGCGGCAGAGCCGCCGCGATCACGGACTGTGTCGAGGCGAGCGTCGTGACGCCCGCGCCGGCGCGCATGGCCGCGTAGGTGGCGACCGCCGCCGCGCCCGGGTAATTTGACGACCCGCAGACGACAAGCAGCCTGCCGTAGGCCCCCTTATGGCAGAAGAGCGGGCGTTTCCGGATCGAGGAAAACACCATCGCGTCGTCCGCGCAGAAGCAGTCCTGCAAAACGGAGGAGGAGGCCTCCTGCGGGACGCCGATGTCGAGATCGACGGTCTTTTTGGAAAACGCGCGCCCCGGCAGCAGCAGATGCCCCGGTTTCCGGCAGTCGAAGGCGACCGTGAAATCCGCGTGGACGGCGTCCGGATCGGCCTTGCCGTTTTCCGCGTTGACCCCGCTCGGGATGTCCAGCGAGACGACCGCGGCGATCGCGCCGTTGATCAGCGAGGCGATCTCCCGGTATCCGTCGCTCAGAGAGCCGGAAAATCCGGTGCCGAGCAAGGCGTCCACGACGACGTCGGCGGTGGAGAGATACTCCTTCGCCCGCTCCTTGTCCTCGTTCCAGTCGAAGATCGTCAGCCCGGCCTGCACCGCGGAGGAATACATGAAGGCGGCCTCCTCGGTTTTGGGGACGCCGCCGCAGAGCACAAGGATGACGTTCCCTCCCTCCGCGGCGAGCTTCCTGCCCACCACAAGGCCGTCCCCGCCGTTGTTTCCCCCGCCGCAGAAGATCATAAAGTTGCGCCCGGCGATGTTGTCGAACGTCTTTTTGATGAAGTTCGCGGCGGCGCTCCCGGCATTCTCCATCAGCCGCGTGCTGTCGACCTCCATCTCGCCGCTCCTCCGCTCGGTCTCCTTCATCTGGGATACGGTCAGGATTTTCATCGAATACGCCTTCTTTCGCAAAATAAAAAGGGATCGCCGCCCGGATTTCCGCGCGGAAACGGATTTTCTTCGATTCAGGCAGGAACAAATTCGGCCAATCCGGGGCCTCCGGCCAAGGCAAAATCAGGGCGCGGGCACCCTCCGGAAAATCAGCTTTTTAGACCAAAACGGAAACGCGGGGGCAGCCGAGGCGGAACGAATCCGCGCCCCGGATATCCGGCCCAACTCGGGGGCCTCCGGCCAAGGCAAAATCAGGGCGCGGACGGCCGGGCAAAGGCGGGAATCTGTCTTGCGAGGGCGGGCTTGAGATAGGGGCGCACGGCGGCGAGCTCACGCTCCCCCATGTTGAGGATCACGGCGGTTTTGGCGCCCCCGTCCGCCCGGTTCTGCGCGAGCAGGAACCAGAGGTCGCCGGAATCCGGGCTGTCGCAGGCGTAAAGCGCCCGGCAGCCGGGGAACCGGCGCCCGGAGGCATACTTCCCAAAATCCTCGGCCTCTTTGATCTCGCAGCCGAACAGCCGCTTTCTGCCGAGCTTGCCGCGGATGATGTCCACGTCGAGATCGCCGTTCGTATAAACGGCCTCGTATTCCACGCCGAGGAGCCGCCCGAGCAGGTAGCCGCCCCATGCCGTCCCGGCGAGCACCGCGAAAAGGATCGGCTCCAGCCCCGTCGCGACGTAAAACTCGATATAATACGCCGCCGCCGCGACCGCCGCCACCGCGAGATACACGCCCGCCCGCTTCGCCCAATCCGCGGCGGAGGGTCTCTTTGCCACCATTTTTTCCACAAAAATGTCGCTCATGCCCCCGCCCCTCTCCGATATATTTCTTAAATGATCATATCATATTTTCAAACAGAAAAAAAGCTTGAAAAAAGGGCTCCGTTATGGTAAGATTGCTGGTAATCGATACTGTCAGACGCAGGGACCGGGAGAGTAAGCCCCCAAACTTCCGAAAAGAGAGAAAAGGCCGCAGGCTGAGAGCCTTTTTGCGGAACGGGAGGCCGAAGTTCACCCGCGAGCGTCCGCGCCGAACGAGTTTTCCGGTAAGCGTGGCCGGCTGGACGCCGTTATCCGTCCACGAGTGCCCGGGGATTCGCCGGGAATGCGGGTGGTACCGCGGAGATTGCCGTCTTCGTCCTGTTTTTAAGGGGCGGGCGGTTTTTTATTTTGCCTTTTCGCGCCGGAGGCCCGGCGTCGGGCCTTTCCCTATGCCGCCGGGAGGCCGCTTTCTCTTGCCGGCCGTTCGGCCCTCCGGGTTTCTCGGCAACGCTCAAAAAATCCCCCCGGGATCGGGCGATCCGCGATGTTTGACATGGGACGGGGTACCGCGGTTTATCCGCCAAGCCCCTCGCCCTCCGGGTTTCTCGGCAACGCTCGAAGAATTTTCCTCCGGGATCGGGCGATCCGCGATGTTTGACATGGGGCGGGGTACCGCGGTTTATCCGCCAAGCCCCGCGCCCTCCGACAGATATGTTTTGAAAAATCGAAAGAAAACGGGAGTGAAAAACATGAAAGAGGCATTGGAGCAGATCCGCCTCGCGGCGAGGGAGGCCCTCGGGGCCGCCGGCGACGCCAAGACGCTCGAGGAGCTGAGGGTCCGCTTTTTGGGCAAAAAGGGCGAGCTCACCGCCATCCTGAAACAGATGGGGGGGCTTTCCGACGAGGAGCGCCCGGTCATCGGGCAGCTTGCGAATCAGATTCGCGTCGAGATCGAGAATGAAATTAAGGCGGCCGACGCCCATGTAAAAGAAACTATGCTGGAAGAGAGGCTCGCCGGCGAGACGGTCGACGTCACATTGCCGGGCAAGCCCTGCCCGACCGGCAAGCTGCATCCGCTGGGCAAGGTGCTCGAGGAATTCGAGCGTATCTTCATCGGCATGGGCTTTTGCGTCGTCTCCGGCCCGGAGGTCGAGACCGACTATTACAACTTCGAGGCGCTCAACATCCCGCCGGACCACCCGGCGCGCGACACGCAGGACACGTTTTATTTTAACCAAAATATCCTGCTGCGCACCCAGACCTCCAACGTCCAGATCCGCACGATGGAAAACATGCGCCCGCCGATCCGCATCATCTCCCCCGGCCGCGTCTACCGCTCCGACGCCCTCGACGCCACCCACTCCCCGCTGTTTCACCAGATCGAGGGGCTGGTCGTCGACAAAGGCATCACGATGTCCGACCTCAAGGGCACGCTGAGCTCCTTTGTGCGGGGGCTCTACGGCAAAGACACCGTCGTGCGCTTCCGCCCGCACCATTTCCCGTTCACCGAGCCCTCCGCCGAGATGGACGTGCAGTGCTTCGCCTGCCACGGCGAGGGATGCCCCGTCTGCAAGGGCGAGGGCTGGATCGAGATCCTCGGCTGCGGCATGGTGCACCCGAAGGTGCTCGCGGGCTGCGGCATCGACCCCGAGGAATACAGCGGCTGGGCCTTCGGCATGGGGCTCGAGCGCATCGTCATGATGCGCTACGCCGTCACCGATATCCGCAATTTCTACGAAAACGATCTGCGTTTTCTGGATCAGTTTTAAATAGGAGGAACCGTCAGGATGAATCAAAATCCGATCGCCCAAACATGCGCGAAACTGGAGATCCGTATACAAAACCTCTACCGCAAGCTCTTTTTTGGGATGCAGGACCACGTGGTCTCCCCGGAACTGCGCCAGTGCGCGGTGGAGCTCCGCAAATGCGCCGAGGCCGGGAACTATCCCGAGGCTCTGGGGAACGCCAAAAGGCTCTCCTATCTGCTTGACGTCACCCGCGAAAACCGTCTGGTGATCGACCAAGTCTACGAGAGCGTCAAGGCCGACGCCGAGGAGGTCGTCGCGGCGCTCGCGGGCGCGGCCGCCGCCGCCCCGGAGATTGCCGCCCCGGAGATTGCCGATCCGGATACCGACGGCCCGGCGGGGCAGGAATAAACAGAAAGAGGGATCGCTATGAATTTATCTCTCCGGTGGCTCGCGGATTATGTCGAAACCGGCGTCGAGCCCAAGGAATTCTGCGACCGGATGACCATGTCCGGCTCCAAGGTCGAATGCTTTGCGAAAGAGGCGGATTTCCTCTCCAACGTGGTCGTCGGCAAAATCCTGAGCATCGAAAAACACCCCGACGCGGACAAGCTGGTCGTCTGCCGGCTCGACATCGGCGGGGACCGCCTCTGCCAGATCGTCACCGCCGCGACGAACGTCGTGGAGGGCGCCCTCGTGCCCGCCGCGCTCGACAACTCCACGCTCGCAAACGGCGTCAAAATTAAAAAAGGCAAGCTGCGCGGCGCGCTCTCCGAGGGCATGATGTGCTCGCTCGCGGAGCTGGGCCTCACCGTCCACGATTTCCCCTACGCGGTCGAGGACGGCATCTTTCTCCTGCAAGAGGACTGCCGGCCCGGCGACGACATCCGCAAGGCGCTCGGCCTCGACGACGTGACCGTTGAATTCGAGATCACTTCGAACCGCCCGGACTGCCTCTCCGTCCTCGGGCTCGCGCGGGAGGCCGCCGCGACCTTCGACCGGCCGCTCAAGCTTCACACGCCCGTCCTCTCGCACGAGGTCGGCGACATCCATGACCTGCTCTCCGTGGAGGTCCGCAATCCGAGGCTTTGCCGCCGCTACGTCGCCCGCATGATTAAAAATATCCGGATCGCCCCGTCGCCGAGATGGCTGCGGGAGCGTCTGCGCGCCTCGGGCGTGCGGCCGATCAACAACCTCGTCGACATCACGAACTTCGTCATGCTCGAGTACGGCCAGCCGATGCACGCGTTCGATTATAAATACCTCAAAGGCAATAAAATCATCGTCCGCAACGCCGCGGAGGGCGAGAGCATCAAGACGCTCGACGGCGTGGAGCGCAAACTCTCGCCCGAGATGCTCGTCATCTGCGACGAGCAGACGCCCTCCTGCGTCGCGGGCGTCATGGGCGGCGAAAACAGCGGCATCCGGGAGGACACCGAGACCGTCGTCTTCGAGTCCGCGAACTTCCTCGGCTCCTCCGTGCGCCGAACCGCCCAAAAGCTCGGCATGCGCACCGAGAGCTCCGGCCGCTTTGAAAAGGAGCTCGACTCGCGCATGTGCCTGCCGGCGATTCAGCGGGCCTGCGAGCTCGTCGAGATGCTGGGTGCGGGCGAGGTCGTCGGCGGCTGGATCGACGTGGACAACGCAAATTACGAGGACTACCGCCTGCCGCTCCACGCCGACTGGATCAACCGCTTCCTCGGCATCGACGTCGCGCCGGACTATATGAAAGAGGTCCTCGGGAAGCTCGGCTTCGGTTTCGAGGGCGACACCCTGATCGTGCCGAGCCACCGCGGCGACGTCCGCCACAAGGCCGACGTCGCGGAGGAGATCGCCCGCTTCTACGGCTACGACAAGATCCCGGACGACGTCGCGGGCAGCGTCAACGAGGGCGGATACAGCGAGCGCCAGCTCTTTGAGAAGGAGCTGCGCCGCCTCTTCCTCGCGAACGGCTGCTACGAGGTCACCACCTACTCCTTCATCAGCCCGAAATTCTACGATAAAATCGGCATGACCGCGGACTGTGAGTTGCGCAAGAGCCTCATCATCGCGAACCCGCTGGGCGAGGACACCTCGATTATGCGCACCACCTGCCTGCCCTCCATGATGGAGGTGATCGGCCGCAACTACTGCAACCGCAACACCGAGGGCCGCTTCTTTGAATTCGGCGCCGTCTACCTGCCGAAGGGCCCCGACGAGCTGCCGGACGAGCGCGCCGTCGCCGTGATCGGCGCCTACGGCGAAAAGGAGGACTTCTTCGCGGTCAAGGGGATGCTCGACGAGGCCTTCAAAAAGCTGTGGATTCCGGGCATCGAATACGAAGCCGCCCACGGCAACCCGACCTTCCACCCCGGCCGCTGCGCGAAAATTCTCTTAAACGGCGAGCCGATCGGCTGGATCGGCGAGGCCGCGCCGAAGGTGCTCGCAAACTACGGCGTCGACACCGGGGCCTATCTCGCCCAGTTCGACATCGCCAAGATCTTCGATGCCCGCGTCACCGGCCAGAAATTTAAGCCGCTGCCGAAATTCCCGGCCGCCACGCGCGACCTCGCCATCGTCTGCGGCCTTGAAACCCCGGCCGCCGCTCTGGAGAGGGCCATCCGCTCCGCGGCCGGAAACCTGCTTGAAAAACTCGAGCTCTTTGACGTCTATACCGGCGCGCAGGTCGGCGAGGGCAAAAAGAGCGTCGCCTACACCGTCACGCTGCGCGCCGCGGACCGCACCCTCACCGTCGAGGAGAGCGACCGCGCCGTCGCGAAGATCCTGCGCGCTTTGCAGGAGATCGGCGCCGTGCTGCGCGCCTGAAAAATCCGTTTCATCGGCCCCGGCCTCGCGCCGGGGCTTGCTTTTTCGGCGGAAACCACGGCCGACCGGTGAACGGGAGACGCCTGCGCCGTTCTCTGAGCGGCCGTGCGCGCCCAACCCGCTTTTCTCCGCGCCATAAGCGCTTCGCATGGGCGAGGCGGGATGGACGGCGGCGTCCGCAAAACTCTATAACAAAGCCAAACAGGAGCCTTCTCCACCGGAAAAGGCTCCTGTTTTATATCCCATATTATCATATTCCAAAATAGACTAAATAGAGATTTCTTTCCAAAAGCTCGTCCCCGAGAGCTTCTCCGGCGGGATTCCGAACAGATCAAGGATCGTCGCGGCCTCGTCGGCAAACGTCTCCCGGGTGCCGAGATCGACGCCGGGGCGGACGGGGCCGCCGCAGAGGAGCAGCGGGATATATTCCCGCGAATGGTCCGTCGAGGGCGTCGAGGGGTCGCAGCCGTGATCGGCGGTGATCATCAGGACGTCGTCCGGCCTCATCTTTTCCAAGAAGCCGCCGAGCCAGAGGTCAAAGCGCGAGAGCGCCCCCGCGTAGCCGGGCGCGTCGTTGCGGTGGCCGTAGAGCATGTCGAAATCGACCAGATTCACAAAGCATAGGCCGTGAAAGTCCCGCTCCTGCCACTCGGAGGTCGCCCGCATGCCGATCTCGTCCGGGCCGGTGCGCTGAAACGCCGTCAGGCCCCTGCCGGCGAAAATATCATTGATCTTTCCGATGCCGACGACGTCGAAGCCCGCCACCTTCAGCAGGTCGAGCGCCGTCTCCTTCGGCGGCGGCAGGGAGATGTCGTGCCGGTTGGCGGTGCGGACGAAGTCCGGCCACTCGCCGACGAACGGCCGCGCGATGATGCGGCCGACCGCGTGCTCGCCGCAGAAAATCTCCCGGGCCCTTTCGCAGATCGCGTAGAGCTCCGGCACCGGGATCACCGACTCGTGCGCCGCGATCTGGCAGACGCTGTCCGCCGAGGTGTAGACGATCGGCTTTCCGGTCGCCTGATGCTCCCGGCCATAATCATAGAGCACCCGCGTGCCGGAATAGGGCCTGTTGCAGAGCGCCTCCCGGCCCATCGCCGCCTCGAGCGCCGCGATCACCTCGGGTGGGAAGCCCTCCGGATAGGTGGGCAGCGGGCGCTCCGAGACGCAGCCCGCGAGCTCCCAGTGCCCGATCGTCGTGTCCTTGCCCCGGCTTCGCTCCGCCAGCCGGCAGTAGGCCCCGAGGGGGCGCTCCGCTTTTGGAAGCGAGGTCACGCCCGCGACGTTGCCGAGGCCGAGCGAGATCATATGTGGGACGCGAAGCTCTCCGGTCGCCGCGCAGGCCGCGAGGGTGTCGCTGCCCGCGTCGCCGAATTCCGCCGCGTCCGGCAGCGCGCCGACGCCGAAGCTGTCCAAAACAATCCAAAATACCCGTTTTACCGACACGGTCCGTCGCCTCTCAATCCCGCGGCTCCCCCTCGCGGGGGGCAGCCTCGATATCGGCCTTCTCCTTTTGGCCTTTGATTACGATATAACTTGTCATGGATACCGGGGGGGTTCGTCAATCCAACATCAAAATTCCCCCTCGGAGGCGTCCGTCGCCTCTCAATCCCGCGGCTCCCCCTCGCAGGGGACCGTCTCAATATCGGCCTTCTCCTTTTGGCCTTTGATCACAAGATAGCTCTCCGTGGAGACGGGCAGCCCCTTCTTTTCCAGCCGGGCGCTGAAGCTCTCCCGGAGCAGCGAATAGATGACCGCGAAGACCGGCACGCCGATCAGCATGCCGGAGATGCCGAAAAGGCCGCCGCCGATCAGGATGGCGAACAGCGTCCAGAGCGCCGGCAGGCCGGTGGAATCGCCGAGGATCTTGGGCGTGAGGATGTTGCCGTCAAACTGCTGGAGCACAAAGATCATCACGACGAACCACAGCGAGTCGATCGGATCGACCATCAGCAGGATCAGCGCCGAGGGCACGGCGCCGAAAAACGGCCCGAAGAACGGGATGATGTTGGTGACGCCGACCAAGACGCTGATCAGCAGCGCGTAATCCATGTGGAAAAGGCCCATCAGGATATAGCACAGGACCCCGACGATCACGGAGTCGAGGATCTTGCCGTTGATGAAGCCGCTGAAGACGCCGTGGCTCTCCCGCGCGACGGAGACGAGCTTCTCCACGGTGGGGCGCTTGCAAAAGGCGTAAAGCGTCTTTTTCATCTGGGCGATCAGGATCTCCTTGCTGTACAGCAGATAGATGGAAACGATCACGCCGATCGAAAAGTCCAAGATGCCGCCGCCGACCTGCATCGAGAGATCGGCAAGCTGCGGCAGCAGGTCGGAGACGTACTCCGTCAGCTTTTTCAAGAGGCCCTCCGTGGTGATGGAGGTCTGAAGAACCTCCTCCACGGATTTAAAATCAAGATGATATTGGAGGATGAGGGACTGGGCCGCCGCGACCAGACTATCATAATAATCCGGCACGCGGTCGATGAACATCTCGACGCTCACCACGACCTGCGGGATGACGATCCATGAGAAGAAGGTCAGCACGGCCCCCGTGACGATCCACGTCAGCAAAACCGCGAGCGAACGCCGCAGCTTTGGGCGGCGTTTTTTCTTTTCCACAAACCCGAACGCGCGCCGCTCAAAAAACATCATCGGCGCGTTGAGCAGGTAGGCCATCACGAAGCCGAAGGTGAACGGCCGAAACATCTTCCCGACGCTCCCGGCAAAGGCGGCCGTCTTCGTCCAGTTTTTCATCAGGAAAAACAGCAGAAGCACGGCGAACGCGACCAGAATCACCCAGACCGCGCGCTTTGTGTCCCGTCTCGTCCAGCGCAGATCCACGAAAAGCATCCCCTTCCTCTCCCAAATGATTTTATGCTCTCATCTTACCATAACAACCCCGAAAAATCCACGAAAATATTGGAAAGCGCCGCCCAAACCGGAGCTTGCGGCCGGGCGGGAACGGCGGTTTTTTCCGCGCCGTATATTTTGCGCCGATGCGATTTTTGGAACTTGCGGCCGGGCGGGAACTATGCTACACTCATATCGTATTTTATCCGGCAGAGGAGGCGCCGCATATGGAATTTCAGGCCGACATCCTGCGGGCAATCCAGAGCGTTTCCACTCCCTTTCTCGATCTCGTCATGCAGCTCGTGACGATCCTCGGGGAGCAGATCTTTCTGGTCCCGGTCGCGGCGTTTTTGTTTTGGTGCGTCAGCAAGGAGCTGGGCTACTGGCTCTGCGGCTGCGCGGCGGCCGGAAACCTCGCCGTCAACGCGCTTAAGGCCGTCTTCGCGGTGGCGCGCCCGATCGGCATCGAGGGCATCCGCGTGCTCCGGGCCTCCACCGCCACCGGCACCTCGTTCCCGAGCGGCCACACGCAGGCGGGCACCAACTTTTTCGCGTCGCTGGCGCAGGCGACCGGACGCCGCCGCTTTTACACCCTCACGGCCGCCGTCTCGGCGCTGATCGCCGTCTCGAGGCTCTACTGCGGCGTGCACTGGCCCATGGACGTGCTGGCCGGGCTCTCCATCGGCATCCTGCTGCCGCTGTTAATCTGGAGGCTCTACCGCAGGATCTCGCCGGACAGACGCCCCCTCTTCTTTCTGGGCATGACGCTGCTCTTTACGCCGTTTCTGTTTCTTGGGGGAAACGTCGGCGACCTCTGGAAGAGCTTCGGCTTCTCGCTGGGCATCGCGGCGGGGAATTACCTCGAGCAGAGATACGTGCGCTTCGGCACCGGCGTCGGCTTCCGTAAGCTCGCGCTGCGGTATCTTCTGGGCATGGGGATCGTCGTCCTGTTTTACGCGGCGATGAAGCTCGGTCTGCCGGAGGGAAACCTTTTTAGCCTGATCCGGTATTTTATCCTGCCGGTCGTGATGCTGGCCGGCTGGCCCGCCCTGTTCCAAAAGCTCGGGCTGTGACTTTTTGGGCATAAAAAAACGGGCGGCGGAGCGATCCGTCACCCGATATTTTTTGAAATCAGAGGATCGAAATCCCCTCGGTGAAAAAGAAATCGAGCATCTCGTCCGACCAGACGGAGGCCTGCACCTCGCCGATGTGCCGCTTGCCCAGCAGCACCATGCAGATCCGGGACTGCCCGATCCCGCCGCCCATCGTGAGCGGCAGCTCGCCGGCGAGCAGCGCCTTGTGAAACGGCAGCGTCTTGCGATCCTCGCAGCCGGAGACCTCCAGTTGGGCGTCGAGGGACTGCGGGTCGACGCGGATGCCCATGGAGGAGAGCTCCACCGCCCGCCCCAGCACCGGGTACCAGATCAAGATGTCGCCGTTGAGCGACCAGTCGTCGTAATCCGGCGCGCGGCTGTCGTGCGGGGCGCCGCTCTTGAGCGGAGCGCCGATCTGCATCAAAAACACGGCGCCGTACTGCTCGCTGATCCGGTCCTCCCGCTCCTTGGGCGTGAGATCCGGCATCCGGTCCTCAAGCTCCTGCGTGGAGAGAAAGGTGATCTCCTCCGGCAGCCACTGCTGGAAGCCGGGGAAACGCCCGCACAGGCTTTGCTGCGTCCCGCGCAGGGCCCCGTAAATTTTCCGCACGGAGTCTTCCAAAAAGCCGAGGTTCCGCTGCTCCCGCGTGATGACCATCTCCCAGTCCCACTGGTCGACGTAGATGGAATGCAGATCGTCGAGGTCCTCGTCCGGGCGGATGGCGTTCATATCCGTATAAAGACCGGAGCCCTCCCCAAAGCCGTAGCGCTTGAGCGCGAGGCGCTTCCACTTGGCGAGGGACTGGACCACCTCCGCGTCCTTGCCAACGCTTTTGACTTTGAAGCGAACCGGCATCTCCACGCCGGAAAGGTTGTCGTTCAGGCCCGATTCGGGAAAGACAAACAGCGGCGCGGAGACCCTCGTCAGGCCCAGCGCATGCGCAAGCTCCGTCTGGAAGCTGTCTTTGATGAACTTGATGGCGGTCTCGGTTTCGATGATGCCGAGCTCTCCGAACGATTCCGACTTGGGGTTTTGCTCCATGGTTTTTTCTCCGTTTCGGTATAAAAATTAAATTTATGTTAACACCCCGTATAGAAAAATACAATGATTTTTTTGATTCACGGCCCGCCCGCGCGAAAAAAATCGAATTTTATCCGGATTTTATGGTTACAAAACCGGGGTTTTCGTTTATAATGAAGAGGTTACCTTTGATCTCCCCGCCGCGGCGCATTTGCCCTCCGGCGCGGGATTCCGGGAGGGATTGCATGGACCGCATCGCCAAGTTTTTTGACGATATGAAGCACAAAAAGATCGCGTTTCTCGGCATCGGCGTCAGCAACACCGACGTCATCCGCCTGTTTGCGGAGAAGGGCATCGAGACGGAGGCCCGCGACAAAAGCGACCGGGATTCCCTCGGCGAGAAGGCCGCTCTGCTCGAGGAGGCCGGCGCGAAGCTGATCCTCGGCGAGAATTATCTCGACGGCATCGACGCGGACGTCGTCTTCCGCACGCCCGGCATGAACTGGTGGAACCCCGCGCTCTCGGAGCTGCGGGCAAACGGCGCGGCGGTCACGAGCGAGATGGAGGTCTTTTTCGACCTGTGCCCCTGCCGGCGCTACGCCGTGACCGGCAGCGACGGCAAGACGACCACCACCACCATCCTCGCGGAGATGCTCTCCGCCGCGGGGAAAACGGTCTGGAAGGGCGGCAACATCGGCAACGCCCTGCTCCCGTCCATCGAGCAAATCGGGGACGGCGACGCCGTGGTGGCCGAGCTTTCGAGCTTCCAGCTCATCTCGATGCGCGCCTCGCCCGAGGTGGCCGTCGTCACCAACGTGGCCCCGAACCACCTCGACGTCCACAAGGACATGGAGGAATACATCGAGGCCAAGCGCAACATCCTGCGCCATCAAACCGCCTTCTCGCGCGCGGTGCTCAACGCGGACAACGTCATCACCGCGAGCATGGCCGAGCTCGTCCGCGGCGACCTGCGCTGGTTTTCCCGCCAGAACGCGGTGCGAAACGGCGCCTATCTGGACGAGGACGGTTTCCTCTGCTACTGCGAGCACGGTGCTTTGACGAGGCTTTTTTCTAAGGACGAGATCCGCATCCCCGGCATGCACAACGTGGAAAACTTCCTCGCCGCGATCGCGGCGCTCTGGGGCGAGGTCGACCCCGAGATCATGCGGAAGGTCGCGCGGGAGTTCCCCGGCGTCGAGCACCGCATCGAGTTTGTGCGGGAGCGGGGCGGCGTGCGGTGGTACAACGACTCCATCGCCACCAGCCCGACCCGGACCATCGCGGGGCTCGCCTGCTTTAAACAAAAGGTCATTCTGATCGGCGGCGGCTACGACAAGAAACTCTCCTACGCCCCGCTCGCGCCGCACCTGATCGAAAAGACGAAGCTGCTGATCCTCTCCGGCCCCACCGCCGAAAAGATCGCCGCCGCCGTGCGGGAGCACCCCGATTACCACGGCTCGCCGGAGATCGCCTTCGTCGGCGGCATGGAGGAGGCCGTGAAGCTCGCGGACGAGCGCGCGGCGGCGGGCGACATCGTGACGCTCTCCCCGGCCTCGGCGAGCTTCGACCGCTACCGCAACTTCGAGCTGCGCGGCAGGCACTTCAAGGAGCTCGTCGGCGGCCTGAACGGATAGGGCGGGCGCGGGGAAATAACGCCTGCGGCGGATATTTTAAAAGACCTCTGCCGACGGCCTGAACGGATAGAAAGACCTCGGGCGCGAGTGAAAATAAGCCCCTTGTGGCCGGATATTTCAATGGCCCGGCCGGTGGCCTGAACGGATAGGACGGGCGCGGGGAAATAACACCCGCGGCGGATATTTCAAAAGACCTCTGCCGACGGCCCAGACGGGCAGGGGAGCTTTACGCATGGAAAAAAGCGCGGCGGCGGTTCAAACCCCGCCGGTTGTTTTCAAAGAATGGGGAAGTTTATGGATACGATGGAACTTTTGAGGGCCCTCTGCGAGCCGGAGGGAAATTCCGGGGCGGAGGACGCCGCCGCCAAAGTCGCGGCGGGCCTGCTCTCCCCATATGGAACCATATCCGTCGGCCCGCTGGGCTCCGTGATCTGCGAGGTCGCGCCGGAGAAAAACGGCCGCCATGTGCTGCTCGACGCCCATATCGACCAGATCGGCCTGATCGTCACGCGCGTCGACGAGCGCGGCTTCGCCCGCGTCCGGCCCTGCGGCGGCATCGACCGCAGGAGCGTCTCCGGGTCCGCCGTCAGGGTGATGACAAAGTCCGGGCCGCTTTCCGGTGTGATCGGCGCGGTCCCGCCGCACCTGCAAAAGGACGAGAAAAAAGAAAACCCGAAGCCGGAGGATCTCGCCGTCGACCTCGCGCTCTCCGCCGGGGAGGCGGGGGAGCGGGTCCGGCCCGGCGACCGCGTGATTTTGTGCGGCCGCTTCTCCTCGATCGGGGAGGGATACGTTTCCTCGCCCGCGCTCGACGACCGTGCCGGCTGCGCCTGCATCCTCAAGGCGCTCGAGGCGCTTAAAGGGCGGGAGCTCCCCTGCGGCCTCACCGCCGTTTTTTCCACGAGGGAGGAAGTCGGCGGCGGCGGCGCGGGCACGGCGGCCTTCGCTGTGCGCCCGACCGAGGCGATCGAGATCGACGTCTCCTTCGGCGCGACGCCGGACACCAAGCCCGGGGAGACCGGAGAGATGAAAAAAGGCCCGATGGTCGGCTTTTCCCCGATGCTCGACAATGGCGTCTGCGAGCGCCTGATCGAGCTCGCGGAGCTGCGCGGCATCCCCTATCAGTACGAAATCATGGAGGGCGAAACCGGCACCAACGCCGACGAGATCTCCCGGACCGGCTCCGGCGTCCGCTGCGGCATGCTCTCCGTCCCGCAGCAATATATGCACACCGTCATCGAAAAAGTGGCGCTCGCGGACATTGAATCCACCGCCGCCCTGCTCGCGGCCTACGTCTTGGAAGGGGGCGCGCGCTGATGGGAACCTTCCTCGAAAATATCGAAAACTTTTGCATGATACCCGGCACCTCCGGCGACGAGTCCGCCGTCCGCGAGGCCATTTACAAGGAAATCAAAGACCTGCCCGGCTGCGTGGCCCATGCCGACAACGCCGGCAATCTGATTGTTGAAAAAGCCGGGAGACAGCCCCCGAAGTCCAAAGTGCTGTTTTGCGCCCACATGGACGAGGTGGGCTTCATCGTCACGCGCATCGACGAGCACGGCTTCCTGCGCTTCGGCTGCGTCGGCCATATCGACAGCCGCGTCGTCGTCGGAAAGCGCGTGCTCGTCGGGAAAAACCGCCTGCCGGGGTTCATCGGCGCCAAGGCGCTGCATAAGATCCCCAAGGAGCGGCGCGGCGAGCCCGCCGAGATCGCCGATCTCTTCATCGACATCGGCGCCGACGATAAACCCTCGGCCGAGGCGCTGGCGCGTCCGGGCGACCGCGCCGTCTGGGACACGGATTTTCTCCGGCTCGGCGGCGGAAAAGCGGTCTGCTCCCGCGCCCTCGACGACCGCGCGGGCTGCGCGCTGCTTGTGGAGCTGCTCAAGGGCGACGCCCCCTATGGCTTCACCGTCGCGTTCACCGCGCGGGAAGAGGTCGGCGGCAGCGGCGCGCCGGCGGCCGGGTTCTCCGCGGAGCCGGACATCTCGGTCGTTGTGGAGGCGACCTCCGCCGGGGACGGGGCCGGCGTCCCGGAAGAAAACTACGTCTGCGCGCAGGGAAAGGGCCCGGTCGTCTCGTTTATCGACGAGGGCACGGTCTACGACCCCGCGCTCTATGAAACGATCACGTCGCTCGCCAAGGAAAACGGCATCCCGTTCCAGTCCAAAGAGGGTGTCGTCGGCGGTAACGACTCGGCGGCCATCTCCAAAAGCCGCATGGGCGTCCGCCCGGCCGCCGTTTCGCTGCCCGCGAGATATATCCACTCGCCGGTCTCCACCGTGCGGGCCGAAGACCTCGAAAACACCCTGCGGCTGCTTACCGTGCTCAGCGCGGAGCTGCCGAAATTATGATTAAGCCGCTGACCGAGCCCTCCGAGCTCGACGCGCTCGCGGAGACGGAGCCTGTGCTGGCGGCGACGGCGGCCTCCTCCGTCGCGGCGTTTCGGGGCGAGCCGGGGCGCCTTTCCTGCTTCGGCGAATACGACGAGACCGGCGCGCTTGTCGCGGCCGCGGACCTCACCTCGCGGGACATCCTGCTGCTCTGCGAGCGGAGCGGCCTTTCCGACGAGATGCTGGATTTCTTAAAAAAGATGGCGCCCGCCGGGGAATTTGCCGGTATCCGCTGCGGCGGAAGGGCGCTCCCGGCGCTCAAGCGGCATTTTACCTTCTGCGAATATCGGGAGCCGGCCATGGCGTGCTCAAGCCTTGCCGCTCCACCCGCTTCGGATTTTCACGCCGAACCGCCACCGCGCTTTTCCGACGTCCGGGCGCTTTTGGCCGGGGCGGACGGGGAGTCCGGCGAGGAGAATGCCGTGCTCAAAAAGGATGCCTTTTCTTGCGAGCGGAGAGCGCCGGCTTCGGCGCGCTCAAGCCTTGCCGCGCCGCCTGCTTCGGAGTTTCACGCCGAACCGCCGCGGCGTTTTTCCGACGTCTGGGCGCTTTTGGCCGAGGCGGACGGGGAATTCTCCAAGGGGGACCCGGAGGCGTGGATGTTGCGGGTCTCGCGCGGCGCGCGCGGGGGGCAGACCACCGTTTGGGTGATCTACGACGGGGAAAAACCGGCGGCCACCGCCTCCATTTTAGGCAGATGCGGCTCCTGCGGCGTCATCGCGGGCGTCGCCACGCGGGAGGAATATCGGGGGCGGGGGATGGCCTCCCGCCTCACCTATCTCTGCGCGAAGGAGCTCATCGGCTCGGGGCGGACGGCGTGGCTCGTCCCCTCCGGGGAACCGTCCGCGCGGCTCTACGAGGCGCTCGGATTTCGGCGGATTTATTTCCAATATTATTGTAAAATCAGGGATGAGGAACCGACATGAATTCATTTTTTCCCATTGACGGGGACCTGCTCGCCGCCGCCGCTCAGGCGGAGGCCGACTGCGCCGGCGCCTTTCAGCGGATCGCGGAGACGGAGGAGCACAACGCGCAGAAGGTGCTCCGCGCCTTCATCGACAACCGGGTCAGCGAATCGCTCTTCGGCGGCAGCACCGGCTACGGCTACGACGACCGCGGCCGCGAGACCCTCGACCGGGTCTTTGCCGAGATTTTCGGCACCGAGGACGCCCTCGCGCGCCACAACTTCATGAGCGGCACCCACGCCATCTCGACCGCCCTGTTCGGCGTCCTGCGCCCCGGCGACACGATGGTCTCCCTCTCGGGTGCGCCCTACGACACCCTGCACGACGTCATCCACGGCCGGGGCGTCGGCTCGCTCGAGGAATTCGGCGTGATTTATAAGGAGCTGCCGCTGCTGCCGGACGGGAGCGTCGATCTTGAGGGCATCCCGGAGGCCGTCAAGGGCGCGAAAATGGCCTATCTCCAGCGCTCCCGCGGCTATTCGCTGCGCCCGTCGCTCTCGATCGACGAGATTCGGAAGATTTTCTCCATCGTAAAAGAGGCGAACCCGCGGGCGGTCCGCGTCGTAGACAACTGCTACGGCGAATTCGTCTGCAAGGAGGAGCCCACCCAGTGCGGCGCGGATCTGGCTGTCGGCTCGCTGATCAAAAACCCCGGCGGCGGCATTGCGGACACCGGCGGCTACATCGCCGGAACGCACGAATATGTGGAGCTCTGCGCGAACCGGCTCTCGGCCCCGGGCGTGGGCAGGGAGATCGGCTGCACTTTGGGCGAGCTGCGCCCGATGTACCTCGGCCTCTTTTTCGCGCCGACGGTCACGGCCGCCGCCGTCAAAACCGCCGTCTTCGCGTCCCGCTTCTTTGAGCTGCTCGGCTACCATGCGACGCCCGATTACCGCGAGCCGCGCACCGACATCATCGAGACGATCGAGCTTGGCGGCAAAGAGGCGCTCTGCGCCTTCTGCCGCGGCATCCAGAGCGGCTCGCCGATCGACGCTTTCGTCACGCCGGAACCGTGGGCGATGCCCGGCTACGACGATCCGGTCATCATGGCGGCCGGGGCCTTTCACCTCGGCGCCTCGATCGAGCTCTCCGCGGACGCGCCGCTGCGGGAGCCCTACGCCGTCTGGATGCAGGGAGGGCTCACCTATCCCACGGCGAAAGCCGGCGTGCTGCTGGCCGCCCAGTCGATGAGAGACGCGGGCGTCCTCAGAAACGGCTGACGAAAAAGGCTTTAGCATGAGGCTTTTTTTCAAATAAAAACGGCGGCGGGATTTTCCGGCCGCTCCGATACGCACCCGTGGTGGAATGGCAGACACGGCGGTCTTAGGAGCCGCTCCGATTTCGGGTGGGGGTTCAAGTCCCCCCGGGTGCACCAAAAAAAAGAAGACGGCCCACCAAAACAGAGGGCCGTCTTCTTTTCGCTTTAAATTTCTCTATTCCATTTCCTGCTCCGAACCATCAAACTCCGGCGTGGAAAAAAATTCGCCCAGAGTGATACTGAGGCCGTCGCACAGTTTCTTAACCGTAACGATGGAAATATCCCTGCGCCTCTCGTCCAGCATGCTGTAAACGGTCGATGGGGTAACGCCTGACAAAGTTGCGAGTTCGTTTGGTTTGATATTTCTCGCCAGACATAGTTCCTTAAATCGGTTTGCAACCGTATCCTTGATCGCCAATTCCATCACCTCAAATAAATACTATCTAAATATTCGCTCTTGCGTATACGCTCCTGCGTAAACCCGAAAACTATGGTATCGTTTTGAGTAGGAAGTTGATATGGAATGAAAAAAGTTACGCTGACGGCGGACGATTGCCTGTATCAATTTTATCAGAAGGTGGGGGAAAACGCGGGCGGTCTCGGGCCGGGAGAGGTGATGGCCGACGCCCTTTTTAAGCTCGCGGGGGAGCTTTCGTGAAATGCCATGAACGAAAAAGGCGCAAAAGAAAATAAGACGGATAAAACCATTTAAAATCGCCGCACATGCCGCCCGGCAAGACCAAACGCCGGCCGACGCTCCGACCGCGTCTCCATAAAGCCTTTATGCGAACAGGCCGCCGACTTCTGTCGGCGGCCTGTTCGCCCGCGTCCCGCGGATAGGAGGACATAGGACTCCGGAGGGCGGCCGTTCCGGCGGATTCCCCGGAATCTTCTTTCCGGAGAATCGTTTAAATTTCGATCAAGCTTAGACCGGCGGATTCCACCTCGACGGAGTCCGGGCATCCCAAAATCAGCGCGAGCCGCGCGGACGCGCAGGAATTCGCCGGAACCGAAATCCCCGCGGCGGAGACGGTGAGCACCGGGCTCTGCCGACATAGGGGAAAATAATACGTAAAAAGATTTTTTTCGCGCCCGTTTTCGAGCAGCCGGAGGCACAGGGACCCCGAGCCGCCCCCCGATCCTGCGGGCTTGAGATTGACAAAAAAGTCGGCGAGATAGCTCTTTCCGGCGGGCAAAATGATTTTTGCGCGGTCGGAGGAGAGGTGCACGCAGGAGCAGGGCGAGCGAATCGTCTCGCTCCACGGCAGGGGGCACCCGGATTTCCAGCAGAAGTCCTCCGCTCCGGAGAAGGCGGCGGCCGAAGGGCGTCCCGCCCATCCGGTCGCGCCGGTGGCTCCGGTGGCGCCGACGGCGCCCGCCTCCCCCTCCGGGCCCGTTGCTCCGGTTGCTCCGGCCGGGCCCGTTGCGCCGGTCGCCCCTCCGGGCGGCCCCGTGGGGCCGGTGGGCCCGATTGCGCCCGTTTCGCCGGCGGCGCCCGTTTCGCCCGCCGGGCCGGGCGCGCCGGTCTTTCCGTCCGGCCCGGTGGCTCCGGTCGGACCGGTCGACCCGGTTGGGCCGGTCGCCCCGGTCCCTCCCGCGCACGGCGCGCAGAGCACGCCCTCCATTTTGGATTTCAGCAAAAGCTGATTCTGCATGACGCTGTCTAAAAGGCATTTGACGCTCTGATTTACCTCGATGACCTCTCCGACCGTCGGGGAGACGCCGGACTGCCCGGGCAGCGTGCCCAGCACGTATTGGAGCTTCTCGCCCTCCGCGTTGATGATATGGCTTAGGCCCAGCTCCTCCATGGCGATCGAGGCGAGAATCATATTCAGCGCCTCGTCATGGGTGAGCTCCGGGCTGATGGATGGATATGTGGGCTGCGACATGGTTGTTAGCCTCCCGCTTGTTCATTGTGTTCGGGTTCCCGTTTCCGGGCGAAATAACGCCTGTTGTACGCCACGGAAGGGGAATCGGGTTTATAAGCGGAAGCGAGTTCGTTATAATGCTCCGCTTTCTCGGGATCGCCGAGCGCGTCGTAACAGACCGCGCACTCGATCGAGGGGATGTATCCCCAAAAATCCTCCTGACAGAAACCGCCGTCCTGCTCGGGCTTTCCGAGCCGGAGCGCCAGCTCAAACCAGAAGGCGGCCTGCCGGTAATCGTATTTTTCCTTAAATAAATAACCGAGCTGGCAACAGATCCCCGCGCGCGGGAGATCGTAGTCGAAGCTCCGCAGCAGGCTGAGGAGCGCGCCCCGCCGATCGCCCAGCGACATCCGGCATTTCGAGAGCTCGCCGCACGCCGTAATATTGTCCTCTTTCCAGCCGGCCCCGGTATCGAGGAATTCCCGAAACTTTGCCGAGGCGTCCTCGAGCCTGCCGTTGTCCTTTAACTCTCTCGCGTAATAATAGACGCCGCGCGGGGAGAGCGTCCTGCCCTCCGCGAGCTCTTTTTCGTAGATTCGCAGGTTCCTGCCGCTCTGCCCGGGCCTCTGTTTCGCGTGGGTCACGCAGATGTCGGACGTGACCGTCTTGCCGCCGGTCTCGAGATACTCGTGCACCGGCTCCCTCCAGCGAAAGCCGCGGCTCCGCTTGACGAGCCGCTCCCGGTTATAGGAAAAGATCACGCGCCCCTCGGCGTCAAAGCTCGTGTTGTAGCGCATGAGCACCGTGTCGACGTCGGGGGGGAGCGTCTCCTTGAGCTCCCGCAGCTTGACCGCGTCGTCCGGCAGCAGGATGTCGTCCGCGTCGAGCCAGAGGACATAGTCCATCGAGGCCCGCTCGAACGACGCGTTGCGGGCGGCCGAAAAATCGTCCACCCATGGAAAATCGAAGATTTTATCCGTAAACCGGGCCGCGATCTCCTTGGTGCGGTCCGTGGAGCCCGTGTCGGCGACGACGATCTCATCCACGACGTGCTTGACGGAATTCAGGCACCGCTCCAAGGTGCCCTCCTCATTTTTTACGATCATGCAAAGGCTGATTCTCATCATGTCAAACCTCCAAAAAAGGCCCTGATGGACTATTTTATGCGGGAAAAGCGCGGAAGGCCACAGGAAAGCGAGGCTTCCGCACCGCCCCCTTTGCCGCCTCATATAATGGCCATGGAAATGACTTGCGATAGGGGGCTACCAGCTTTGCCGACGATCAGCCTGTGTATGATTGTTCGAAACGAATCGGCCGACATCCGCCGCTGCCTTGACAGCGCCCGGGGAATCGCGGACGAAATCGTCGTTGTGGACACCGGCTCCACGGACGACACGAAACAAATCTGCTCCGAGTACGGGGCAAAAATTTTGGACCTCCCGTGGCCCGGCGACTTCGCCGCGGCGAGGAATTTCGGCCTTCGCGAGGCCGTGGGCGACTGGATTCTCTGGCTCGACGCCGACGAGGAATTACAGGTACCCGATCTTTCCGCCCTGCGCTCCCGTCTGGAAGCCGCGGAGGATCTGCTCCGTATCAAGATGCTGCATTTCTACGGGCGGGAGCCGGTCGGGGAGACGCGCGCCTACGTCTCCTTCGCCGCCCGTCTTTTTCGCAACCACGCGGGAATCCGCTTCCGAGGAAAAATCCACGAGCAGCCCGCGCTCCCGGAGGGGGGACCCCCGGCGCGCGGGGGCGTTTTGCCCTGCCTTAGAATCCTTCACTACGGATACCTCGACGATTCGGGCCGAGACAAAGGCGCCCGCAACGTCCCGCTGCTCATGGAAGAAAAAGAGGCGGACCCCGAAAACCCGTGGCTCGATTATTTCCTTGCCGCGGAGCTCTGCCGCGCGGGGGACGACGGCGGCGCCTTCGGCGCGGTCAACCGGTCCGTCGCCGGCTTCTTAAAACAGGGGCGGATGCCCCCGGCGCTCGCGTATAAGCTCAAATATGACATTCTGATCCGGACGCAGAGCTTCTCGTCGGTGCTTGCCGGCATCGGCAAAGCCATCGCCCTGTATCCGGATTATACGGATCTTCATTTCTACGAGGGAATCGCGCGGATGAGCTTTGAGAACTATGAGGAGGCGAAGCGTTCCTTCTGCCGCTGTCTGATTCTCGGTCAGTCCAATCCGGAGTACCTGATCCTCTTGGGGACGGGCAGCTTCTTGGCGCTGTACTACCTCGGTCTATGTTATGAAAAACAAGGGAAATTTGACCGGGCGGCCGAGAGCTACCGTCAGGCGCTCTGTTATGATCCGGATTTCGCGCCGGCAAAACAAAAGCTCGGGGAATGAGGGCCGGCGCCCCCGCCTCCGGAGATCCGGGGCGCGGCGGGGCGCGGCGTTTCCTTCCCATCATTTTTATGCCATTAAGGGGGCAACGAATTTATGTCACAACCGACCTTTCCATCGATCAGTCCTCCCTTTACGCGCGAGGACGTCGTCAACCAGATCTTGGCGTCCATCGCGATGGAGGAACTCAGTCTGAGCCATATCATCAACACGGAGGGTGAAAAACTCCAGTATATCCTCGGGACCCTGCCCGGGATGAGCGGCCCTCCGGCGACCGTCGACGACGTGCTCGAGGCCAACGAGAGCGTCCGCACCATGCTCGACAGCGTCGCGCAGAATCAGCTGTTCTTTAAAATGAAAATGCAGAACGCCCTCTCCTCCTCGGAGCTGACGGGCGCGACCGGAGCGACCGGAGCCACCGGAGCCACCGGGCCCGCCGGCGGCGCGACGGGCGCTGACGGGCCTCCCGGAGCGCCGGGAGCCGACGGCGCGACCGGCGCGACCGGCGCGACCGGCCCCACCGGCCCCACCGGGCCGGACGGCACGCAGATCACCGCGACGACCGCCTTTGCCGCCAGCACCACCGGCGCAAGCGTCACGGTCGCCCTTACGGGGACCCTCGTCCCGCTGCCGAACAGCCAGATCCTGCCCGCGGGGATCACCATAAACGGGGCGAACGACACGTTTACGGTCGCCGACGCGGGGCGCTACCGGATCTCCTACCACGTCAACACCTTGGCCGCCGTGGCCATGGGGACCCGGGTCCAGATCAACGGAAACCCCAGCGTCCCTTCGAGCATCCTTCCGCTGCTCAGCCTCTCCGGTTTCTCCAACGAGATCTTGGTCGACCTCCCGGCGAACAGCGCCGTCAGTTTGCAGCTGTATGGGCTGATCAACGTCTCCGTAACCCTGCTTCCCGATTCGGTGGGCGCCTCGCTGATGATCATGCGGTTGAGTTAGGAGGGAGAAGAATATGTCACTGCCTTCTTATCCAACCATCAGCCCGGAGCTGACCAGAGGCGACGCGATCAACATGCTTCTGTCCTCCGTCGCGATGGAGGAGCTCGGCCTGAGCCACGTCCTGAACGCGGAGGGGGAGAAACTCCAGTTTATTCTGGGGACGATCCCCGGGCTCACGGGCGACGCTCCCACTCTGTCCGAAGTGCTGGAAGTTAACGAAGATGTCCGCGGCGTGCTCGACAGCAGCGCCCAAAACGCGGCGCTGATGAGCTCCAAAATGCTGGCGGCCCTAAGGGCCCCCGTCCTTCCGGGGGCGACCGGAGCGCCCGGCGCGACTGGCTCGACCGGCCCCGAGACGGGCCCGACCGGAGCGCCCGGCCCCACCGGGTCTCCCGGTGCGCCGGGAGATCCGGGCCCCGACGGAGATCCGGGCCCGACCGGAGCGCCCGGGCTTCCCGGCCCGAATATCACCGCCTCGGCCGCCTTCGCCACGAACACGCAGGGCGCGATCCTGACGGTGCTCCTGACGGGGACCCCGGTCCCGCTGCCGAACACCCATGTTCTCTCGCCCGATATCAGCATCAACGGAGCCAACACGCTCTTTACGGTCACAAACTACGGCCGCTACCGCATCTCTTACCACATCAACTCGACCGCCTCGCTGCTGCTCGGCGCCCGCGTCATGATCGGCGGCTCCCCCAACACCGCCTCCACCATCTCGCCCGCCGTCGCGCTTTCAAACTACACGAACGAGATCGAGGTGGACCTCTCGCCCGGGGATACGGTCGGCCTGCAAATGTTTAAGACCTCCGTGCTCCTGCCCGGGGCCGCCATCCTGCTCAACGGGGGATGCGGGGCCTCCCTCATGATCATCCGGCTGCAATGACCCAAAAGCCGCCGCCATGAAGCTTTTTAGGAAAATTCCCTGATGCTCATGCGGCCCGAATGGGCAAAGCAAAAATCCCGGCGGCGCGGGCTTCCCGCGCCTTTGCCGAGGCCGAAAAAGCAAAAAACCGCCCCGGATCGGTCGATCCGGGGCGGCGTCCCTTTTTTCAGGGCTCAAAACCACTTTTTCTTCTTTAAAATATAGAGGCAAAAGACCACCATCGCGGCGCTCAAAAGGATCACATAGAGGTAGCCGTAGCGCCAGCCGTACTCCGGGACCTGAAAATTCATCCCGTACCAGCCGACGATCAGCGTCAGCGGGAGAAAGACGGCCGTGACGATGGTCAGCAGCTTCATGGTCTGGTTCTGCTCGATGTCGATGCTCGCCTGATACGCCTCGCGCGCCTGCGTGACGTATTCCCGCAGCTCCAAGATCGAGTTTGTAAGATAGCCGAGCCGTTTGCGCAGTGCGTCGAAGCGCTCCGCGATTTCGGGCGTAAGGAGGCTCCCCTCGTTTTCGATCAGCCCGTCGACCATAAAGCCGAGCTGCTCATAGTAGCGCTTGATCCGCGAGAAGGATCGCCGCAGCTGGATGATGCGGGCGCTCGTCCCGCCGACCGGCCCCTTTTTGCCGATGATCTGGCGCTCGAGCTCGTTGATGGAGTTTTCAAAGCCCTCCAGCACGTCGACGTCCCCCGCGGTCATCTCGGAAAAAAACTTCGCCAGCGCGCCGAACGGCTCCGCCTCGGCAATCTCCTCAAGGATCCGGGTGCAGACCTCGCTGTCCCCCACATAGACGAGCTCCCGCTCGCCGCAATAGATGGAGATCCGCTCCTCCCGCCTGCCCGTGTCCTTGAGATCGCACCAGTTGAACGCCAGAAAGCACGCGCGCTCCCCGACCGGCAAAAAGATATGGTTCGCGGAACGCTGCCTCGCGTAGAGCTCGTCGCCGAGATAGTCCTTGAGTTTCCCCTCGCTGTCGGTTTTGTAAATCGTAATCATAGACAAATACCCCCTCCCGCCGCTTCTGGGCCGTTTCGGTATCGGTTCTATTGTAAGTCAAGACCGGCGCAAATACAAGCGAAGCGAAGGGTTTTCGAGGGAGGCGGGAGGCACGTCTTCATGGGGACGCGGGCCCGCAAGGGCGGGGCGCCGGGCGCGGAAAGGAAATGCGGGAGCGGGGCGGCCGGGCGCGGAAAGGAAACGTGGAAGCGGCCGGACGCGGAGGGAAAACGCGGAAGCGGGGCGGCCGGACGCGGAAAGGAAACGCGGGGGCGGGCAGGGAAAAAATCCCCGGAGAAAACCCGGCCCGGCAAGGATCTCTTTGCGGCGAATCCCGGCAGCCGGCGCGTTTATTCCGGCTCAGGGAGCGGGCTTGGCGTCGTGCTCTCCACAAGGGTGTAGTCGCCGGTATTTTCGGGATCGGCAAAATAGAGATAGATCTCCTTCCGCCCGTCCGTCAGGGAGGTTTTGGCGTGGTCGTATGTGATGTGATAGATGGCATAAAGCGCGACAAAGCGGTTTTCCAGCATTTCGTCGCTCCAGCCACGGCTCTTGGCGAGCGCGCTGCCCTTATATCGTTCGGCGACGCGGAGCGTCTCCGCCTCGTCCTCCTCGCAGCTTTCCACCCACATGCCGATGCAGTCGCTCGTTCTGAGATACCGCCACACGAACTCCTCCTCGATGCTTTGGAAACCGGCCGCGGATACCTCGAAGCCGGTTTCCCCCGTATCGGGGTTCGGGACGGCGTTCACCCGGAGGTTGATCCGGTACATGCCGTTTGACGCGTAGAGCTGCGCGTCATAGCCGCCCAAAACCTCGTTGAAAAGGATGTTCAGCACCCCGACGGTGACATATTCCGGCAGGCGGCACCGCTTTGGCAGCGGCTCAAAGGAACCCTCCGGGACGGAGGGGCCCTCCGAAACGGAGGCCCCTTCCGAGACGGTGGGCTCCACCGCGCCCGCGCGGTACTCCGCGAAGATCTCGCTCACCGCCTCGGCAAACCGCGAAAGCTCCCCGTCGGAGAGTTCCAGCGGCGCGTCGAGGTAATGGCCGATGACCCCGTCGATGTCGTTGCAGGCATCCATGGCGCCGGCGGCGTCGAAAATATAGGTTTTGTTCCCCTCCGGGCCGGGGAGCGTCGCCATCAGCCAGCCGCCGGGAGAGCCGATCTCATAGGCGCCGTCCGCAGTTTCCAAATAAACCGACCAAAAGCCCCCGGTCCACGGGTTCTCCATTTGGTCGTAAACCTCAAAATCGGTGAGGCTCTTTAGATAAGTGAGCAGCCGCACGCTGTCCGCGGGGCTGATCTCACGGTGATTTTCCGCAAAGTCCCACGGCCCGGAGGTGCAGGACATCACGCGCACCTTGTCGCCGTTGAGATTCGAGAGAAATTCCCGGAGCCGCGCGGCCTCGGCCTCCGTACCAAGAACCGCCGTCCCCTCCGCCTCCATCTCGTAGGCGGCCGGGACATCGGCGGTGGCTTTGCAGGGAAAGATTTCCTCCTGCGCGGGCTCGGCGCTTTCGCCGGAAGAACCATCCGTCTCTTCCAAACCGCTCTCTTCCACGGCGGGAACGCTCTCCTCCTTGGGGCTCGCCTCAGAGCATCCGGCGAGCACGGCGCAGACGATTAAAATCCAAACGGCAAACTTTTTCATATGGTTTTTTCCCCGATCCCGCGAATTTTTGTGTGCTCAAAATCTATTTTGTAAAAGGACCGGCCTTGGCAAAGCCGCCCGCGATCGCGACCGCGCCCGTTTTGTCGATATAAAACCAGTCGTAGCCGTTCTCCGAGACGGCGGCATACCCGCAGGAGAAATCGTCGGCGCCCCTGTATTTGAGTTCCACCGCGACGCGGCCGGTTGTGTCGATAAAGCCATCGCGCGCGTCGGCGTCCCGCGTGCGCACGCGGCACAGCCCCTCGTGGAAAAAGCCCGTGCTCCTCCACTGCATGGTGGGCGCTATAACCACCGCCCCTGTGAGATCGATAAACCCCTCGGGGCAGTCGCCGTTTTGATCGGGCTCGCCCCTTACGCAGTAAAGCCCGTCGCCGATCACAGACCCGTTGCCGCCGCCCGGGGACAACTGATTGTCCGCGTCGCACCAGAGCACGTTGCCCCGCTTGTCCACAACGCCCAGCACGCCGATCAGCGCGTTATCGATTTGCACATTGACATTGGCGACCGCCAGACCGTCGAAGAAATCGCTTGCCCGGCCGCCGTATCCCGGCGCGGGCCAAGGCATGTTGTAGCTGTCATACTCATATTCCTGATGAAGCGCCAGATCGCCGGTCGTGTCGATAAAGCCGGCCTCCATGCCCGGGGCGGCGGGGTCGTACGCCCTCTCCGCATAGGCGAGCCCGTCGGCAAACAGCCACGCCGCCTGAAACTGCGCCGGAATCACGGTTTTGCCGGTTTTATCGACGTATCCCCAATTCGGTTCGCCGACGGTGCCGAAATTCACCGCCGCCAGACCCTCGCGGAAGGCCTTGACTTCGCAGTAGACCGGCTCGAGCACGATCTCCCCCTTGTTGTTGGCAAAGCCGAGCCTCGCGTTAAAATCATACGGGTCGTCCTTTGAGATAATGATCATGTCGTCGACGATCGTGCGGGTCAGGGGCTCGTAATAATAGTAATCCGCGGGCACCTCGCGCACATACACCCCGTCGAACTCCTTGACGACGTTATTCTGCTTGTCGATGATCCGCCACTGCCGCGCGTCCATGTCGGTGCATACGGTGGCGTACCCGTTGCAGAAGGGATAGGCCCCGTAATACTGCGGCGCGATGACCCATTCGCCCTTTGTGTTGAGGTAGCCGTATCTGCCGCTTTCATCGAGCACCGCCGCCACGGGCTCATCCGCCGCGGCCGTCACGGTCTCGACGCCCGCTTCTCCCGCCTCCTCAGAGGCGGCGCCGGCCGGGGCTTCGTCCTCGTCATCCTCCCAGCCGTCCTCCTCGTAGTCTCCCTCCTGCGGAGACCGGCCGTCCGGCGCGGCGGCTCCCTTGCCCGCGCAGCCGCCCATCGCCATAAGGCACAGGGCGGTGATCAGCATGAGCATCGGCAATCTTTTCATTTGACCCAACTCCTTTTTCATTCGTTGTCTCAGTCCTCGGGTCTTTGGCGTCCGTTTGAGCGGCGGGCGCGACAAGGCCGCTCCAAAACCGTATCCACGGTGAGTTTTTCCATCCGATTCATGCCGCGCGGCGTTTCGCGGGCGCTTTGCCGCGCACGGGCCCGTTTTCCCGGAAAATCGGGCAAAGGCGGCTTCACCCTCGCGGGCCTTTCGCGCCGCCTGCCTCAAAAAAAGGATTCCATTTATTGGTCCATAAATAGACTAACAAATGGAATCCTGCTTGTCAATCGGATCCTTCTTTTTTTCGGGGCTCCCGATTCCGCGCGGGAGCGGGAGCGGGCGGGTGGCCGGTTACGGGCCGAAGCCGCGCGGGAGCGGCGGGGGGCTACCGGTTGCGGGCCGAAGCCGCGCAGGAGCGGGCGGGTGGCCGGTTGCGGGTAGAAGCCGCATGGAAATGGGCGGGGGGCCGGGGCGCAAAGACAATAAAGTTTATTTTTCGGCCGGGGAAAAGCCTTTTTTCAGATGGGGCGGCGGAGAATCGGCTTACAGCACCTTGGAGAGGAAGCTCGCGAGCTTTGGGCTCTCCGGGCGCTCAAACAGGGCGTGGGAGGGGCGGTCTTCCTCGATCTCACCGTCGCAGAGGAAGATCGTGCGCCCGCTGACTTCGCGCGCGAAGCGCATCTCGTGCGTGACGACGATCATCGTCATGCCGTCCTCGGCGAGCGCCCGCATCACGTCGAGCACCTCGCCGATCATCTCGGGGTCGAGGGCGGAGGTCGGCTCGTCGAAGAGCATGACCTCCGGCTCCATCATCAGCGCGCGCACGATGGCGACCCGCTGCTCCTGCCCGCCGGAGAGCTGGCGCGGGTAGGCGTCCGCACGGTCCGCGAGGCCGACCCTCTCGAGCAGCTTTCGCGCGCGCTCCTTCGCCTCCTCTTTATCCATGCCCTTGATCTTGACCGGCGCGGCGATCAGGTTTTTCATCACGTTCATGTTGTGAAAAAGATTAAACTGCTGAAACACCATGCCGATCTTCTGCCGGTGGAGGTTGACGTCCGTCTTTTTGTCGCAGATGTCCACGCCGTCGAAGATCACCTGCCCGCCGGTTGGGACTTCCAGCAGGTTGAGGCAGCGCAAAAACGTGCTCTTCCCGCCGCCGGAGGGGCCGATGATCGAGACGACCTCGTTTTTCGCGAAGGAGGTCGTGATGCCTTTTAGTACCTGTATGTTTCCAAAATTTTTGGTCAGGCCGCGCGTTTCGATCAGCGGGGAGCCCGGATTATTTGTTTCCAACCGCGAGCCTCCTCTCCAGCAGCGCGATGACCCGGCCGCCCAAAAACGTCATGATGAAATAGATCACCGCCGCGATCGCGAGGCACTCGAGGCTGCGGTAGGTGACGGCGATCACGTCGTTTGTGCGAAACATCAGGTCCGCGATGCCGATCACGGAGACGATCGAGGACTCCTTGATGACGGTGACGAACTCGTTGCCGAGCGCCGGCAGGATGTTTTTGACGGCCTGCGGCAGCACGACCATCGCCATCGCCTGCGATTTGCGGAAGCCGAGGCTGCGGGCGGCCTCCGTCTGGCCGGGGTCGACCGCCTGAATGCCCGAGCGGATGATCTCCGCGACATAGGCGCAGCTGTTCATGCTCATCGCGACGATGCCCGCGGCGAAGCGGGCAAAATTCGGGATGAACGGCACATCCGGAAACGTGAGCCCGGTCATCGGCAGTCCGTAGAAGATAAACATGAGCTGCACCATCAGCGGCGTGCCGCGGATGAATTCGATGTAGGCCGCGGCGAAATAGCGCAGGGGTTTGACGCCGCTGAGCCGCATCGTCGCCATCAGCGTGCCGGAGACGATGCCGAGGATGACCGAGAAAAACGCGATGATCAGCGTATTCCCGATCCCTTGGGTGAAAAAGCGGTTGTACCGGGTAAAAAGAAGGGCGATATCCTCAAAAAATTCCATGGAAGAAAGTCCTTTCCGCCTGTCCGTCTCAAAGCAAGGCGCCGCCCGGGGCATACGCGCCGGGCGGCCGCAAAGGGATCGGAATAAAGGTTACAGGCCGAGCTGCTGGGCAAGGGTCTTCGCTTCCTCGTAGGCGGCCGCGAAGCTGCCGTCGGCGAGCACCTTGTCGATGACCTCGTTTGCCGCCGCGACCAGATCCTCGTTGCCCTGCTGGATCACGATGGCCTTGCCGAACTGCGCGACGGCCGGGTCGAACGTGAAATGCGCGACCGCGAGCTGATCGTTGGAGGCGACCATCGCCTCGCCGACCGCGCCGTCGACCACGAGGCCGGCGATGTTGCCGTTCGCGACTTCGAGCGCGAGGGCCGGATATTTCTCCAGCTCGAAGAGGGTGCTCTCCGGCAGCGCGGACTGGATGAGTTTCGATTGGATGGTGCCCTTCTGCGCGCCGACCTGAAGCCCCGCGAGGGATTCCACGGTGGCGTAGACGTCCTCGTTGCCGGCTTTGACGATCAGAAGCTGCTCATCCTGCTGGTAGAGATTTGTGAAGTCGATGACCTCGGCGCGCTCTTCGGTCTTTGTGAAGGCCGCGATGCCCATATCGACCTGACCGGCCTGAACCGCGGGGATGATGCCGTCGAAGGCCATGTCGACGATCTCGAGCTCGACGCCGAGCGCGTCCGCGATCTGCTGGGCGAGCCACATGTCGCAGCCGACATAGTTGGCTTCAAGATCCTTGAATTCAAACGGCGCGTACTGCGCCTCGGTCCCGACGACCAGCTTGCCGTCCTCCATGATCTTGGAGAGGACGGGCCCGTACTCCGGGGCGCTCTCCGCGGCGGAGGTCGCGGTCTCTTCGGAGGTCTCCGTCTCGGGGGCGGAGGATGCCTCCTCCGTCGCGCCGCAGGCGGCAAAGGCGAACAGCATCAGCATGGCCAAAAGCAAAGCGAATAATTTTTTCATGACAGTTCCTCCCGAATGCATATATCATGCATATTTCTGAATTTGTTTTGCTGGAATAAGCATAATTATACACGCGCTTTGGGAAATGTCAAGTATAAATTTTCAAAAAAATTTATAAATTTAAAATTATTTTTCGGACGGGCCTTCGGGGAAACGCAGGGATTCCATCCGGTCGAAGGCCTCTTTGAGCACCGGGACGCCGGCGCAGACGAGCCGGAAGTGGCCCTCTCCCGCCTCGCCGAAGACGCGGCCCGGCGCGGCAAGGATATGCGCTTTCTCAAACAAAGTCCGGCAGAATTCCGCGGAGGAGAGGCCGGTCTTTTCGATGCCGGGGAAGAGGTAAAAGGTGCCCTTGGGCCGGGTGACGGTCATCCAAGGGATTTGGGCGGCGCGGTCGAATGCATAATATACGCGTTCCTTGTATTGCGAAATGTATGTTTTTTCAACGTCGTCCCGGATGGCGAGCGCCGCGAGCGCCGCGCGCTGCGAGACGGACGGCACGGTGTAGATCATCGTGTTGCCGATATACGCGAGGGCCGGGAGCATCTCGGGCGGCGCGACGATGCAGCCGACGCGCCAGCCGGTCATCATGAAGTTTTTGGAGAAGCTGTTGAGCGTGAGCGTGCGCTTCGCCATCCCCGGCAGGCTGCGGAATGGGATAAATTTCCCCTCATAGAGATAGCGCGTGTAGATTTCGTCCGCCACGACGGTCAGGTCGAATTCCTCCGCGACCCGCGCGAGCGTCTCCATCGCGGGCAGGTCGTAGACGGCGCCGGTGGGGTTCGTGGGGTTGTTAAAGATCATCGCGCGGGTGCGCCCGGTGATCTTGGCGCGCAGGACGTCCTCCTGGATCGCCCAGCCGTCCTCTTCATAGGTCGGCACGTCCACCGCCCTGCCGCCCGCGAGCGCGATCTGGTCTTTATAGGGGCTGAAATACGGCGAAAAGACCAATACCTCGTCGCCGGGATCAAGCAGGGCCGTCATCGAGATCGCCATGCCCATGCAGCTTGACGCCGTGATGAAGATCTCCTCCGGCGAAAGCTCGATGCCGAAATCCTCATGGTAGGCCCGCCGGATGGCCTCGACGAGCGCCGGGTCGCCCTTGGGGTCTCCGTATTTTGTGTAGCCCGCGCAGGCGTCGCGGCAGGCCGCGTCGATGATGCGCCGGTCCGTGACGAAGTCCGTGTCGCCGATGCTCAGGTCGATGACGTCGTCAAAGCGGGCGAGCGCCGCCGTGTCGAGCGCGAGCGAGCCGCCGCCCGCGTGCTGAAACCGTTTGGCAAGATGGCTGTCCGGCATCCCGATTCTCCTCCCCTTTTTGGGCCCCGCGGGGCCGCTAGGGGCGGCGCGGGCGGGTTTCCCGATGAGAGCCGCCGCCCGTGGCCTCCGGCGCTCAGTTCTCTTGATCGTTATTCTTTTATTTTATAAGATGGCGGCCATGCCGCCCGGGGCGATCCCGGCGGGGGTTCAAGGCCGGGTTTCCCCGAAATTTTTCCCACGAAGGGGCCCACCCGCCCCGTTGTTTTGTCTTTATCCTTTTATATATGGGATCACCGTGGAGCCGTTCGGGACGACGTAGACGGATTTTCCCGCGAGGCCGGCCGCCGCCATCAGATCCTCCATGCGGCCGAAGGCTTGGATGCCCATCGGCGCCAGCGTTTCGGCCGGGACGCTCGTGAGCATCAGGATGCGGTACTTCCGCGCCTGCTCGCAGTTGAGAAAAAAGATGTAACCCGGCACGGTGAACCGCTCCCGCAGGTCCGCGCCGATCGTGCCCGCGGCGAGCGGGGTGATCCAGTCGAAATATTCCGCGGGGCCGCCCCCCTCGGCCGCCTCCATCAGCACGATCAGCGTGCCGCCGGGCTTGAGGGCGGACTCGACGTTGTCGATGGTCTTGGTGCCCTGATAGAGGGACATGTCCTTGGGGTAGCCGCCGCAGCTCGCGATCACGGCGTCTGCCTGCTCCCGGATCGGGACGCGGTAGATCTCGTCGGCCGCCTCGCAGCTCTTTTCCCACGAGCAAAGCCAGTGCCCGGCGAAGAGATAGGCGGGCTCCATCTCGGCGTTCATCACGACGGTGACCATAAAGAGGCTTTTCATCATCGCGGCCGCCTCGCACATGTCCTCGTGGAGCGGGTTGCCTTTTAAAACGCCCGCGCCGATCTCCGGGCTGGAGCAGTCCCTCGTCTGGTCGAGGCAAAAGGAATGGTTGTGCCGGATCGCCTCGAGGCCGCTGACGCCCGGCAGGATGCTCTTCCTTCCGCCGCCGAAACCGGCCATGACGTGGTGCGTGCAGGCGCCGAGGCAGATCACCTTGTCCGCCTTCGCCGCGATCCGGTTGACGCGGACCTCGGTGCCGTGCGCGGTCGTGCCGAGATAGACGAGGTCCTCGGCGAGGCAGTCGTGGTTGACCACCCGCACGCGGTCGTAGACGGCGTCCGTCACGAGCGTGCGCAGCGTCCTTTCGTCGCCGCCCGGGTGGGTGCCGTTCGCGACGACGATCGTGATGTCCCGGTCTGGGACGCCGCACTCCTCCCCGAGGTAGCGCAGCAGATGGGGGATGAGCAGGTCCTGCCGCATCCAAAAGCGCGAGAGGTCGCTGACGATCAGCGCGACCCGGTCGCCCGCTTTGGCGTACTCCCGCAGCGGGGCGCGCTCGATCGGGCGCTCCACGGCCTCGTAAAGCGCGGCGCCGAGGTCCGCGATGGGCGGCGTCTCGTGGCCGCGCAGCTCCCCAAGCACCTGCGCCTCGTCGAGCGCGGCCTCCACGGTCGTCTTTCCATATTGAAATGTATATGTTTTCAAAATATTCACCTCTTGCGCGCGCTTTCTGAATGATTATTCAATATAACACAGTTCCCCCCGTTTGTCTATCCTTTTGTGAGGCGGGGTTTTCCGCGCGGGCGTGGAGGGCGTCTCCCCGGCTAAGGCGGGGCCCCGTAGGAAAGCCCGCACAAAAAAGGCATCCGCCGGAGGGAACCCCGGCGGGCGCGCAAGCAGCAAATAAGTTTTGTTCCGGTCACTCTGCCCGGCAGGGCTGGGAAGGCGGCGAGCGCAAGCGATCAATCAATCCTGCCCCCGGCCGTCCGGCGCGGGGAAAACGGCGTCCAAAATCGTAACAAATAATTTCACGGCCGCTAACCGTCCGGCGCGGGCGGGAAGCGAAACCATAGGCCCCTCCGTGCCCGGTTTACGGCTTTCTCGCGCTGATCTCCCGCTGAAACCCGGCGAGGTCGTCGTAGATCTCAATCTCCGTAAAGCCGGCGGCCGTGAGCAGCTTCGCCACCTCCGGGGCCTCGTCCTCGCCCATCTCAAACACGAGGTGCCCGCCGCCGCGGAGCTTCTGCGGCCAGTTTTGAATCACCGCGCGGTAGAAATCAAGGCCGTCCTCGCCGCCGTTCAGCGCGAGGTACGGCTCGGCGCAAAGCTCCGGCTGGAGGAGCGGGATCTCGCCGCTGCGGATATAGGGCGGGTTGCAGGCGATCAGGTCGAAGACCGGCGCGTCCGCCTCCGGCGGCAACAGCACATCCGCCCGGCACGCCCGCACATTCGGCGCGTCGCTCAGCCGAATATTCTTTTCTAAATAGGCGAGCGCGTCCTCCGAGAGCTCGTAGGCGAAGACCTCGGCGTCGGGGCGCTCCTTCGCGATCGTGATGCCGACGCAGCCGGTGCCGCTGCAAAGATCCGCCACTTTCGGCGCGCGCTCGTGCTCAAGTAAGCGCAGCGAGATTTCGCAGAGCAGCTCGGTCTCCTCCCTTGGGATGAGCACGCCCTCGCCGACGGTGAATTTCCGCCCGTAGAACCACCAGCTCCCGACAAGATACTGTAACGGATAGCCCTCCGCGCGCCTGCCCACGGCGGCGAGCAGCCTTTCGGCGGCCTCCTCCGGGGCCTCCTCCCCGCCGAGCAGCGGGAACCGCTCCCGCGGGATGCCCGCGAGGTCCTCAAACAGCACGGATAGTTCAAAAGCGGGAGCATCCACTCCCGCTTTTTTTAACGTCTCGACGCCGATATTCCGCAGCTCCCGGTAGGTCATCGCGCTCACCACTGGTCCTCCGTGCGGTTTTCCGGCAGGACCGGCGTCACGGCGGCGATGGCGACCTCGATCATGGAGTCGTCCGGCTCCTGCGTGGTCATGCGCTGCAGCCAGAGCCCCGGCGCGGAGATGATCCGCGTAAGGACGTTGTCGTGCCGGCCGGCGTATTTAATGAGCTCATAGGAGATGCCGACGACGACCGGGATCAGCAGCAGTTTTAACAGCACGCGCACGAGCAGGCTCTCCCACGTCACCACCGAAAAGACCAGAATGCTGATCAGCAGGACGAGGATCAGAAAGCTCGTCCCGCAGCGGGGGTGGAGGCGGGTATATTTGCGGATATTTTCCACGGTCAGCTCCTCGCCGGCCTCGTAGCAGGCGATGGTCTTGTGCTCCGCGCCGTGGTACATAAACGTGCGGCGGATCTCTTTCATCTTGGAGACGCCGGCGATGTAGGCGAAAAAGATCAAGATTTTGAGCACGCCCTCGATCAGCGTCAGCGTGAAATCCGATTTGACGTGCTGCTGGAGCAGGCTCGTGATGCCGGAGGGGACCACCATGAAGAGCAGCAGGCAGACGCCGACGGCGACGATCGTGACGGCCGTCTCAAAGACCGTCTCCGCCGATTTGCCGAATTTTTTCTCGATCCAAATCTCGAATTTGGAGGGCTCCTCCTCCTCGCCGGAGAGCTCCGCCGAGCGCATCAGGCACTTATAGCCCGTGGAGAGGCTGTCGATCAGGCTGAAGATACCGCGGAAAAACGGCAGCTTCCGGATGCCTTTGGACTGCTTGGTATTCCATTCCTCGACGGCGATGGTCTGATCCGGCCGGCGCACCGCCATGGCCGAGCGCTTCGGGCCGCGCATCATGACGCCCTCCATCAGGGCCTGCCCGCCGACGGACGTCTTAATCGCGCACCCGCCGCGATCCTCTTTTTCTTTCATCTGATTATCCTTTCAAAACTGGCTCTTTCGCGGACTGTTTTTGCATGGAGGCGACGGCCGCCGCGGCTCTCGCCTCGTCCCCGGGCAGGCGGATCGTCACCTTCGTGCCGACGCCCTCCTTGCTCTCGATCAGCAGCGCGCCGCCGTGCATCCGCACGATCTCGTCCGCCACCGCAAGGCCGATGCCGGAGCCCTTCCGGGTCGCGTTGCCTTTATAAAATTTGGTTTTGACCTTGTCGAGCTGGTACGCCGGAATGCCGATGCCGGTGTCCGTGACGGTCACCTCGGCGAAACCCTCCGGCTTGCCCCGGCGCGCCCGGACGGTCACGATCCCGCCCGCGTCGGAGTATTTGAGCGCGTTGTCGATGATGTTCGCGAAGACCTGACGCAGCCGGTTCCGGTCGCCCCAGACCGTGATCACGTCGTCGCTGTCCTCAAAAATAAGCTCCTTGCCCTCTCTTTTCGCGCGCTGCTCAAACGTGAGCACGGCCTCGTAGAGCTCGGCGATGATGTCGAGCAGCATCGGCTGGACCACCATGCGCCCGCTCTCGAGCCGCGAGAAATCGAGCAGTTCCTCCACCATCACGGAGAGGCGCTCCGTCTCGCCGATGATGACGCCCATGCCCTTGTGCAGCATGTCGGGGTCGACCGAGCCGTCCGAGGTGGAGTCCTCGATCGTCTCCGCCCAGCCCTTGATCGCGGTCAGCGGCGTGCGCAGCTCGTGGGAGACGGAGGAGATGAATTCGTTTTTCATGCGCTCGGTCGCGCCGAGCTCGTCCGCCATATCGTTGATCGTGTCGCACAGGTCGCCGATCTCGTCGTCGGTGCGCTTCCGAATCTTCGCGCCGAAGTCGCCCTCCGCGATCTTCCTCGCCGCGTCGCCGACCTGCCCCACCGGAATCACGATGGAGTTGATGAAATAGGAGCTCGAGAAGACGACGAAAAAGATGACCGCCACCCCGATGAAGATCGTCACCGCGATCAGCGTGTAGACCTGCATGTCCACTTTTTCCAGCGAGACGATCAGGCGAAACGCGCGGTAACGGCCCGCGGAGGCCTGCGGGACGCGGGTGATCGCCATGACCTTCTCCTCGCCGATCACGCCGGTATACTCGCCGGAGCCGTCCGCGGAGATCAGGGCCTCCTCGTAGTCCGGCATGGAGAGGCCGGCGTCCGGGAGAAAGCCGCTCGAGGTGATCACGACGTTCCCGTCCGCGTCGAGGGCCATCAGCTCCATGATGTCTTTTTCCTGAAACGTGGAGACCATGGAGCGGACGTTTTCGTTATAGGACTCCTCGCCCTCGGCGGAATACCGCGAGAGCAGCGAGGTGATGGTCTCCGCCTGCCCGGTCAGCCTGCGGGCGACGCTGTCGTAATAGTTGTTGTGAATGGCGACCGCGATCGCGACGACAAGCGCGATCAAAATAACGAGGATGACGCCGAGGCTGTTGAACAGCCAGCGTCTGGTGATTTTTTTGATGGCCAAAGCGCGTCATCCTCCTTCCGACAGAATTCTCAAACGGGGCGCGCTACGCTTTTACGGCACCCACTTATAGCCGAGTCCCCAGACCGTCTGCAAATTGCGCGGCTCGGAGGGCTTGTCCTCGATCTTCATGCGCAGGCGCCGGACGTTGACGTCCACGATCTTGTCGTCGCCGGTATATTTCTCGCCCCAGATGCTCTGGAGGATGTCGTTCCGGCTCAGGGCCTTCTCCGGGTTGTTGAAAAAGAGCTCCATGATCTGGAATTCCACCTGCGTCAGGTCGATCGGCGCGCCGTTTTTGGTCAGCGTGTGGCTGCGCAGGTTTAGGACGAACGGCCCGGACTCCATCTCCTCGGAGTTTTTATCCGTGGAAATCGTGGAGATCCGGCGGCAGATCGCGTCCACGCGGGCGGAGAGCTCGCTGGGGGAAAACGGCTTCGTTACATAATCGTCCGCGCCCAGCATCAGGCCGTTGACCTTGTCCATCTCCTGCGACTTCGCGGAGAGCATGATGATGCCGATCGCGCTGCTCTTTTCGCGGATGCGCTTGCAGACGGTGAACCCGTCGATGCCCGGAAGCATGATGTCCAGCAGAGCGACCATGAAATCGTCCGGGGACGCCAGAAACACCTTAAGCGCGTCCTCGCCGCTGCCGACGTCCACGACGTCGTACCCCGCGCGCTTGAGTGTGATGACCTCAAACTCGCGGATCCCTTCCTCGTCTTCGCAAACCAGTATTTTTTTCATATCCTGCTCCTTCTTTCCGGCAAGCGCCGCGAGGCCCTCACCAATCGATCAGGCGAAACCGCCGGATACAGGCATCCGGCGAGAGGTAATATCCCGCGCCGCTGTCCGCGGCGACGCTCATGTAATAATTGATCCCGCCGCTCTGGGCGATCAAGGTGTAGCTCTCCTCGAACCGGTCCTGATATTCCCCGACGCCGGAGGCGCGGATCCGCAGGATCTCGTAGCCGCCCGCGGCTTCCGGCGCGAGAAAGCGCCATTCGTTGTAGGCGCGGTAGGGCTCCACCGCGACCCCGTCGATCCACTCCTCCGGGAACTCAAACATCCACCCGTTCCCCGCGTCGGCGACGCCGACCCAGCACACGGCAAAGCCGTCGTCCTCATATTTCATATAACAGAGCAGATTCGCCTCCCCGGATTCCGGCTGGATCTCCTCCGGGGTCTCCCCGGCGGCCTCCTCCGGGGCGGACTGGGAGCTCTCCTCCGAGGCTCCGCCGATGGCCTCCTCCGAATACGCGCGCGGCATCTCGATCAGGCCGTCGCCGTCGATATCCCCGCAGAGCACCGCGGAATACCGCAGCGTCTTTTTGAGCACGATCTCCTCCACGACGGTGATGCCGCCGCTGCCGCTCTCCTCCGAAACCGGGACCAGCCGCTCCAGCGTGTCGGCGCCGTACACCAGCGCCTCGCTCGTATAGACGCCCTCGGAGACCTCGGAATCCAGAAACAGCGCCCGCCGGCCCGGCTCCAGCTCGCCCTCCGTGATCTTCAGGAAGGAGGAGGCGGGGCAGGCGATCTTCACGCTATTGGTCAGCTCGATCGCGCCGGCCTCCTCATAGAGCATCCTCGCCTGATACCGCCCGCTCGAGGAGCCGGTAAAGACCGCGATCTCATTTAAGCCGTCGGCGTCGAGGTCCACCACCCGGTAGGCGTCGCATTTGCCCGCGTAGAGCGTCTCCATGGACAGGCCGTCGAAGCGGTAGACGCCGATCTCGTCTCCGCCGGAGATTTTCCACCCGATGATGACGGTTTCGAGCTCCGCGTCGGTCTTGGCGAAATCCACGGAGCTGACGTCCGCCGAGGAGGTGGAAACTTCGTAGACCGAGTACCAGACGCCGCCCGATTTTTTGAGGATGTTCATTCTGGTGTCGCTCTCGGCGGAATCGGCCGCGTAAAAGACCATGGCCTCGTCCTCGCCGTCTTGATCGAGGTCGCGGAACAGGAAGGCGGAATTCACGTCCCCCTCCGCCTTGGGGTATTTGAGGTGGTAATCCTCGCCGACGACCTCCCGCAGCGCGCTGTGGAGCAGGGACTGCTCCTCCGTGAGCTTGGGCGGCGACATCAGGGCCTCGGTGTCCGTCGTGAACGAGGAGCAGGCCGAGAGGGAGAACATGGCGAGCGCCGCCATCAAAAGTATGGCCAGACGAAAAAGCCCTTTCACCCCGGCATCCCTCCTTCGCGCAGAATTTTTCTATTTAATAATATAATACAAGCCGTTTGTCCTGTCAATCGACAAGGGGGGAATGGGGCGGAAAAAAGCCCGCGGCGAAGGGCCGCGGGCGCCGTTTGAAACTTCGCATTTAAAAATCCCCGAGGATATGATAAAATAAACGAGGAATCGGCAATCATTTCTCCCGGAAGGAGCGGATGCGGTTTTCGCAGTTTTGGATCAGGTTGAGCAGCGAGGGCGCGAAGAGCGGGTAGCTCCTTGAGAGGCGCTCGGTCGTGATCAGCAGGGACTCCTTGTCCGGGATCACCTGCCTGCACACGAACGCGTTCCCCTCGCCGATCGCGGCGGCGTTCGCCTCGCAGCGCTGCATCTCCGCGTCCGAATAGCCGCGGGCCGCGCATCTGGGCACGCCGAACATGTCGGGCTGGTTGGCCGGGTTAATATCATAAAGGATGCGGAACATCCGGTAGACGCTTGTCATCAGGTAGGCGGAGACCTCCACGGTCAGCTCCTTGCTGCCGCAGCGCGCCAGAAGGTCAAAAAGCACGTTGAGGGAGTTGGCGATCAGCTTTTTGTTGAGCACCGGCAGCACGCCCGCGCGGGAGAGGCTGTTTTCTTTGCCGATCTGCTCCGGCTCCGGGATCTCCTCCACGGAGACGGTCATGCCGTCCGGGCTCGCGGAGCGCCCCAGCAGGTAATCCGCCGACACGCCGTAAAAATCCGCGGCGCGGATCAGGAAATCGAGGCCGCACTCCCGGATGCCTTTTTCGTAGTGCGAAAGCAGGGCCTGCGATACGCCGAGAGACGACGCCGCGCTCTTTTGACTCAAGCCTTTTTCCTTCCTCAAAAGCGTCAGCACGCGCGGAAATTCGTTGTTTGACATGGATGTAGCACTTCCCCCGTTTTTGTTAACTGTTTGTATAGTATATTTTATTTCGTACCGTTTGTAAATAAAATTTTGCATAATTTTTAAATTTCTTGTCGCGGAGGGTTTATGATCACCTACAAACTGCACCTGATCCGTCATGGGGAAACGGAGGGCAACCGGAAAAAAATCTGCGTGGGCGCGCGGACGGATCTCCCGCTCGCGCCGGAGGGCGCCGAGGATCTGCGCGAACGGATGGAGGCCCGCCCGTATCCCGCCGTCCCGAGGGTCTACACAAGCCCGATGCTGCGCTGCCGGGAGACCGCGGAGATCTTGTTTCCCGAGGCCGAGGCCGAGCCGGTGGAGGGCCTGCGCGAGTGCGATCTCGGCGCGTTCGAGGGCCGGCCGTTCGCGGAGCTCAACAGGGAGGAGGCGTTCCTGCTGTGGCTCGAGGGCAAGGCCCCGCCGCCCGGCGGGGAAACCTTTGAGGAGCTCGGGCGCCGCGTCACCGAGGCGTTTGAGTATATTTTGAGCGATATGATGCGGCGCCGGATCATCGAGGCCGCGGCCGTCACGCACGGCGCCATCGTCATGGGCCTGCTCTCGATGTACGGTTACCCGAAGGCCGAGATGCGCGAGTGGGCGGTCGAAAACGGATGCGGCTACACGGTGAGGACCTCCGCGGCGATGTGGATGCGGGACCGCTGCTTCGAGGTCGTCTCCGCCGTCCCGTCGGCCGCGAGAGAAACGGAAGAGGAAGGGGAAGAGGAAATATGGAACTTGGAAGAGCGGTAAAATCCGGCGCGAGGGAGGCCTTACGCCATTTCTGGGGAAAATCGGTCGTCGCGCTGCTGATCTGCTACACCGTCTACCTGCTGATTTATCTGATGGACGCGGTCTTTACCCTCGTATTCGCCGAGCCGGACATCGCCGCGCTGGTGCTGGGGGAGAAGAGCTTCCGCGAGCTGTTCGCTTCTTATGCCGAGGTCTATTCGCTCGCCGACACCGCGCCGGTCGCCCTGCTCATCACCGGCTGCGCGGCGCTCGCCTACCTGCTGATCCTGCCGCCGCTCTTTCTCGGCTACAAGAGCTGGTATTACCGCTCCGCCGGCGGCGAGAACGACGGCCTGCTCCAGCTCTTTTCCTATTTCTCCTCGCTGCGGCTGTATTTCCGGGCGTTTTTCTACTCGATCGGCCTGTTTCTTCGGAAAGTGTTCTGGCTTTTGTTTTTCTCCCTGCCCGGGGCGACACTGATCGGCATTCTATATTATTACGCCTATTATCTCGAGGCGATGCCCGACCACGCCTCGCAGGTCCTCGCTGGCGCGGGCATCTGCTTCGGCGGCTTCCTGCTCTTGGCCGGATGGCTGATGCTCACCGTGTTTTTCCAGCGTTACGCCCTCGCCCCGTACTACCTCGCGGAGGGGAGGGGCCCGCACGCCGCGTTCCGCAAGTCGGTCTCCGCCACCGCGGGGAGCGTCGCGAAGCTGTTCTTTTTTAAGCTCTCCTTCCTCGGCTGGTGGATCCTCGGCCTGCTGGTCCTGCCTGTCCTCTATGGGGACCCGTATCAGAACACCGCCGTCGCCATCTACGCGAAATACCTGATCCAGAAGGAGGCCACCGGGGTCGCGCCCTTCGAGCCCATGCCGGAGACTCCCGAGGCTCCCGAAGCCCCCGCCGGGCCGGAACCCGAGCCCTTTGAGAAAGCGGAGGCCGGGCCGGATTTGCCGGAGACATGACCCCGCGCCCGGAGGCCGGGCGAAGACCGTCCCCCGCCGGGCCGGA
>JAGOPP010000004.1:63956-65910 GCA_017991935.1 Oscillospiraceae bacterium
GGCCGGGCGAAGACCGTCCCCCGCCGGGCCGGAACCCGAGCCCTTTGAGAAAGCGGGGGCTGGGCCGGATTTGCCGGAGGCGTAGCCTCGCTCCCGGAGACGGGGGAAAGATCGTTTTTCCCGCAGGGCCGAATTCGCCGGAGACGTAACCGCGCCCGAAACCCCCCGAGGCACCCGCCGTGCCGGAACCCCCAAAAATAGAAATCCACGCTAAAAAGAGCCTCCCGGCTCTTTTTTATTGGAAAAACAGCCGCACCGCCAGCGCGCTCATCACCGTGCCCGCGAAATCCGCGACGAGGGCGGCCGGGATCGCGCCGTTGCCTTTGCGCACCTCCGCCGCGCCGAAATAGACCGCCGCGGTATAAAAGGTCGTCTCCGTGCCGCCCATCAGCACCGCGGCCACCCGCCCCCCGTAGCTCTCCGTCCCGACTTCGCCGAGCAGCTCCTCAAAAAAGGCCAGCGCGCCGGAGCCGGAGAGCGGCCTCAGGAGCGCGAGCGGCAATACCTCGGCCGGGAAACCCAGCCTCTCCGCGAGCGGGGCGACGGCGTCGGTCAAAAGCCCCAGCAGGCCCGAGGCCCGCGCCATACCGATCACCGTCATCAGCAATACCAGCGCGGGCAGCACGTGCGCGGTGGTGGCGAGGCCCTCTTTCGCGCCGCTTAGAAATATGGAAAACAGGTCCTTCCTCCGGACCGCCGCGATGGAAAAGACCAAGACGATCGCGAGCGGGACCGCGAAATCCCCGGCCTGAAACGCGCTCAAGGCTCCTCCTCCCCAAAAAGGGCTGCCGCCGCGGAACCGCTTCGGCAGGCGCCGCCCTCCGCGCGGGGGCCCGTCTCCCGGCAAAACACCTTCGCCGCGAGGACGCCCGCGAGCAGCGAGAAGCCGCCGGTCAGCCAGACCGCGGGCAGGATGTCCATCGGCGCGGGGGAGCCCTCGTTGAGCCGCAGCGCCGCCACGGTCGTCGGCAAAATTTGCAGCGAGGCCGTGTTGACGACGACAAACAGGGCCATGTCCTTCGTCGCGGCGGAGAGGCCCCCGCCGGCGCGCTTGAGCTCCTTCATGGCTTTGATGCCGAGCGGCGTGGCGGCGTTCCCGAGCCCGAGGAGGTTGGCCGTCACGTTCATGGAGATCGCCTTCATGACCTTTTCGTCCCGGCGCGCCGTGGGAAAAAGCAGCCCCAGCACGGGGGCGAGCAGTTTCGCCGTCCACGCCGTCAGGCCGCACTCATCCGCCACCGCGGAGACGCCGCTCCAGAGGCAGAGCGTGCCCAGCAGTTCGAGCGACAGCATCGCCGCGTGGGAGCATTCCCCCAGCGCCGCCGCGGAGACCGCCGACAGGTTTCCGGCGCAGGCCCCGTAGATCAGGGACGCCGCCGTCACCACCGCCAAAAAATAGCCCGTACCACCGCCCCCAAACCGCGTTTGGGATAATCTATTCCGGCTGATCGGCGGATATTCCGAAAAAAATACCGAAGCTTGACGAAATATGTCCTTGACAAAAAATGGATAATAAGATAGACTATATAAAAGATCCATTAGTAATCGGAAATTTTTGGGAGGAAATCAGATTGAAATCTACCGGTATTGTCCGCAAAGTCGATGAACTCGGCCGCATTGTTTTGCCGATCGAACTCCGCCGGACCCTCGATATCAATGAAAAGGATTCGCTCGAGATCTTTGTCGACGAGGGCTGCATCATGCTCAAAAAATATGAGCCGGCCTGCATCTTTTGCGGTAGCGCCGACGGTATCGTCAGTTTTAACGGCAAAAATGTTTGCAGCCACTGTCTCGAGGAACTCCATAAGTAATCGAGGCTTAAAAAGAGCGCCTGCTTCCACCCGGAAGCGGGCGTTTTTTATTTACCCTGCGAGCGAAATCCTAAGAGGGAACGGGACAAAGTTCTGCTTTTGAGAGAAGTTCCGCGGTTTTGCGTCAGCAAAATGCCGGCCCC
>JAGOPP010000004.1:66010-114575 GCA_017991935.1 Oscillospiraceae bacterium
AGTTCCGCGGTTTTGCGTCAGCAAAATGCCGGCCCCTCTTTTGGGCCGGCAAACGGAACTCCCTGCGTATCCGAAATTCATTTCGGATACGCGGCAAGCGGAACTTTAAAAGGGACCGGGGCAAAGCCCCGGTCCCTCAGTCATCATCGTCGTCCTCGCACATCTGCGTGCCGTCGAAGGCGAGGCGCATGATGATCGCGTTTTCGGGCGGGTCGGTATAATAATTTTTGCGCAGGCCGTAAAAGACGAACCCGCATTTTTCATAGAGCCAGATCGCCTTGAGGTTCGAGGGACGCACCTCCAGCAGCAGATGAGAGACGCCGAGCTCCTTCGATTTCCGCAAAAGCTCGATCACCAGCGACTCGCCGACGCCCTGCCTGCGGTATTCCGGCAGCACCGCGACGTTGAAGACGCTGCCCTCCCCGGCGACCGCCTGCATCCCGCAGTAGCCGACGAGCTTCCCGTCCGCGTGGGCGCCGAAAAACCAGTTGTAGGGGGAGATGAATTCGTTGTGGAGCGTCCCCTCGCCCCACGGGTGGGAAAAGCAGAGCTTCTCGATTTCGGCCGCCTCGGGGAGATCCCGCTCCTCGAGAGGCGTGACGACATAGTCGCTCATTTTTCCTTCCACCTCAAATAGTCAAAGTTGTGGATATTTTCCCCTTTGTAATAATAGCAGCGGGGCACCCGCCTCGACATGGCGCAGACGACCTCGTAGTTGATCGTCCCGGCGAGCGCGGCCACCTCGTCCGCGGAGATGAAGGCGTCCCCGTCCCGGCCGAACACGGTCACCCGGTCGCCCTCTTTGACGCCGGGGATGCCGGTCACCTCGAGCATGGTCTGGTCCATGCAGACGCTGCCCACCACCTTGGCGTACCGGCCCCGCACGAGCATGCGGCCGCGGTTTGTGAGCAGGCGGTGGTAGCCGTCCGCGTAGCCGACGGCGGTGGAGGCGATGATCCCGTCCTCCGGGGCGACGTATCTCCGGCCGTAGCTGACGGCGCAGCCCGCGGAGAGGGGCTTGACCATCGTGACCACGGTGCGCATCTCCATGGCCGGGGAGAGTTTAATCTTGGAAGTCACAAACTCGCTGTTGGCGGGGTAGAGGCCGTAGAGCAGGATGCCCGGGCGCACCAGATCGAGGCGCATCTCCGGGTAGCACAGCATCGCCGCGCTGTTGCAGCAGTGGCGGATGCCGGGGTCGATCCCCTCGGCCTGCATCGCCGCGCAGATCCGCGCGAAGCGGTCGAATTGCAGTTTCGTGTAGGCGACGCTGTCCTCCGAGGCCTCGTCGGCCACGGCGAAGTGCGTGAAAGTGCCGGTCACGCGGATGCCCGGCAGCGAGAAGGCCTCCTTCGCCTCCGCGAGCGCCGCATCGAAGCGGTCGTCCGTGACGACGAAGCCGATCCGGCCCATGCCGGTGTCGAATTTCAAATGGACCGGCAGCGTCGCCCCGAGCTTGACGGCGGCCCCGGAGAGCTCCTTGGCGTACTCGAGCGAGTAGCAGGTCTGCGTGATGTCCCATTTGGCGAGCTCGTAGGCGTATTCCGGCGGCGTCGAGCCGAAGATCAGAATCGGCCTCGTGACGCCGCTCTCCCGGATGCCGAGCGCCTCCTCAAGGTTGGAAACGCCGAACCAGTCCGCGCCGACGGATTCCAAAAACGGGGCCATCATCCGGTCGCCGTGGCCGTAGGCGTCCGCCTTGACGACGGCCATCACCTTCGCCGTGCCCGCCGCGGCCCGGATCTGGCGGAAATTATATTCGACCGCGTCGAGCGAAATGTCCGCCCACGTGCGGCGCAAAACCTCATTTTCCGTCATTTTCGTTTCTCCTCCCGCGCACCCACATGAGAATATACAGGCCGATGATATTCAAAATCAGGGAGATATAGAACAGGACGGTGGACATCACCGATTCCGTGCAGACGAGTAAAACAAGGCTCACGGCGAGGCTGAGCATGCCCGTGCCGAGAGACAGAAGGCCTTTTTTCCGGACCGGGAGCGCCCGGAACTTCTGGAAGAAATTTTTCATGGCGATCCTTTCAAAAAAGAGCGATATGTATTATAATATCAGGGTATCGTCCGTTTTACAAGCATTTTCAAAAGGGGGGACCGAAGAATGATCACCGGAGCGAAGGCCATGGTGAGCGCGTTGGAGGCGGAGGGCGTCGGGCTCGTATTCGGCTACCCCGGCGCGAACATCTGCCCGTTTTACGACTGCCTCGCGCAGTCCCCGATCCGGCACGTGCTCGTCAGGAACGAGCAAAACGCGGGCCACGCGGCCTCCGGCTACGCGCGGATCTCCGGGAAAACCGGCGTCTGCGTCGCAACCTCCGGCCCCGGCGCGACCAACCTCGTCACCGCGATCGCCGCGGCTTACATGGATTCCATCCCGCTCGTCGCGATCACGGGGCAGGTCTCGAGCGAGCTGCTCGGGCGCGACGCCTTCCAAGAGGCGGACATCACCGGCGCGACCCTGAGCGTCACAAAACACCGCTACCTTGTCAAGGACGCCCGCGACCTGCCGCGCGTCTTTCGTGAGGCGTTCTATATCGCCTCCACCGGGCGGAAAGGGCCCGTCCTGATCGACGTGCCGATCGACGTCCAGCTCGCAAAGCTCGATTTTTCCTACCCCGAGGAGGTCCGCCTGCGCGGCTACAACCCGAATATGAAGGGCCACGCCATTCAGGTGAAAAAGGCCGCGGACGCGCTCGCCTCCTGCGAAAAGCCGCTGATCCTCGCGGGCGGCGGCGTCTTTGGCGCGGGGGCGGAGGAGACGCTGCGGGAATTTGCCGAGACGCGGGGAATCCCGGTGATCTCCACGATGATGGGCCTCTCGGCCCTGCCGCCGGAGCACCCGCTCAGCCTCGGGATGCTCGGCACCTTCGGCACCAAGCTCGCGAACCGCGCCCTCGCGGAGAGCGATCTTTTGATCGTCGCGGGCACAAGGATCGGCGAGCGGGCCATGACGTCGCCCGAGATGGTCGCCCGGACCAAGACGGTCGTCCACATCGACATCGACCCCGCCGAGATCGGCAAGATCATGGGCACCAACATCCCGATCGTCGGGGATTTAAACCTCGTGCTCGGCCAGATCGCGGAGGCCTCCGCCCCAGCCGACCGCTCCGCGTGGCTTGCCCATGTGGAGGAGCTGCGGGGCCTCTGCGCCGCCCCGGATTCCGACGGGGAATTCGACCCGGTGCTGTTTTTGCGTACGCTGACAAAGCGGATGCCGCCGTGCGGGGTCCTCGTCGCGGACGTCGGCCAGAACCAGATCTGGGCCTCGGAGGCTTTCTCGGCGCAGGCCGGGCGCTTCCTCACGAGCGGGGGGCTCGGCGCGATGGGCTACGCGATCCCCGCCGGCATCGGCGCGAAGCTCGCGGCGCCGGAAAAGGAAGTCTTGGTGGTCTGCGGCGACGGCTCCTTCCAGATGGCGCTGCCGGAGCTCGCGACCATGATGCAGGAGCAAGTCCCGCTCAAAATCATGGTCATGAAGAACCGGTGCCTCGGCATGATCCGCGAGATCCAAGATAAAAGATACGCCGGCAACCGCTTCGCGATCGAGCTCGGGGGCCTGCCCGACCTCGAAAGGCTCGCGGAGGCCTACGGCGTAGAATATATGAGCATCGGCAAAAACGAACAGATCGGCGCGGTCGCGGACGCCGTGCTCAAGGCCGAGCACGCCGTGCTCGTCGAGTGCATGGTGCCGCACGACGCGCCCACGCTCCGCTTCGGCGGCGAAAGGGGGCTGCACGAATGAGGCGCTGCATCTCCGTCCTCGTGGAAAACCACGCGGGCGTCCTTTCCCACATCTCCGGGCTTTTTGGTCGGCGCGGCTTCAACATCGAGAGCCTCGCCGTCGGCGTGACGGAGGACAAGGCCGTCTCCCGCATGACGATCATCGTCGACGGCGACGACCACATCGTCGAGCAGATCGAAAAACAGCTCAACAAGCAGATCGACGTCATCAAGGTGCGCTCCTACGAGTCCGACGAGATCATCCATAAGGAGCTCGCGCTCATCAAGGTGGCCGCCGCGCCCGGCAAGCGCGCCGAGATCCTGAACGTCCTCTCCGTGATCGGCGCGCGGGTCGTGGACCTCGCGAAAAACGCCGTCACCGCCGAGATCTGCGACACCTCGGAGAAGATCGATCAGGCGGAGGAGCTGCTCCGGCCCTACTCGATCAAGGAGGTCGCCCGCACCGGGACCGTCGCCCTGCCCAAGATCTCGGAGCCATAAAAATAAAAAAAGGGCGCCGATCCGCGGAAATTTGCAAAGGAGACGGATCTGTGAATATCAAAAAGGTGACGGGAAACAAGAAAGACTATCTCGCTTTGCTGTTGCTCGCCGACGAACAGGAAAACATGATCGATAAATACCTTGACAGCGGCGAGATGTTTGTTTTGGATGACGGCGGCGTCAAGGCCGAATGTGTGATAACCAAAGAAGGCGACGGCGTTTACGAGCTTAAAAACATCGCTGTTTTGCCGGATTGCCAACGAAGAGGCTACGGGAAGGCCCTGATGGAATTTCTGTCCGCCCATTACGCCGACTGCCGCGTTCTGCTCGTGGGAACCGGCGACTGTCCTTCGATCTTCTCTTTTTATCATAGCTGCGGCTTTACGGAATCGCACAGGATAAAGAATTTTTTTACGGATAACTACGACCATCCGATGTTTGAGGACGGAAAACAACTGGTGGATATGGTTTATCTGAAAAAAGAGCGATGACTTTCCGGTTGCCGCTCCATTGTCTCGATAAACGCCGTATTCCTTTCTTTAAAAAAATACCGGCCGGGAAACAGAATCCCCGGCCGGTATTTTTTAAAATTTTGTCAGTCCTCCGGCAGGTAGGATTCGATGATCTCTTTCGCGGCGGCCTTGCCGTCCTCGTCGAGCATCAGCAAAACGACCAGCCGCTCCATCTCGGAGACGTCGGCGGAGAGGGCGATCTGCGCCGAATCGTAGACGTCGTAGGCGGAGAACTCGGCGATCCGGTCGTCCTTGCGCTGCTCCATGGACTCGGCCACGTCGTCCGCGCAGCCCTCCTTGGCGACGATCAGGCAGACGTCCGCCACGCCGAATTTGCCGCTGGCCGCCCGGACTTCGCAGGAGACCACCTCGTCCGGGTCGAGATAAAATTCCTCCGCCAGCGCCTCCTCGTCGGTGACGCGCTCCACGCTCTCGAGCGTCAGCTCGCTTGTCTCCAGCGAGGCGTAGATCGCGTCGGCGATCGCTTTTAGATCAAGCTCGTCGTAGCTCGCGGCCGCGTTGTTGACTTTCACTTCGATCCCGCCGCTCTCGTTCTCCGAGCCGCAGCCGCCGAGCAGCAGCGCCAGCGCCACGCAGAGGGCGGGAAACCGCAATTTTCGTTTTACGTCCATAAGGACCTCCTTATTCGATCAGCCCGAGGCTGATGGATAGATAAACCGCAAAAAAGATGGAAAACAGGGAAAACACCATCGACGTCACGACCAGCTCGCCCGCGAGCTCTCCGTCCGCGCCCATATTTTTCGCCATGGCGAAGGAGCTGACCGAGGTCGGCGTGCAGAGCATCGCGAGCAGGGGGACCATCGAGGCCCCGCGAAAGCCGCAGAGCGCGGCCGCCGCGATGCCGAGGGCCGGCGCGACCGCGAGCCTGCCCAGCAGCCCGATCGCGAGCTGCTTTATGTTGCCCGGCATCTTCCGAAACTCGATGGAGGTCCCCAGCGCGACCAGCGAGATGGTCGAGGACGCCGAGGACACGGATCTGACGCCTTGGGCCAAGAGATCCGGCAGCCTCCACCCGGCCGCCAGAAAGAGCAGCCCCAGCGCGCAGGCGATCATCAGCGGGTTTTTGAGGCAGCTCCGTAAAAACGACCGGAAATCGGTTTTGCCGCCGCCGTAATAGGCGAACACCATCACCGAGAGGATGTTAAAGAGCGGGATCATAAAAGCGATCAGCAGCGCCGTCGGGCCGGAGTTGCCCTCCCCGAGGATGGCGTTCACGAGCGGCAGCCCGAAGATCACCACGTTGCTGCGAAAGATCGCCTGCACCAGCGTGCCGCGCTTGCGGTCGTCCGGCTCAAGCTTCGGCACGATCCACATCGAGAGCCCGGTCACGGCGAGCGTGAAAACGGCGGAAAATCCCAGCAGCCCCGCGTCGAAGACGCCGCCTACCTCCGTCTCGTAGATCGTCTCAAAGATCATCGCGGGCAAAAAGAGCTCGAAGACCAACAGGTTCAGCCCGTCGGAGAGGGACTCCCCGACGATGCCGGCCCTTCGCAAGGCAAATCCCGCCGCGATCAGCAGGAAGAGCGGCAGGACGATGTTTCCGGTCAATATAAGATTCTCCAAGGGTCATCCCTCCGTGCGGCGGGGAGGCCGGTCATTTCTCCACGGCCTCCGGATGTCGTTCCAGAATCAGGGAGAGCGCGTCCCTCTCCGCGATGATGACGGCGTCTTTGTGCAGGCGCAGGACGGACGCCGGGACACGCGGGTCCACGGGCCCGAAGCAGGCGTCATAGAGCGCCCTCGCCTTCTCTTTCCCGTTCGCGACGAGCAGGAGCGTCTTGGCGGACAGGATGCCCTTGACGCCCATGGTCAGCGCGTAGCGCGGCACGTCGGCGTCCGAGGCGAAAAACCGGGCGTTCGCCTTGATCGTGTCCTCGGTCAGCGCGACCACATGCGTCTCCGGGAGAAAGACGTCCCCCGGCTCGTTGAACGCGACATGGCCGTTGCGGCCGATCCCCAGCACCTGCGCCTCCGCGCCGCCGAGCGACTCCAAAAGGCCGTCGTACCGCGCGCATTCGGCGGCGGCGTCCTCCGCGAGGCCGTCCGGGATATGGATGTTCTCCGGCTGCATATCCACCTTGGAGAACAGGTTTTCCATCATGAAATAGAGGTAGCTCTGGTCGCTCTCGGGGCCGAGGCCGAGATATTCGTCGAGGTTGACGCTCTTGCAGCGGGAGAAACTGAGCTCCCCGGCCTTGTACATGCGGATAAGCTCGCGGTAGGTCCCGACCGGCGAGGAGCCCGTCGCAAACCCGAACACGCCGTCCGGCTTTTCCCTCATCCTCGCCGCGAGAAGCGCCGCGGCTTTGCGGCTCATTTCGCCGTAATCTTCGGAATAAATGATTCTCAAATGGGACCCCTCTTAATATTCTAAAATAAAGATGTCGTTTTTTCCGGGTCTGTTTCATTATATTCCAAAGCGCCGGGCATTACAAGCGCGGGCCTCGCGGAATCTGTGAACTTTTTTTGAAGCGGACGGGCGATTTCGTTGACAAATCGGGGTGCGTTTGCTATAATATGCAATGCTGTTGCGCGGGCATAATACATCGGCTAGTATGCCAGCCTTCCAAGCTGGATAGGTGGGTTCGACTCCCATTGCCCGCTCCACGTTTATCTGCGCCAATAGCTCAGTTGGATAGAGCAACTGCCTTCTAAGCAGTAGGTCCTGGGTTCGAATCCCCGTTGGCGCGCCAAAAAAAATTGGCGCACCAACGGATGTTTGCCGCTTCGGTCGGCGCGCCCGGGAGGCGGGGGCCCGGTAATTTGCCGGATCGCCCGCCCGATTTTCCGTCCGAAAAGGACGGAGGAAGCCCCCTCGGGGGGCCGCCCTCTCGGAGGATTTTCCTCCCGGAGAGCCGCTTTCTTCAAGGATTCCCTTGGAGGAGGCCGCCCTTTCTAAGGATTTCCTTAGAAAGAGTACGACGTCCCTTTTCCACAAATGGGACGAACCCCGTCCCCTCAAAAAAAGGGGCAGCATGCGGAAAGGCTTTTTGCGGGAGCCGATCCGCACCATGGTGGGCGTAGCGTAGCTTGGTTAACGCGTCAGATTGTGGCTCTGAAGATCGTGGGTTCGAATCCCACCTCCCACCCCATATAAAAAAGAGGTCGCCCGCGGCAAGATTCCGTGGGCGATTTTTGAAAAACCCCATACTGGGCTGTAGCCAAGCGGTAAGGCAACGGACTTTGACTCCGTCATTTCGCGCGTCCGAATCGCGCCAGCCCAACCAAAAATCACGTTTCAGTATTTCGCTGGGGCGTGATTTTTTCATAGGGGGCGCTGCCCCCTGATGATGTCGGTTTTTTCTGCCTGCGGCTCATAAAACCTCCTGTCACCCCCGGAGGGGATGGCGGCCGATGGCTTTCGCCCGGCCGCCGGAACGCGCGAGGGGGGCCCAGCCGCCGGAACGCGCGAGGGGTCGCGGCCGCCGAAACGCGCGAGGGGGGACCAGCCGCCGAAACGCGCGAGGGGGGCGCAGCCGCCGGATGATGTGTCACCCCCGGAGGGGATAGCGGCCGATGGCTTTCGCCCGGCCGCCGGAACGCGCGAGGGGCGCGCCCGCCTTGATTTCTCAGAAAAAAGATGGTAGAATGGCGGTATAAAGCGGAAAGGGCGTCCGCCGGCCGGGGGGCCATGGCAAAGCGGACGGGGTATGTTTCCCCGCTTTCCCGGCCCGAAAAAGTACGCGGGTGGGATCCGCTCCGGCGCGCCGGGCAATCGCCGCCGCTTTTTATGGAGGAAACCGTATGGGGAAGGCCGAATGGCTGTTTTTTGATATGGGGCACACGCTGATCGACGAGGACGCGGTCTGGGCGGAGCGCTACCGCGGGCTGTCGGCGTTGCTTCGCGCGGAGGGCAGGGAAGTCCCGGCCGAGGAGATCCGGGACCTCACGCTGCGCTATGCCGCCGAGTTTCGGCGGCCGGTGGAGGACGTGAACGAGTTTTACGGCGCCGGAACCGCGCTCTGCTGCGACCCGGCGGGCGGCTCCCCCTATCCCGGGGCCGGGGCGCTTTTGGCCGCGCTCGCGGCATGTTACCGGCTCGGCGTCATCGCGAACCAGTCTTTCGGCGCGGAGGAGCGGCTCAAAAACTGGGGCCTCCGGGATTATTTTGAGATCGTCTGCTCCTCCGCGGAGCTCGGCGTCTCGAAGCCGAACCCCCGCATCTTTGAGATCGCGCTCGAAACGGCCCGCGCCATGCCGGGGGACTGCTTCATGATCGGCGACCGGCTCGACAACGACGTCGCCCCGGCCAAGAGGCTCGGCATGGGCACCGTCTGGGTGCGGCAGGGCTTCGGGCTCTATCAGGCCGCGCCCTCGCCGGAATACGAGCCGGATTATACCGTGGAAAGCCTCGCGGACGCCGCCGGGCTCTTCCTCTGAGCACGGGAGGGACGAGTATGGAAAAACGGGGGGTCTTTCTTTTGATGGAGCGGCTGCGGGAGTCCCTTTATCCCGGCCGCTGCCCGGCCTGCGGGAAGGTCCTGCCGGCTGGGAACGATCTCTGCGCCGACTGCGCGGGAAAGCTCGAGCCGGTGCCGGGCTGCCTCGCGGCGGCGCCGCCGGGCGGCATGTACGCGCGCGCGGCCGCCGCCTATTATTACTGCGGCCCGGCGCGGGACGCCATCTCCCGCTACAAATTCCGCTTTCGTAGACGCTACGCGGCCTTGATCGGAAAGTGGCTCTATAAAGCGTATCTTGTGCAGTACGGCGGGCGAAGCTTCGACCTTGTGGCGGCCCCGCCGGACGCCTGCGGCGGGGAGGGGCGCGGCCGCTTCCCGCACAACGCGGTTCTCGCGGAGACCTTCGCGCGGTACGCGGGCCTGAAATTCGCGCCCGGCCTGCTCGTCAAGACCCGCCCGACGCCGAAACAGCACTCGCTCTCCGCCGAGAGGCGCTGCACGAACCTGATCGGCGCGTTCCGGGCAAGCGGCAATCTCTCCGGCCTGAAAATTTTGCTGGCGGACGACATCCTGACCTCCGGCAACACCGCGTGGTTCTGCGCGGAGGCGCTCAAAAAGGCGGGCGCGGCGGAGGTCTATGTCGTCACGGCCGCCGTGACCAAGCCCGAGAGCGAGAAGGGGTTCTCCCGCAGATAGTCCCGTGCTCAAGCGGTTATTGAAAGACGCGGCCCCGTGCTCAAACGCACGGGGCCGCGTCTTGTTTCAGTCACCTGTCACATGTGGGAGGTCTTTCTCCCGGGCCGCGCGGCCGGAGTTTACCGCCGGTTTTGCGGCGGGCTTGCGGGGAAAATATTCTTCACATAGGCGGCTCCGCCCGGCCTTACTCCGCCGGAAGCGCCGCCACCGGCCCCGTTAAGCCCTTCTCTGCGCGGACGTCACGGCCGGAACGGGCGGCAGCGTCTTTGGGATCTCCGCGCCCGTCACGGTGATCGCGCCGTCCTTCGCGGAGACGAGCACGGCCTTGAGCTTTTGCTCCGCGTGCTCGACGAGCATCGTGCAGATGCGGTCCTCCACCTCCTTGCGGATCACGCGCACCAGATCGCGCGCGCCGCTCTTCCCGCCGAAGGATTTCGCCGCGATCGCTTTGAGCGCGGCCTCGTCGTAGGAGAGGGCGATGCCCTTCTCCTCCAGCGGCCCGCGCAGCTCCTCCATGCGCAGGGCGGCGATGCGCTCGTAGCCCTCCTTCGTCAGGGCGCGGAACACGACGATCTCATCCACCCTGCCGAGGAATTCCGGGCGCAGGAAGTCGCTCAAAGCCTTGCGCACCTTCTCCTTCTCCGCCGAATACTCGGTCTGGTTGAAGCCCAGCGCGTTGTCGTGCCGGTCGCTGCCGGCGTTGGAGGTCATGATGATGACCGTGTTGGCGAAGGAGACCACCCGCCCGTGGGCGTCGGCGATCTTGCCCTCGTCAAGGATCTGCAAGAGGATATTCATGACGTCGGGGTGCGCCTTCTCGATCTCGTCGAAGAGAATGACCGAGTACGGCTTCCGGCGGACTTTTTCGGTCAGCTGGCCGGCCTCGTCGTAGCCGACGTATCCCGGCGGCGAGCCGACGATGCGCGAGACCGCGAATTTTTCCATAAATTCCGACATGTCGAGCCGGATCAGCGGGTCCGCGCCCTGAAAGAGGCAGTTCGCCAAAACCTTGACGAGCTCGGTCTTGCCGACGCCGGTCGGCCCGACGAAGATGAAGGACGCGGGCCTCCTGCGGGCGGAGATCTGCACTCTGGAGCGGCGGACCGCCGCCGCGACCAGCTCGCAGGCCTCGTCCTGCCCGATCACTTTCTCCTTCAGCTCCGCCTCGAGCTCGCCGAGCTTGTGCAGGTCGCTCTCCTGCACCTTGCTCGCCGGGATGCCGGTCCAGAGCTCGAGGACGACCGCAAGGTCGTGCTCGGTCACCTCGGCGGCGAGCGCGGCGGGCTCAAGCTGCCGGTGCTCCTCTTTGAGCTGCATCAGCTCGGATTTCGCCTTCGCGAGCATCTCGTAGTCGATCTCCTCGTCCTGCTCGAGGCTTGCGATCTGCTCCTCGGCCTCGCGGATCTTCTGCCCCGCGATCTCGTACTGCGCGAGCTCCTTATTCGCGAGGGCCGCGCAGGAACAGGCCTCGTCGAGCAGGTCGATCGCCTTGTCCGGCAGGAAACGGTCGGTGATATAGCGCTCGGAGAGCCGCGCGCAGCTCTGCAAAATCCCGTCGCCGACGCTGACGTGATGGAATTTCTCGTAATTCGGGGCGATGCCCTTGAGGATCTGGAAGGTCTCCGCGAGGGTCGGCTCCTCCACCGTCACGGGCTGGAAGCGGCGCTCAAGGGCCGCGTCTTTTTCAATATATTTGCGGTACTCGTCGAAGGTCGTCGCGCCGATGACCTGAATCTCCCCGCGGGAAAGCGAGGGCTTCAGGATGTTGGCGGCGTTCATGCCGCCCTCGGTGTCGCCGGTGCCGACGAGGCTGTGGATCTCGTCGATAAACAGGATGATGTTGCCCTCGTGCTTGACCTCGTCCACCAGCCCCTTGACGCGGCTCTCGAACTGCCCGCGGAACTGAGTGCCCGCGACCAAGGCGGTCAGGTCGAGCAGCCAGAGCTCCTTCTCCGCGAGCTTCGCGGGGACGTCGCCGGAGACGATCTTCTGGGCGATGCCCTCGGCGATGGCGGTCTTGCCGACGCCGGGCTCGCCGATCAGGCAGGGGTTATTCTTGGTGCGGCGGTTGAGAATCTGCACGACGCGGCTGATCTCGCGCTCCCGGCCCACGATCGGGTCGAAGCCGTTCTGCCTTGCCTTCTCGGTCAGGTTTTCGCAGTAGGCCGGCAGGTATTTGAGCTCGCGCTTTTTTTCTTTTTTCTCTTTTTTGGGGATCTTTTTCTCCTGAGCAGGGGCCTCCGCGGCGCCCGTCGGCATATTGCCGCCGAAAATCCCGTTGAGGAACGGGAAAGACTGCGCGCCGCCGGGCTGGAAATCGTCCTCCCCGCCGTCCTGCATGGCCTCCATCATCTGGTCGCTGATGGCGTCGAGCTCGTCGCCGGAGATGCCCATTTTATTCATCAGGTCGTCGACCGGCTTGATGCCGAGCTCCCGCGCGCACTGGAGGCAGAGGCCCTCGCTGGTCGTCTTGCCGTTTTCATCCAAGTGTGTCATAAAGACTACGGCGATTCTTTTTTTGCACCTCGAGCAAAGCATATTGTTCATTCCAATCCTCCGATGGAAACATCAAGTATCGTTTCTTCATAATAGGATAACCGAATTTTATGAATAACGGATTAAGAAACCGTACGCTTTTTTAGAAAGCATGGAAAATCATCCGTTCTTTTTTCTTTTTAAAGCCGGGCGGGTCCGCGCGGGGCAAAAAGCGCCGCTCCCAAACCGGAAAGCGGCGCCGCAAATCTCTTCCGGCCGGCCGGAAAGGGGCGGGGGCTATCCGTTTTTCTTCTCTTTATAGACCTCGTAATACCGATAGGCCGCGTAGAGCATAAACGCCAGCAGGGCGAAAAAGATGCCGTCGCGGACGGTCTCCGGCAGATCGGGGAAGAAGGTGACGAGGAACGCCGCCGCGTAATACAGCAGCGTGCCGACCTTCCCGTACCATTTGGCCGAGACGACCTGCCTCTTCTCCTTGTATATGCGGATGCCGCCGACAAAGATCAGCACGTCTTTCAGCGTAAAGCCGATGACGGCCGGCCACAGCGCCGGATGCCGCATCGCGAGGCTAACCGACACGGTGATCTGCGTCAGTTTATCCGCCAGCGGGTCCAGCACCTTGCCAAGCTCGGTGGTCTGGCCGAATTTCCGCGCGATGACGCCGTCGGCGACATCCGTGAGGCCCGAAATCAGCAGAATAATCGCCGCGAGGTGATAATCCGCTGTCGTTTCCGCTCGAAAATAGACGATCAGGAAGACGGGGATCAGCAGCAGGCGGAACCCGGACATGATGTTCGGGATGCTGAAGATCCTCCCCTGCGCGCGCCTCACGGCAGGATGGGCGCGGCGCCGACTACGTCATACACCCATTTAAAAAGATACGTTTTGGAGAGCACCCGGTCGGAGAGAAATTCCCATCTTCCCTCCCAGAAGAGCCGCGCGACGTTGACCGCGAAGGCGAAGACGCAGACCCGGAACGCGCCCTCCACAAGGCCGAGCACGAATCCCAAAAATCCGTCCGTCCCGCCGAAGACGGCGTTTTTGCGCACGGAGCGGACCCTTCTCTCGATCACATGCAGGAAAACCAGCAGCAGCAGCATCCCCGCGACAAACAGGATCACCCGCAGCAGGGGGCGCAGAATCGGCTCGAGCAGATACTCCATCAGCGCGTCCGACAGGGCCTCCCCGGCCTCGGTGACGGCCTTCCCCATCGTGCCGTCCGCCGCGCCGCCGATCTTAAAAAGCAGAAACACAAACGCCGGCAGCCCGGAGAGCGACCCCTCTATACTATTGAGAAAGGCCGTCGATTGTCCGGCGGAAGACGCGGCGCCCGCGGTCTGATTTGTCAGAAGCGGCCTTACGACGCCGCTGAGGATCCATTCCGTGCCGATCCGGCAAAAAATCACGGAGAGCACGATGGCGGCCATGCCGCCCACGATCCGAATAAACGAGTCGCTGAATCCGTATTTGGTTCTCCGGATCACCGCCGTCAGAATGAGGATCACAACGGCCGCATCGTAGGCAAGGGCCATATAGGTGATGTTCATGCAGTTCCTCCTGTTCTGTCAGTTTCTCTGCCCGGTAAAAAACGTCAGGCGGGCGGGCCCGTCTCCACGGCGCAAAGCGTGCTGCCGGTCACCGCGTAAAAGTCGCCGTTCACAAGCGCGATCTTCATGGCGCCCTGCTCCGCCGCCGAATAGGCGAGCATCGAGCCGTCCGTCCCGAAGACCGTGAGGTTCCCGGAGCAGTAGACCGCCGCCCGCTTCGCGTCGCAGCAGCACGCGCCGATCTTCCCTGCCGCGGAGGCCGAGGCTTTCTCCTTCATTTCCTCCCCGAGAAAGACAAGCTTGCAGCTCCTCGTCTCCGTATAATGGTCAAAAATCAGGATCGTCTCGTCGCCGTCCGGCGGGCACAGGTAGGCCGTCAGGTCCTTTTCGTAGCGGTAATAGCCGAGGAGATCCCCCTTGGTGTCCACTTCCGCCGCCTGATCGTCGCAGATCACGCGGACATCGCCCCCGCCCGTGAAGGAAAGCCCGATCACGGCGGAGCCGTCGAAGCGGCGCTGCGCGAGCTCCTCCGAGGAATCGGCCGAGAAAAGGTGGACGGTCGAATAGATCTCCCCGCCGGAGGCGTAGACCGAGGCCGCCGCGATGGTCCTGCCGTCCGGCCCGACCGCCGCCGCCGCCACATACTCCTCCGCGGGCGACCATGTAAAGACCTCGTTGAAATCCGGGTCGTAGACCGTCACCTGCGAGGCGTAGCGCTGCGCGCCGGTCACCACGGTGAGGAACCCCTCCCCGGAGAGCGAGGCGGAAATAATCTCATAGTCATAGACCTGCTCAAAAAGCGCCGCCGTGCGGGTGCGGACCTGCAGCTTGCTCCCGCCGCGGTCGTAGACGAGCAGCCGCCGCCCGGCCGCCTGCGCGGAAGGCGAAGTCATGCCGTGCTGTTCGTACAGCAGCTCCCGGCCGCCCGTCGAGTAGAGGTAGACCGCCGTATCGGTCAGGATGCCGACGCTCCCGCCCCAGTCGAACATGGAGACCGTGGAGTCGCCGGAAAATTCCGCCGGCAGCGATCCCCCGCCCGCGGCGGTGGAGGCGATCAGGTCGCCCGCCACGCCGAGGAGGTCGTTTTCCGCCGCGAGAAAGACGCCCGCGACGACCAAAATCGTGATCACGGCGGCCGCGATCAGGCGGCCAAGCCGCTTCGCCGCGTATTTTCTCCTGCGTTTTTTATGCGCGGCCTCGAATTCCGAGACTTCTTTTTTGGGCATTCCCGATCCTCCCTCCGGCGAAACGCGATGGGTCACTCCCTGCGGAACGCGGCGGAGCGCAGCAGCGCCGTCCCGATCGCGGCGGAGAGCACCGCCGCGACGGCCGCCTCCACAAGGCCGCTGCCGGTGACGATCGTGCGGATCGTCGTGAGCAGCGTCTCATAGGCGATGTCCTTCACCGCCGCGTAGCTGTGGCCGAAAAACAGGTAGATGCCGCCCATCACGAAGATCGTGTTGGTCATCGAGCCGACAAACCCGGCGACCGCGCAGGCGATGGGACGCGCCATCTTCGCCTTGACCAGAGCGGAAAAGACGAGCGCCGCGAAGACGCCGATCAGGATGCGCGGCAGCAGCACGACGGCGAGCGCCCAGAGGCTGCCTTTTTCGCTACCGAGAACCGGCACGAACGGCGAAAATACAAAGGAGGAGGCGTTCGGCGAGATCGTGTTTTTGACAAGGCTCGTCAGGCCGAACACGCCGCCCAGCAGCGCGCCCCTCTTCCAGCCGAAGAGGATCGCGCCGATGATGACCGGAATATGCAGCGTGGTCGCGTTGATCGGGCCAAGCGGGATGTAACCGAGAAAAGGCACCGCCGACATCACAATGATGACCGCGACAAACAGGGCCGTTTCCGTAAGTTCCTTCGTGCGATTTTTGTGTTCCACCGATCGTCCCTCCTAAAATTCAAAAATATATTTTATAATTATACTCTGATGTCTCCCGTAAATCAAGATGCGGCCGCGGTGCGCATCAGGCGCTCGGTGCGTGCGGAGAGCGCCTCGTGCTCGGGCCGCTCGAGGCGCGGGTCCCTGTCGAGCAGCTCCGAGGAGGCCTGCTTCGCGAGCTCCAAGAGCTTCATATCCTTGGCCATATCCGCCATCTTGAGCGTGGGCAGGCCGTGCTGCCGGAAGCCGAAGAAATCGCCCGGCCCGCGCATCCGCAGATCCTGCTCCGCGATGCGGAAGCCATCCGCCGTCGAGCACAGGAGCCTGAGGCGCTCCTTTGCCTCCGCGCTTCTGGTCCCGGAGACGAGGATGCAGTAGCTCTGCTCCGTCCCGCGGCCGACGCGGCCCCGCAGCTGGTGGAGCTGCGAGAGGCCGAAGCGGTCGGCGTCCTCGATCAGCATGACCACGGCGTTGGGCACGTCCACGCCGACCTCGATGACGGTGGTGGAGACGAGCACCTGCAGCCGGTTTTCGGCGAAGGCGCGCATCACGCGCTCCTTCTCGCCGGGCCTCATCTTGCCGTGCAGCAGGCCGACCGCGCACCCGGCGAGCTCCTGCCCGGTCAGCCGCTCCGCGAGGTCCGCGGCGGCGGTCAGGCTGAGATTCTCCTCGCTTTGCTCGATCAGCGGGCAGACGATGTAGCTCTGGAGCCCCCGGTCGGCGAATTTGTGGATGAAACTCAGCGCGCGGGGCAAAAGATCCGGCTCGATCAGGTAGGTCTTGACCGGGAGCCGGTTTTTGGGCATCTCGTCGAGCACGGAGACGTCGAGGTCGCCGTACATCACGAAGGCGAGCGTCCGCGGGATCGGCGTGGCGGACATGACGATCACGTGCGGCGACTCCGCCTTTTCCATCAGGGTGAGGCGCTGGCGGACGCCGAAGCGGTGCTGCTCGTCCATCACCACGAGGCCGAGCTCCCGGAAATTGACGCCCTCTTGGATCAGCGCGTGGGTGCCCACCGCGACCTGCGCCCGTCCCGAGGCGATGGCCTCGCGGGCGGCCTCCTTCTGTTTCTCCTTCATGGAGCCGGTCAGCAGCGTGACGCCGACGCCGAGCGGGGAAAACATCTTTTCGAGCGTCTCGGCGTGCTGGGCGGCGAGGACCTCCGTCGGCGCCATCATCGCGCATTGCAGGCCGCTTTTGACCGCCTCGTACATGCAGGCGGCCGCGACCGCCGTCTTGCCGGAGCCGACGTCCCCCTGCACAAGCCGGTTCATCGGCACGGATTTTGCCATGTCGGCCGTGCATTCGGCGATCACGCGCTTTTGAGCGTCCGTCGGCGCGAAGCCGAGCACGCCGAAAAACGGCCGCAGGTCGCATGGGCGCACCGGGATGCCGGTCGCCGCGCGGTTCTTGCCCTTCGCGAGCGCGAGGCCGAGCGAAAATTCAAAAAATTCCTCAAAAATCAGCCGCCGCTTGGCCCGGGCGAGCGCGGAAGCCGACTCCGGAAAGTGGATGCTCCGAACGGCCTCCTCCTTTGAGCACAGAAAATATTGCTTGAGCACGGCCTCGGGCAGCTCGTCCGAAATCCGGCCGCCGCAGGCCTCCAGCGCGGTTTTGACGTTCGCGGAGATCGTCTTTCCCGAGAGGCCCTCGGTCAGCGGATAGCGCGGCAGGTAGCCGCCCTGCTCCGCCGGAAAGATCTCCGGCGCGGTCATCTCCCCGCCGGTGAAGCGCCTCGAAAACACGCCGTAAAAGAGATATTCCTTCCCGATCTCCAGCGAGTCGACCGCGTATTTCATATTGAAGAAGGTCAACAGCAGATCCGCCCGGTCGTCGACGGCGCGGACCTTTGAGACGGAGAGCCCCTTGCGGATGCGCTGCTCCGGCGTCTTCGCGTCCACCGCGGCCCGGATCGCGCAGAGCGCCCCCTCCTCGGCGTCGGAGATGGACACCGGCGCGGTGAGATCGACATACTCCCGCGGGTAGTGCTCCAGCAGGTCCCCGACCGTAAAAACGCCGAGCCTGCCGTAGAGCGCCGCCCGCTTTTCGCCGACGCCTTTGATGTACCGGATATCGGAGTCGGGCGCGAGTTCCATAACGGGGCCTCCTTCCATAAATTTCTTTATTTTATTTTACCGCAAAACGCGCGTAAAGTTAAGAGGGATTTTGTGAACGGGCGCGATTCCGCCTTTTCCCCGGGAAAAAAGGCGCGGGGCCCCGGCCGGGACCCCGCGTTGCGCGTTTTTGGCGTCGCTCAAACTTTTTCAAAGGAATCCGAGCAGCACAGGTCCGCCCGGTCGCCGAAATCATACTCCCTCGTCCAGCGCAGGTGGCGCTGCATCGCCTCGTAACCGGAGTGGACCGTCTCGCAGGCGATCCGCACCAGCTCCGGCCTGCCCAGCGCGGCGAAGGCCTGCGCGTAGGGGCATGCCGTGACATTGCGCACAAGGCTGCCGTCCTCCTCGGAGAACGCGGCCTCGTAATTCTTTTGCACTTCCTCCTCCAGCGCGCGGCGGATCTTTTTGTAGGCCCCGAACAGCAGGCCGTCCAGCCTGCCCCAGAGCTCCGCGGCCTCCGTTTTTTCCGTGGAAAAACAGGCGAGGGCGGCATGGAGGGCCTCCGCCTCCCGGATGCCCGCGTCCTTCAGCGCCTGATAGGCCGCGACCGCCGCCGCCGCGAAGCCCTGCTCCCGCGAAAGGCTCTCCGGCGCGCCGAGCTTCTCCACCCCTTCGGCGTAATATCTGCCGAAGAGCTGGGAAACGTCCTGCGCCCCCGACCTTCCGGCGAGATACTTCTTCAGCTCCGAGAGCGCGGACTCCGCCGGCCCGGATCTTTCATAAGCTCCGATCTCCTCATCCATCTTTTATTCCCTCCGATCAACAGCCGAATTTCATTCTGCATCTTAACACCAATATGCGGCGGTTACAACCGAAATGAATAAAAAGCCTACCTTAGGCAAAAGTTTTTGCTGAGGGAGGATTCCGCGCGCCGCCCTTTTCCCCCGGCCCCCGCGTTTTTGTGGAGAAAACCCGGCGGGACGCTTCCCGCCGCGGCAAAGCTCCGAAAGTTTTGAGCGTTCCGATTGTGTTTCTTCTTTTTGCCCGATATAATGGAAGACGGAAATTCTCAAACTTTCGGAGGCGGGAAAATGGCGACTTCTGTTGATTTTATCGAATACGTCCGCGAGCAGGTCAAAGGCCCGTGGGAAATCCGCTATCGGAAAATGTTCGGCGAGTATATGGTTTACGTCAACGAGAAGCCGGTGCTTCTGGTCTGCGACAACACCGTGTATGTGAAAAAATTCGAGCGTCTCGCGCAGCTCATGCCCGGAGCGGAAACCGGGTTCCCCTATCCGGGCGCGAAGGAGCATTATCTTCTTGACATCGAGGATACCGAGCTCTGCCGGGAGGTTGTCGCTTTCCTTGAGCAGGTCACCCCTTATCCAAAACCGAAGAAAAAGCAAGGCGTGTGATTCCCCGGCGGCGGAAAACGGGTTCCGGTTAAAAAAGCGCGCCCGCGGGAGGCGCATAAAAGCGGCGGGGCGCGTTTCGCCGGATCTTGTACAAGGCGAAATTTGCGTTATAATAAGAACTGGGGTTTTATCTCCGCAAAAAGAAATTGGAGGCAAATCTATGGGACTTGATTACAGACCCATCACCCGGGAATCCGGCGTCCCCGGCCCGAAAAACCTGATCACCGACGTGCCCGGCGTGCTGGTGGGGCATTCCACGATCGCCACGGGCGAATATAACACCGGCGTCACCGCCATCCTGCCGCGCGCCGGCAACCTTTACGAGCATAAGGTCGTCGCCGGGCACCACGTCATCAACGGCTACGGCAAGAGCGTGGGCCTCATGCAGATCGGCGAGATGGGCGCGATCGAGACGCCGATTTTACTGACCAATACTTTCTCCGTCGGCGCCTGCATGGACGCCCTGTTTAAATATATGGTAAAAAACGACCCGAAGATCGGCGGCGAGGTCGGCACCGTGAATCCGCTGGTGCTCGAGTGTTTCGACGGCTATCTGAGCAACATCCGGGGCTTCGCCGTCTCCGAGGAAAACGTGCTGGAGGCCATCCGCGAGGCCGGGCCGGAGTTTGAGGAGGGCGCCGTCGGCGCGGGCCGCGGCATGAACTGCTACGAGCTCAAGAGCGGCATCGGCTCCGCCTCCCGCGTCGTCACGATCGGCGGGCGGGAATTCACCGTCGGGTGCCTCGTCAACACCAACTTCGGCAGCATGTGCGACCTGCGCGTCTACGACGATTTCTGCGGCGAGGCGCTCGCGGACGGGATCGGCGAGCCGGACAAGGGCTCCATCATCATCATCCTCGCGACGGACCTGCCAATGAGCAGCCGCCAGCTGACCCGCGCCTGCCGCCGGGCGCAAAACGGCATCGCGCGCACCGGCTCCTATACCGGCAACTGGAGCGGCGACATCGCGGTGATGTTCACCACCGCCTACGACCTGCCGCACACGACCGACAACTATTTCACGCAGATCACCTCGATGCACGAGACCGCGATGAATACCGTCTTCCGCGCCGTCACCGAGGTGGTGGAGGAGAGCATCCTGAGCTCCCTGCTGCACGCGCCGCGCGTCGAGGGCTGGAACGGCAGCGTCCGCGAGAGCCTGCGCGAGCGGCGGGACTGCGAAATCTATTTTTCCAAGGAGGCCGCGAAAGCGGCGGAAGCCATTCGGGAGAAACCGCAGAGCGGCGCGAGGCAGTGACTTCTTTCGCCGGCCCGCTTTGTTCCCTCCGTCTTTCGGCGCCCCGGAGGAGATTCCTCCCATGCGGCGGTTCTCCACGGAGACGCGCCCGCGAACGCTGCCGTCGGCGGGGTGTCCCCCATGCGGCGGCCCTCTACGGAGACGAGCCTGCGAACGCTTCCGGTCGGCGGGGCGTCCCCAGCGCGGCGGCCCTGCCGCCCGGCGCGGAAACGCCTGTTTTTTCGTGAAACGGCTTTTTATTTTTTAATGTTTTTTGAAATACCGAATATGATGATTCTGAACATCAATCTGAAGGGGGTTTTTCCATGAACGAATTCATCCTTGCCTACCTGAACATGTGGCAAAATTTCGCGCTCTTCACGGGCAGAAGCGGCCGCGGGGACTATTGGCGCGTCTTTGCCGTCAACCTCGCGATCGGCTTTGTCCTCGGCGTTCTCTCGCAGCTGCTCGACGTCTTCAGCTGGATCGGCTCGCTCTATTCGCTGGCCGCCCTGATCCCGGGGCTCGCGCTCGCCGTCCGCCGGCTGCACGACGTCGGCAAGAGCGGCCTCTATGTGCTCTACGCCCTGATCCCGCTGGTCGGCTGGATCATCGTCTTGATCCCGCTCGCCCAAGCCGGCGACCCCGCCGAGAACCGCTTCGGCCCGGTTCCCGCCTGACCGAGCCGCCCCCGCCCGCGCCGTCCGCCGCCGCGCGTCCATGGAGGACGCTCCCGGCCTGTGTTTGCGCGCCCGATTTCCCATGCGGCCGAACCGCAACCTCTCATCCCCATAGAGCAAAAAAAAACGATCCCGGCGCCTCGAAAGGGCGCCGGGATTTTTGTGCGGCCGTTTTTCCACAATAACTGAAACGCCCGCCGCGGGGGGGATTCCCCCAACCGGACGCGGCCTTATTTTTGGTATTCGCTCCCCTGCACGACGCCGTTTTTCGCGAAATAGGAGCGGATCGCGTTCAGCACGTCCCGCTTTCGGAGGCACCACCGCGGCGCGATCAGGTCCGCCGCGCCGCATTCCCCGGTCAGGCGGTGGACGGCCATCTCGGGCGGGATCGCCCGCACGCACGCGGCGAGCGCCCGGACGTAGTCCTCCAAGCTCATCGCCTCGAATTTCCCCGCCTCGTAGTCCGCCGCGAGATCCGTGCCCCGCATGACGTGCAGGAGCTGGAACTTGACGCCGTCGGCCCCGCTTTTGCCGATATAGGCCGCCGTTTGCGCCATCTGCTCCGGCGTCTCCCCCGGCAGGCCCAAGATCATGTGCGCGACGACCGTCAGGCCCGCGGCTTTGAGGCGGCGCACCGCGTCGTCGTAGACCTCGAGCGGATAGCCCCTGCGCAGGTAGTCGGCGGTCTCCGGGCGGATGGTCTGGAGGCCCAGCTCCACCCAGACCGGCTTGATTTGGCCCAGCTCCGCGAGCAGGGCGACCGTCTCCTCCGGCAGGCAGTCCGGCCTCGTCGCGACGGAGAGAATCAAAATATCCGGGTGAAAGATCGCCTCGGTGAAGATCCGGCGAAGCTTTTCGAGGGGCGCGTAGGTGTTCGTGTAGCTCTGAAAATAGGCGATGTAGCCCGGCGTTGCCCCCTTGCGGGCGGCCTGCGCCTTCGCGCGCTCGATCTGCGCGGCGATGTCGCCGGTATAGGGCTCGGCGAAATCCCCCGAGCCGCCGAGGCAGAAGGCGCAGCCCCGCGTCCCGAGCGTGCCGTCCCGGTTCGGGCAGGTCATGCCGCCGTCCAGCGCGAGCTTCCACACCCGCCCGCCGTATTGTTTTTTGAGCTCGCCGCCGATGTCGCGGTACCAGTACATGCGATCCCCCCGATCCTATGGCGCAAAAATCCGCCCCGCGAAATGAGAAAGCGCCGCGCCCCCGCCTCAAGCGGCGAAGTGCTCCTCCCGCCGAAGCCGGAAACCCGTAGAGCCCCCCGTCCCCGGGCAAAAACACGGGGCTTTGCCGACACGCCCCCGCCGCGCGCAGCAGTATGAAAGGCCGCCGCAGGCGGGCCGCCGGGACGGCCTTATCCAAAGCCGCCCGGTGATTCTTATGGTTATTATACCATATTTTCTCCGCGCGCCACCATAAAAAGTGAAAACGGGATCGCCCGAAGCGGCGTTCTTTCGCCAAAAATCGCTATTTTTTATTTTTTGAAAAAAATTTAAAATTCTTCTTGACTTTAAAGCTTAAAAGTGCTAAACTGCGCTCATTATACAAACAAAGGAGGCGGCGTTTATGGAAAAGCCCGCAGTCAATTCTAAATTCTTTTTGAGGCTCCTGTTCTATCTTGCCGGACTATTTCTGATCGCGTCCGGCATCGTCCTCGCGCTCAATTCCCGGTTCGGCATTTCGCCGGTAAGTTCCCTGCCGAAGATTTTGAATCGGATCTGCCTCGCCTATGAGACGCTGCCGGATCTCCCGCTCTCCGTCTGCCTGCCGCTGACGTTCTGCATTTACATTGCCTTGCAGATCCTGATTTTGCGGAAGGATTACAAATGGATCAACCTCTGCCAGATCGTCTTTTCGTGGGCGATCGGGTGGTTTGTGGCCTTGGCGCAGATCTTTCTCGGCTCCGTTTCCTCGGAAAGCATCCTCGGCCGCGCGCTTATGCTCGCCGTGAGCATCGTACTCATCGCGGTCGGCGTGTCGCTCTATGTCGACGCGAAGCTCTTGCCGATGCCGTCCGAGGGGCTCGCCCTCGCGATCTCGCAGAAATCCGGCGGCCGCCTCAAATTCCATAACATGAAGGTCGCGGTGGACTGCTCCATCGTCGGCACGGCGATCCTGCTGGGCGTCCTGTTCCTCGGCGGCTTCTCCGGCTTCTGGCACACGGTGGTGCTCGAGGAGGGCATCATCCACATCGGGACCGTGCTCTCCGCGATGCTGATCGGGAAAGTGGTCGGCGTCGCGCAGAAATTCGTCAAGCCGCTTGTGGAAAAGACGTGCTTCCCGCAGAAGGTATGATCCCCGCGTGAACGTCGCGCCCGGGGGACGCCGCGCGGACAGCCGGATGTCCGGGCCAGCCTGTGAAGGCCGTATTGCGGGCGTCTTGCCGCGCAAACAGCTCATCCGGTCCCTCCTGTAAAGGCCGCGCCGGGCGGAAGCGTTTCGCCGCACCCGCCTACGAAACTATCGTCAAATCCGCCCGCCTACGCCTCGCGGAGGCGCCGTGCGGCGCGGGCGTTTCTCCTCTCTAAGAGCTTGCGCCCCGCCCTCCCGATCGGGAGGGCGGGGCGCAAGCTCTGTCTGCGAGGTACTCCTTTGCGGCCGCGGGGCGCGGGGCATTGTCCGGCCCGCCGATCAGGTTCGGCCGTAGAGCTTCGCCATACGCGCCATCCGCGCAAAGAGCTTTGGCGTCAGCATATCGGGCAGGAGCCGCCAGCGCCAGTTTCCGCCGAGGGCGGAGGGCGTGTTGACGCGGGCTTCGCCGCCGAGGGCAAGCCAGTCCTGCATCGGAATCACCGCCGTGTCGCCGACCGAACCGAGGCAGGCCCGGATGACCGCCTCGCGCAGCGGCTCCCCGCGCGGCACGCCGAGGTATTCCCGCGCGTAGGCGAGATCCTCCGGCGAGAGGGAGGCCTCCCAGCCCAGCAGCGTGTCGTTGTCGTGCGTGCCGGGGTAGACGGCGCAGTTTCGCGGAAAGTTATGCGGCAGGTAGTCGCTCGGCTCCCGGGAATCGAAGGCGAACTGTAAAACCTTCATGCCCGGAAAGCCACTCTCTTGGAGCAATTCCCGGACGTCCTCCGTCAGGAACCCGAGGTCCTCGGCGATGACGCCGAAATCCGGCAGCGTCTCCCGCAGCGCCCGGATAAACTCCATGCCGGGGCCTTTTTCCCAGACCCCGCGCTCCGCGGTGCGGTCCCCCGCCGGAACCGAATAGTAGCCGGCGAGCCCGCGGAAATGATCGATGCGGACGGCGTCGCAGAGCTCCGCTATGTGCCGCAGCCGGCGCTTCCACCAGTCAAATCCGGTTTGTTTATGATAGTCCCAGTCGTAGAGCGGGTTGCCCCAGAGCTGCCCGGTCGGGGAAAACGCGTCCGGCGGCACGCCCGCGACCCGCGCCATGCGCCCCTCCGCGTCGGTCTGAAACAGCTCCCGGTGCGCCCAGAGCTCGGCGGAATCCGGCGCGACATAGATCGGCAGGTCGCCGACGATCCGGACGCCGTTTTCTTTCGCGAAGGCGTGCAGATCGTCCCACTGCGCGTAGAAAAAGTACTGGATCTTCTCCCAGAAGCGAATCTCCGCGGCGAGGCGCTCCTTCGCGGCGGCGAGGGCCTCCGGCTCCCGCTCCCGCAGCGGCTCCGGCCACTCCGAGAAGGCGCGCATGCCGTTCTCCTCTTTGAGCGCCATAAAAAGGGCGTACTCCGGGAGCCAGTCGGCGTGTTTTTCCGCGAACGCGCAGAATTCCGGTTCCCCGTCCGGGAGGCGGTCCGCCGCCTGTTTGAGCACGGCGAAGCGGCGCTCAAACAGGGCAAGGTAATCCACGTCGCCCGGCGACCGGCCAAAATCCTCATGCTCAAGCTCTTCCCGCCGCAACAGGCCCCGCTCGCACAGGAGGTCGAGGTCGATCAGGTACGGGTTCCCGGCGAAGGCGGAGACGCTCTGATAGGGGCTGTCGCCGAAACCGGTGGGGCCGAGCGGCAGGATCTGCCAGATCCGCTGGCCGCCCTCCGCCAAAAACCGGATGAATTCCTTCGCCGCGGCGCCCGCCGTCCCGATCCCGTAGGGGGAGGGCAGGCTCGACACCGGCAAAAGCACGCCGCACGCCCGCATGAAACCCCGCCTTTCTTTTTTCCGAGGGCCCCCGCGCAGGACGCGGAAACGGGGCTCTCTTTTTTGTTATATGTTATATATACTACGCGGCCGTGGAAATTTCAAGGAAAGCTTGCCCCTCCCGCGCGAATCGGCGGGAAAAACGCCGGAAACAGGCCCCGGCAGCGGCGTTTCGCTCCAGAAAGGCCGCCCTGAAAGGCGCGCCGCCGATTTTTCCGATCCGCGGGCCGCCTTTGGCGAGGGGTTTTTTCTCCGGCTTTTCGCCCGGGAAGGGCCGTTTTTGAAGATCGCGCACCCGCTTCTTTTAATTTGCGGGCCGCCGCGGGAAAAACTTTTCGCGCCCGGATTTTCGCGGGCCGCGCCCGTCCCCCAACTTTCTTCTTGAATTTTCGGCCCGGCTATGTATAATAAAACTATGCGCCGGTATGATGGAATTGGCAGACGTGACGGACTCAAAATCCGTTGGCTTTAAAACCGTGTGGGTTCGAGTCCCACTACCGGTACCAATCAAAAAGCCCCAAAGGGAAACCTTTGGGGCTTTTTGATTGCCGGAATCCCGCGTCCCCGGGTTTTTCCGTTACGCCGGATACGCTTCTAACACAGCGTTTGCCGATGATGCCTTTGAGCGGTCATCCGGGCGCATGTAACATGCGCGCCGGAGGGTGGCGCCTTTTGCGTGGAGGAAAAGCGGGGCCGCGCCGAAGTTCCACGGTCTATGACGCCCGCGCGGGGCCTGTTTCCGGCGGGGCGAGCCTATGACCGCCCCGCCCTGTTGATCAAAAAAATCAGGGCACACCCGGCAAAAACCAAAACTACCTGCCCGGCTCCCAGCCCCGCGTCCCGCTCCATCGCGTTGATGTAGGGCAAAAAGGGGAAATACCGAACCCGCACCGCGGAGACGCCGTCGGCTTTTAGATAGACCGAATCTCCGACCTTCTTGGTAAATCCGTCAATCTCTTTCCCGTCGGGAAGGGTAAAGGCGTAGCTGATGTGGTAGGTATACCGCCCCGGCTTGCCGTCGGTGCGCTCGCCGCCCTCGCGCCGGATGCCGGTGATCACGCCGGGGGCGCTCTCCCCGAAGAAGCCGAGCGCGATTTCGGACGCTCCCATGAAAATAAGACCGACGCCCAGCAGCGTAATCCATATCCGGGGAATGCGTTTTTTCTTCATATCCGGTTCCCTTCATGGCCGTTCCTTGCGGCAACCGCCGTCCTCTCCCAGCCGCGGAGCGGCAAAACTCCCGGCATAAAATATTTTTGTTATAGATAACGGCGAAGTTTCTCCGGATGCTTTTATCTTCCGCCCATATCACCGCAAAAGCCCGTCCGGGAGAGCGGCGGGCGCTCCCGGCCCCGTCTCATAGAAAACGGTGAAATTTTTCTCCGGATGCTTTTATCTTCCGCCCATATCACCGCAAAAGCCCGTCCGGGAGAGCGGCGGGCGCTCCCGGCCCCGTCTCATAGACAACGGTGAAGTTTCTCCGGATGCTTTTATCTTCCGCCCATATCACCGCAAAAGCCCGTCCGGGAGAGCGCATAGACGCTTTTGCCCGACGCGAATCCGGCGACCGGCGCGACAAAGCCGAAAGGGATGCCGGCGGCGAGACCCGGCCGCTTCAAAATCACCGTGTTTTTAAAAATTGGCATGCTCGTCCGCCGTTCTGTTCTCCCCACCGCCATTCCTCTTTCCATGACCGGCTTAATAATACCCGCCCATGCCTTCGATCAGTTCCCCGATGGTGCTGGTGAGGGCGGCTCCAAATATGACGGACAGGATCACCCCTACCGCGCTGAAAATGAGCATCGCCCGCGCGAAGTTTTTCTTATTGAGATTGACCGAGCCGCCGAAGCTCCACATAAACAGCAGGATTACGCTCAGGATGGGCACGCACATCAGCAGGAGCATCCCTATGTATTGCCCGACGCGCAGCGGCTCGCCGCCCGGCGAAACCTGCGCCCCGTATGGCGGCTGCGGCGCGTAGGACTGCCGGGGCGGGGGCGGCGTCTGGACGGGCGGCGCATAGGCCGGAGACGGGACGGGGACGGGCTGCCGCTCCTCCGCGTAGGCTGGCGGCGCCTCGGTTTTCGCGCCGCAGGCGGCGCAGAATTTGGCCCCTTCGGGAAGTATGGTTCCACAGTTTTCACAAAACATCATTTTCTCTCCCATCATAAATCGTTCGGCGCCCTTGGCCGGGCGCCCGGCGGGCTGTCTGTCAGGCGGCGTTTCGCCGCGGGGACTTTTTTCTAACCGCGAGCGCGAGCACCAGAACGCCCAAGCCCGCCGCGGCGGGCCCGACGAGGCCCATCCCCGCGCCGTCCTCCGCGTTCACATGCGGCCAGAAGGGCAGGTAGCGCACCGGCAGGGTCTTTCTCATCTGGCTGCCGCCCTCGAATACCCGTGTCACCGAGCCGGTATACTGCTCGCCGTTTGCGGAAAACCGGTATTCGAGCTTGTATCGGTTTGGGTTTCTTGTGGAATCGTCGTTGTTCAGGATGAGCGCCCGCTCACAACCGGTCACCTGCGCGGTGACCGGCCTGCCCGCCACAGCAAGGGCCATATGGCCGATTCCAATCAAAATGAGGATGACCGCCGCGGGGAGCATCAGATACTCCATGATCCCTTTTTTGAGCGGCGCGTTTGCGGCGGTATCCGGGCTCGCCGCCCGCGCCGGAGCCGGTTTCGACGCGGGCGCGGCGGGGACAGCCGCATGGACGGCGGCCCCGCAGGCGGCGCAGAATTTGGCCCCGTCCGAGAGCCCGGTTCCGCAATTTTTGCAAAACATATCGCCTACCTGAGTTTCGCGCCGCAGTTTGTGCAAAACGCGGCGGTGGAGAGTTTGGAGCCGCAGTTGCGGCAGAAACCCCCCGCTCTGCGGGTAAAGGCGGCGGGCGGCCGCTTCAGGGCCCGCCGCGCGGCGCCGGGCTCCTTTGCAAACGGCTCCCTAAGCGAGCCGAGCAGCGATTCCATTTCTTTTTCCGCGGCCCCCGCTTCGGCAACGGCATTATCCTTGGCCGCCGTGGCCAAGGATAATGCCATGCCCCATCCGGCTTCGCGCCACCCCGCTTCAAATTCCTGCCGGAAATCGGTTTTTCGGGGCATTTTTTCATACGCTTCCATCAGATCGGGGTATTTTTCCCAGAGATCGGACATGTCCTCTCCTCCTTTTCCATGCTTACCGGCGGCGGGATTCGCCTGTTCATCGGGGCAGCGAAACGACCGTTCCGTCGGGCTTTTGCAGAAAACTTGTTCCATCCGGGTTCCCCACCAGAACCGTTCCTTCTTTATTCTCCATCTTGAGAGAGCCGTCCTCGCGGCAGACGCCCCGAACCCCGTTTTCTTTATTCTCAAAGCTGCCGTTGCCTTTGGCGTCTATCTTCCAATAGGAGCCGTCGTCGGCCTCCACTTCGCAGGAGCCGTCCTCGCGGCAGGCGCCCCGGGTCCCGTTTTCTTTATCCTCAAAGGTGCCGTTGCCTTTGGCGTCCATCTTCCAATGGGAGCCGTCGTCGCCCGCCACTTCGCAGGAGCCGTCCTCGCGGCAGGCGCCTCGGACCCCTTTTTCTTTGTTCTCAAAGCTGCCGTTGCCCTTGTCGTCCATCTTCCAATAAGAGCCGTCCTTCAGTTTGGCGTCTACCTCTCCTGTTTTTGAGTTGCCCTTGATATAAGAGCCGTCCTTCCATCTGGCGTCTGTTTTTCCTGTTTCCGTGTTGAAATCCACGGAGTCGCCGTCGGAGGACTGAAAGCGTCCCTCTCCCGTCTGGGCGTTGTATTTCAGGCCGGTTCCGTCGGCCCGGGCGGCGTCTATGCTGCCGTCGGCGTCCTTCACATAGTGGGAGCCGTCGTCGCCGCGGATATCGCAGGAGCCGTCCCGCCGGTAAACATGCGTTGCGTCTTCGGAGCGGATTTCACCCTCAAAGGTCATTTTCTCCGCGGTTCCGAGATCCTGCCGCCCCTCCTCGTTCCTGAAGCGCTCATATTCCGTCTCGGTGCGCACGATCAAGCTGCCGCCATGGGGGGAGGTTATAAGGAAGGAGTCGGCTTCTGTGGGATGCCTTTGGACGACGTTTCCGTTCCGTTCGGCGGTGACCGTTTCCCCCTCGGCGTTTCTGGAGATTTTGAGGCCGTCGCTCTTTGTCTCAACTTGCGTGCCGTCCGGGTTATAGACGATCTCCTCCCCGTTGGCTTCCCGGTTGACAAGGGTGCCGTCCGGCGTCTGCGCAATAAAAGTGCCGTCCTCATCGGTGGTGCTCACCGTGCCGTCCGGCCATTCCTCCCAAGTGGTGCCATCGGGGCTTTTCACCTGCACCGTCCCGTTGGGAAAATGGGTGGCCACATCGCCGTTGGGATAGGAGACCTGAATGTTGCCGTCGGGCTTTTTCGTGAGCTGCTCGCCATCCTGACCGACAAGGAACTGGGGATAATCCGGCACCTTGGCCGCCTCGTAAGCGGGGTCCCGGTCGCCCGCCGCCGCGTCTCCCGCGTCTCCCGCGTCTCCCGCCGCGCCCGCCGCACCGGCCGCGGAGCCAAACGCCGCGCCTAAAACGGCGGCGAGGGTCGAGACGGCCGCGATCAACGCGGTGGCCAGCGGATCGGCGTGTTCGTTTTCCGCGTCATGGTGGGATTCATCCCAATCCACCGACTCAAAGTCCCAAGTTTTTTCCGGCTCGGGTTCCGTCACGCTTGGGAATGCGCCGCCCTCCAATTTCACCCGTTCGATCTCATAGCGGATCTCGCCCAGATTGAGGGGGAGGTTCTTGAGACTTTCCTCATCCCGATCGTGGGGGGTCAGTCCTATGTAAGAGCCGTCCCATGCCACATATCCCGCGATGTCGCTTTTTTTGAGATAGGCATCCCCCTTGACCTCCAGCCACTGACTTTTATGCTCATCGGGAACGTATTCCCATTTGCTGCCTTCAATATAGGTTTGCGTGTCCCAAAGCAGCATCGCCGCTGTTTCATGACTCTCGTCGCGCTCGTATCGGACGGTGAAACTGACTTCGTAGGCAAGCCTGAAATATTCGTTTCCCCATTCAAAGTCGGTGGAAGCGCTCGCGTTTTTTCCCAATTCCACAATCATTTCCACATCCAGCGGCACGGTCTCGCCTTGCGCCGATGTGAAGCGGACAATCCGTAAAGCAATCGCCTGAGGGGGCCTCTCAATCATGTTGCTGCCGAGCAGGTTTCCAGCCTGCGGATCCGAAGGATCAATCCCGTAAGCTTCGTATAAACCCTGCCAGCCATCCGCCGCCAGCGCGGTAAGCCCCATATGGGGCACTAAGAGAAGCAACGCCAATAGAATCAGCCACGCGCGTTTTTTCATCACGATCTCGCCTCCTTTGCCCCGCCGCCCGCAATCTTCAAAATAACGCCCGTAATTATCAGCAGCGCGCCCAGCGCATAAGGCAGATAGGGCAGCCTCAGCGCGGAGAGCGCGACGCCCGCGGCGCTTCCCGCGGCGTAGCCGGACATGACGCGGCCAAGGGTCATCTGCGGCGGAATTTTACCCCGGGACAGCGCGTGCGCCGCCGACAGAAGCAGGCTCCAGAAGAATCCGCCCCCGGCCCAAAGCGCCCTAAGGGCAAGGACAAACCCGACGACCCCCGCCATGCCGTTGACCGCGCTTGCGTTGCCGGTCAGAAAATTGAATACGACGAGCGCCAGCCCGACGCCGAACATCAGCTGCGACGCCGCGGCGACGCTTCGCACGGCAAGCCCCGAGGCAAAGCCCTTGAGCCCTTTCCCCATGCCCTCAAACGGGTTTTTGCCCGAAAAGAGCGGAAGGATCAGCGCGCTTACAAAATAGGCGAAAACGGCCTTGCCGAGAATACCGCCCGCCGCGCCCCACACGCCGCCGTACATGCCCCCCTGCGCGAAGGTCAAAAAGGAGAGCAGACGCACCGGGAGGGGGTTTATGCCCAGCGCGGGCAGGATGGAGAGTATGAGCCAGAGCACGCCGAGCACGAGCATGGGGATCAGCCGCTTTGGAGTTTTTAGCAGTTGTCTCAAAGAATCCAGCCCCGCGCGCACGCTCTCCTCGATGAGTACAAGCGGCCCGGGGAGCTTTCCGGGCTCCGCGCGTTGCTCCGGGGCCCGGGCGCGGCCCCCCGCATCCCGCGGCGCCTCCGTTTGAGGTTTGGCGCCGCAGGATGGGCAGAACTTCGAGCCCGGGCGAAGCTCTGCCCCGCAGCTTTTACAGAATTTGCTCATATATAACCCTCCGTTTCAGAAATATGGAATCCTCGCTTTACCGGCTATTTGAGCAGCGGGCATTTGCAGCGGAAACAATAATCCTCTTGGATGTCGCACAACGTCCCGCAGGCGTTGCAGGGGATAAACCGATCGCCGGTCTTATCGTATTTTTCAAGGGTGCTCAGCCCCGCGTGGTGCCGCACCCGGTCGCCGATGTGGGAATCGCGGGATCGCGCGGCGTTGTCATGGCTGGCAGTCCGGCGCGTTTCGCCGCCCGCCCGGATATAGACCGTATGCTCAAGTGAATTCTCATCGCCCGCATCGTCCTCACGGAAGGCGCTGTCCGCATTTGCCGCAGAAGTTGCTGTTTTCCCCGAGCGGGTTGCCGCAGTTCGGGCAGAGCTTTGCGCTTTGCCGCCCGTCCGCCCGCGCCGATGCCGCGTATGCCGGGGCGGCCGCCGCTTTTCTTCTGCTTCGCGCGGTTATAAAAACCGCCGCGGCCCCGCCCGCCGCCAGCAGAACCGTTCCCGCAACCACGATAACGACCGGAAAGCCGCCTTTTTCGCGGGCGTCTTCTTCCATCGCCTCGGCCGTGATCCGCCGCGCAGTTTCATCCCAGCCTTCAAGCTCGGCCTCCATGTCAAACACGGTCAAGGTGCCCTTGCCGGAGCTGTCCGTGCCGAGCATCTCGCCGCCGCCCACCATGACCGACTTGCCGGTCGCCTTTGAGGTGACTTCCACCGTCCCCTCAAAGACCTTCACGGTTGAGACGCCGTCATTTTCCTCGCAGATGAAGGTGGTGCCCTTGATGCCGGCGACCGCCTGACCCATTTCTATCTCCATGCTGCGGCCCTCCATCATTTTTTTCAGATTGCCCCAAGCGATCCCGGCTACCAGAGCGATTTTGGATTCTCTTTCATTTTTAATATCCAGTACGACGGATGTGTTTTCCTTTATATTAAAAGTGGACATATCGCTGAAAGACAAGATTGCGCCGCTGCTCTTTCTTGTGATAATTAAATCGCCATGATACAGCGGCGTATCCAACTCGGCATAGATCGCCGCGTCGAGATCTTCTTCCCATCCGCGCAAAATCCAAGTTTCCCCGTGTAAATCGCCTATTTTTACAATGCCCTGCGCTTTCTTCGCTTCTTCAATATCTTCCGGCGTCCATTGTCTGGCCTGTTCAGCCCACCTGATCCAAAATTCATATCTACGTTCAATTGGAACCCTTGACCGATTGTCTTCCCACGTCCTCGCCCAAGCGGGAAGCTTGGGCTGATTTTCGGATGACTCCGGCGCCGCCTGAGGATCTTGCGTCTCCGGCTTCGGCGTCTCCGCGGAGGATTCAGCCGATGACGGGGCGGAGCCGTCCGCCCGCTTCCACTCGTAGATGTAACAAGTCTCGACTGAAATACCGCCAAACGCTATGACGCGTATGTTCATGCGTTCGCCTTCCGCGGAGCCTGAACCGATTTTTCCGAATACAGTAGGGGAAAGGAGATTGTCCGCGTATGAGTACGCCTGAAAACCGCTTTCCCCGTCTTTGTCGGCCAGTTCGTCCGCCGCTTCCTTCTGATCGCCGTTTTCATCAATACGGAACACCTGTACGGTTCCCGACCATCCTCCAGACTGGTTGGAATGGGAATTTTGCAAATGTGCAACCGTCAGATTTACGGAAAATTCTTCGTCAGGCTTTATAACCGTATGGGACGGCGCGGTCCATGTCACTTGCCCGGATTGAGCCATCCCTGTTTTTAGCCAAGAATCGCCGGGATTTTGGTTGATATAGGTTTGGGTAAACGTCGCGCCGCCTTCCGAGGCGGATACTTCTAAGCGCCATATGCCCTCGGTGTACTTGTTTTGGGCGTCCAGCTTTTCCTGCCAGTCGTTCATTTTCGTTTCCACCAGCACCCACGCGTATTCCGTCTGCGCCTTGTCAAGCGCCCCCTCCGCCAGCGCGGGCAAAGGCAAATAAGCTGCCACTAACACGGCGGCCGTGCACAGCGATAACAATTTCCGCATAGCGATCCTTCCTTTCACTCGGTTATTTGAGCAGCGGGCATTTGCAGCGGAAACAATAATCCTCTTGGATGTCGCACAATGTCCCGCAGGCGTTGCAGGGGATAAACTGATCGCCGGTCTTGTCGTATTTCTCGTAGGAGTTGAGCCCCGCGTGGTGCCGCACCCGGTCGCCGACCCGGTAGTAGTTATACAGGATATCGGTGTTCCGGTTTCTGATCACATGCTTTTTCCCCTGATCGCTGCGGATGATCACCGAATATTCCAGATAGTTCGTGCTCGTGTCCTCCGTGGTTTCGGTTTTCTTTTTGATCTTTTTATCCTCCACCGTCCCGTCCCATGTGGCGCCGCGCTTTCTGCCGAGGATTTGAAACAGCGCCACGGTCAGGAACATTCCGCCGATACCCAAGCCGATGAGGAGCGCCTGCGGGTTTTTCATGCCCTCCGCGCCCATCTCGCCGGCGATGTAGCAGCCGATCACCGCGGCGACGGCCAAAGCGATTGAGAGAATGGCCGACCAGCGGTTTGTTTTTTTGACGTATTTGGCAAAGGCCGGGTCGTCGATGCGCGGCGAAAAACCGCGCAGGCCCGCGGACCGCGGCGCGTCTTGGGACGTCCGGTTTGTTTCTCCGCCGCAAGCGGGGCAGAATCTCGTATTTTCCGATACTTGCGCTCCACAATTTGGGCAATACATATTCCGTTCCTCCTTCCGTTTTTTCCGGGTGTCTCCGCCGGGCTCCATTTTATTTTCGCCCGTTAATGCGGCAGGGTCGGCGTGATCCCCGTTTCATAGCGAAACCGTTCGGAGATCTCCTCCAGCGCCGCCGGGTCGGCGGCCGGGCGCAGCAGCCGGATGTTCCGCGTCCGCTTCTCCGTGCCGTAGGTGATGGAAATGAAATCCGCCCCGATCTCCACGGCCCTGAGCCGGATGCTGTCCTGATTGAATTTGATGATTTTCTCGCCCAGCAGGATGCCGAAATAGGAGATGAACACCTCCGTATTTTCGATATTTTCGGGCGGCGACGCTTCCGCGGAGATGTCGCTGATCGCCGCCGTGCGGATATGGAGGATCGGATTTTCCACAATGAGCCGCGCGATCTTGAGCTTGCCGAGTCCCCGCAGCCAAAACCCCGCCGCGGCCGCGCCGGCGATCCCCACGCCCGCCAAAAGGATCCGCGCCCGGATTTCGGACGCCGCCTCCCCAAAAACGAGCAGCATGCCGCCCGCCAGTACGCCAAAGCCGGTCAGGGCCGCCAAAACGAGAATTTTTCTTTTGATCGCTTTCAAACATGCTCCCCCCTCGCGCGGCAGGACTTGATCCGTCAGAAACAGCATAGCAAAAGCGGGGCCGTAAAAGATCACCCGACCGGGTAGTTTGCATAAAAAAAGCCCCTGCCTTTTTCGGGTAGGGGCTTCAAATAATCGCATTTTCAGGGGTATTTGGCGGGAGGGGGCGCGTCCTCTTTTGTCAATATGAGGTGAATCATTTCCGCGCGGCTTTGAATGCCGAATTTGGAATAGATGTTTTTTACATAATATTTGACCGTGTTTTCGCTGATCGTCAGTTCGCCGGCGATGGTTTTGTAGGTCTTGCCCTGAAGCAGCAGGGAGGCGACCTGACTTTCCCGTTCCGAGAGATTTCCAAACTTTGCGGCGCGGCCGATCTGATTCGTTTGCTCCTGCGCGGACAAGCCGGAAAACTCCCAGAGGTACGCGTGGCCTTTGAGCAGGGAGGAGAGATGTTTGTGCAGGGGAGGCAGCAGGGCGAGCGTCACGCAAACCACCGCCAGCGCCGGCAGCGTGGGGTCCGAAAGGCGCGGATCCGCGGCCGCGGCCGCTCTGCCGATCAGCCCGCCCAGCAGCACGCCCAATACGTTGGCGGACAGGCCGATCCCAAGAATCTGGGCGGGATTTTTGTGCAGCTCCAGCATTTCGCCGAGGATGCTCCACCAAAACAGGTCGTACACCCCGCAGGCCCCCATCATCAGCGTGTTGACCACAAGATAGCCGGCCGCCCCGCGGCCAAGGCTCATAAAGCCGATGAACGAAAGCCCGATCATCGCGACGGCCACATAGAGAAGATAGGCCCGGTTCATGCGCCGGGGCAGATTCCTCATGACGAAGAGCGCGGCGATATAAGGAACCGCCCAATACCAGCTTGTCAAGCTTTCCAGATGCGCGAACGCGGGATTCACCACCTGATACATGAGCCCCGAGTTGATGGTGATGATGACGATAAACAGGCACAAAAAGGCCAGAAGCCTCGCGATGCCCACGGGGCCCCCCTCCTGTTCGGAAGGAGCGGGCGCGGCGCGCTCCGCCGGAAGCTTCAGGGCGAACGCGAACGCGAGCGACAGCAGGAGCATGGAGAACGCCAGCCCCGCCCGCGGCGACAGATGGACGGCCGCCATGTTGAGCAGGATCATAAGGACGTTGGATAAGATCAGAATATCCGCGACCGTTTTGATCCGCTCGTTTTTGGGCGTGCCGCTTTTTAAGTAAAAGGCCCACGCGGCCACGCAGCCCCCGGCCAAAAACGAGCCCGCGACGATTCCGGCCGTCCAAAATACGGACGGCGGGAAGAAAAAAAGGACGGAGACGGCGATAAAAAAGAGACACGAACACAAAAACAGCCGCTTGGCCGCTCTCTTTGTTTTGATAAACAGCCCGCACAGCAGCAGCCCGGCAAAAATAGCCGCGACTCCGCCGAAGACCGCGCCGGCGGGATCGATTTCATAAGCAGCGGCAAGGGAATAGAAGATTTGGCCCTCAAAGAGGAAAGCCAGCATCCATGAGGAGAACAGCGAATAGACGAGGACGGAAAGCCTCCGTTCGTCCAGATGGATATGCCATGCCCTTCGCGGACGTCTATCCGCCATCTCGTCACCTCCCCATATCCCGCGCGCCGCTATTGTAGCTTTTTGCGCCTTCCGTCGGCGGGCTTGAGCGCATCCTGCGGGATGAGCCAGAGATTGCCTTTTTTTACCGCGCCTTCGATTCTGCCGGCGACACAATACAAGGCGGCCATGCGGCCGGTTACGCCCCATTTTTTACCCGCCTCTTTGACCGTCAAGTAATCCATGCGCATCTCTCCAAAAAGAGTTTTTCTTAATTATATAACAATCCGCCGCATATTTCAATAAATGGAAATATCCCGCGGGGTTTCTATCGGCCCCGCGACGAAACGCGCCCCGTAAAACAGACGGCTCGCCGCGATTTGACGCTTTTTTCGCGCTTTGCCCGGGCGCTCAAACCACGGCAGCAGCGGCCGGCCGCCCGGCGGGGGCGATAAAACGGTGGAATATGGCTTGAGCATGCGACGGACTCCGGCGTGGCGAAAGCCGGTTTTCTAATGCGCGGGGGACTTCCCGCCGTTTATTTTTTAGGGATTCCCGCGGCGCGGGGACGCGCCTGTGGAATTTTGGAAGTAGTGGTTGCAAACGGCGACCAAAAGAGGTAAAGTAAGCGGTGGAATATGCCATTTAATAATCTTATTTCCATTTTCATATAAACGAACAGACGGCCGGCGCGCTCCGCCGCGGCGCATGGGGAGAACCCCTCCGCGCCGGGGAGCGGGAAGCGTTTCACCCGCCGCACCGCGGCGCGCCCTATGGGAGACCGCGCGGCGGGTCTGGCTCCAACATCCCACGGTTCACACCCGCGCGGCGGGCATTTGATAGAAAACCGGGAGGCGGCTCCCGCGCGGCGCGGACGATCCGTCGCCGCAATTATAGCAAGGAGGATTTCGCATGAAAAAAGCAATGTGGGGAATCGCGCTCGCGCTCGCGCTCATTTTGGTTTTAGCGGGCTGCGGCAAGGAAAAAGTCACCGAGGAGATCAACGAGGCCGCGGAGGAGGCCGTCATCAACGGGGCCCTCGGCGGCGATGCGACCGTGGATATCGACGGGGATCAATACGTCTTCGAGGACAGCGAGGGGAACAAGACGACGGTGGGCGGAGCCGAATGGCCCACGGGCGTCTCGGCGGACATGATCCCTAAATTTGAGAAGGGCGATCAGACATCGAGCGTCGTCACCGACCAGTTCTGTTCCCTCCAGTTCGAAAATGTCGAAAGAGAGGATTTCGACGCCTACCTCGAAACCGTCAAAAACGCAGGGTTCACGCAGCAGACCGTCGAGGCGACGATCGACACCGCGATCTACTATCAGGCTGAGCTGGATGAAAGCAAGTCCATCTCTCTGACCTACGACACGGCCTCGAAGATAATGTCGATCATATCGGCGATCAACGAATAACGGCGCGTCCCGGGCGTCCCGGGGGACGCGGCAAACGAAAACATGCCGCCGGCGCCCCATCCGCTCCGGGCGGAGGTTTTTCCCAATCAAAAAGAGAGGCGCGGGGATTCCCGCGCCTCTCTTTTTGTTATTTTTTCTGATGGCAGCTCCCGCTCATCGGGCAGCCCGCGCATTCGCAGCCGCAGGCGGATTTCCCGCTCCTTTTGCTTTTCACCATGTTCGCGACGATGGCGGCGAGCGCGGCCGCGAGCAGCAGGCCGACGACGACGGTTCCCCAGTTTTCTATCATCCACAAAAACATATCGACCCCTCCTTTTGAGGTTTTCGGTTAGGATTTGATCTTTGCTTTTTGCCGGAGCGCCGCCTCTTTCGAGGGGCGGGCCAGCATGTAGGCGATGAAGGCGAGGACGGCGAAGGCCGCGGCGGCGCCCGGCAGACTGCCGTGCCCGGAGAGCAGCATGCCGATCTGGTAGATGACGAGCGCGACGGCGTAGGCGAACGCGCTCTGGTACCCGATCGCGAACCACGTCCATTTGGCGCTGTTCATCTCGCGGCGGATCGCGCCGATCGCGGCGAAGCACGGGGCGCACAGGAGGTTAAAGACCAAGAACGAATACGCGGAGAGCGGCGTAAAGATCCCGCGCATGTTTTCCCAGATCTGCCAGCCGTTTTCGGCCACCTCGTCGAAGCCGCCGAACAGCACGCCGAAGGTGCCCACCACGTTCTCCTTGGCGATGAGCCCGGTGATGGAGGCGACGGCCCCCTGCCAGTTGCCCCAGCCCAGCGGCGCGAAGATCCACGCGATCGCCCCGCCCATGGCGGCAAGGATGCTCTCATTCATCGCCACCATGCCGAAGGAGCCGCCCGCCCAGCCGAAGTTGGAGGCGAACCACACGAGGACGGTCGCGAGCAGGATGATCGTGCCGGCTTTTTTGATGAAGGACCAGCCGCGCTCCCACATCGAGCGCAGCACGTTCGCGGCGGTCGGCCAGTGATAGGCCGGGAGCTCCATCACGAAGGGCGCGGGGTCCCCGGCGAACATCGCCGTCTTTTTGAGCATGACGCCGGAGGCGACGATCGCCGCGATGCCGAGGAAATAGGCGCTCGGCGCCACCCATGAGGCCCCGCCGAACATGGCCCCGGCGATCAAGGCGATGATCGGCAGCTTCGCGCCGCAGGGGATGAAGGTGGTGGTCATGATGGTCATCCTGCGGTCGCGGTCGTTCTCGATCGTGCGCGAGGCCATGATGCCCGGCACGCCGCAGCCGGTGCCGATGAGCATCGGGATAAAGGATTTCCCGGAGAGGCCGAATTTCCGGAAAATCCGGTCCATGACGAAGGCGATGCGGGCCATATAGCCGCAGGCCTCCAGAAACGCGAGGAATGAAAACAGCACGAGCATCTGCGGCACGAAGCCCAGCACCGCGCCGACGCCGGCGACGATGCCGTCGAGCACCAGCCCCTGCATCCAGTCGGCGGTGTGGCTTTGCGCGAGCCAGTTCCCGACGAGCGTCGGGATCCCGGGCACCCAGACGCCGTAATCGGCGGGATCGGGTTCCTCCGCTCCGGCGGCCGCGAGGTAGTCCTCGTATGTAACGGGGATCTCCGTCTCCACGTTGCCGCCGTCGTCGTAGAGATAGGCGGTCGCGGTGAGATCCCGCGCCGACGCGGGGTCGAGGCCCGCCCCCTCCGCGGCCGACTCGAACGCCTCGACAGCCGCGCCCGCCTCGGCGTAGCCCCCGGCGGCCTCCTCATAGGCGGAGGAGCCGATGCCGAGCAGGTGCCATCCGCCGCCGAACAGCCCGTCGTTGGCCCAGTCGGTCGCCCAAGCGCCCACCGTCGAGACGGACACGAAATAGACGAGGAACATGACCGCCGCGAAGATGGGCAGCGCGAGCCACCGGTTCGTCACGACGCGGTCGATCTTATCCGACGCGGACATCCGGCCCGCGTTCTTCTTTTTATAGCAGCCTTTGAGGATGGAGCCGATGTAGATGTACCGCTCGTTGGTGATGATGCTCTCGGCGTCGTCGTCCAGCTCCTGCTCGGCGGCCTGAATGTCTTTTTCAATGTGCGTGAGGATCGCGGGGGAGAGCTTCAGCTGCTCGAGCGCCTTCTGGTCCCGCTCAAAAATCTTGATGGCATACCAGCGCTGCCGCTCGGCGGGCACGTCGTTGAGCGCCGCCTCCTCGATGTGGGCCACGGCGTGCTCCACCGCGCCGGAAAACGTGTGCATCGGGACGGTCTTGGTGTGCTCCGCGGCGTCCACCGCGGCCGCGGCCGCCTCCATGATGCCCGCGCCCTTGAGCGCCGAGACCTCCATGACCCTGCACCCCAGCTCGCGCGAGAGCTCCGGGATGTTGATTTTGTCCCCGTTTTTCTCCACGACGTCCATCATGTTGATCGCGACCACCACCGGAATCCCCAGCTCCGTGAGCTGCGTGGTCAGGTAGAGGTTGCGCTCCAAGTTGGTGCCGTCCACGATGTTGAGGATGGCGTCGGGCCGCTCGCCGATCAGGTAGTTTCGCGCGACGACCTCCTCGAGCGTGTAGGGCGAAAGGGAATAGATGCCCGGCAGATCCATGAGGATCACGTTGTCGTGCTTTTTGAGCTTCCCCTCTTTTTTCTCCACGGTGACGCCCGGCCAGTTGCCGACAAACTGATTCGAGCCGGTCAGGGCGTTGAAAAGCGTCGTCTTGCCGCTGTTGGGGTTGCCGGCAAGGGCTATTTTGATCTCTCTCTCCATCGTTTCTCTCCTTAGTTAGATGTATCTAACCGGTGATCTATAAAAAATGAGGTTTCCCCCGTTTTTATTCGGTTTCAATCATTTCGGCGTCCGCCTTGCGCAGCGAAAGCTCGTACCCGCGCACGGTCACTTCCACCGGGTCCCCCAGCGGGGCCACTTTGCGGACGTAGACCGCCACCCCCTTGGTGATGCCCATATCCATGATGCGGCGCTTGATCGCGCCCTCGCCGTGGAGCTTCACAACGGTTACGGTCTCGCCGACCGCCGCCTCCCTCAAGGTTCTCATGCTCTTCCCCTCCTCAGATCAGGATCTTGCCGGCCATCTCCCGGCTGATGGCGACGCGGGATTCCTTGACGTTGACAATCAGGTTGCCGCCGATCGTGGAGACCACCGTGACGTTTCCGCCGGCCACAAAACCCATGTCCTCCAGATGCTTTTTGAGCTCCGAGCTCCCTCCGACCTTCCGGATCATGTTCTCCTCGCCTACGTTCGCAAGTGTGAGCGGCATCATCAGTTCCTCCTACGCGCGCTATCGGTTAGAGTAGCCTAACCGAGTTGCTAAATAATCAGTTAGATTGCTCTAACCTAACTTCAGTCTAACGTCTTGACCCGTTTTTGTCAATACCATTTTTGGAATTCTTGTATTTTTGGTCAGGGTGTGTTAATCTGGATGCAGACGGTAGGAAAGTTGGTGCAAAACGCCATGAAAATACAAAAAGCGTCAGAAGATTACTTAGAGGCCATGCTGATGATGAAGGAAAAACACGGCTTCATCCGTTCGATCGACGTGGCGGAGCATCTCGGCGTCACCAAGCCCAGCGTCAGCTACTCCACGAAGCGCCTGCGCGAAAACGGCTACCTCACGATGGACGCCGACGGCCTCATCACGCTGACCGACACCGGCATGGAGATCGCGCAGCGGATCTACGAGCGCCACAAGCTGCTGACGGAGGTGCTGGTGAGCCTCGGGGTGGACGCGCACACGGCCCTCGAGGACGCCTGCCGCATCGAGCACGACATCAGCGAGGAGACCTTCGAGGCCATCCGCGGCTACGCCGGCAAAAAGAAGCGGGAGTAACGGGCGGGAAAGGGCGCGAAGGCCCGCCGCGCGCCGCCGCGCCTTAAACATAGCGGCCGAAATCGGCGACAAAGCTCTCGTTTGAGGGCTTTTCTTTTTGGGGTAATGAAATCTTGTGATTCCTAAAAATAATCTTTAGATTGCTATTGACAATCAAATGATTATGTGATAAGATTTTTCATACAGAAAGGGGGATTCACCATGCAGATCACCATGCCGGGCTCCGCGCTCAGGATCGACGGCGCCCGCGCGGAAGCGGCCGACGAGCTGCTCTCGTCGCTGTTTGCGGGCGGGGGGCTTGTGCTGTCGCAGGTCGCCAAGATCACCGGGCTTGAGCCGTACCGCGTCCAAAACTGGGTCGCGCGGGGATTTCTCTCCGCGCCCGAGGGCAAGCGCTACACCAGACGCCAGCTTTCGCGCATCCTGATCATCAACATGCTGCGCAGCGCCCTGCCGCTGCCGGAGATCTGTCGGCTGCTGCGCTCCATCAACGGCGATCTCGAGGACGAGAGCGACGACTCCATCGACGACGGCCGCCTCTACCTCTATTTTGTCCGGCTCTACCGTGAGCCGGGGCAGGATCTCGCCGCGCTGACCGCCGACTACGCGGAGCCGTTTCCCGGCGCGGCGAAACGGCTTCAGACGGCGCTGCGCATCATGGAAAAGGCCTACCGCTCCTCGGAGCTCCGCTCGGAGGCGCAGGACCTGATCGCCGGCCTCGAAGAGTGACTGGACTATAAAAGAAAGAAGGGATTCTATCATGTTTGAAGACGCGTTCGGCAACTTTTTCGACGGCCTTCACGCGCACCGGAAGCTGATTTTCCGGTCGTTTCTGGGGCTCGTCGCCGCGCTCCTCGCGCTGAGCATCGCGTTCGGCTCTTTCTATCAGTTACAGGAGGACGAGTACGCCGTCATCAGCACCTTCGGCAAGCCGAGCGTGGTGAGCACGCCGGGCCTGAAATTCAAGCTGCCGTTCATCCAGCAAAAGACGATCGTCAGCAAGGCCACGAAGGGCTTCTCCATCGGCTACAACCTCAACACGGACGAGACCGTCGAGGACGAGTCGGTGATGATCTCGGTCGATTTCAACTTCGTGGACGTGGATTTCTACGTCGAGTACCGCGTCACCGACCCGATCAAGTACTTATACGGCAGCCGGGAGCCGGTGGAGATCCTGCGCATGCTCTGCCAGAGCTACATCCGCGACACCATCGGCCTCTACGAGGTCGACGACGTCATCACCACCGGGAAATCCGAGATTCAGGCCGCGATCAAGGAGAAGATCACCAACCGGCTCGAAAAGGAGGACCTCGGCATCGCGCTCGTCAACATTGCCATGCAGGACGCCATCCCGCCGACCGTGGAGGTGCAGCAGGCCTTCAAGCAGGTCGAGACGGCCAAGCAGGACGCCGAGACCGCCATCAACAACGCGAACAAATACGCGAACGAAGTGCTCCCGGCCGCCGAAGCCGACGCCGACGAGATTTTGCAGCGGGCCGCGGCCTACAAGGAATCCCGCATCGCCGAGGCCGAGGGGCAGGCCTCCCGGTTCTCCGAGCTCTACGCCGAGTACGCGAAGTTCCCGGCCATCACGAAACAGCGCCTGTTTTATGAGACGGTCTCCGGCATCTTCCCGGAGATGAAGGTCGTCATCCTCGGCAAGGACGGCTCCGTCGACACGATGCTGCCGCTCGACGACTTCGCGTCGTTTGAAACCACCGCAAAGGAGGCGGACTGATATGGAAGAAACCAATCGCCCCGCCGCCGCGAAAAAAAGCGGCAGGCTGGCCGGTAAAATTTTGACGATCGCGCTGCTCCTCGCCGCCGTGATCGGGCTCTCCGAGAGCGTCTACATCGTGCGGGCGAACGAGTACGGCGTGATCCGCGAGTTTGGCGCGGTGGTGGACGTGCGGGACCAGCCGGGCCTCTATTTCAAGACCCCGTTCATCCAAAAAACAAGCCTGCTGCCCAAAACCGTGCTGCTCTACGATCTGCCGGTCAGCGACCTGATCTCGGCGGATAAATCTTCGCTGATCGCGGACTGCTTCGCCATCTGGTCGATCGACGACCCGCGCCTCTTCATCGAGACGCTCTCCGGCAGCATCGAAAACGCCGAGAGCCGCATCGACGCCAACGTCTACAACGCGCTCAAGACGGTCATGAGCTCCCTGACGCTCGAGCAGATCATCAGCGGGCGCAACGGGGCGGTGGCCGGCGCGATTATGGCGAACATCGGCGATTCCTTTGAGAAATACGGCATCGAAATGATCGCGGTGGAGACCAAGAAGATCGACCTGCCGGACGACAACAAGAGCGCCGTCTACGCCCGCATGATCAGCGAACGCAACAACATCGCCGCCTCCTACGAGGCGGAGGGCGCGGCGCAGGCCAAGCAGATCCGCAACGCCGCCGACAAGCGGGTGCAGATCACCCTCGCCGAGGCGAGCGCCCAAGGCGAGACGACCAAGGCCGCCGGCGACGCCGAATACATGCGCATCCTCAGCGAAATCTACGACACGCCCGAGGAGGCCGATTTTTACACCTTTATGATCGCCCTCGACGCGATGAAGGAATCCATGACCGGCGAGGAGAAGACGCTGGTCCTCGACGCCGACAGCCCCATCGCGCAGATCTTCTACCAGTGACCCCCGGCGGCCGGAGAATGTTTTCGGCCGCCCTTTTGCATGCGGTCCTCCCGCGCCGGGGCAAACCGGCCCAAAGACCGGCCCCCATACCTATAAAAAAAGACGCCCCGTCCGGGGCGTCTTTTTATTTGAGCACGGAAATATCATTTTGAGCACGGCCGACGCGACGCCGCGCGGCGGCCCGCCACCGGGTTTTTCTTTGTCCCCGGCGGCCCGCCGGGCGTGCTCTTTGTCTTCAGTGGTCAACGCCGGATATTTTTTTCTCACCGGCTACACGTTGCCCAGCATAACCGTGCCGAGGCTCTTCCGCGCCACGGCGGCCGACGCCGGGGCGCTTTTCCTTCTCAACAGCTCACACATTTCCCAGCATAACCGTGCCGAGGCTCTTCCGCGCCACGGCGGCCGACGCCGGGGCGCTTTTCCTTCTCAACAGCTCACACATTTCCCAGCATAACCGTGCCGAGGCTCTTCCGCGCGACGGTGGCCGACGCCGGGGCGCTTTTCCTTCTCAACAGCTCACACATTTCCCAGCATAACCGTGCCGAGGCTCTTCCGCGCGACGGCGGCCGACGCCGGGGCGCTTTTCCTTCTCAACAGCTCACACATTTCCCAGCATAACCGTGCCGAGGCTCTTCCGCGCCACGGCGGCGAGCTCCCTCATTTGGTCCACGTCGGTCGGCTTCCGGTCCTCGTATTGGTAGCGCGGGAAGAAGCGCGTGATGTGGAGCGGAATCTCCTCGTCGACCGAGGCGATCCACCGGGCCTCCCGCTCCATCTCTTCCGGCGAGTCGTTCTCCCCGGGGACGATCAGCGTGGTCAGCTCGACATGGGCGCTCCCCGCGGCGATCTTGATGAAGGTCTTGACCGTCTCCAGATCCCCGCCGAGTTTTTTGTAATATTCCTCGGTGAAGCCTTTTAAATCAATGTTAAAGGCGTCGACGTAGGGCAATACCTCTCTGAGAATTTCCGGCTCCACGGAGCCGTTTGTGACGACCGCGTTCACCATGCCCCTTTCGCGGACGAGCTTCGCGGTGTCGCGCACGAATTCCCAGCCGATCATCGGCTCGTTATAGGTGAACGCGATGCCGATGTTGCCGGAGGGCTCGCCGTCCTTCGCGAGGTTTGCGAGCGTCTCGGGCTTCACCTTGCGGATGGGGACCTCCCCGCGCCGGGCCGCCGCGATCTCGTAATTCTGGCAGAACGGGCAGAACAGGTTGCACCCGTAGCTGCCGACCGAGAGGATGCGGCTGCCCGGATGAAAGCGCGCGAAGGGTTTCTTTTCGATCGGGTCGACCGCGAGCGAGGTCAGCTCCCCGTAATTAAGGCAGACGCTCAGGCCGTTTTCGTTCTTCCGGGCCCCGCAGGCGCCGATCGCGCCCTCCTCCATGTGGCAGTGCCGGAAACAGACGTTGCATTCCACCATCGTTGTCACCCCCGAACCGTTTTTATTTCGGCGCCGCCGTTTCCGGGCGGAGCGAATGTTGCGTACAATGATAATCGGCCACTCCGAACCGTTTTTATTTCGGCGCCGCCGTTTCCGGGCGGGGCGGACGTTGCGTACAATGATAATCGGCCACTCCGAACCATTTTTATTTTAGTACCGCCGTTTCCGGGCGGAGCGAATGTTGCGTACAATGATAATCGGCCACTCCGAACCGTTTGCGCTCAGTAATGGCGCACCACTTCGAACCGCTCGAGCTCCGGCTCCGTTGAGTCGGGCAGGCCGGCCTTTTTGAGCGCGATCCGCACCTGCTGCTCCACCGTGTCGATGCCCTCAAGATTCGGCAGCAGCAGGCCGCGCTTGCCGAACGCGGAGACGATCACGCCGTAGCGCTTGGGGTCGAGCTCGTCCATGGAGCCGATCTTTTCCGGCTCGCTGAGCACGTCGACCGTGCATTCGAGATAGGGCAGCTCCGCCGGGATGACCGGCATAAAGCGCGGGTCCTTGCTGCACGCGCTGATCGCGTTGTAGACGATCTCCTCGGCGATCGAGCTCCGGGTCGGCGCGATCGTGCCGATGCAGCCGCGCAGCTGTCCCTCCTTGTGCAGCGAGACGAACACGCCGGCCGCCGTCTCGAGCATTTCCCGCGGCAGGTCGTCCGGGATCGCGACGACTTGGCGCTTTTGCACCCAGCTTGTGAAGGAGCGGCGCGCGAGGCGGACGTACTCGTCCTCCCGCTCGTGCTTTTTCTCCAGCTCGGCCTCCTGCCTCTGCCGGTAGGCTTGCAGGAAAAGGCGGCTCTCGTCCGGCTCCCCGGGCAAAAAGGTGCAGACGCCGTACCCGACGCCGAACGTGCCCTCGTGGGAGAGGCGGGACGCCTCCACGGAGACGCCGTCGAGGCAGCCGGCCATGACGGTGAAGGAGCGGTGGCCGCACTCGGCGGCCCTGTTGCAAAACTTCGCGTCATAGTCCATGAGCTCGCCGAACGCGCCGCCGCCCATCGTTTCCATAATTTTTTCGTCGTAGACGGGGCCCTCCTCGGCAAAGCCGTAGGGGCCCTTCGCCAGCAGCTTATGAGAGAGATCTCCGCTTGCGATGACGGCCACGCGCTTGCCGAGGCTCTCTGCCGCCTCGCGGATCAGCGCGCCGAGGCGGTAATGCTCGACGAGCGGCAGGCCCGAGAGCCCGATCCGCACGAACTGGAACGGCAGCCCGCCGCCGCAGGCCTCCCGCAGGAAATAGAGCGGCACCATGACGCCGTGATCGAGCTCCGGCGGGTCGTCGCCGATGGTGCCGGCAAAGACTTTCTCCTCCGCCGCGAGGCGGCAGAGCTCATGGACAAATTCCACGTCGTATCCGATGTTGAAGCGGATCTCCGGCGCGCCGAACTGCGCGAAGCTCCCCCGCGCGCCCGCCCCCGGATAGATGTGGAAGAGATCGGAATACATCACGCTGTGCGGGGAGGTGACGATAACCGTATCCGGCTTTTGGTCGGCCAAAAACTTCATCGCCCGCCGGTAGGCCGCGATGGTCGCGCCGATTTTTTGTTCCTCGCCCTTGCCGACCTCCGGCAGGATGATCGGAGGATGGGGCACCATGGCCGCAGCGACAATGGACATTGTGTTCGCCTTCCTTTTGATCTTTTTTCTTTCTCCTATATTTTACCGCAGCCGGGGGGGAATTACAACAAAAGCCCGCCGGGCTTTGCCGCAAACGCGCGCGAAAGGGAAAAACCGCGCGGGCAGGGCGGGGGCCGCCCCCCTCGCGGTGGAAATCTTCTTTTGCAATCCCCGGGCGGATATGATAAACTAACGGCAGAGCGGCCAGTTTGCGGCGATCCCGGCGGCCCGCCCGCGGCGGCGGCCAACGACGCCGCGCGCCGCGCCTGCGGGAACAGAGCCGCGAATCCGGGAGGCGATTGCTATAAAGACGATCATCATCTATGCCACCAAGACCGGCACCGTCAAGCGCTGCGCCGCCCTGCTCGCCGCGAGGCTCGGGGCCGAAAACACGGACATGTTCGACATCGCAAACGGCGAGCCGGACTATACCGGCTACGACACGGTCGTATTCGGCACGCCGGTGCGCATGGGCATGATCGACGCCCGCATCCGGCGGATGATCCAAAAATGCGCCGCCGACCTGCGGGAGAGGCGCTATGCCGCCTTTACCTGCAACTGTCTGCTGACAAAAGCCTCCGACGCCTTTATCCGGAATTTTTCGGAGGATTTTATGGAGCACGCGCTGTGCATGGATACCTTCGGCGGCGAATTCGACGTGGCGAAGCAGCGCGGCGGCGGCAAGCTGCTCTTAAAAATCATGGAGCTCGCCTCCAAATCGGACCCGTCGCTCAAACCCCACAACCATATCCTGCCGGACAACATCGCGAATTTCGCGAAGGAGCTCGCCCGGGAATAAAAGGCCCCGGATCGGCCCCCGCGCCGGGGACTTTAAAAAATCTTCCGGGTAGGGCCCAAAGCCATGCTCGGCTCGCGGCGGGGCCGCACGGAACGCGCTCGCCGGGAAAAAACCGGCCCCGCGCCCGCGCCGCCTTTGCGTCTATGCGACAAATACTTGGTGCTCATGCCGTCTTGCGATAACCACGCGCCGCCTTTGCTTTCATATGATAAACACTTGATGCTCATGTTATCTTTCGATAGCCCCATGCCGCCGCTTTCGCGGAGAAGACGGAGCCTCGCCCAACAAAAGCCCGCCGGAAACAATCCGGCGGGCTTTCTTTTTTTATTCCTCAGGCAATGGTTCCCCGTTTCTCAGCGCCTCGTATTTGAGCTTCGTCGCCATACCGCCGCGCAGATGGCGCTCGGCCCGGTTCCGGTCCAGCACCGCGCGCACTTCCGCGTAGAGCACCGGGTTGAGTTTTCTCAGCCGCTCGCTGACGTC